>CALICM010000001.1 GCA_938049225.1 uncultured Paracoccaceae bacterium
GAAAGAGACCCAATAAACCCTTCCGAAACCTTCGCCTTGTCATGCCCAAACGGCACCAATGCCTCACCAGGGATCCCCAAACGACCCCCAACATCCAAAATCGGCAACTTCACCGCAAAACGCGATATCTCAATGTCGGTCATTCATCTGTTCCCCATCACATCCCGTTTCAGGTCCCCAGAATATCGCCGACCGTCAAACCGGCCGAAGCCGCCCATTCAGTGGCTGAAACTTTGCCCGACCCAGATGGACGCACGCGTTTGATCAACACGCGCCCGCCGACGCATTGCATTACCACGCCCGCGTCCGAGACCTCGGCGATTTTGCCCGAGATACCGTCACCCGGCAGTCGTGCCGCATCGAAAACCTGCACTTCGGCCCCGTTCCATTCGGTCCAAGCCCCGGGGGCCGGGTTGGTACCACGGATCAGGTCATAGACCTGGCCCACCGGCTTGTTCCAATCGATCCGAGCATGTTTCTTAAGACACCGCCGCTCGTAGGTTGCTTGGCGTTCATCTTGGATGATGTGGGGTGGGTTGCCGTCCCGGAAGAGATCCACGACCTCGAGTGCCGAGTCGACTGCCCTTGGGTAAATCTTCTTGAAATAGAGGTCTATGACCGTGTCTTCTGGATCGATGGGACACGTCCACATCATCAGAACATCGCCCTCATCCAACCCGTCGCTGGGGTAGAACCACGAAAAACCGCTTTCGGTCCGGCCCATGATGATCGGCCAATTGACCGCCGACGGCCCCCGATGCAGCGGCAAAAGCGAGGGATGGAAACAGATCGAGCCCAGGCGGGGCGCGTCTCGCGCGGCTTCGGGCACGAAGACATTCACGAAAGCCATGATCATCAGATCCGCGTTCAGGGACGCAATTTGATCGATGTCCGCTTGATCGTTGAAGTTCGCGGGCTGATAGACCGGCAGACCGTGTTCCAACGCATATTCCTTGATCGGATCAACCGGTTTGCCCGCGCGATCCGGCTCGCAATAAACCGCGACGACCTCGTCCTGGCCGTGGTCCAGCAGCTTGGCCAGCACGTCCTTGCCAAAGGCCTGCTGGCCCATCACGATCAGGCGCATCGGCGTACTCATTCCGCGGCGGCCTTGGGCGGCGTGCCAACCGCGCCCGAGGCGATGACCCGGTCCAGATCCGCGTCGCCGTAGCCCAGAACCTGCGACAGGATCTCGAGCGTATGCTCGCCCAACAGCGGCGAGCGTTCGACCGCGACGGGGCTATTGGAAAGCTTCACGGGGCAGCCAACGCTGACATAGCGGCCGCGTTCGGGGTGATCGACATCGACGATGGTGCCGGTGGCGCGAAGACCCTCATCCTCCATCAGTTCCTTGGTGGAAAGGATCGGGCCCACCGGGATGTTTAGGGGATTGCAGATCGCCATCACCTCGAACTTATCCTTGGTTTTCGTCCAGTCCTCGACCGCCGCGAAAATCTCGTTCAGCTTGTCCAACCGCTCGGGCGGGGTGGCATAGCCTGGGGCATCCTTCCATTCGGGCTTGCCGATCAGGTCGCAAACGTTGCCCCAGACCGCGGCTTGAGTAATGAAATACGTATAGGCGTTCGGATCCGTCTCCCAACCTTTGCACTTCAGGATGCGACCCGGCTGGCCACCGCCGGAATCGTTGCCCGCGCGCGGGGTGGCCGCGCCAAAGGGTATCCCCTCGCCATATTGCGAGTACTCTTTCAGCGGCCCGGCGGCCAGGCGTTGTTGGTCGCGCAATTTGACCCGCGTCAGGTTCAGCACCCCGTCTTGCATTGCCGCACTCACCTTTTGGCCACGGCCCGACTTTTCGCGATGGAACAGCGCGGTGACGATCCCCAGGGCAAGGTGCAGCCCCGTGCCGCTGTCGCCGATCTGTGCGCCCGTCACCAAAGGCGGCCCATCCAGAAAACCGGTGGTCGAGGCCGCGCCGCCCGCGCATTGCGCGACGTTCTCATAGACCTTGCAATCCTCGTATTTGCCGGGGCCAAAGCCCTTGATCGAGGCGAGGATCATCTTCGGATTGATCTCTTGGATCCGCTCCCAAGTGAAGCCCATGCGGTCCAGCGCGCCGGGTGCAAAATTTTCGACCATGACATCGCATTCTTCGATCAGGCGGGTCAGAATTTCCTTGCCCGTCTCGTTTTTCGAATTCAGCTCGATCGAGCGTTTGTTGTGGTTCAGCATCGTAAAATACAGGCTGTCTGCGCCCGGGACATCGACCAACTGCTTGCGGGTGGCATCGCCGACACCGGGGCGCTCAACCTTGATCACATCCGCGCCGAACCAGGCCAATAGCTGCGTACAGGTCGGGCCGGATTGCACATGGGTGAAATCGAGGATCTTGATGCCGTCCAAAGCTTTCATTGCGTCTTCCTGTTGGCTGGGGTGCTATTCTGGTCAAAGGTCTTTTTTGCCGACAATGCTGACGGGGTTCAGGTTGCCGATATTCCCACTTTCCTTGCCAGCGGCGGGGTCAATCGCGGCATTGATCAACGTGGGTATGCTCGCGTCCATCGCGGCATTCACCGCGCGTCTCAACTCGTCGGGGTTGGTGACATGTATGCCTGTGCCGCCAAAGGCTTGCATCATCAGATCATAGCGGGCGTTTTCGACGAAAACGGTGGTGGCGACATCGCCGCTGCCCGAGGGGTTCACATCGGTGCCGCGATAGATACCGTTGTTGTTAAAAACCACGATACATATCGGCAGCTTATAGCGGCAGATCGTTTCCACCTCCATGCCCGAGAAGCCGAAGGCGCTGTCGCCCTCGACCGCCAGGACCCTTTGACCGGTTTCAACGGCAGCAGCAATCGCGCTGCCCATGCCGACGCCCATTACCCCCCAGGTCCCCACATCCAGACGCTTGCGAGGTTTGTACATGTCGATAATGCTGCGGGCGAAATCCAGTGTATTGGCACCCTCGTTGACCAGAATGGCATCCGGACGCTGGGCAATGATCCGTTTGAGCGCCCCAAGGGCCCCGTTGTAATCCATCGGTGTGTTGTTGTTTTGCAGCTTGGTTGCCATCCGGGCGACATTCGCATCCTTCTTGGCCTTGACCGCATCGGTCCAATCCGTGGGTGGTTTTGTCCAAGCCCCTTCCATGCCGTCCAGCAAGGCTGTCAGAACCGAAGCGATGTCACCGACCAGCGGCGCCGCGATCTCGACATTGCTGTCCATCTCTTTCGGCTCGATGTCGATTTGGACAAATTTCTTTGAACGCGGCGCGCCCCATTGCTTGCCCTTGCCATGCGACAACAGCCAGTTCAGCCGCGCGCCCAGCATGATCACGACGTCGGCCTCTTTTAAAACCAGCGAGCGTGCGGGACCGGCGGATTGATTGTGCGTATCAGGAAGCAGACCTTTGGCCATACTCATTGGTAGATAGGGGATGCCGCTGGTTTCCACGAATTGCCGCACCAGATCATCCGCTTGGGCATAAGCCGCGCCTTTGCCGAGGATGATCAGAGGTTTCTTCGCCCCTTTGATCACCTGCAAAGCGCGCTGCACCGCGTCGGGCGACGGGATCTGCGCAGGCGCGGGATCGATCACCTTGACCAGGGAGGCCGCCCCTTCAACCTCGTCCATCACCTGACCCAAAAGCGCGCCCGGAATGTCGAGGTAGACCCCACCAGGCCGCCCTGAGACGGCCGAACGGATCGCCCGCGCGACGCCGATACCGATATCGGCGGCATGCAGGATCCGATAAGCGGCCTTGCACAAGGGTTTGGCGATGGCCAGTTGGTCCATCTCCTCATAGTCCCCCTGCATCAGGTCCACGACCTCGCGCTCGGACGAGCCCGAGATCAAGATCATCGGCCAGCAGTTCGTCGTGGCATGCGCCAGGGCCGTCAGCCCGTTCAGAAAGCCGGGCGCCGAAACGGTCAGACAGATGCCCGGCTTCTTCGTTAGAAACCCCGCGGTCGCAGCCGCATTGCCGGCGTTTTGCTCGTGACGGAAGGACAAGACCCGGATGCCCGCGGCTTGGGCCATGCGGCCCAAATCGGTGATCGGGATCCCCGGCACGCCATAGATTGTCTCGACCCCGTTCAGCTTCAGCGCATCGATCAGCAGGTGAAAACCATCCGTCAACGCGCCAGGCGCGGACTGGTCCTCGGTCATTGTCTCTGCCGTGTTGGGGGTCGTCATGTGTATCCTCGTCGTCTGGGGCACCGATCAGTTCGCGGCGGCATTGGGGGATCCGATGGTCTCGAGCCGGGTCCACGTCTTGGCGATATGCGCGTGCAGTTGCATCGTGTGTTCGCGAACGCGACGCGCAGCCACATCCGCGTCGCGGGCCACCAGCGCCTCGATGATCTGCATGTGATCCGCGACCGACCGGCTGGCCCGGTTGCCCTCCCCCATCGCACGGCGGCGCACGGCTTGCATATGCACGAACAGACCGTCGGCCGTGGTGCTGAGCAAAGCGCAGCCTGAGAGTTGAAGGATCGTCTGATGGAACTTGATGTTCGCGTCTGAATACTCTTCAAGATCCGCCCGCACCGCATCATGGCTGTGCTTCATCGCAAACTTACGCAGCGCTTTCAGATCCGCATCAGAAGCGTGTTCGGTCGCAAGGCGCGCGGCCATGCTTTCCAAAGCGGCCCAGGTCACGACCATTTCAAGGATTTCTTTGCGGGATTTGCGACATACAAAAACCCCCTTGCGCGGCACAATCTGCACCAGCCCCTCCTGCGCCAACCGTGCCAGCGCCTCGCGGATCGGTGTGCGCGAGATGCCCAGACGTTCGGCCAATTGCCGCTCGTCCAGTCGCAGATCCGCGTCGCGGTCATAGATGTTCATGTCCAGGATGGCGTTGCGCAGAACGGTGAAGGTGTGGTCCTTCAACGTGAAGCTTTCTTGTATCGGGCTCAGCTTATCGCCAATCGACACCCCAGGACCCCCCCGCCGCAGGTCGTTACCTTGCGTTTACCCGACTCGGTTCTCCGAGCCATTTGTGGTATACCATACACCTGAAAAAAGACCGGTCAAGAACCGCTTAGCCGGGTCCGGCTGCGACCGACCTATGGCTTGTTGAGTTCTAAAATTACGCGAAACAAGGTCTTTATATAATTATATTTCTTGATTTTGGCTTGAATAACACCATGATTTGAGTCCGAAGGATCAAATCAATCGATGAAACAGCAGGTGGCGAGCCATTTGCTGGCGTCAGAACTCCCGGAGAATAGTATGCGGCGACAGTCAAAGGATTTGCGGTTTGGCCTATAGAGTATTGATCTTGGGGGCCTCGTACGGATCATTGCTGGGCACAAAACTTTTAGCGGCAGGGCATGATACGACCCTTGTTTGCCGACCCCAGACCGCCGCGCTGATCAATGCCGAAGGGACGGAGGTGCGGATTAAACTACGTGACGAGGAACACCATCGCAGCTTTTTCTCAACCGACTTGCCCGGCGCCTTGAGCGCAGTAGCGCCCGAGGATGCCAAACCGCAAGACTACGACCTGGTATGTCTGGCGATGCAAGAGCCCCAATACTCGAACCCGGCATTGACACAGCTTCTGGGGCGGATAGCCCAGGCAAAGGTGCCCTGCATGTCAATTATGAACATGCCGCCCCTGCCCTATCTGCTGCGCATCCCGGGATTGGATGGCGCCGCGCTGTCGGGCGCTTTTTCGGACCCGGATATTTGGGCCGACTTCGACCCCGCGTTGATGACGCTGTGCTCGCCCGACCCACAGGCGTACCGCCCAACGGACGAGAAAGCGAATGTGTTGCACGTTGGCCTGCCGACCAACTTCAAAGTCTCGAAGTTCAAGAACCCTGCCTTGAACGCCATGCTGGAAGCGCTTGCGGCCGATATCGATGCCTTTCGCATCGACGGTAAGGACGTGCCCGTGAAACTGCGCGTGTTCGACTCTCTGTTCGTGCCCTTCGCGAAATGGGCAATGCTCGCAACAGGCAATTATCGCTGCATTACGTCGGGCGCGGCTCGGTCCATCCGGGATGCAGTGCATGGGGACCTTGACCGGTCGCGCGAGATTTATGCGTTCGTCAACGAATTGGTCATCCACCTGGGCGCCGCACCGGCCGATTTGGTGCCGTTCGAGAAATACGCGAACGCGGCGAAGGGCCTGCTGAACCCCTCCTCGGCGGCGCGAGCGGTTGAAGCGGGGGCAACGCGGATCGAGCGGGTGGATCGTCTGATTAAACTGACCGCCAACGCGCAAAATATGTCGCATCCTGCAATTACCGAGACTGTCGCGATCGTGGATGCCAAGCTTGAAGCAAACGCCCACTGAGATCCCGCCCCCCCTTTCCGACTTTCG
Organism: uncultured Paracoccaceae bacterium; assembly: GCA_938049225.1. Taxonomy (GTDB): domain Bacteria; phylum Pseudomonadota; class Alphaproteobacteria; order Rhodobacterales; family Rhodobacteraceae; genus Halovulum. The sequence goes on from CALICM010000001.1 coordinate 6,296, forward strand.
TTGGTTTCCTTTCAGCACAACCGTCAGGCCATAGTCTCAAAAACCTGGGTCACGTGATCCGCGCCGCGCCGGATCGGGTCTGACCGTTCGGGTTCGTTTTTGCGCCTGAGGCGCTCAGACCCCGTCGCTCAGCCAGATCAACCGCCAACACGGCTGCACAATATCCGTCGGCGCTTGACGTTTCATTGTTGCGGCGCACAATAGACCGTGTGCCAAACAGGCGGGGACAGCCTTGAAAGATCTTCATATCGTCGTGATTGACCCTGACGCGGATCGCGCGAAGATGATCGTCGACGGTCTGGGGCGGTTCGATGCCGCCAAGATCACCGTGATCAGCGAGGTGATCGGGCTTGGCCGGAGACTGGCAGAACTGTCGCCCGACATCGTGCTGATCGATTTGGAAAACCCGGGCCGCGATCTTTTGGCCGATGTCGCGCGGGACGCAAACGCAACCGAACGCCCTGTCGCTATGTTTGTCGACAAATCGGACAGCGGCATGATGTCCGCGGCATTGGACGCAGGCGTTTCGGCCTATGTCGTGGATGGGTTGCGCGGCGACAGGGTCAAGCCGGTGATCGAGACCGCCATTGCCCGGTTCAACGCCTTTTCCCGCCTGACGGCCGAGCTTGAGGCAACCAAGGCCGCCTTGGCCGAGCGCAAAACCGTGGATCGGGCCAAGGGACTGTTGATGAAGCGGCGCGGGTTGAGCGAAGAGGACGCCTATCGACTTTTGCGCAAGACAGCGATGGACCAGGGCAAGCGGGTGGCCGAGATCGCCGAGGCCCTGGTGACCACGGCGGACCTTTTGTCATGAAGCTCGATGTCGTGCCCTGCGGGTTCATGCCGCTGTCAGACAGTGCGGTGCTGGTGGCGGCGGTCGAAATGGGATTTGCCGCTGGCGAGGGGATTGACCTGGATCTGCGGCGCGAGGCGAGTTGGTCCAACATCCGCGACCGGATCGCCATCGGCGCTTATCCCGTCGCCCATATGCTATCGCCCATGGCGCTGTCGATATCCGCCGGGCTTGGCCCACTGCGGTCGCCGATCGACGCACCGTTTGTGATGAACCTCAACGGGAACACGCTGACCGCACGAACCGAAATCGCCGCGCGGCTGGCGGATCTGGGCGCCAGACCCGATGACGCCAAAGGCACTGGTGCGGCGCTGCGCGATTTTGCGCGCGATCATCCGCTGCGGGTTGGCGTGCCGTTTCCGCACAGCATGCATCTCTTGCTGACCCGGTACCTGCTGGAAGCCTCGGGCACCGACATGAGCCGGGTCACCTTTGCGGTCGCGCCGCCAGCGATCCTGCCCGAGATGATGCGCGCGGGCGAGGTGGATGCCTTCATGGTGGGTGAGCCCTGGGGCTCGATGGCGGTCGAACGCGGTGACGCGACCATTCTGCTGCCCGGCAGCGCGATTTGGGCCGCGGCCCCGGAAAAGCTGCTCGGGGTGCGTCGCGACTGGACCGACGACAATCCGGATGTGGCGCGGCGGCTGATCCGGGCCCTTTATAACGCCGCCAAATGGTGTGGCGCGCCGGGTTCGGCCTCGGTTCTGGCCGAGATCTTGGCGATGCAGCGCTATGTCAATGCCCCGACCGAGGTTATCCAACGCGGTCTGGAGGGACATATTACCCTGAACCGGAACGGCGATCAGCTAAAGGTGCCGGGTTTTGTGCGATACGGCAAAGCGGGGGTCAATTTTCCCTGGCGCAGCGCGGGTATGTGGATCGGCGCCCAAGCCGCGCCCCTTTGGGGGCTGCGGCAGTCCGAAGCGATGAAGATTGCGCATGATGCCTTCCGGACCGACATCTATCGCCAGGCCTTGGGTCAGATTGTTCCCGCGCTGCCCGCAAGTTCGCTCAAGGTCGAGGGGACAAGCCAAGATGGCGACGCGCCCGAGTCGCGGCCAGAAGCCTTTTTCGATGGCCGCGTTTTTGCGTTCGATGCCTAAGTTCCACGCAAGCACGGGTCATGACCTGCACGAATTCGGGCATTTTGTGTGCAGTGCACAAAAAAGCACCTCAGACGCTTGACGGTCATCTATCCATGTTAGAGCGTTAACCTAACACAGGCATTGTCGTCTGTTCGCTTGCTTCCACGGACGGAGGCACCCCGAGAGCAAAGCCGCTCGATCATTGGTCTGACGAAACGTCAGGGCAATATCGGCGGCTTTTTTGTTTGGAGAAGAGAATGAAACTTCGAAACTTGCTAATTGCCGGTGCTGGGCTGGCGCTGCTTTCAAGCGCCACCGCAGCCGAGAGGCTTGATGTGGAAAAAGACGAGCTGACATTTGGCTTCATCAAGCTGACGGATATGGCGCCCTTGGCGGTGGCTTACGAACTGGGATATTTCGAGGACGAAGGCTTATTCGTCACGCTCGAGCCGCAGGCGAACTGGAAAGTTCTTCTGGATCGCACCATCGATGGTGAGTTGGACGGCGCGCATATGCTGGCCGGTCAACCGCTGGCCGCGACCATCGGCTGGCCTCGGGCCGGGCGATGGAGCATCTGATCGAGGCGAACAACGAGCTTTATGACATCACCCTCTTCGGGGCCGAGCCGCGTGGGAACTATAACCGGATCATGCTGAGCCCCGTGTTGTCGGGCGAGAAAACCTATGAAGAGATCGTCACGCATGACGCGGACTGGTATGCGGCCAACGGCGTGGAGTGCCGCTTTGGCGAGATGGTCACGGGTATTGACCGCATGCGTAAGGTGGTCCTGTCGGAGAGGGGTGAGACACCCTATGACAAACTGCTGATCGCCACCGGCTCGCAGCCGTTCATCATTCCGGTGTCTGGGCGGGATCTGGACGGCGTGATGGCCTATCGCGATCTGGGTGATGTGCACCGGATGCTGGAGCATGCCGACAAACCGGGCGCACGCGCTGTGGTGATCGGTGGCGGCGTGTTGGGGCTGGAGGCGGCAGCCGGGCTTAAAGCGCAGGGGATGGCGGTAACGGTCATCCATCTGATGCGGCATCTGATGGAGCGGCAGTTGGATCAATCCGCTAGCTATCTGTTGCAGCGCGAACTTGAGACGCGCGGCATCGAAGTGATCTGCCAGGCCAATACCAAAGAGATCCGTGGCGATGGCCAGGTCGAGGCGGTGCTGCTGGACGATGGTCGGATCATCGAGGCAGATCTGGTCGTGATGGCCGTGGGCATTCGCCACAATTTCGGCCTGGCTCAGACAGCGGGGCTGAAATACAACCGCGGGCTTTTGGTCAATGACGAGATGAAGACCGACGACCCCGAGGTCTTTGCCATCGGCGAATGCGTCGAGCATCGCGGCACCTGCTACGGGCTGGTCGCGCCGCTTTACGACATGGCCAAGGTGGCGGCGGCGAACCTGTTGGGGCATCACCAGACCTTCGAGGGGGTCGAGACCTCGACCAAGTTGAAGGTGACGCGTGTCGATCTTTATTCGGCCGGGGACTTCGCCGAAGGCGACGGGCGCGAGGAGATCGTCTACCGCGACGCAACCCGCGGCATCTATAAACGGCTGGTGATCGAGGATAATCGCATCATCGGGGTGGTGATGTATGGCGACACCACCGACGGGGCCTGGTTCTTCCAAAAGCTCAAAGATCGCGAGGATATCTTCGAGATCCGCGACACGCTGATTTTTGGACCCGCTTACGCCGGGGGGGCCGCGCTGGACCCTATGGCGGCCGTTGCAGCCTTGCCGGATGAGGCAGAGATCTGTGGATGCAACGGCGTGTGCAAGGGACAGATCATTGCGGCCATTCAGGCCGGGGCAACCACATTAGAGGCCGTCAAGGCCAAGACCAAGGCAAGCACCTCGTGCGGGACCTGCACGGGACTGACCGAACAGGTGGTGGCGCTGACACTGGGTGACGAATTTGTGCTGCCCGAGGCACAGGGCATGTGCAAATGCACTGACCTTGGCCATATGGACGTGCGGCGCCTGATCAAGGCCAAAGCGCTGAAGGCGATCCCCGAGGTCATGCAGGAGTTGCAGTGGCAGACCTCGTGCGGATGCCATGTGTGCCGACCCGCGCTGAACTACTATCTGGTGGCCGAATGGCCCGGCGAATATGTCGATGACGCGCAAAGCCGGTATATCAACGAGCGGGTGCACGCGAATATTCAGAAGGACGGCACGTATTCCGTCGTGCCCCGGATGTGGGGCGGGATCACCTCTCCAAGCGAGTTGCGCGCGATCGCGGATGTGGCGGATAAGTTCAGCATTCCGACTGTAAAGGTGACAGGCGGGCAGCGGATCGATTTGCTCGGCGTTCAGAAAGAGGATCTACCCGCCGTCTGGGCCGACTTGAACGCAGCTGGCATGGTCTCGGGGCATGCTTATGCCAAAGGTCTGCGGACCGTGAAGACCTGCGTCGGCACCGATTGGTGTCGGTTTGGGACCCAGGACAGCACCGGCCTGGGCGTAAAGATTGAGCGGATGATGTGGGGGTCGTGGACCCCGCACAAGGTCAAGATGGCCGTCTCGGGCTGCCCCCGAAACTGTGCAGAGGCGACCTGCAAGGATGTTGGCGTGATCTGCGTCGACTCTGGGTTCGAAATTGGTGTTGGCGGCGCTGCGGGCATGGATTTGAAGGAGATTGAACGGCTGGCCAAGGTCAAGACCGAGGACGAGACGCTCGACGTCATCATGGCTTTCGTTCAGTTGTACCGGGAACATGCGCAATACCTTCACCGCCCCTACAAGTGGATCAAACAAGTCGGTTTGGACTGGATCAAAGAGCGGGTTGTCGATGATCTGGACAGCCGTGCGGAACTTGTTGCGGCCTTGCAGCACTCGCAAACCTTCTATCGGCAAGATCCCTGGGCCAAGCGGGCCGAAGGGGCCGAGGCGCATGAATTCGCGCCGTTGGCCGATCTGGGACAGGTGGCGGCGGAATGAGCGATTTTGTCGATATTGGCGCGCTGGAGGATATCCCCCAGCGGGGCGCGCGGCTGGTCAAGACCGCCGCTGACTGCATTGCCGTGTTAAGGCCGACTACAACAAGGCGGAAAGATACGACGAGCTCACGGCAGGCATCCCATATGAATTCCACGACGAGATCATGCAAAATGATACCTTGGAGGCCGCTGGGGCCGGGCCACGGCCACCGTGCTGATGGAGAATTACCATCGCCGTATTCAAACACATATCGCCGCCGACATCGAACCCGCCATGCTGCAATTCGCCAAAGACACCGGCGAGACCTGGCAGGGCAGCGGGGTTGGTGTTTCGGCAGACGGTAAACGCGCCTTCAATCGCGAAGTGATGCTGGAGATGAATGACCGTGCAATGGGACGGCCATCACAGCGGAACGCCAACGTAAAGCGAGCCGCAGACGGTTATGAGAAGGCCGGGTTCGAAGCCCTATCTGTTGGCCGAGGCCGTGATGGTGAAACCCCCGTCGCCGGTTTTGAAGCAGTCCAAGATCGTCGCGGATACACCCCCTATCGCTGGTCTGGCTCCGCCATAGCGGATCTGGAACGCAGCGGGATTGTATCCCGGGAGGATCTGGTTACGGCACTCGCCGACGGCTACCGCCGGGCGGGGATGCCGGGACACAAAGACACCGAAGCCGTGGCAAAAGCAGTGCTCAATCGTGCCATTGCGAAGGACGCCGATATCGACACCAGCCTGGTGTCATTGCTCAGTGGGGACGGTCAGGAGTTCCTTCGTGAAAGCCTCCGCATGTCGGGAGTAAAAGACACCGAGGCCCAGGCAATCGTCGACCGGTTGGTTGGCGCGCAACACGAGCGTGGCAAAGAGAGCTTCGCGAAGTCCCGGAACGAAATCGACATGGATGCCCGGATCAGCACACGGGATGGTTCGGATTTGCGGATTGTGGATCTCATGGACAACGACATGCACGGTATCTGGCAGCGATACAGCCGTAATATGGCGGGCGCCGCTGCACTGGCCCGTGTGGGCATCACCAACCGCGCCCAGCGTAATGAGGTGGTGGCGGCCCTCCAAGCGGAACAGCGCGCGTTGGGTGAGGAAGTCATGGATGCTGACGCTCCATGCCATGCTGTCGAACTTCAATGGCGGCCCCGTCTGGGGTTACAGCCGAGGGTATACCAACGAAGGCTTAGGTGCGGAGATCGCGACCGCAAAGCGGATGGCAAACATCTCGCTGCTTGAAAGCTTGGGCCTGACCCAACTCGCGGAGACAGGGGCGACTATTGCTCAAAACGGTCTCGCTAATTGGTGGTCCCGTGGACCCGCTGCGCTGCTCAGCAAAGAGCTGAAACAGGGCAACAATGAACTCTTGGACGACCTCGCCTATTTTTCTGGCCGCATCGGGGACGACCATCGGCACTTTGCCGTATGGCTCGACCTGGACGATGTTTCCACGCGGGATCGCAACGATTGGATGAAGGGCATCGCGAAGTTCTCATCCAATGCGCAGTGGCTCCAGGGCTACACCTCCATGTTCAACCAGGTCCGACGGTTCCAACAAACCACTGCGGTTCTTGGGGCAGCGGATAAGGTCATGCGTACGATCCAGCAAGCTGCGGCAAAGGGCGCCGACATTGACCCCACCTGGGCGCGCCGGTTCGAGGCCGATCTCGGTCTCGGGGCGGAGCACATCCAGGGGATCGAACAATTGATCAGTAGTGGTGTGATTGAGTTCGCGAGCGTGGGAAGGCAGACGTTCGTCAATCGGCTCAACATGGACAAATGGGACCCAGAGCTTGGTGAAGTTTTCGCCGGATCGCTCGTGCGGAACATGAATCAGCTTGTTCAGAAGTCTATGGCTGGTGAGCAGGATGCTTGGATGCACACCCAGTGGGGAAGCATCATCACGCATCTCAAAACCTTCCCGATGCAGGCTGAGCAGAAGCAATTCGTGCGGAACATGCGTCACATGGACACCACATCCCTGACCACCCTGCTGTACGGTATGTCGACAGCCGCGGTGGCCCTCAGTGTTCGGGATGCCATGAATGGCCGGGAACGATCAGCCTCAGAGCTTGCGACCGCCGCATTCTCTTACTCGAACATGACCGGGTTTGTGCCCATGGCCGTCGATCCAGTTATGACCATCCTTGGACTTGAGGATGCCCGCTTCAATCGGTTCGGACCATACACCGACATGACGCCACCGATCTTCAAAGTCGCAAGTGATCTCCGGCGCGTTCCCGGTGCCTTGTGGGATACCGCAATTGGCGAGGGCGACTACTACGACCGTCAAGCCCTAAAAGCGATCCCCTTCGCAGGCACATACGGCCTTTCGCAAGCATTCAACTGACAAACCCCGTCCCCTCGACGGCCCAGATCACTGTGAACGTGCCTTGGAAGACTATCGCCGTGGCCAGATGTGGATCATGAACTGAGTACGAAAACCGAACAAAACCTGGCTAACCATTTCATGGGTTAGCCAAGCTGGATGCTTAATCAATTGAAATAAAACGGTTTATAGAAAGTGGTGGTAGGCCCGGAGGGACTCGAACCCCCAACCAAAGCGTTATGAGCGCTCTGCTCTAACCAATTGAGCTACAGGCCCGCCTGGCTCCTGACTAGCCCGGCAGCCGGGGCGGTGGCAAGTGCGTGTTTTCATCGCCCGCACAATGCGCTAAGCCCGCGCCTACGATCCCAAACACGGAGAGGGTGATGAGCAAGCTGACCTATGCCGACGCGGGTGTAAACATCGACGCGGGCAATGCGTTGGTCGAGCGAATTAAGCCTGCAGCCGCAGCCACCAATCGGGCCGGTGTCATGGCGGGGCTGGGTGGCTTCGGGGGGCTGTTCGATTTGCGGGCAGCAGGGTTCAGCGACCCGGTTTTGGTCGCGGCCACCGACGGGGTCGGCACCAAGTTGCGGCTGGCGATCGAGACGGATCAACTGGACACGGTGGGCATCGATCTGGTGGCGATGTGCGTCAATGACCTGGTCTGCCAGGGCGCCGAACCGCTGTTTTTCTTGGATTACATCGCGACGGGCGTCTTGGACGTGGATCGTGCGGCGCGGGTCGTGGTCGGGATCGCCGAAGGGTGCCGTCTGGCTGGCGCGGCCCTGATCGGTGGCGAAACGGCCGAGATGCCGGGTATGTATCAGGGTGCAGACTTCGACCTGGCAGGTTTCGCGGTCGGCGCGATGGAACGGGGCGCCGCCCTACCCCGCGCGGTCGCACCGGGGGATGTGCTGATCGGCATCGCCTCGGACGGGGTGCATTCCAACGGGTATTCGCTGGTGCGGCGAACGGTCGAGGCGGCGGGGTTAAGCTGGAACGATCCGGCGCCATTCTCGGAACAGACGCTGGGCACAGCGCTGCTGACGCCAACGCGCGTCTATGTCGCGGCATGCAAAGCCGCGATGGCTGTCCCTGGGCTGCGTGGGTTCGCGCATATCACAGGCGGCGGATTGACCGAGAACCTGCCGCGCATCCTGCCCAAAGGGCTGGGGGCCGAGGTCGACTTGGACGCTTGGTCGCTGCCCCCGGTCTTTGCTTGGCTGGTGTCCGAAGCTGCGCTGGACCAAGGCGAGGCGCTGAAAACCTATAACTGCGGCGTGGGGATGATCGCGGTGGCGGCGACGGATCAGGCCCAGGCTGTGATGTCCGCGCTAACCGCCGCAGGAGAGCACGCATTTATATTGGGCGCCGTTTCGGACCAGGCGGGGCTGCGATACCATGGCGACCTGGGATGAGGCGGCGCGTGGCGATCCTGATCTCGGGGTCAGGGTCGAATATGGTGCGACTGATCGAGAGTATGGCGGGCGATCATCCGGGCGTCGCGGCTTTGGCCGTCAGCAATAACCCCGAGGCTGCTGGGCTCACCAAGGCCGAAGCCCTGGGCGTGCCGGTGGCGATAGTCAGCCATAAGGGACGCCCTAAGGCAGAGTTCGAGGCGGAACTGGACGCGGTTTTGCGGGACGCCCGGATCGAAGTGATTTGCCTGGCGGGGTTCATGCGGGTTCTCAGCGCGGGTTTCGTGGCGCGGTGGACGGGAAAAATTCTAAACATCCACCCCTCGTTGTTGCCCCTTTTCAAGGGATTAGACACGCATGCACAGGCGCTGGCATCGGGGATGGCGGTGCATGGGTGCACAGTCCATTTGGTGACGCCGGCCCTGGACGATGGGCCGATCCTGGGCCAGGCGGTGATCCCGATCCGAAGGGGCGATACCCCAGACCGCCTAGCCGCGCGCCTGCTGCCGTTGGAGCATCGATTGTATCCTGCGGTCCTGCGCGGTTTCCTAGAGGGCGTGGCAGAGAAGACGGTGATCTTGGAGGGCTAAGGCGTGGGCGAACCCGTCTCGACCATTCGCAATCTAGGCCCCGCCTCGGACCAAGCCTTTGCCAAGGCGGGGATCCATACGGCAGAAGAATTGCGCAACCTGGGGCCGGACGCGGCCTATCTGCGGCTGCTCAAAGCCGGCGTGCGGCCGCATTTCATTGGGTACTACGCCATGGTAATGGGCCTGCAAGGGCGACCTTGGAATGACCTGAGCCCCGAAGAGAAAGTCCAGCTTCGCGCCCGTTTCGATACCATCAAAGCGCAAGCTGCAGCCGGGAAAGACGAGGGCCGCACCCGATTGGATGCGGCCCTAAGGGAAATCGGTGTCTTGGATCCCGACGGGAGTTAACCGACCAACTCGAGACCCGAAAAGAAGTAGGCAATTTCTTCGGCTGCCGTATCGGGCCCATCCGAGCCGTGGACCGAGTTTTCGCCGATGGACAGCGCAAACTCTTTGCGGATCGTGCCGTCTGCGGCCTCGGCAGGGTTGGTCGCGCCCATGACCTCGCGGTTCTTAGCGATCGCATCCTCGCCTTCCAGAACCTGGGCAACAATGGGGGCCGAGCTCATGAACTCAACCAACTCGCCATAAAACGGCCGCTCGCTGTGGACAGCATAGAATTGACCCGCCTGAGCTTGGGACAGATGGATGCGTTTCTGGGCGATGATGCGCAGGCCTGCTTCCTCGAACTTGGCATTGATTTTACCCGTCAGATTGCGCTTGGTCGCATCGGGTTTGATGATTGAAAAGGTGCGTTGTACGGCCATGGTCCTACCTCGGAAGTTCGTGTTCTGCGGGGGCCGTAACATGCACGCGGGTCAAGGGAAAGGGGGCAATTCTGGGCGGCCGTTGACAGGGGGGGCGGATCGGTCCAAACCCCGCGCATGCTAAAGATCGAAGACATCAGCTATGCCATCGCAGGCCGCCCTTTGCTTGAGGGCACGTCGGCCGTAATCCCTAACGGGCACAAAGTGGGCCTTGTGGGGCGTAACGGCACCGGCAAGACAACCCTGTTCCGACTGATCCGGGGCGAGTTGGCGCTGGACGGTGGTGCGATCAGCTTGCCGCGACGGGCGCGGATCGGGGGTGTCGCACAGGAGGTGCCATCAAGCGCGACCAGCCTGATCGACACCGTGCTGGCGGCAGATACCGAGCGCGCGGCGCTGTTGGCCGAGGCCGAGACAGCGCAGGACCCCGCGCGGATCGCCGAGGTGCAGACGCGTTTGGCTGACATCGCGGCGCATTCAGCCGAAGCGCGGGCTGGCGCCATTCTCAACGGGCTCGGGTTTGATGCGGCGGCACAGCAGCGCCCCTGCTCGGACTTCTCGGGCGGCTGGCGGATGCGTGTGGCACTGGCCGCCGTGTTGTTCTCGGCGCCCGATTTATTGCTGCTTGATGAGCCCACGAACTATTTGGATCTTGAGGGAACGCTGTGGTTAGAGGCTTATTTGGGCCGCTACCCGCATACGGTCATCATCATTAGCCACGACCGACAGCTTTTGAATCGCTCGGTTGGCGCGATCCTGCATCTTGAGGATCGCAAGTTGAATTTCTACCAGGGCAACTACGACACATTTGCCAAAACACGCCGGGCCAAGCTTGAGCAGCAAGCCGCGATCGCCAAGAAGCAACAGGCTGAGCGGGCGCATATGCAAAGCTTTGTGGACCGGTTTCGCTATAAGGCGTCGAAAGCGCGGCAAGCGCAATCGCGGCTGAAGGCGCTGGAACGGATGGATGTCGTCTCGGCCGTGGTCGAGACCAGCGTGGCCCAGTTTAACTTTCCACAGCCCGAAGAGCTGTCGCCGCCGATTGTACGCCTTGAGGGGGTCAGCGTGGGTTACGACGGACCGCCGGTGCTGCGCAAGCTGGACCTGCGGATCGACCAGGATGATCGGATTGCTCTGCTCGGCGCGAATGGTCAGGGAAAATCGACGCTGTCCAAGCTGGTGGCAGGTCGGCTGAAAGCGGCGGATGGGACCGTGCATACCTCGTCGAAGCTGCGGATCGGCTATTTTGCGCAGCATCAGGTGGACGAGTTGTTCGTGGACGAGACCCCCTTGCAGCATCTGACCCGATTGCGGCCCGACGAGGGGCCCGGCAAACTGCGCGCGCGATTGGCGGCGGGCGGGATCGGGGCGGATATTGTCGAGACTGTCGTGGCCAAACTGTCGGGCGGTCAAAAGGCGCGTCTGTCGTTGATCCTGGCGACGCTGGACGCGCCGCATATGATCATCTTGGACGAGCCGACGAACCATTTGGACATCGAGAGCCGCGAAGCCTTGGTCGCCGCACTGACTGAATACGAAGGCGCGGTGATCCTGGTCAGCCACGACCCGCATTTGGTGGATCTGGTGGCGGACCGCCTGTGGTTGGTCAAAGACGGCACCGTGCAGCCTTGGACCGAGGATTTGGAGGCCTATCGCCGGATGCTGCTGGGCAAACCCCCACGCAAAGCCGAGAAAGAGAAACCGGCAAAGGTCAAGGCCAAGCCGAAGCCCCTGCCCCGCGCCGAGCGGCTTGAGTTGCGCGCCGAAGCGCGGCGCTGCGAAGAGCGAGTGCAAAAGCTTGAGCAGATGCGCGAAACGCTGGACACTCGCCTGGCCGACCCCAGCCTGTATCAGAAACCGCGGATGGAGACCGAGCGGCTGCGTAAAAAACACGCCGAGGTCGCCGAAGCGCTGGACCGGGCCGAGGCGCTGTGGCTGCGCGCGATGGAAAAGCTGGACGCGGCGGGGGAAACCGCGTGAGCGACGTCGCCCTCACCGTCTTTGTCACCTTATTTGTCACCATCGATCCGGTCGGTCTGACACCGATCTTTGTGGCGCTGACCGGCGGTATGGGGCGCGCGGCGCGCAATCGTATCGCCCTGCGGGCCTGTCTGATCGCAATAGGCATTCTGGCGGTCTTTGGCCTGGCGGGCGAGGCGCTGTTGCAGGTTATCGGCATTGGCCTGCCCGCCTTCCGGATCGCAGGCGGTCTGTTGTTGTTCCTAATCGCCGTCGAGATGCTGTTCGAACGCCGCACCGAGCGGCGCGAGAAGGCCGCTGACGCCAGCGTGCCTGATCACGACCCATCGGTTTTTCCCTTGGCCACCCCGTTTTTGGCCGGGCCGGGCGCGCTGGCTACGATGATCCTTTTGATGGGGGAACGCACCGGTGACTGGGTCGCACAAGGAATTATCCTGGCAACGATGGTGCTTGTGGTCATGACCGCCTATATATTGTTCCGACTGAGCGGCGGTTTGGAGCGTGTTTTGGGACCAGTTGGCATAAGTGTCGTGACCCGATTGTTGGGCATGCTTCTGGCAGCCCTGTCGGTTCAGTTTGTCCTCGACGGTCTTGCGGATGTCGGTGTGATCAGCGGGGCGTCTTGAATGACCGAAGATGAAATTGGGCGGCTGATCTATTTGGGTGTGATCCTGCTGGTATTGCTCGGCAGTTTTGCAGGGTTGGGGCGCATCAATATTGGTAAGAACATCCAACAAGCGCTGATCTGGGTTGGGATCTTTGCAATGGTCATTATCGCTTATGGGCAGCGGGACGTGTTGCAACGCGAGCTTTTTCCCGAACAGGTACAACTGCCGCAAATCTCGGGCGGGCCACAAGGGCAGGTCATTACCCTGCGACGCTCGATTGACGGGAGTTTTCGGACGCAGATTGAGGTGAACGGCACGCCGGTTCGGTTCCTGGTCGACACAGGGGCGACGGATGTCGTGCTCACCCAAGCGGATGCGCGGCGGATTGGGTTGAACCCCGACCGGCTCAACTATTCGCGCAGCGCGCTGACTGCCAACGGTAGGGTTGGCATTGCCCCGGTGCGGTTGGACGAGGTACGTTTCGCGGGAAGTGTGGATCGGAACGTAGGCGCTTCGGTCAACCAAGGTGAATTGGGGATTTCCCTGTTGGGGATGAGCTATCTGGGGCGGTTCAAAAGCATCGAAATCCGCGGCAATCAGATGATTTTGGTCAGGCGGTAGCGCTGGGCGTCGCGGCTTTTTCGACCCATTTGCCCTCGACCTGCGCCCAGTATTTACCGGGCAACCCTGCGTCGCGCACCGTGATCCAATCCGCCCGTGCAGCCTCGAGGGCGTCTGGGGCATTTCCGTTGAACATCAAGCAAGTACGCTCAAAACTTGAGACCTCGACTGGATCGATGCGGGCGCCCTCAACCAACATCAGAACAGTCGCCTGGGCGGGATTTTCAGCGTCCGTCGTCAGGTAAATCGGCTGCTGGTCGGCATGCCCCAGGGCGGCGGTGCCATGGGGCAGGAAGCTTGCGTCATCATAGCACCACAGCATGTCATCGACCGCCGCCAGTTGCGCGTCCGAGCCTGCCCGCACCACCACCCGCCAATCCCGTTGAAGCGCCCGTGATAGGATATCGGGCAGGCTACGCTCCAAAGGGGTCGCGGTCAGGTGGTAGAACAGAACCTCGGCCACCTGTGTCAGCCCTCGTAATGACCGGCTATCAGGCGGTCCAGGGCCCGCACGCCCCAACCGGTGGCGCCACGGGGGGCGAAGGTCGTCTCCTCTTTGACCGAGGCCACGCCAGCGATATCAAGGTGGATCCAAGGAACATCTTCCTTGACGAAACGCTTCAGGAACTGTGCTGCGGTGATCGATCCAGCGGGGCGCCCACCGACGTTCGACATATCGGCGACATTGCTTTTGAGTTGTTTGTCATAGGCCGGGCCCATCGGCATGCGCCAGGCCCCTTCCCCTTCAGCGTCGGCCGCGTCCAGGAACCGCTGGCACAATGTGTCATCGTTCGAAAAGACGCCCGCGTTGTGATGGCCCAGACCAATGATGATCGCCCCGGTCAGCGTGGCAAGGTTGATCATACCGGTGGGTTTGAACCGCTCTTGCGCGTACCACAGCACATCGGCCAGGACCAAACGGCCCTCGGCATCGGTATTGATCACCTCGATCGTATCGCCCTTCATCGAGGTGACCACATCGCCAGGGCGCTGCGCGGCGCCGTCTGGCATGTTTTCGACCAAGCCAACCAGGCCCACGACATTCGCCTTTGCCTTGCGTGCCGCCAAAGCATGCATCACCCCCGAGACGACACCAGCCCCGCCCATATCCATGGTCATGTCTTCCATCCCGCCGGCGGGCTTAAGGCTGATCCCGCCGGTATCAAAGACAACCCCTTTGCCGACCAAGGCAAAGGGCGCCTCGGTACCGCCGCCCTGCCATTCGACCACGACCAATTTGGTGGGGCTGCGCGAGCCCAGTCCAACGCCCACAAAGGCCCCCATGCCCAGTTTTGTCAGCGCGTCCTCCTCAAGCACCTCGACCTTGCAACCCAGTTGGGTCAGCGCCTTCAACTGCTCGGCGAAGTTTTCGGTGGTCAGGTAGTTCGCAGGCTCATTGGTCAGGTCTCGCGTGAAAAACACGCCTTCGGCAACCGCCTGGCGCGGGGCGAAGGCGGCTGCCATCGCGTCGGGCTTGGACACGGCACAGACGACGCCCGAGACCACCTTGGGCTTATCCGACGTGGTCCGCGCGGTGAAGGCATAGCCGCGCAGCGCGGCGCCATAGGCAATCTCGGCGGCATGCTTGTGGCCGCCAGCCTCGATCCGCAGCGGCGCGCCAGCTTTTGCCGCCTTAGCGCAGGCCGCACCGGCCTGGCGGGCGATATCAATGGCACCGGTTTTGGGGAGCTTGGCGATCAGCAACCGCTCGGCGGTCATACCGGTTGGAAAGGACAGGCTGTGCACCGCACCCGCATCCATGCTTTCAAAGGCTTCACTGCCCACAAAGCGCACAACAGCCCCTTTGGTCAGGCGGTTCACCCGACCGGCCGCGCGATCCAACCCACCCTCGGGCGGGACCACGATGGCGAGGCTTCCCTCGGCCCCGGCCAAAGCCTCGATATCCGTTTCGACAAATGTGGTTTTGGGAAGGTCAGTCATGGCTGCGCACGCTCCGAAATGTTGCCCCCCTTCTCTAGTGGCTTTCGCGGCGGTTGACCAGCAAGCCGCTGGCCTGTCATTACAAGAGGTAGAGCCCCGGCGAACAGGGGTGGGGACCACCGAGCCGTATGCCACAGTTGGACAGATATATCCTGCGACAGACGATCACAGCGTTTCTGCTGTTCAGCTTCATTTTGGCCGGCGTCATCTGGCTGACCCAAGCGGTGCGGCTGATCGATACGGTGCTTTCGTCCGGCCAATCGCTGTGGCGGTTGATCGAATTTTCGATGCTCGTGCTGCCTCGTGTGCTCAGCATGGTCGTGCCTTTGGCGGGCTTTGCGGCCGTTATTTATACCATCAACAAGCTCTATTCCGAGGCCGAGTTGGTGGTGATGATGATGTCGGGCCAATCCCCATTTTCCATCGCGCGTCCAGTGCTTTGGTTCGGTCTTTTGATGTGTTTCACCACGCTGCTCATTACCAACTTCCTTGCCCCCATGGGGCAGTTGAGGCTTGAGAACTCGCGCAATGAAATCCGCTCGGAACTGGCGAATGCGCTGATCCGCGAGGGGCGTTTCCTGCATCCTGTGGACGGGCTGACGGTGTTTATTCGCGATGCCTCGGACACCGGGCAGATGGCGGGCTTGTTTCTGCATGACGAGCGCGATCCCGAGCAACCGGTGACCTATACGGCCGAGCGTGCGCTGCTTTTGAGGGACGGTCCGATTGCGCGGTTGATCATGTCACGTGGCACCGCGCTGACCTATTCGACCACTGACACACTGCTCGCGCGGGTGCAATTCGAGGAATTCACCTATGATCTGTCGGATTTGGTCAGCACCGTTGACAGCGCGCCCGGCAAGTCGAGTACTTTGCAAACCTGGCAGCTGTTGGCGCCAGACGCGAAAGTCCAAGCGCTCGAGCGGTTCCGTCGCGGCGCGTTTCTGGCGGCGGGACATGAGCGGATTGTCTTTGGACTGCACGCCCTGCTGCTGCCCCTGCTTGCCTTGGGGGTGATGTTGACCGGGGGCTATCAGCGGCGTGGCTTCACGGTACGGATCGTGGCAGCCGTGATCGCGGGAACATTGCTGGTCGTGGCGGGGTTGTCGGTGAAATCATTGGTCGTTTCAGATCATTGGATGTGGCCGATCAGCTATCTGCCAACCGCGCTTGCGGCGGTTTTAACCGTCTGCTTGCTGAGCCGCGCGACATCTGCCCGCAAACCGGCGGCGGTGGCGACATGACGCTGGCGCTCTATATCACCCGGCGCTTCATTCGCAATGTGATCCTGGTGACATTGATCATCACCGGTCTTTCAGGGCTGCTCATCTCGGTCGAGACGATGCGGATCGCGGCCTCGCACGACGCGTCAATCGCGGCCGCCGGGATGTTGACGCTGTTCCAACTGCCCGAGGTGATGAACGAAACCTCGCCGCTGATCCTAACGCTGGGTGCGATGGCGACGTTTTTAGGCCTGGCGCGCACTTCCGAGATGGTGATTGTCCGCGCCTCGGGCATCTCGGCCCTGCGGATCCTGATACTGCCAGTTATTACTGCCGCGCTTCTGGGGGTATTTGCCACCACGGTGTTCAACCCAATTGTCGCGGCATCGACCCAAAAATCGGACGAGTTCGAGGACAGCCTCTCGGCTCAAGCCCAGAACATCCTTTCCTTCGCGGGCGGCGCCTTGTGGTTACGCCAGGGGATGGAGACCGGTCAAACGGTCATTCAGGCCACACGCACGACCGAGCAGGGATTGCAACTGTTCGGCGTGCGGTTGCACGAGTTTGATACGGACAATCAGCTCGTCAGTCGGATCGAGGCACGTACCGCCCGGCTGACGCCGGATGCCTGGTATTTGCGGTATGTGCAGCGATGGGATTTGGATCTGGGCGACAGTGCGCCCCTGGGTCCGCCGGAAATTCTCGACGACCTGCGGCTGCCAACCAATCTGACGCCAGAACAGATCCAGGACAGTTTCTCAAACCCTGAAACTATTGCGATTTGGGCCCTGCCTGGCTTTATCCGCCAGCTTGAGCAAGCTGGTTTTTCAGCCACACGGCACAAAGTGTTCTTCCACAGCGAATTGGCGCGGCCCGCCCTGTTCATTGCGATGGTACTGATCGGGGCTGGTTTCTCGCTGCGACATGTCCGTTTCGGCCAAACCGGTATCATGATCCTTCTGGCGATCATGGCAGGGTTTTTACTGTATTTCTTCAAGGACATCGCCGAAACTCTTGGGGGCAACGGCGATATCCCGATCTTGCTAGCCGCGTGGAGCCCGCCTGCCGCCGCCATCGGCCTGGCCCTTGGCCTTCTATTGCATTTGGAAGATGGCTGATGCGAGTTTTGCTTGGCCTTTGGGTGTTCCTTCTGGCAGCGCTGCCTGTCGCAGCACAGCAGGACGCACCCGTTGCGCTGTTTGCCGACAGCATCCGGTATGACACCGGCACGCGGACCATCGTGGCTGAAGGCAATGTCGAAGCATTTTACCAAGAGGCACGGCTGAGCGCAGACCGGATCCGCTATAACACAGCCACCGAGCGCCTTCAGGCCCAGGGACAAATCCGCCTTGAGGGGCCAAGCGGTGTGGTCATCTTGGCGGATCTGGCAGAACTGTCCGCCGATTTCCGCGAAGGCTTGATCACCGGGGCGCGGCTGATCCTGGACCAACAATTTCAAGTGGCCGCAGTCGAGGCGGGGCGAACCCAAGGCAAGTTCAACACACTTTACAGAACCGTCGCCAGCAGTTGCAGCGTTTGCGAAGACGCCCCGAGACCGATCTGGCGGATCCGCGCGACCAATGTGACCCACGACGAGGAGGCACGACGGCTGTACTTCAGGAATGCGTGGGTCGATATCTTTGGGATTCCGGTTCTTTATGTGCCCCGCCTGCGCGTGCCGGAACCGGGCGTGGAGCGCGCCGGGGGCTTTTTGGTGCCCTCCTTCGCCACCTCGGACGTTTTTGGATTCGCGGCGCGGGTCCCTTATTTCCAGCCTCTGGGGGATCACGCGGACATCACACTGACGCCCTTTGTCGCCACCAGCGGGGCGATTATTGTCGAGAATGAGTACCGGCAGCGCTTCGCGGCGGGGGAGTTGCTGGCCGACGGCGCCATCGCACTGAACGACGGGCTTGATGCGCAAAAAATTCGCGGTTTTGGGACCCTGACCGGGAGTTTCGACCTGGGGGGCGACTATGTGCTGGACTTGGGGCTGGCGGGGGTCACGGACCGCAGTTTCCTGGGCCAGTTCGACTTTTCCGATGAGGACCGCCTGACAAGCACGATCAGCGTCAACCGTACGGGCAATAACAGCTATCTGGACATTCGGGCCGAGGCCTATCAAACCCTGCGCGATGACGAAGACCAGGGTGCGATCCCCTTTGCGCTGCCGAATGTCAGCTATCGCAAACTATGGAACCGGGCCGGTGGAACCCTAGCGCTGGATGCGGGGCTGCTTACGTTGCTGCGGACAGATGGATTGGACGTGGTGCGGGGCGAGGCGGGCATGGATTGGACCGGAACGCGGACCATGGCCTATGGGGTCCAGGCGACCGGTTTGGCGCGGTTCGATGGCCAGCTATACAGCGTCTATGATGATGCGGATTTCGGCGGCAATGTTTTGGTGCGCACAACGCCCACGGTTGGGGCCGAGTTGCGCTGGCCCTGGGCCAGGGTCACACGCAACGCGACACATGTCATCCAGCCGATCACGCAAGTGTTGTATTCCGATATTCTGGGCGACGAAGAGGTCCCGAACGAGGACAGCCTGCTGCCCGAATTTGACGAAAACAACCTTTTCTCGCTCAGCCGCTTCCCCGGCAGCGATGCGCAAGAGACCGGGTTTCGCCTGAACACGGGTGTCAGTTACACGCGCTACGATCCTTCGGGCTGGAATTTAAGCGGGACATTGGGACGGGTGTTTCGGACAACACCGGTGCCGGATTTCTCGGTCGGGTCAGGGTTGAGCGGCGAGTCCTCGGATTATGTGGTGGCGACTACCTTGGGGCTGGCCGACCGATTCACGGCCACAGGTCGCGGCTTGTTCGATAGTGATCTTGAATTCACCCGGGCAGAATATGAAATGCTGTACACGGCGGAAGGGTTCGACTTCGGCACAAGTTATACTTTCCTGAGCGAGGACGACTCGAACCCCGATCTGGGTCTGATCCCCGAGCGGCAGGAAGTCGCCCTGAATTCGCGCTATCGGATCACGCCCCATTGGGAGCTGACGGGCGAATGGCGGTATGACATTGCCGAATCCGAGAGTATTTTTGTGGGCGGCGGCATCACTTTCGGCAATGAATGCATCGTCGCCGCCCTTTCCCTGGGACGGGTTTTGACGGATGTGAACAGTGTGCCACCGCGCACAAAAGTGTCTTTCGAGGTTTCGCTCACTGGGATCGGCGCTGATAAAAGCGAGGGCTGGCCGGGCGGCGTGTGTCGGGGTATCTGAGGTCATGATTGCGAATCTTAAAACACAAGGCCTTTGGATAGGCTGTCTTCTGGGATTGTTGGCGGCCACGTCGGTCGCGGCCCAAACCTTCGAGCCCGAGATCTTTGTGAACGAACAGGTCGTCACGGGCTATGAAATCGACCAACGCGCCCGGCTGCTGCAGGCCCTGGGCGCAGGTGGCAACACCAAAGATCTGGCGCGCAGCCAGTTGATCGATGACCGCCTGCGAACGGCCGTGGTCGAGCGTTTCGAGCTGGAGGCCAGCGAGGAGGAAATCGATGCGGGCGTCGCAAATTTTGCGGCGCGCAGGAACGCGGACCTAGAGCAGTTGACCGCGGCCCTCGGGCAACGCGGGATCGACATGCAAACTGTGCGCGATTTCATCGGCAACGCGTTGGGTTGGCGGGATTTCGTGCAAGCACGGTTCCGTTCAAGTGCGCGGGTGTCCGAGCAGGATTTGGATTTGGCGCTGAACTTCGCGAACCGGTCGGTGCAAGAAAGCGTCTTGCTGCAAGAACTTGCCCTATCGGTCGAAGAGTTGGGCGAGGCCAGGGCGACCGAGTTGGCCGCCGAGCTGTCGCGCAGTCTGAACCGTGGTGGGAACTTTGATGCGGCTGTCCGCAAGTATTCCCGCGCGCCCTCGGCGGCGAATGGCGGGCGGCTGGATTGGCGTACCGCGGCGCAATTGCCGGGCCCGGTCGCGACGCAAGTCTTGGCGCTGACCCCGGGCGAAGTCTCGGCGCCGATCCCGATCGGGGCGGGGATTCTGATCTTTAAGCTGCGTGACATCCGCGAGGAACCGCGCGATGTCAGCGCAGCCGCAAAAGACACCGTGACCTATTACCAACTCATCCAACCCCTGCCCGCCAATGCCACGCCCAATGCGATCAGCGCCGCGCGGACACGGGCCGAGGCGGTCAAGGCCGAGACAGAGCTTTGCCGGGACCTGGACGACGTGGTCGCGGATTTCGATGGTTCCAGTGGACGCAGCGAACCCTCGCTCTTAGGGGCTGTGCCGGGACCGATCGCGGCGCGTCTGACCGAGATGCAAACCGGCGTGATCGAGATCTTTCAAGACGAACGTGGGGTTGTTCTGCTGATGCTCTGCGCACGCTCGGGCGAAACCTCGCCCGAGGCCCGCGAGGCGCTGCGCCGTCAGTTGTTCAACCAGCGCATGACAACCTTTGCGGACGCCTTTCTGCAGGAACTGCGCGGCGACGCTGTCATTGTTGACAGATGACAGCCGCCGTCGCGCTGACCTGCGGTGACCCTGCAGGTGTTGCCCCCGAGATTACCTTTGCCGCTTGGGACGCGCTGCATGGCGAGGTACCTTTCTTCTTGATCGGTGATGTCGATCATATGCGTCGTGTGGGGCGCGGTTTGGATCGCGGCGTGGCCCAGATTGACAGCCCCGCGCAAGCATCTGCCGCCACTGACCTTCCGGTGTTGCACCACCCCTTTTCGCAGCCCCCCGTGCCGAGATCGCCTGATTTGGCCAATGCTGCAGCGATTATCGCCAGCATCGAGGCGGCCGTCGCTTTCGCGCTGTCAAAGCAAGTCTGTGGGATAACAACCAATCCAATTTCGAAGAAAACCCTGGCCGATGGCGCCGGTTTCGCCCACCCCGGCCACACCGAGTTTCTGGCGGCCTTAGGCGGGGTGGAGCGTTCGGTGATGATGCTGGCCGCACCCGAGTTAAAAGTGGTGCCCGCGACGATCCATATGCCCTTAAAGAACGTGCCGCACGCGCTGACACCGCAGATTCTGAACGAAACCCTGGCGATTATGCACGTGGCTTTGCAACAGGATTTCGGCATCCAGAACCCCAAGATCGCGGTTAGCGGACTAAACCCCCATGCCGGGGAAGGCGGATTGATGGGCACCGAAGATGCTGATGTGATCCAGCCGGCCATAGACCGGGCGCGGGCGGCGGGCCTGCAAGTCATCGGCCCACTGCCCGGCGATACGATGTTCCATCCCGCGGCCCGTGCCCGCTATGACGCCGCCTTGTGCATGTACCACGACCAGGCCCTAATCCCGATCAAGACACTCAACTTCGCGGCTGGCGTGAACGTCACACTGGGGCTGCCGTTTGTGCGCACCTCGCCCGATCATGGGACCGCCTTCGACATCGCGGGCCGTGGCACAGCGGATCCAACCAGCTTGATCGAGGCGCTGAGGCTCGCTTGGGAGACCGGGCAACGCCGTGCGGCCCAACGGTGAGCGATCCGCTGCCGCCACTGCGCGAGGTTATCGCTACTCATGGGTTGAGTGCCCGCAAATCGCTGGGCCAGAATTTCCTGCTGGACCTGAACTTGACTCGAAAAATCGCCCGTCGCGCCGGGGATTTGACCGACTCCGATGTGCTCGAGATCGGCCCGGGTCCCGGCGGCTTGACCCGTGCGCTGCTGGCCGAGGGCGCGCGTCGGGTGGTGGCCGTGGAACGGGACCCCCGCTGTCTGCCTGCCCTTGCGCAAGTGGCCACAGCCTATCCCGGTCGGCTCACGGTGATCGAGGGCGACGCCCTGCAAATGGATCTGACGCCGCACTTGCGCACGCCCTACAAGGTGGTGGCAAACCTGCCTTATAACGTGGGAACCGAGTTGCTGATCCGCTGGCTGACGGTGGACGCCTGGCCGCCTGACTGGTCCTCGCTCACATTGATGTTTCAGCGCGAGGTGGCCGAGCGGATCGTTGCTCAGCCAGGCAACAAAGCCTATGGGCGGTTGTCGATCCTGGCCGGGTGGCGGGCGGATCCGCGCATCGTGCTGGATCTGCCACCCCAAGCGTTTACGCCGCCGCCCAAAGTCAGCTCGGCCGTGGTACATTTCACCCAGCTGGCTGCACCCCGTTTCAAGGCGGATCGCAGGGTTTTGGAACGGGTTGTGGCAGCGGCGTTTCAACAGCGGCGCAAAATGATGCGGGCCGCCTTAAAACCCCTGGTCGCCGAGCCTGTGGCCCTTCTTAAAAGCGTCGGAATTGATCCGACCGCGCGGGCCGAAACCGTTTCACTTGAAGCGTTTTGCGCGTTGGCGCGCCAAATCGAAGCGCCTATTGAATAGGCGCGGCGCTTTTTACCGGGTCCGCAGGGGCTTCGGCGTCGGCGTCTTTGGCCGCTGCTGCAGGTCGGCGGGTCCGGCCGCGCGGTTTGCGCGGAGCGGGCGAGGTGGCGCCATTTGCCTCGGGTGTTTCAACCAGATCCGATGTCGCGTCGGCCTCGATAACCTGGTCGGGTTCCGCGGCCCGCATGTCGGGCACTTCAGGCTTTGGCGCACTCTCGCGCGGCTGGCTTCGCTCAGCCTGTTCCTGAGGTTGCGCTGACGCCTCGCCCGGTTGATTGTCACTTTGCTGTGGCTGGTTTTGGCGGCGCTGCGCCTCGGCCGCTTGGCGTTCGGCCTGCTCGCGCATGGCGTCGTTCAACATGCGCAAGTAATGTTCAGCGTGTTGTTGGAAGTTTTCTGCGGCCACACGATCACCGGACAATTGTGCGTCGCGGGTGAGCCCTTGATACTTATCGATAATTTGTTGCGGTGTACCGCGAACTTTGCCTTCGGGGCCCGCGCTGTCAAAGACGCGATTGACCACGTTGCCGACGCTGCGGTTACGATTGTTGTTCTTGTTGCGTGAACGCGATTTGTTCGAGGGTCTCATAAGGTCCCGTATCTACTTGGTTTTTGTGACCGGCGATGTTTCTCTATGCGCACATTAGCGACGCTGTCGCCGGATTTTTCCGAATGAACTGTGTAACCCCGCCGCCTCAGTAACCTGGATCGGATCAGCGAGTGCTATAGTTGTAGCGCGCGCCTACGAAAATACAAGCGCAAACTCCCGTTTTTGGCGACCTCAGTTGAAATTCCAACCCTCAACGATCCTCTCGTGGTCATTTAAGTCGCTGTGCACGGCCCAATCCCCTGCCCCGTGGAACTTGAGCATCTGTGCGACCGCGGGGGCCTGACCCGGCCCGCACTCAAACAGCACCCGCCCTTGAGGCGCTAGAAGGCTGGGCAAACCCGCAATGATCGCGCGATAGGCCCCCAACCCGTCGCCACCTGGCGTAAGGGCCAAATGCGGCTCCCAGTTTTGTACGTCTGCCGCAAGGGTCGGCATATCGCTTGCGGGAATGTAGGGAGGATTGCTGACGATCAGGTTAAATTCGCCGCTTACCGCCACCAACCAATCCGATTGCAGCAAAGTAATCCGGTCGGTCACCCCCAGGGCCACGGCATTGTCCCGCGCCACCGCCAGGGCGGCGGGGCTGAGGTCGGTCGCCATGGCCCGCGCCTTGGGCCATTCGGCCAGCAGGGTCAGGGCCAGAATGCCCGTGCCGGTGCCCAGATCAAGGATATGATCCGCTGGCGTGCCACCAAGGGCTTGAGCAATCAGCGTTTCTGTCTCGGGTCGGGGATCCAACACATCGCGGGTTACCCGAAAGTCGCGGCCCCAGAACGCGCGTGTCCCGACGATCTGCGCGACCGGGCGATGCTGGCACCGCTCGGCGAGACCTTGATCGTAACGCGCCGCGATCTGGTCCGAGAGGATGCGCTTTGCCTCCAAGCTCACTCGCATCGGCGCCAAATCGGCCGCCCAAGCCAGAATATCCCGCGCATCCCGCGCAGCACCAAGCCCTTGGGTCGGTTCAAGCCGCGCGATCCCGCGTTGCAAGGCTTGAGCGAATGTCTCGGTCATGCCTCGAGGTCGGCCAGGCGGCTCGCTTGGTCATCAGCGATGAGCGCCTCGATGATCTCGTCCAAATCGCCCTGCATCACTTGGTCGAGCTTATAAAGCGTCAGGTTGATCCGATGGTCGGTCACGCGCCCTTGCGGGAAATTGTAGGTGCGGATCCGCTCGGACCGATCACCCGAGCCCACCTGCCCCTTGCGGGTCGCAGCCCGCGCGTCGGCCTGGCGTTGGCGTTCCAGGTCATACAACCGGGTGCGCAGCACCTGCATCGCACGGGCGCGGTTGGTGTGCTGCGATTTCTCGGAACTGGTTACGATGATCCCGGTGGGTAAATGGGTGATCCGCACCGCACTATCGGTGGTGTTCACATGCTGCCCCCCGGCGCCCGAGGCACGCATCGTGTCGATGCGGATGTCGGTGCTGGGGATATCGACATCAACCTCGTCCGCCTCGGGCAGCACGGCAACCGTCGCGGCTGAAGTGTGGATCCGACCGCCGGACTCTGTTGTGGGCACACGTTGGACGCGATGCACACCAGACTCGAACTTCAACTGAGCGAACACCCCCTCGCCGCGAATGTTGGCCACAAATTCTTTCAGACCGCCAAGCTCGGTCAGCGACTCCTCCAAGGGTTCAAACGCCCAGCCCCGATTCTCGGCCAGGCGTTGGTACATCCGTCGCAGGTCCATCGCGAACAAAGCGGCCTCGTCCCCGCCAGTCCCGGCCCGGATCTCGAGGATGGCAGGGCGCGCATCGGCGGTATCCTTGGGTAGCAGCGCCAGGCGCAAAGCATGCTCGTGATCAGGCAATTCCCCGCGCAACCCCTCAACCTCGGGCTGGGCCAGGGCCCGCATTTCGGGATCGTCAAGCAGCGCCTCGGCCTCGGCCAGATGCTGCAGGGCCGTGCGATAGGTTTGGATCTGCTCGGCCACCGGTTTCAGATCGGCGTATTCGCGGCTGAGGTCGGCCAATTTCGATGGGTCGGGATTCTCACCCAACTGCGCTTGGACAAATTCAAACCGGCTGAGAATTTGATCCAGCGTCTCGGCCGGGATCATTCCGTCGGGGCCGTCGCACTGCGTTCTGCAAGCGCCGGCGGTGCCGCAGCCAGGGCGGCGGCGGATGCCTCGGCATCCACAAACGTGTCGAGAGAGGTCAACCAAGCCCTCACCCGCGCCTCGTTCACCCCCTGGTCGCCGTAGCCATAGCGCGAACGAGAATAGATCGCGACGGTGGATTTCTCAGTATCCCCAAGGTCATAAAAGCGAACACTAATGTAATCTGGGAACTGAAGTTGTGGCGTGCGTTGGACGTAAGTCAACCACCCTTCCTGTGCAGTACCAGCCACCCGTTCGACCCGCGGCTGGCCAATCACGAAAGAATCGAACGCAATCGCCAGAGTCGCCGCATCGGCCGCATAGATGGGGGCGATAAGCGCGATGGGCTGCTTGGTGAAATCAGGAAGTGCGACACGAAATGCATTCGGGGTTGTTGACTGTGGTACCTCCAGGGGATCGACATGCCAGACAGCCGGATCATGCGACGCCGTGCGCACCGTATAGACCAAATAAGCGGCCAGCCCCAGGACGCCTATTATTATGATGACTAGCATAATTCGCATCTACTCACTCAGTTCACTGTTTCCAGGGCGACGTCTGCGGTCGAGGACTGCTCAATCTCGCTGGCTTTCTTTTCCACTAGGTCAACGATGTGATCTATCATTTTGTCATTGTCGAGGCGGTGATCCTGTTTTCCCGCCAAATACACCATTCCGTGCCCTGCCCCGCCGCCAGTAAATCCAACATCGGTCATCAACGCCTCGCCCGGGCCGTTGACAACGCAACCAATGATCGACAGGCTCATTGGTGTTTTAATATGCTCCAGCCGCTTTTCCAGGATGCTGACAGTCTCGATCACATTGAAACCCTGACGGGCGCAAGATGGGCACGAGATAATGTTGACGCCGCGGTGGCGCAGGCCCAGGGCCTTGAGGATCTCGTAGCCGACTTTGACCTCTTCGACCGGATCTGCGGACAGTGAGACGCGGATCGTGTCGCCAATGCCCATCCACAACAGATTGCCCAACCCGATGGAGGATTTAATCGTCCCCGAGGTTAGTCCGCCCGCCTCGGTGATACCAAGGTGGATCGGGGCATCGGTCGCATCGGCCAGGGATTGATAGGCCGCGGCCGCCAGGAATACGTCCGAGGCTTTGACCGAGATCTTGAAGGCGTGAAAGTCGTTGTCCTCAAGAATGCGAATGTGGCGCAACCCGCTTTCGACCATCGCCTCTGGGCATGGTTCACCATATTTATCCAACAGGTCTTTCTCAAGGCTGCCCGCATTTACCCCGATGCGGATCGAGCAGCCATTGTCGCGGGCGGCCCGTATCACCTCGCGGACGCGCTCGTCCGAACCGATATTCCCTGGATTGATCCGCAGACAGGCAGCCCCGGCCTCGGCCGCTTCGATGCCGCGCTTGTAGTGGAAGTGAATGTCCGCGACCAAAGGTACCGGGCTTTCGCGCACAATCTGCCGCATCGCCTTGGTCGAGGCTTCGTCGGGGCATGACACACGCACGATATCGGCACCCGCGTCGGCGCAAGCTTGGATCTGTTTCACCGTCGCGCGCACATCATGGGTCAGCGTATTGGTCATCGTCTGCACGCTGATCGGCGCATCGCCACCAACCGGGACCGACCCGACATGGATCTGGCGGCTTTCGCGACGATAGATATTGCGCCAGGGACGAACGGGGTTCAGCGACATGGGTGGAGGCTTTCATATTCCAAATTCATATTCCTGATACTGCACCCAAATTGGATTGTCACGAAAGCTGTCGTCGCGTCACAGCTACTCTTGTACAGGCACAGCATTCAGGGCGCTGACCGTTGCCTGAATCTCGTCAGGGATATCGCTCACCTGGTCCCAAGCACCACGAATGTCATCAGGCAACAACGAAACATTCTTGGCGACCGAGGCGCTGTTGCCTAAGGGGCCAAAGGCGGTATCATTGACCAGCAGGTACACAGCGCCCGAATTACCGGCACGCAGCAAGGGCGCTTCGACATCTACGGGCAGCGTATAAGTCTCGCCGGTTTCGAGAATTTTCTCGAACAACACGGTGCCATTTTCCAGATAGACCCGCACCCAGGCCGGCTGGCGCGCGACGACATTGACCACGGGCACGCCCACAGGCTCGCGCACCTGCGGCTCGTCTATCAACGTCGCTGTTTCCTGTGGGGCCGGGTCGATCTCGGCCACCGCCTCGGCCAAGCGCCTGTCGACGGCGAACAGACCCGAGCGCGAAGGATCAATGTCGACAATCGGACCATCGCGCGCCTCGACCACCGGCACCTCAAGCTCACGCGGTTGGTAAAGGCGGGACAGATCCGTATCGCTCGCGCGTTGCGAAGACGGTGCAGCCGACAGCTCGACCTCCTCCCCGCTCAGCCCAGGGGCGGCCAGGCCCGCGATGGTCGACAGCGTCTCGGGGCGCTGCTCCACCGGGGCGATGGTTACCCGTTGAATATTGTGCAGGACCCGGTAGCCGCCGTATCCGACACCGATCGTCAGCATGGCCAAAACCAGCAGAGAGCCGACCGCGGACATCGACAACCGCTCGAACATTCCGGGGTTGAGGTCAGCGGATGGGCGATAGACCGGACGCGATAGCGGATCATCGTCCTTCACGCGCAGCGGACCGCTGGCGATAATCCGGCCCGATGTCGGCGTCTTTTTGGTTTTGAGACCCGCGTTGACGCCGTCAAAACCGCTTTCCGCACAAAACCGTTCAAAAACCGCCTCGGCGTCCAGCTTCAAATAGCGCGCATAGGAGCGGACATAACCCGCGACAAAGCCGGGGTTGGGAAACACAGCGATATCGCAGTTTTCAATGGCCGCGACATAAGCCGCCCTGATCCGCAACTCGCGTTGCACATCCAACAGGGACTTGCCCAAAGTCGCGCGCTCACCGCGCAACTCGTCGCCAAGCTTGATGACGTAGTCATCGAACCCCTTGAGATCCAGATTTTGCTCTTCGCTGCTCATTCTTTCGAGCAATGCCTCTTTCTTGCCCATAGCCAGATGACCGAATCGTGAACTCTGTCCCCAACTACTTATTTTTTGCTAACCTATCACTTATTCAAAGGCTTGTGCAGAAGCCTTTTATGGATTTTTGCGGGCGTGTCCGCTAATCCACTGCGATGGCCTATGTTGATCCATCCATAATCCAGTTGGCGACTTTCAGCGTATACCCCTGAAAACCAGGAGAGCAGTATGAGTTTCTTCGCCGAGTTCGGCTGGGTTTGGTTGCTTAGTCTGGCGGGCTTTCTGGCCCTCTGGCCGATTAGCGTCATCCGCCGCGACTGCAGCATTGTGGATTTTTGGTGGGGTCCCGGGTTTGGCGTCATGGCGCTGGCGGTTTGGCTATCGCTTGGCCGTCCAACCGACACCTACACGCTTGCGATCCTTTTGCCTCTGGCGGTTTGGTCGGTCCGCCTTGGCGTGCACCTTGGCCTCCGCCGGATGGCGGAGGGTCACGAAGATCCGCGGTATGCCGAGATGAGAGAGGCACGCGGGACTGGGTGGTGGTGGAAAAGCCTATTTGTAGTCTTTGTCCTCCAGGCAGTTGTGCAAGGGCTTGCGGCAGCTGGCATATTAGCAGGATTAGCCGCGGCACCCGCTGTCAGCGCGGACCAGGTGACCATCATTTTGGCGGTGATTGCCATGTTGGCAGCATTGGTCGAGATGATCTCGGATCTGCAGCTTGATCATTATCGCAGAAAAGTGCCCGTTGGCGGGCTTCTGACCACCGGTCTTCGGGGGTATGTGCGCTACCCCAGTTATGCGGCCGAGATCGTGTTTTGGGCATCGCTGAGCATATTGGCCTTTGGTGCTGGCGTGTGGTGGGCCCCGGCTTCGGCACTTATGATCGGATTGCTGCTGCGGTTTGTATCAGGCGTTACGATCTTGGAAGAACGCCTGGCCCGCACGCGCGCAAATTTTGCGGAGTATCAGAAGGAAGTGCCCGCACTCATGCCGCGGCTATGGCAGAACCGCGCCCATACGCCAGCGGAGTAGTCCACACCGCCTGGGCTTCGATCCACAGTCAGCGCACAAAACCCACAGGCATGAACGGTGGAAGAATCCGCCCCAAACCTCAATAAATATAGCGTATTTGGTCGGTCCAAAACCGCTCCACCTTGCGAAGCGTTCCGTTCAATTCGGCGATCTGGTCTGCGGACAGGATGGTTTGATCATTCATAACCACAGAATGACGCTTGAACAGATCGCTGACGATCCGAGAAATACCCCGCCCCTTTTCGGTCAGCCGCACCCGCACCGCGCGCCGGTCAATGCTGCATTTTTGATGATGCATGTAATCCGCCTCGACCAGCTTCTTCAGGTTGTAGCTGACGTTTGACCCTTGGTAGTATCCGCGGGTTTTCAGCTCCCCCGCTGTGACCTCATTTTCGCCGATGTTAAAGATGAGCAGCGCCTGAACCGAATTGATGTCGATAATGCCCAGCCGCTCGAATTCATCCTTGATCACATCCAACAGCAATCGGTGCAGTCGTTCGACCATCGCCAATGTGTCCAGATAACGCCCCAAATAGCTGTCGCCCTTTGAGCCGTGAGTTTCTGTCGTGTGTGTCATCGGAATATTCATGTGTCTGACCCGCTGAAGAGAACCTACCCAGTTTCTGCGAGAAAAATGACAATAAGTTGTTAATTCGCAGAAAGTCTGAATTCAGGTGATCGAATGGAAGGCTTTTAGCGCTGCGATCGAGGAAGCATGTTGCTCAGGAAGGGGCGTTTGCCCCGTGATCCAAGCATAGAGATCCTGATCATTCTCAGCCAACAGGGCCTCGAACTCATCGAGTGTACGCGAATCAAGCTCAGAGAGATGCGCGTCCGCATAGGGGCCCAGGATCAGGTCCATTTCTTTCGTGCCCCGACGCCAGCTGCGCATGCCCAGACGCTTCAGCCGGACCGCGTGCGGTTCAACTGTGCTCACGTGCCTAGGGCCAGCAGGCGGCGTTCCAGGCGACGGGTGCGCAAGACCAGCTCGGATTGTGCTTCGCGGATCGCGCGAACTTCGTCTATCAAGGACTGCCAATCCCCGTTTGGCGCTTCGCCTGGCAGGACCGTGCGCATGCCTGGCCCTTCGCCACTCATCAGCCAAACCATCGAGACGTTCAGTAGCCCCGCCAACATTTGAAGCTTGTTCGCGCGCGGCTCGGAGCGATCATTTTCCCATGACTGCAATGTCGCCGGCTTGATCCCCATGCGCCGGGCCAATTGAGCGCTTGTCATGCCCATCGCGTCCCGCGCGGCGACGATCCGGTCGCCAAAGGTCGCTGCATCTTCCGAAAAATCATGCTCGTCCGTCGCTAAAATGTCATCGGCCATCCTGGTTCCCCTTTGAGTATCGGTCTTAGCCAGCATACCCTTTACGGGCAAGTGCGACCGCGCCAACTGCGACAGGATGTGCGGGATCCCGGCCCGCTGGCCTATCCTAGCAGCAGGCCTGGCAACCACAGCACGATCCCCGGAAAGGCGATCAACCCTGCAATCGTCAGCGCGTCCGCGACAAAGAAGGGCGAAGCACCGCGGAACACATCATGAACTGAGATGTCGGGCCGAACCCCGGCAACCACGAAACAGTTCAAACCAATGGGCGGCGTGATCAGGCAAAGCTCAGCCATTTTCACCACGATGATCCCGAACCAAATCGCGCATTCCACCGAAGACATGCCAAAGGCGCTGTCTGCGGCCGTGACCCCCTCGCCCCCGTTGAGCGCGATAACCGCAGGGTAGACTACCGGCAAGGTCAAAAGCAGCATGCCGATCGCGTCCATGAACATGCCCAAGACAGCATAGGCCAACAGGATCAGGATCAAGGTTAGCATCGGGCTTTGCTCAAGCGCACTGATCCAATCGGCAAAGGCCCCCGGCAGATCGGCGAAACCCAAAAAGCGCACATATATCAGCACGCCCCAGATGATCGTGAAGATCATGACGCTCAGCTTTGCGGTCTCTAACAAGGCATCTTTGAGCTGTGTCCAGCGCATCCCCTTAGACACCGCTACAAGAAACACGACAAACGCACCAATAGCACCGCCTTCGGTCGGTGTCCCCCACGCGTCCCCGCCGAACGGGTTGTAAACGAATAGGATGATGGTCATCACAACGATCACAATAGGCAGCGCGGGC
>CALICM010000002.1 GCA_938049225.1 uncultured Paracoccaceae bacterium
CGCTTGCATAACGTTGACTCCGTCGGTCATAGTTCGGGCGAGTGATTTCTGTCCAAGGCATGATTTTCTCCAGGTTTAGCAACCACAGGGAATCACAACTGGCTGAAATCACTCAACTTAGTTTTCGGTTGGGCTCTAAGACGCCTCCCCCTTGGTGGCCATGTCGCGCAGCAGGGCGGGGGCGGCGAAGTGGGGGCCGTGGGCGGCTTCTAGGGTGTCGCAGATTTCGACGGCTTTCGCGGCACCGATGATGTCGAGCCAGCTGAACGGCCCGCCGGACCAGGGCATGAAGCCCCAGCCGAGGATCGCGCCGACGTCGCCCTCGCGGATGTCCATCAGCACGTTTTCCTCGAGCGCGCGCACCGCCTCCAACACCTGCGCCATGATCAGGCGATGCTGCACTATGGTGACGTCCGGCTGGTCGTCGGACACAGGCCAGTTTTCGCGCAATCCGGGCCACAGCAGCCCGCGTTTGCCTTTCTCGTCATAATCGTAGTAGCCGGAGTTCGATTTGCGGCCCAAGCGTCCCGCGTCGAACAGCTTGAACAGCACCTCGTCGGCCTTGGCGGCGCTGGCGGGATAGGCATCACCCATCGCCGCTTTGGTCGCCTTGGCGATCTTGACGCCCAGATCGATCGAAGTTTCGTCGTTGAGCTGAAGGGGCCCCAGGGGCATGCCCATTTGCTTGGCGGCGTTTTCGATCAACGCGGGCTCGACACCCTCGGCGACCATCGCGACGCCCTCGTTGATATAGGGGATGATGCAGCGGTTGGCGTAGAAGAACCTCGCGTCGTTCACCACGATGGGGGTCTTGCGGATCTGGCGGACGAAATCGAGGGACTTCGCCACAGCCCGGTCGCCGGTCTCTTTGCCCTTGATGATCTCGACCAGCATCATCTTGTCGACGGGGCTGAAGAAGTGGATGCCGATAAACTGCTCGGGGCGCTTGCTGGCCTTGGCCAACTCTGTGATCGGCAGGGTCGAGGTGTTTGTAGCGAAGATGCAATCCTCACCCACGACGGCCTCGACCGTTTTGGTCACCTCGGCCTTGATGCCCGGATCCTCAAAGACTGCCTCGACGATCAGGTCACAGCCTGCCAGGGCCGCGTAATCGGTGGTGGCGGTGATGCGCGCGAGGGTCTGTTCCTTCTTCTCGGGCGTGACCTTTTTGCGGGCGATGCCCTTGTCAAGCAGGCTTTCGGACAGCGATTTGCCCTTGTCCGCGGCCTCCTGTTTCTGATCCAGCAAGACCACCTCGATCCCGGCATTCGCGCTGACATAAGCGATGCCCGCACCCATCATGCCCGCGCCCAGCACGCCGACTTTCTTGACGGTTTCGTCGGCCACATTGGGGCGGACCGCGCCCTTTTCCAACGCGCCTTTGTTGATGAAAAGCGAGCGGATCATGGCACTGGACGAGGGGTTCATAAGGATCGAGGTGAACCAGCGCGCCTCGATTTTCAGGGCGGTGTCGAAGGGGACCTGGGCGCCTTCGTAGATGGCGCTCAGCAAGGCCTTGGCGGCGGGATAGACCCCTTGCGTCTTGCCGTGGATCATCGTGGCGGCACCCACGAAGGTCATGAACCCGGCGGGGTGATAGGGCGCGCCACCGGGGAATTTGAAGCCCTTGGCGTCCCAGGGTTTCAAGATGTCGGCATCCGTGGCGCCAAGGATCCATTCTTTGGCCCGGGCGAGCAGGTCGTCCGCTGGGACAACTTCGTCAATTATCCCGGTCGCTTTGGCTTTGGCAGGGTCCAGCATCTTGCCCTCGAGCAGGATCGGCGCGGCGTTCATCAGTGGCATCATCCGGCTGACGCGGGTGGTGCCGCCCGCACCGGGGAACAGGCCGACCAAGATCTCGGGCAGGCCGATCTTGGCCTTGGGGTTGTCGGCCATGAAGCGGCGGTGGCAGGCGAGTGCCACTTCTGTGCCGATGCCTGCGCTCGTTCCAGGGCTGGCCCAAGCGACGGGTTTACCGCCCTTATTGGTTTTGGGGTCCATGCTGTTGCGTTCAACCTTGCGCAGGATGCGGTGGCCGTTCATCGTGAAATCAAACAGCGCTTGGGCTGGGTTGTCGCCGGATTCAGCCCGCACCGAGGCCAGGACATTCAAGTCCATGCCGCCCGCGAAGTCTTTCTTGGCCGAGGTGACGATGATGCCTTTGACGCCTTCGTCGGCGATGGCCTGGTCAAACAGCGCCTCGAACTCGGCGAAACCCTCGCGGGTCATGACATTCATACTAGTGCCGGGCTGGTCCCAGGTCAGGGTGCACACGCCGTCGGCGTCGGTGGCGGAGGTGAAAATGGTCATCGATCTCTCCCTTCAAGGGTTATGGCCCGGCATAAGATGGCCGAGGGGAATTCGTGTTGGATTTGGAGGGGTGTTTCGGCCGAGGGGGTGTACTGGACGCGATCGCCCTTCTGTTTGGCGGGAAGGCTGCCACAAGCCGGACCGGTTCCGTTGCGAAGGGCGTCGGTCAGTGAGGGGCGGTGGTGCGTCCCGCGTCAGCGGGTTATCGTGGTGGTGGATCGGTGCGGCGGGGCTTGTTCGCTTAGGCAACGAAGCTGTTGGGACCGCCCAAGGGGCGTTGGTAGATCTCGTCGTGCGAGATTTGGGCAGAGACCACAAAACCCCCTTTGATATCGCGCAGAACATAGGTTGTTGTAACCTCGGCCATGACGTCGCCATCGCGGCGTAAATGCTGCCACGCGACATGCGCCAGATGCAGACCCACGCCAAAACTTTCGATGCTGTGGACCTGCTTTCGCGTGACCACCAGCCCATTGTCGACATAAAGCTGGCGCAGCTCGGCCATATGGGCGGCAAAGATCCCACGACTGTCATAGGTCCGCGTGCCCATGGGGCTGATCCACACCACAGGTTCGTCATAGACGCTGTGTAGCTCTTGCATTCGGCCCGCGTTGAAATGGTCCAGAAACACGTTGAAAAACGCGTCGATACCGCCGTCCATGACTGACCCAACTTACTCGTAACGCCCCAGCGCGACCTAGCAAATGCCGGGCCGATTAGGAAAGTGTTTAGTGAACAGTTGGTTAACATGAATTTGGTCACTGATATTCCTGAGGGTTGCGGGGCTCGCCTGCCTAGATCCGCTCGATAATCGTGGCGGCACCCATGCCCGAAGCGATGCACAGGGTGGCCAGTGCGGTGCCTTTCCCGCTCCGCTCCAACTCGTCCAAGGCGGTGCCGATGATCATCGCACCCGTAGCGCCCAGCGGGTGGCCCATGGCGATCGCGCCGCCGTTGACGTTGACTTTGTCGTGGTCGACATCGAATGCCTGCATGAAACGCAGCACGACCGAGGCGAAAGCCTCGTTCACTTCGAACAAGTCGATGTCGCTGATGCTCATGCCACTGTCGGCGAGGATCTTTTCGGTTACCGGCACAGGGCCCGTCAGCATGATCGTGGGATCGGTGCCGATCTTGGCGGTGGCCTTGATCCGAGCGCGGGGTGTCAGGCCGTATTTCTCGCCAAATTCCTTGGACCCGATCAGAAGTCCGGCCGAGCCGTCGACGATACCGGACGAGTTGCCTGCGTGATGCACATGGTTCACCTTCTCAAGATGTGGGTACTTCATCAAAGCGATGGCATCAAAACCCGGCATCACCTCGCCCTGATCCTTGAAGGCGGGTTTCAAACCGCCGAGCGACTGCATGTCGGTGCCGGGGCGCATGTATTCGTCGCGATCCAGGATCGGCAGGCCGTTAATGTCCTTGATCTCGATGACGGATTTGTCGAAGCGCCCATCCTCCCAGGCTTGTGCCGCGCGTTTCTGGCTTTCGACGGCAAAGGTATCGGTGTCGTCGCGGGAAAACCCGTATTCGGTGGCGATGATATCGGCGGCGATGCCCTGGGGGACGAAATAGGATTTCATTGCCAAGCTGGGGTCGGCGGCGATGGCCGCCCCGTCCGAACCCATGGGCACGCGGCTCATCATCTCGACCCCGCCAGCGACATAGGCGTTGCCAGCACCGGCTTTGACCTGGTTCGCAGCAAGGTTCACTGCCTCCATCCCGCTGGCGCAGAAGCGGTTGATGCTGAGGCCGGGGACATGTTCGTCGAAATCCGACGCCAGCACCGCCGAGCGGGCCAGACAGCCCCCCTGTTCCATCACCTGGGTGACATTGCCCCAGATGACGTCTTCGATGGCGGTGGTGTCCAGGTTGTTGCGGTCCTTGACAGCGTTTAGGACCTCGGCGGACAGGCGCAGGGCGGTCACCTCGTGCAGAGAGCCGTCCTTGCGGCCTTTGCCCCGAGGGCTGCGCAGCGCGTCATAGATATAGGCTTCAGACATTGAGTGCTCCTTGCAGTGTGTTGATCGTGGCGATCAACAGTAGAATGGCCGCGGCCAGCGCGGCGGCGGCGAGAAGGGTTTGATAGCGGTAAAACGCAATGAGGCGAGGGCCAAAGTCGACCGCGCGCAATATTGTGACCGTGGCGATCAGCGTCAGCGGTACTGGCAGCCCAGTGCTGGCAAGGGCCAAAAGGCCAAAGGCAATCAGGGCAGCGCCTGATAGCAGGCCGACGATCATATGGTCCAACCCGCCGCGTGCCTGGACCTGGGTGGGGTCGGGGTGGCGTGTTTCTGCCCGGCGCAGGGTGCGCGCGGCAAGGGCCGCAGCGGTGCCGGGCAAGCCAAGGCCGTAGAACAGGCTGTCACTGATCATCACACGTTGGCCCTTTGGATGGGATGACCCGGCATTAGGTCATAAGGGTGTTGCCAGCCGGGGAGGGCTTTGATGCGATCGCGCCAGGCAGCGATGTTCGCGGGCGGGGCGATGTCGATTTCTTCGAGGAAATACATATAGCCAACGCAGGAGATATCGGCGGTGGTGGGGCGGTCGCCCAGGATGAAGTTGCGGTTCTCAAGACGGCGTTCGAGGGTGTCGAGCGCAGTTTTGGTGCGGCCCATCAGAAAGGCGATGACATCCAGCTTGCGATGTTTTTCGGGCAGATAGAGCTGCATGAAGCGGCCAGTGGCGATATTGGCGGTCAGCTTGTGGTTGTCCCAAAGGGTCCAGCGGAGGATTTCCAGGCGCTCGGCCTCGGTTTCCGGGCCGAATTTCTTGTGGGTGCGCGAAAGATGATCGATGATCACGCCGGATTGGGACAATCGCAGGGCACCCTCGGTATAGGTTGGGACCTCGGCCATTTCGTTGATGGCCGCAAATTCAGGCGTGCGGGCAGCCCCGTTGAAGAAGTCGACAAAGATGGGTTTCCACGGCTGGTCGCACAGCTCAAGCATCAGGGCGGCTTTGTAAGAGTTGCCGGATTGGGCGAAGCAGTGCAGCGTGGCGGTCATTCTTATGTCCTTTTGGATGGGCGTCAGCTGCCGTGGTCGAACTGATGCGAGACGATGGGTTGATCGGCAGGGATGACGGTTTCCTGTTCGGCTACCGCTGCCAATCCAAACACCCAGGACAGGCGACTTTCAGCGCCATAGTTTTCGACCGGGTGAAAGACGATATCGGTGTCAATAGTGCCGGCCATAAACTCGGTCGTGTCGCGGTCGATCATTCGGTAAAAAAGGGGTGTGCCGCATTCATCGCAAAAGCCGCGCTCGGCGATGTTGGACGAGCGGAAGGTTTTGGCATAGCCGGTCCAGGTGATCCGGTCGTTGTCGACCTCCATCAAGGGCGCAAAGGCGTTGCCCGTGGCGCGCTGGCACATGCGGCAGTGGCAGACGGTCTGCCGTGCCGGGCCGGGGGCAACGCTGTATTTTACAGCACCGCATTGGCAGGCCCCTTGGAAGGTGTCGACGTCGATGCAGCCCTTTTGGTTCATTCGGTGTCCTTTACCAAGTTTGACCCAAAGCAAGTCAATTCGAAATGAGAGTTGCGATTTGACGGGCGGTTAGAACACCCCCAAAACCGAGAAGAACAAGTTCAGCCGCGCGAAATTGCCAATTGTCGAACATCTTGATCAGTATCTCCTGCGTTAACTGTGTCCTCAGCCAGGCGGGTAGGTATTTGATTAGCCATGATGTTCCTGTTCGCTTTACATATGCGACGTTGAGCCTTCGCCAAAAGTATAAAGCTGCGCCCATCACAAGAAGTAGTGAGCCCAACACGTCATAGTCGTTTAACACATCAGGCCCATGTCAATTTGTTTGGTTCACTGAGCGGTTTGGGCCGCACAACGTTTGCCGTGGTGGTTGTTCTTTGTCTGAAAACCGCAGGCTGCTGACCGCCCCGACTGCGGGCTGACGCCCGCAGCGGCCCGCCCACCAGCCTGCGGCTTGGAGACTCTTCGCCGTCAGCATGTGACCGCTTCCTTGGGATAATGCGCACGCAGGGTGTCGCGCACCTTGGTGAGGATCTTGCCCAACAGGTTTTGTCCTGGCCAATCGTCCGGTGATGTCGCGGCGGCTTGTGTCGCATCAAGGCCGATACCCCAGATCGTATCAAGCGGGCTGGCCTCGACCAGCTGAGCGCTTCCGGTCTGGAAGAGTTTCCGCCTAAGTCCTTTGTTTTGATCATATTTGGCCATATTGACCTCTGTCACGATCTCGATCTTATTCGCATCCCATACAGCATCATCGAAGTTGCGGACGCGGCGGCCGAGCGCCTTTTGCTTATCGGGGCTCTTCGCTTCCAGAATTTGTTGAGCGGTATCGGTGTCCCCGAAAAGACGTGCTTTGCCAACCATCATTGCCTGTTCGGCTGTGCCGAATTCGCACCCCCAAAGCCGAATGGCCGAGGGATGCCATTGGCTTAAGGGACCCGACCAGAAAAAGTGATAGCCGTCCGGCATGCTTCAGAACGCCTCTTCGGCCAAGGCCATCACTGGATCCGCGCCGGTTTCGATGCGCTTGAGGTGCATGCCGGTCGCCGGCAGTTGGCGCGCCATGTAGTAGCGCCCGGTGGCGATCTTGGCCTCGTAGAAGTCGCGATCCTCGGCGCCGTCTTCAAGGGCGGCCATCGCGGCTTTGGCCATACGCGCCCACATCAGGCCCAGGCAGACATGGCCGAAGAGGTGCATGAAATCGGTTGAGCCCGAGAGGGCGGCGTTGGGGGTCTTCATGCCATTTTGCATGAAGAACATGCCCGCCGCCTGGAGGTCCTTGGACGATTGTTTGAGCGGCTCGAGGAAGCCCTGCTGCAGCCCTTCATGCTCGGCGTTTTCCTTGAGGAAGCCCTTGACCATCTCGAAGAAAGCCATCACATGCTTGCCGCCGTCCTGGGCCAGTTTGCGGCCCACAAGGTCCAGTGCCTGTACCCCGTTGGCGCCTTCGTAGATCATGGCAATCCGGGCGTCGCGGGCAAATTGGGACATGCCCCATTCCTCGATATACCCATGGCCGCCATAGACCTGCTGCGCCTGGATCGTACTTTCAAAACCCTTGTCGGTGAGGAACCCTTTGATCACCGGGGTGAGCAGGCTGATCAGGCCCTCCGCATCCGCATCCTCGGCCCGGTGCGAGGCGTCGATCATCGTCGCGCCCCACAGGGTGAAAGCGCGCGCGCCCTCGACGAAGCTTTTCTGGTCCATCAGATTGCGGCGTATATCGGGGTGGACGATCAGCGGGTCGGCGGCCCCCGAGGGGTTTTCGGCACCGGTCACCGCGCGGCCCTGGAGCCGGTCCTTGGCATAGGCGACCGCGTTCTGATAGGCGGCCTCGGCTTGGGCATAGCCTTGCAGGCCGACGCCCAAACGCGCCTCGTTCATCATGGTGAACATGGCGCGCAGGCCCTTATGCTCGTCACCGACTAGAAACCCCGTCGCCTCGTCATAGTTCATCACACAGGTAGAGTTGCCGTGGATGCCCATCTTCTCTTCGATCTTGCCACAGCTCACGCCATTGCGCTGGCCCAGGCTGCCATCCTCGGCCACCATGAATTTGGGCACGATGAACAGGCTGATGCCTTTGACGCCCTCTGGCCCGCCGGGGATTTTGGCCAGTACCAGATGGATGATGTTGTCGGACATGTCATGCTCGCCCGCCGAGATGAAGATCTTTTGGCCCGAGATCTTGAAACTGCCATCGCCCTGAGGCTCGGCCTTGGTCCGCAGGAGCCCGAGGTCGGTGCCGCAATGGGGCTCGGTCAGGTTCATCGTACCGGTCCAATCACCCGATACCAGCTTGGGCAAATAGGTTTGTTTTTGCTGCTCGGAGCCATGCACATGGATCGCGGAATAAGCACCATGGGTCAGGCCCCAGTACATGTTCAGCGCCATATTCGCGGCCACTTGTGTCTCTGCCACCGCCGTGGCCAGCACATAAGGCATGCCCTGGCCACCATAGGCGGGGTCGCAGTCGAGGCCGGTCCAGCCGCCCTCACGCACTAAGTCAAACGCCTCGCGGAAGCCTTTGGGGGGGCGGACGATGCCGTTTTCCAGGGTACACCCTTCGGCATCGCCGCTGGCGTTAATGGGGGCCAGCACGTCCCGGGCGATCTTGCCCGCTTCCTCTAAAATCGCGCCAGTGAAGGCACGATCCAACTCGTCGTATCCGGGAACAGAACTTTCATGGACGCCAAGCATATCGTGCAAGACGAAGTCGAGGTCCTTGAGCGGGGCGTTATAGACTGGCATTGTGTTCTCCGTTGTTTATTCGGCGGCGTTTCTGTGGGATTTCGAGGCCAGCACCCGTTCGCACCACTCTAGCTGCTCCCGTAGCTCTTCGACCGCGATGGTCAATTCGTCACGCTGGGCAATCATGGTTGCGAGATGTTTCTGACCTAACTCATAGGTCCGCGAGATCTGGGTCACTTGCTGATCGCCGATATCGTAGAGGTTCAACAACTGGCGGATCTCTTCCAGCGAGAAGCCAAAGCGCTTGCCTTGTAGGATCAGTTTAAGCCGGGCGCGGTCGCGCCGGGTGAACAGGCGTTTTTGCCCCTCGCGGACGGGGCTGAGCAGTTCTTTCGCTTCATAGAACCGCAGGGTACGCGGTGTTACATCAAAGACATCGCACATGCGTCCGATGGTATACGTTTCGTCACTAGTCATGGGAGGTCTCCTTAACCGTGGGTCCGTTTCCAGTGCGCCGTATATGTTGACGTCGAAGGCACCTTAAAGGCAAAGCTTACGTTCACGTAAGCAACTTGATGTGAAGGGTTGTGAACGGTTGCCGCGTTTCAATCAAGCCTGAATTTTATCACAGATAAGGCAGTGGCCTTTGTTTGCGGAAAATTGGTATGCTGTGGGATACCTTGAAAGCAATGAGGTACATGAACAAAGTTCAATGCGCGGTTTGCGGATACCACACCCTGGCGCTGCATGCTATTGCAGCAATATGGAGCCGGATCAAAAACTTAAACTTGCTCAGCAGTTTCTCGCGGCCTTGCCGCATGCGGTCGATTTGGGCATGCGGGTCGAAGCGGTGGGCGAGGGATCGGCCGCCATGGCTATCGACTATGACCCCCGATTTATCTGCGACCCGGCAACCGGCGTTTTGGCCGGTGGCGTGATCACGGCGCTGTTGGATACATGTTCGGGAACTGCCGTGATGGCACACCCAAATAAGCCGGGGGGGACGGCAACTTTGGATTTGAGGATCGATTACATGCGACCAGCCACCCCAGGCAAGACAGTGCATGCCCAGGCCGAGTGCTATCGCCTGACCCGGTCGGTGGCTTTTGTGCGGGCTTCGGCCTGGACCGACGATCCGGATAGTCCGGTGGCAGCGGCGGCAGGGGCCTTTACCATCGAGCCGCAGCGAAAGGATTTCTGATGCCCCGGCCCGAGCCTGTGCATATCGTCAAGGACCGGCGCGAGAAGGCGCTGCGCGGCCTGGTGGATGCTGTGCCCTATGCGCGGCATCTGGGCGTCACATTCGAGCGGCGCGGCGATGAGTTGACGGCGATCTTGAATTATTCAGACCGGCTGATCGGCAACCCGATACTGCCCGCGCTGCATGGCGGTGCGATTGGCGCGTTCCTCGAGATTTCCGCACATGTGGAATTGAGTTGGGGCATGGTCTGGCAGATGATGGAGGATGGCGGCGACGGGGCGGCGGCTATTGAGGCGGGACAGTACCCCGGGATGCCTAAGACGATCGATTTCACGGTCGATTATTTACGCTCGGGCCTGCCGCGCGATGCCTATGCGCGGGCGCAGGTGAACCGGGCTGGGCGGCGCTATGCCTCGGTTCGTGTCGAGGCTTGGCAGGACAACCGCGATCGGCTGTTTGCGGCAGCCACCGGGCATTTTCTGATGCCCAAGCGGGATGGCTGAGGCCGCAAACCCAGCGCAAGCCCCGATCACACACCGGCGGATCCTGACCATTGCGGGGCCGATTGTGCTGTCGAACGCGACGGTGCCGATTTTGGGCGCGGTGGACACGGGCGTGGTGGGGCAGATGGGGCTGGCCGCGCCGATTGGGGCCGTGGGGCTGGGCGCGATTGTGCTGGCGGCGATCTATTGGATCTACGGCTTTTTGCGGATGGGCACCACGGGGTTGGTGGCTCAAGCGCGCGGCGCGGGCGATGCGCCCGAAAGCGGCGCGATCCTGATGCGTGCGTTGATGATCGGCGCGGCGGGCGGGCTGTTATATGTCGTGCTGCAGTGGCCGATCTTTGCGCTGGCGTTTCACTTGGCGCCGGGATCGGCGGACGTTGAGGGTCTGGCCCGGACCTATATGCAAATCCGCATTTGGGGGGCGCCCGCGACCATCGCGCTTTACGCGGTGACCGGATGGTTGATCGCGATGGAGCGCACTCGGGGTGTATTGGTCCTGCAGCTGTGGATGAACGGGCTGAACATCGCCTTGGATCTGTGGTTCGTGCTGGGGCTGGGGTGGGGGGTTGGCGGCGTTGCCGTGGCGACGCTTTGCGCCGAATGGACCGGACTGGCGTTGGGGCTGTGGCTGTGCCGCGATGCCTTTGCCGGGGACCAATGGCGGGATTGGGTGCGGGTGTTCAATCGCGCGAAAATCCGCCGGATGATGGCGGTAAACGGCGATATCATGATCCGGTCGATCCTGTTGCAGGGCAGTTTCACCACCTTTCTGTTTCTGGGCGCGGATCTGGGCGATGTGACCCTGGCGGCCAACCAGGTGTTGATCCAGTTTTTAGAGATCACCGCTTATGCCTTGGACGGCTTCGCCTTTTCGGCCGAGGCTTTGGTGGGATCCGCGATGGGTGCGCGCGACCGGTTGGCGCTGCGACGGTCGGCTTGGATGTCGTCGTTGTGGGGGATGGGCCTGGCGGTGCCTTTGGGTTTGGCGTTTTGGGCCGGGGGCCCTTGGCTGATCGATCTGATGGCCAAGGCACCCGAGGTGCAGGCCGCGGCGCGGGTGTATCTGCCCTGGGTTGCCTTGGCGCCGGTGATCGGTGGGGCCTCGTGGATGTTGGACGGGATTTTCATTGGCGCGACGCGGACGCGCGAGATGCGCAATGCGATGCTGATCTCGGTCGGGATCTATATCTTGGCGCTGTTGGTGTTGGTGCCTGAGCTTGGGAACCACGGGTTGTGGGCCGCGCTAATGGTGTTGAACATCGCGCGCGGGGTGACACTGGGAATGCGATACCCGGCTTTGGAGCGGGCGGCGTCCGCTGCTTAGCGGAGGCGCTGGCGCGCCGAGTTTACCCTCCCCAATCCCGCGGAATGCGGGATTGGGGCTGTGGCGCTTTTGGAGGGCGAGGTTTGGGTTCTGTCGATGTTGGGTTTGGGGCGGACGTGGTCGGATATGCTGGGGAAGCCCCGCAAGGCGAGGCATTGCCAAGCGCCGACGACTCACCTGCTGGGGGTCAGATCGGCGAGGGTCAGGTTTTGGGTGGCAAGGTGCTGATCGAGCTGCGTGGCCAGTCGGTCGACCAGGCCGAGGCCATGGTAAACGAGAGCTGAATAAAGCTGGACAGCGCTGGCACCAGCTTTGAATTTTTCAAGGACATGGTCGAGGGTGCAGACGCCGCCGACGCCGATCAGCGGCAGGGCTGTGCGGGCGGAAAGGTCGCGCAGGATCTGGGTGGACTTGTCAAACAGCGGCGCGCCCGATAGACCGCCTTTCTCGCGCGCGTGACGGCTTTTGAGGGTCGGACGGTCGAGGGTGGTGTTGGTCGCGATGAGACCCGCGAGTTGGGCGGCTTCGGCCTGGGCCACAATGGCGTCGAGGGCGGCCAGATCCAGGTCGGGGGCGATTTTCAGGAAGAGCGGCACGGGCGTGGCGAGGGTTTGGTTGGCCCCTTGCGTGTGATGCAGAACGGCACGCAGGGCCTCGGCGCCTTGCAGGTCGCGCAGCCGCTCGGTGTTGGGCGAGGAGACGTTTATCGTGGCAAAATCGATATGGGCG
Source organism: uncultured Paracoccaceae bacterium (assembly GCA_938049225.1). GTDB lineage: Bacteria > Pseudomonadota > Alphaproteobacteria > Rhodobacterales > Rhodobacteraceae > Halovulum. Next base: position 12,258 of record CALICM010000002.1, read on the forward strand.
CCGCAATGGGCAAGGACTGTGGCGTAGTCAGCAGCGCGATCCGCGCTGTCTTTGTTGGCCCCGAGGTTCAAGCCCAGGGTGCCCCGCTTTGGGCGTTGCGCCAGGCGTTTGGCGACCGCCACCATCCCGTCGTTGTTAAAGCCAAAACGGTTGATAACCGCTTGATCCTCGGCCAGGCGAAAAAGCCGGGGTTTGGGGTTGCCGGGCTGCGGGCGGGGTGTGACGGCGCCAACCTCGACAAAGCCGAAACCTGAGGACATCAGGCTGCCCAGCGCTTCGGCGTTTTTGTCGAAGCCTGCGGCGAGGCCGATGGGGTTTTTGAGGGTAAGCCCCGCGATTTTGCTCTCCAGCCGTGGGCGGAGGCGTAGGGGCGGCAAGGGGGCCATGCCGGTTTTGAGTGCTACGATGGCCAGCGTATGCGCGCGCTCGGGGTCCATGCGGCGCAGGGCTGCGAGGGTTGCGCGTTCCAGCAGGCTCACAACAGGTCGGTGAAGTCGTGCTGGCCGCTGACCAGCGGCAGGGGTTTGGCCCAAAGGACATCGGCGGCTTTGAGGGGGCGGTAGAGGTGGGGGAATTTGGCGCCGCCACGCGACACCTCCCACTTCAGGGGGGCAAGAGTGTCGGCCTCGAGCGCCAGCAACATCAGCCCCTCTTGCCCGGCGAAATGTTTGGCGGCGGTCCCGGCGACCTGATCCGCGGTCGAGAAATGGATATAACCATCCGTCACGTCGATAGGCGCGCCGGTGGTTTCGCCCTTGGCGGCGAAATCGGCGTATTCAGGGCCGCGAAAGATCTTGTAAATCAACATGGGCCGGTGATGCGGCAAGCGACGCGCAGCGTCAACCCTGTGGGGTCATCGCAGGGCGCGCCTTGCCGCGTTCCAAGCCCAATTGACGCTCGCGCCAGATGATAAAGAGCCCCGCGAGGACCACCAAGCCCGCGCCAATCAGGGTCCGGCCGGTCGGCACCTCGTCGAAGGCGACATAGCCGATGGCGATCGCCATGATCATTGAAACGTATTCGAAGGGCGCGACAACAGAAGTTGGCGCGAAACGGTAGCTGGAGGTCAACAAGATCTGACCCAGCCCCCCCAGCAGACCGGCGGCAATCAGCAGTGCCAGGGTGCTTGGGGCAGGCCAGACCCAGCCGAAGGGCAGCGTGAGAAGTGAGAGAATGGTGGTTGTGATCGAGAAGTAGAAGACGATTGCCGCGGTGGTCTCGACCTTGACCAGCTTGCGGATAAAGACCTGCGCGAGCGCCACCAGGATGGCGCCCATCAGGGCCATCATCGCGCCCAGTGTTTCCCATTGACTGGCGCTCTCGATGCTGGTGACCGACAGGCGCGGTGAGAGGACGATGACCACGCCGATCAGACCCAAAAGAACGGCGGTGAGACGGAAGAGGCGGACCTCCTCGCCCAGGAACATCGCGGCGAAGATCACGATCAATAGGGGTGCGGCATAGCCGATGGCGGTGACCTCGGGCAGGGGCAGGAGGCCGAGAGCGGTAAATCCGCAGGCCATGGCGGCGCCCCCAACAAGGCCGCGCCAAAGATGGCCCATTGGGTTCTTGGTGCTCAGCCCATGGGCCAAGTCATGCTGCCAGACCAGCCAGGCCAGGATCACGGGGATCGCGAAGAACGAGCGGAAAAACACCGCTTGCCCCGGTGGGATCCCATCGGCCGCGACGGATTTCACGCAGGTCGCCATGGCCATGAAAACCGCGACAGAGAGGATCTTGAGGCCGATGCCGCGCAGCGGGTTCATGGTGCAGTTTCCAGGTTTGGCATGCGTCTGGTTGATGTTTGGCGAGACGGCCGACCGGAGCACCATAGCGGGGGCAGGGGCCCAGGGGAACTGCCCGCTTCGCATGGCCGCGATGTGCTGGGCGCAGGGCTGTGGAGACCATCAAGTATCGATTGCTGTTCCGAGAAAGCAGCGCCGGACGTTACCCCCTGCCGCAATGCGCCAGCGCCTTCAGGTCGCGCAGAACCGCCCCGCCGCCTCGCCCGTGGCGAAGGCGGTTCCCATGACGCGGATCGAAGCATAGGCAAGGCTGTCGGCGCCGATGACCCGTCCTGCATAGCATAGGTTGTCGATACCCTTTGCCCTGAGGCAATCTATCGGGATGTCGGCATAGCCATCCCCACCGATGGATTTGTAGACCGGTTTGCCGGCTACGCTGTGATCCTCGATGGGCCAAGCGGCCCGCGCCACACCATCGGGTCTTTGACGTCCCGTCAGCAGATCATCTGCGGTCAACTCGTAACGGGCCGGAGGATGCCGACTTTCCCGAATTCCGATCTGGGGGCCCGATTGAACAAGATAGGCGTCTTCGAAACCCGGAACGTGTTGCCGTAAAACCTCGACATAGTCATGTGCGGCGGCGCGGGCGGCTTGCTCGGCCCTGGTGTAGCTTTCTGAGCTGAGATCCGCCATCGCGTGATCGAACATCATCCACCACAGATCGCCGCTGATCGGAACCTCGGCATAGATGCCGCCGTCGGTGCGTCCCGTTGGAAAGTCACCTGTTTTATTATAGTGATCAAATGCCGCGATGATGGCGTTTCGATCGAGTGGTACCGCCCGGTTTCGCCCGCCGATCCGAATGGGCGCGGAGATGGCCTGAAGGTGGCCTGCCTCGTTCCCAACCCGGCAATCCAGCCCGGCCAAAAGCGCAAGATTTGCATCACCGGTCGCATCGACAAAGGCCTCGGCTGCTACGCGCCTGCGGCCTTCCATCCCCGCAAGGGTCACGCTTTGCAGGCGGTTCGCGGTGCGGGTGACCGCCGCCACGCGTGTGTGCAACAATACGCTCACACCATGTTTCATGAGAACACGGTCAAGGGCCAGTTTCACCGCCTCGGGCTCGAGCAGGATAATCCAGTTGGCGGTTGTCGGGGATTGAAACGGGTCGCAATCCAGGCCCAGCAGGCGCAATTCGTCCAGCACCAGGTCCGCGACACCGCCGACGGCCTTGATCGGCTCTGGTCCCTGTTGGAATAAACCGCAATAGGCCAAAACTTGGGCGTTGGTCGCGGCCCCGCCCAGAAACCCGTATTTCTCGACCAACAGCACCTTGGCACCCGCCCGAGCCGCCCCAAGAGCGGCGCCAACGCCGCCCGCCCCGCCGCCCGCGACGATGACATCATAGTCGCTTTCGGCTTTGCGGATCACGTTCGCCAACCCAGAAGATATCGCTCAAGAAAGCCGATCACCGCGCTGACCAGTACGCCGAGCAACGATAGGATCACCACCCCCGCGAAAAGCCGCTCGAGGTCGTATAGCGATCCAGCTTCGAGGATATAGGCGCCGATGCCGTATTGCGCGCCAAGCATTTCGGCGGCGACCAATAGGATGATCGCGATGGCCAGGCTGATCCGCAGGCCGGACAGGATCCCCGGCATCGCGCCGGGCAAAACGATTTTGCGGACAATCGATGTCCATGACAGGCCAAAGCTTTGGCCCATGCGGATCAGGCTGCGGTCGACATTATCGACCGCACCATAGGTGGCCACCACTGTGGGGGTGAATGTTCCAAAAGCGATCAGGGCGTATTTGGAGCCTTCGCCAATCCCGAACCAAATGACGAAAAGCGGCAGCAGGGCGATCTTGGGGATCGGAAAGATCGCGGCGACCAGCGGCACCAGTCCCGCGCGAACATGCGAAAAGAGGCCGATCATAATGCCCACAGCGACGCCCGTCAGCGCGCCCATCGTCGCACCAACCGCCAGCCGCGACAGCGAAGGGGCGAGGTGTTTGAACAGCAAACCGGACTCGTACAATTCGACAAAGGTCGCCAGAACGTCCGAGGGTTTTGGAAGCGTCAGCGAGGAAATCCAACCTGTCTGAGTTCCCCACTCGGCAAGGGCGATCAATGTGATGAAAACAAAGACGCCCACCCAGCGCATCGGTCGGGGGGCGAAGCCGCCGCCACGGAAACTGACGGCTTTGGCGGTCGCGGCTGGCAGGGTATCAGACATCCAAAAGCTCCCCATCTGCGGCGCGGGCTTCGTCCCGCATCAGCTGCCATAGATATTTTTGCTTGGCCTCGAGATCTGCATCCCCGAAGTGCCGGTCTTCAAGCGGCGTTTCGAGGTGCATAACCTCGCGGATTTGGCCGGGCCGGCGCGACAGAACGACGATGGAATGGCCCAGGCGAACCGCCTCGGCCAGATTGTGCGTCACATAGACGGCGGTAAAGGGCGTGCGCGCCCAAAGACCGATAAGATCGTCCATCAACAGTTCGCGCGTTTGACTGTCGAGGGCCGACAAGGGCTCGTCCATCAGCATAACCGCTGGGTTGACGGCCAGCGCGCGGGCGATCGCCACCCGCTGTTTCATGCCGCCTGAAAGCTGTTTCGGCAAAGCCTTGGCGAAATCGGTAAGTTTGGTTCGGGCCAGCACGTCATCGATGATCGCTTTGGCCTTGGCCCCACGGATGCCGTGATCTTCGAGCACCAACGAAATGTTGCCGGCCACACTGCGCCATGGCAGCAGCGCGAAGTCTTGGAAGATATACGTCAACGGGTTGAGCGAGGCCGTGGGCGGCGCCCCGATTTGCAGAACTCTGCCGGACTTCGGCCGCTCTAGCCCGCCAATGAACCGCAGTAGCGTGGATTTCCCGCAGCCAGAGGGGCCAACAATACACACGATTTTGCCCGCGGGGATGTCCAAGGTGATGTCGCGCATGACCTCGAAATCATCATAGGCATGGCCGACACGCTCAAGGCGAATTTGCATGAATGTCTATCCTAAGGGCTGGCGCGGCCCGCATCCAAATGGGCCCCGCCAGGGCGGTGACTTAGGCGGTGATACTATCCACATAGGAGCCGTCTAAAATGGTCTCCATCGTGATGTCCGCATCAACCAGGTCTTGGGATTGGAACCATGCCAGTTGATCCTGGATCGAAGTCACGTTTAACGCCGCCCCTTCGTTCAGGCGCATGGTGCCATTGATGATCGATGGGGCGGCTTTGTCGCGCGGACGATCCGTGTAGACATATTTGTGGATCAGATCGACCATCTGGTCGATGCCTGCTTGACCATCGGCCTGGTCGATCATGGTCGTGTTGTAGTCAGTCACCCCTTTGGAAAAGCCGCCCAGGAAGCTTTCAGTCATGCCGCGCTCGTCCCGCGCGTTCTCGGACGAGGTGAAGACGGTCGTGACCTGATAGTTGGGCAAATAATCCGCTACGCTGCCAATGATGTGCACGGCGCCTGACCCGGCCAGCGGTTTGGCGATATGTGGGACGATCGACCATGCATCGATCTGACCGGATTTCAACGCGCCAACGATAGCCCCCACCTTTTGCAGCGGAATGAACGACAGATCCACGCCTTCGGCCGCCGCGATCTTTGAGCCCATGTAGTGGAACGACGAGCCCGCCGTGGTCATGCCAAATCGCTTGCCGCCCAAAGCGGCGGGCGTGGTCAGACCCGCCTGGAACGCGGCATCGGATGCCAGGATTTTCTGTCCGTCAATACCGGGTTCTTCGGACAAAGCGCCGCCGATCACTTTGACCGCGCCGCGTTGCGCAAGCGAAATCAAACCGCCGGACATGGCGGTCACTGCGTAATCGATATCGCCCGAGGCAATCGCGACCGCCATGGGCTGAGCCGCTTGAAAGAACACCAGTTCAACGTCCAAGCCCGCGTCGCCGAAATAGCCGCGCTCTAGCGCAATAAAACTGGCCGCGTGCGAGGTGAAGGGCAGCGCGCCGATCTTGATCGCGCGATTTTGCGCGATGGCTGGCGCTGCCAATGTTGAGGCGACGGCGGTGCCACCCAGAAGCTTCAACGCCTTGCGGCGGTTTAAGTCGATCATCATTTCCTCCCTAGAGTTCATTGGTTTTGGCCCTTCAGGGCTCTGATTGTAACTCGGCCTCGATATCGTCTTGCAGCGTCGCCATGGCTGTTTGGGTATCGCGTTGCAAAACCGCCTGCAAAAGGGCGGCTTGCCGGGTTTTGCGACGGTCAAAGTCCAACTGACCTTCGCGTAACAAGGCCAAACGGAACCGCCTGGACTGGTTGAAGAATTTCGCCTGCAGGCCGATCAGCCGTGGGGATCCCGATGCCTCGATCAGCACTTCGGAGAAGGTTTTGCAGGCCTCGTCCCACTCAAGCGCGCGCAGATCATCGGGGTTTGCGGCGACGGCTTCTTCCGTTTTGCGCAACGCATGGTGGGCGGCCATGACACGTCCTTCCCACTGCACATCGCCATGCTGAAGCGCCAGTTCCAACCCAAGCTTTTCAATCTCGGATCGCACCAGGATAATATCGCGCAAATCCTCCTGCGTGGCCGAGGTGACGCGGAACCCGCGCTGGGCGGTCGCCTCGACCAGCCCTTCCGCGGACAACAGACGTAGTGTTTCGCGCATCGAATGGTTTGACCCACCATAGCGTGCCCGAAGCGCCTCGATCTTGAGTTTCTGGTCGGGCATCAGGGCCCCGAACGAGATGTCGCGGCGCAGCGCGGCGGCCAGCATTGCGACAATGGTCTCGTCTTCGGAGGGGCCGCGATTGAAGATCATATGATCCATCTTTTTAAAAATATTGGATATTTTTAACTTCACTCCATAATGTGTGTCAACTGGCGTGTTTTGGAAGCGGTTGAATGACTATTTCGGGCAAGACGAAGCTATTTCCCATTGTCGGCGCGCCGATCGACACGGTTTTCTCGCCGCCCGCGATGAATGCATAGTTCAGGGCCAACGACGTCGATGCCGTCATGGTGCCCTTGCATGTGCCTTGTGGGGCGGAGGGGCAGTTCTTCTCGCTGCTACGTCAAAGCATGAACATGCTGGGCTGTTCCGTCACTTTCCCTCACAAGCAAGCCGTCTTTGGCGTTGTTGATCATCCATCGACCACAGCCCGGACGCTGTCAGCCGTCAGTACCCTTCGCAGAAATACAGATGGCTTTCTTGGTGGGCTAACGCCCGGGCTGAGGATGTTGCGTGTGCAAACATGGACTCAGCACGCGCCAAGGATCTACCTTGGTTGGAACAGCCCGCGAAGTCCTTGTGCCGTAGGCTTTCGATCACCCGGTTTGGATCGGCAGCCAGGCCTCGACAGCAGCTGACGCGATGACAATCGTGGTGCCAAGGTCGGGGTTTTCGACGTTGAGACCGCCGTGCACGGCGCGGACATTGGCGCGACCGCGGGGAAGCTTGGCGGCAAGGGCTTGCGTATCAACCTGGTCGGGGTCCTGCACGCCAATGGTGACGTCGACACGCATTTGGTCGTGGGGGATACCCAATGCCTCGAACAGCGGCAGCGAGGAATGGCGGATCGCATCCTCGATCGCGCGGGCGGCGGCCTTGGTATAATCCTCGCCGTGCAGATCGTTGCCCATACCCATTTCGATGATGATGCGATTTTCGCTCATGATGCGGCCTTTAGGTCCAGGGATACGCTGATCGCGGCGTTGGCGATGATCGTGCGACCGCCGCCGGGTTTTGGGATGTTCAGGCCGCCGTCCCGGCAAGTGATGGTGATCTGGCCGTAGGGGAAGGCGGCTTTGAGCGCATCATGGTCGACGGTTTCGGGATCGGGACAGCCGATCTCGACCAGGATCAACATATCCTCCTTAGCGCAGCCAAAGTGCTCGGCCAGGTTAATCGAGTTATGCCAAAGCGCGTCTTTGACAGCCCTCAGGGCCGCATCGGTGACCGCATCCCGACGCAGCGAGGTGCCCATGCCGAACTCGGTCAGCAGAAGTTTGATGGGCATTGGGTCACTCCAGACAGGTTTGCAGGGTTTCGTTGGCGGCTTGGTTCGCCGTCACAAAGGCTTGGGTGGCTTGGTCAAAGGGCGGGGTGCCGATGACCGCCTGAGCCGTGGTGCGCAAAGTGTCCATGGCGGGATTGCCTTGCGTTTGGGCGATGGCGGCGTTGCGCGCGGCTTCGAGCACCCCATAGTCTGGGTTGAGGTCGCGTAGAAGCGCCAGGGCGGTCTCGTCGGCGGCCAGGTTCATCACTTCGTTCAAGGTGGGGCGGTCGGCCAACACCCGGGGATCGTTTTCCAGCAGGAAGGTGACCCGGGCGATGGTGGCGGCGTGTATCGCGCGTTGGGTGTTTTCGGCGGCTTCGGAGATCTCGGTCACGTTTGGGTCATGAGCAATGAAGACCTGCCGCAGGGTGGCTTGATAGGTCAGGAAGGCCGCTGATCGGGCTTCGAGTGCCTCATACACACAAGGTGGCAGGCTCTGCGCGGCGGCCGGACTGGTCAGTGCCAGAAAGACCGCCAGCAGGCGGATCACCGCAGCATGTCCTCGGCCTTGGCCCAGGCCATGGTGGCGTCAAGGGCAGCTTCGACCGGGGCGAACATTTCCTCCAGTTCGCCTTCGGTGATGATCATCGGCGGGCAAATCGCCAGGGTGTCGCCGATGGCGCGCAGGATGACGCCGCGTTTGAGCAACTCGGCGGAAAGGATCGGGCCTGTTTTGGCGGGGTTTTTGAAAGCCTTGGCGTCCGGCGGGGCGAGTTCCAGGCAGCCCATCAGGCCGCTGGCACGGCCATCGCCCACCAGCGGGTGGTCAGCGGCCTTGGCGATCAGGCGTTCGAAGGTGGGCGTGACATCGCGGACGTGTTGGACGATGTTGCGGCGTTCATAAATCTCAAGCGTTTTGATGGCGACCGCACAGCTGATCGGGTGACCGCCATAGGTGAAACCGTGGCCGAAGTTGCCCAGTTTACCGGTGTTGCCTTCGATTACCTCGGCGATTTCGGTGGTGACGGCAACGGCGGACAGGGGTGCGTAACCGGCGGTCAATTGCTTGGCCATCGACATCGCGCGGGGCTGCATCTCCACGGTTTGGGCACCGAACCAATTGCCGGTGCGGCCGAAACCGGTGATCACCTCGTCCGAGATCAGCGCTATGTCATGTTCGTCGAGGATCGGTTGGATCGCCTGAAAATACCCCTCGGGCGGGACGATCACGCCGCCCGCGCCCATCACCGGCTCGGCGATCATGGCGGCGATCGTGTCTGGTCCTTCGCGGTCGATCAGATCGCGCAGGTCCTGCGCCAGCCGGGCTGTGAACTCGGCCTCGGTCTCGCCCTCTTGCGCCTCTTTCCAATAATGCGGGCACGAGGTGTGGAGGATGCGGTCGACGGGCAGGTCGAAATCCATGTGATTATAGGGCAGGCCGGTCAGGCTGCCCGAGACGATGGTCACCCCGTGATAGCCTTTGATGCGGCTGATGATCTTTTTCTTATCCGGACGGCCGAGCGCATTGTTGTAGTACCATTGCAGTTTGATCTGGGTGTCGTTCGCCTCGGAGCCCGAGGATTGATAGATCACCCGACCCATGTCCGGCGCCAGTTCCTTCAGCCTCTCGGCCAGCTCAACGGCGGGTTCGTGGCTGCGGCCGCCGAAGAGGTGGTAGTAGGGCAGCAAGCTCATCTGTTCCTTGGCGGCTTCGATCAATTCCTGATCGGAAAAGCCCAGGCCGCAGCACCACAGGCCCGCCATGCCTTCGATATACTCTTTGCCCGCGTCGTCGCGCACGCGGACGCCATTGCCGCTGGAAATCACATGCGGGCCGGTTTGGCGCAGGGTCACGGCGTTGGTGTAGGGATGCAGTAGCGCGTCAACGTCGCGCATCTGGGTATTGGTAAGCGGGGTATTCATGGCGCGACCTCCGTGGCTGAACAGGGGTTCAGTGATAGGGGGGCCAGGCCGGGCGGTCAATTGGGGCGCGGGGATATGATCGGACATAGAAAAGGCCAGCCCTTGAGGCTGGCCGTTGAGGGGGGAGAGAGGGGTTTAGTAGAACCCGAAGCCTTTACCGATGATAAAACCCTTGCCGACGTATTTTTTGGAGGCAAAGCCTTTGCCGTAGAAACCTTTTTTGAAGGCCTTCTTCTTGAAGCCACGGTGGCCGTGGAATTTCTTGAACTTCACGTCCTGGGCATAGAACGTGGCAAGATCCGCTTGATCGACACTTACGGTTACTGCTGCTGGGGCCAAGTCGGTGGGCTGAGTGGCGGCGGTGGCGGCGAAGGGGACGGTGGCGATCAGAGCAACTGCGATGAGGGTTTTCATGGTGTGGTTCCTTTGGTTGGTTATTTGTTCGCGTCTTCGATGAGAAAGATATATGAACATTGTTCATAACATGCAATGCACATGCGTGTGAGCGGCTGTAACGCGAATGATACGGGTAAGAATCAAAAGGCCAGCGCTCGGCGCTGGCCTTTGTGTGGCGAGAGGGGGGAGTGGCTTCAAAAGAAGAACCCGCCTTTGAATTTCTTGCCGACGAACTTCTTTTTCGCAAAGCCACCATAATAGCCCTTTTTGAAGGCTTTCTTTTTGAAATGGCCGTGGCCGAATTTGACCTGCTCGACGCTGAAGTCCGCCTGGGCAGTGGCAACAGCGGGACTGGCAAGGTCCTGAGGGGTTGCCGCGGCAGCAAGGGGCAGAGTGGCGATCAGGGCGGCGGTGATAAGGGTTTTCATGGTGGGTTCCTTTGGTTGGTTCGTTGTTCGTGTCTTCGATGAAGAAGATATATGAACGCCGTTCATAACATGCAATGCACGTTGAGACACGGGAGGGTGAGCATGGTGAAATACGGAATTTAGGGCGCTATTGTCTTGGAATGGATGTGTTTGGGTCAGCGCTGCTCGATTATCAAAGTGGGGAGCGGGACCATCAAATCTCGATCAAACGGGGCGATGGGTTTGTGGATCAACACAGCCCGGGCCTGTATTTCGCAGCTGACCCACAACGGCATGAGGCGGGGGTTCTTGGTCGGGTTAAGGGCCCCGTTCTTGATATTGGCTGCGGCGCTGGGCGGCATGTTTTGCATTTACAGCAAGCAGGCGTCGAGGTGGCCGGCGTCGATACTTCCGACGGTGCCATCGAGACCTGCCACCTGCGGGGTGCGCGCGTGTCCTACGCGGGAATGTTTTGGAGGCCGGTTTTGCCGCAGGCAATCGCCTTGGGTTCGAGCGTTTTCAGACCGTTTTGCTGTTTGGCAACAATATTGGGATCGGTGGAACCCCTGCGGGTACGCGGAACCTGCTCAGGAATATTCACCCTCTTCTCTCAGACAGCGGCCGCGTGCTGGTGACGTCATTGGATGTGACGCAGACATCAAACCCGACGCATCGCGCCTATCACGAAAGCAATATTGCCGCCGGTTTGCCGAAAGGCCAGATTTCAATGCGACTTGAGTATCGTGGACGATGTGGCCCCTGGATCAACTGGCTACACCCCCAACCGCAAGAGCTTGAGGCATTCGCACAAGATACCGGTTGGCGGATTGAGCTGGTTCGGACCTATGATACAGGCGTCTACGCGGCGGTGCTTGGTCGGGCATAGACAGCCGGGGCAGCATTGTCACGCGGGTTATGGAGGGAGAGCAGTGAGTGGGATCGAAAGTCTGATGGCGATGGGCTTGGCTTTTGCCGTTGTTGCGGTATCGCCGGGCCCCGCAAATATCGCGGTGGCGACTGTCGCGATGGCCTCAGGGCGACGGCAGGGGTTGGCGTTTGGGCTGGGCCTGTCCATGGGGTTGGCGTTTTGGGGGTTGGTGGCGGCCACCGGGATGGGCGCGGTGTTGCAGGGGACCGCTTGGGGGTTGACGGCCCTCAAGCTGTTCGGTGGCGCTTATTTGTTATGGTTGGCGGCGCAATCCGGCCGGTCCGCGCTGCGGCCCGATGTTGGGCTGGTGCAAAACCCGGGGGAAGGGCGCTGGTTTTTGCGCGGGTTGCTGCTGAACCTTTCGAACCCCAAGGCCGTGGTGGCTTGGATGGCGGCGCTGTCCATGGGGCTGGGCACAGGGGATGACCTTGGGATGCTGGTTTTGGCGACGCTGATGTGCATGGCGCTGGGGTTCGGCAATTACGCGGGCTATGCGTTGGTGTTTTCCCGGCATGGCATAATGGCGCGGTACCAGCGCGCAAGACGTTGGATTGACGGGGCGGTAGCTGGTGTTTTCGCGGTGGCAGGCCTTGGGGTCCTGCGCTCGGCCTGGGGGCGATAGGGAACTGGCCGTTTGGTCATCGGCGCTTCTTGGGGCAACGTGGATTTAGCCAGTAGGCTGGGCCGCAGCGGCATTGGTTTTCGGCCGGCCTGCCGGGTCGACCAGGGCCGCCAAAACTGCGGTGGCGGTAATCTCGCCCACTAGCACGCCTTGGTCGGTGACGCCGATGCGGTCGGGGCCTTTGTGGAAGCGCTCGATAATCTCGCGCACGGTGCATTGCGTATCGACGGTTTGCGCCGGGGTTTGGCCAGTGTTGGGGGTCATGATGTCGCCAGCGGTCAGCACACCCAGGGGGTTCATGTGTTGGACGAAATCGGCCACATAGTCGTTCGCGGGGGCCGAGAAGATCTGCTTGGGGGTGCCGGATTGGACGATGCGCCCACCCTCCATGATCGCGATGCGGTCGCCCAGCTTGAACGCCTCGTCCAAGTCGTGGCTTACGAAAATGATTGTGCGTTTGAGTTTTTGCTGGAGGTCGATCAACTCGTCCTGCAGGCGGGTGCGGATCAGCGGGTCGAGGGCCGAGAAGGGCTCGTCCATCAGCAGGATCGGCGCGTCGGTGGCAAAGGCGCGGGCCAGGCCGACGCGTTGCTGCATGCCGCCCGAAAGCTCGGCCACCTTGCGGTTGGCCCAGTCGGACAAGCCGACAAGCGCCAGTTGGTTGTCGATCTTTGATTGACGTTCGCTTGCGGGCATTCGGGCAAGTTCCAGACCCAGGCCGACATTCTCGCGCACCGTGCGCCAGGGCAGCAGGCCGAATTGCTGAAAGACCATGGCGACACGGGTCTGGCGCAGGTGGCGCAGGGTTTTTGCGTCGGCGCTGGTGATATTCACCATCTGGCCGTTGTCATCCAGGGTGACATGACCCCGCACGACCGGGTTGAGGCCATTAACCGCGCGCAGCAGCGTGGATTTGCCCGAGCCCGACAGCCCCATCAGCACCAGAATCTCGCCCGTACCAACGCTGATAGAGCAATCATGCACGCCCAGAATTTGGCCCGTCGCATCCTGGACCTCGGCGCGCGTTTGCCCCTGGTCCATCAGCGGCAGCGCGCTGGCGGGGCGGTCGCCGAAGACGATCGAGACGTTGTTGAACGCAACTGCCGTGCCCATCAGCGGGTCACTCGCAATACGCGGTCCAGCATGATCGCGACGATGACAATGACGAAGCCACTCTCGAACCCAAGGGCCGTGTTGACTTGGTTCAGCGCGCGGACGACCGGGACGCCAAGACCATCGGCGCCCACCAGGGCTGCGATAACCACCATGGACAGCGACAGCATGATGGTTTGGTTCAGCCCCGCCATGATTTGCGGCAGGGCATAGGGCAGTTCCACCTTCCAAAGGGTTTGTGTTGGCGTGGCGCCAAAAGCCTGGGCGGCCTCGAGCAAGGGTTTAGGGGTGGAACTGATCCCCAGATGGGTCAGGCGGATCGGGGCGGGGACGACAAAGATGACGGTGGCGATCAGACCGGGCACCATGCCGATCCCGAAAAACACGATAGCCGGGATCAGATAAACGAAGGTTGGCAGAGTTTGCATCAGATCCAGCACCGGACGGATGGCGGTGAACAAGCGTGGGCGGTGGGCGACAGCGATGCCAATGGGCACGCCAATGGCCATGCAAACCAAGCAGGCGGACAGGACCAGGGTCAGGCTTTCGGTGGTCTCCTCCCAATAGTCTTGGTTCAGGATGAAGAGAAAGCCAAGGGCCACGAAAAGGGCGGTCTTCCAACTGCGCTGGATGGCATAGGCGATGCCGACGAACACCGCGATGATCAGCAGCGGATGGGGCGTTTGCAGCACCCACAAGATGCTGTCGATCAGAAACTCCATGACCGCCGCCAGTCCGTCGAAAAACGCAGCGCCGTTCGCTTGCAACCAGTCGAAGACGGTTTTTGCCGTCTTGCCGACGGGGATTTTGGTGTCGGTCAGCCAGTCCATCGCGGGCCCCTTCGGTCAGGCGCGCCGCCCCGAAAGGCGGCGCGGGGGATCACAGGCCCAGGGCCGTGGACACGGCGGCCGCAGCGTCGCCACCGTCCAGGGTCGTGACACCGTCAAGCCAGGCCATGACCGCATCGGGGTTGGCTTTCATCCAGGCGGTGGCGGCGTCGTCCGGGTCGGTCCCGTCGTTCAGGATCGCACCCATGATCTCGTTTTCCATGGCCAGCGTGAAGCTGAGGTTTTCCAGAAGTTTGCCGACATTCGCACATTCGGTGGCATAGCCGCTGCGGGTATTGGTAAAGACCGTCGCCCCACCAAGGTTTGGACCGAAGACATCATCGCCGCCGGTCAGATAGGTTAGGTCGAAGTTGGCGTTCATTGGGTGCGGCTCCCACCCGAGAAACACCACCGGCTCGTCCCGTTTGGTGGCGCGATCAACCTGGGCGAGCATCCCCTGTTCCGAGCTCTCCTTGACCTCGAATGCGCTCAGGCCAAAGGCATCGGCGGCGATCATGTCGATGATCAGGCGGTTGCCATCATTGCCTGGCTCGATGCCATAGATCGTGGCGTCCAGCGCCTCGGCATGGGTGGCGATATCGGCGAAATCCTTGATGCCCAGGGCAGCGCCGGCGGCGTTGGTGGCCAGCGTGTATTTGGCCCCTTCCAGGTTGGCACGAACTGTATCGACCGTCCCAGTGTCGCGGTATGGGGCGATATCGCCTTCCATCGTCGGCATCCAGTTGCCCAGGAACACATCGATGTCGCCCGACGCCATCGAGGTATAGGTGACCGGCACAGACAGCACCTTGATGTCGGTCTCGTAACCCAATGCCTCAAGCACCACGGTGGTGGCTGCGGTGGTCGCGGTGATGTCCGTCCAGCCCACGTCGGAAAAGGTGACGGTGTCACAATTGGCTGCCGCAACCCCGGCCGAGGTCAGCAACGCCAAGGCGGCGGCGGTGGTATGTTTGATCATGTCTTCAGCTCCCCTTTTTTATTGATTGACGAGTCAGTTAAAACCCATTCCAATCCCTTGGCAACTCAGGAGAGGCCCCGATGCCCAAACTTGGGATGGAACCGGTTCGCAAGTCCGCCCTGATCGACGCGGCGATCGCCGAGATCGGCCGCACCGGATCCTTGGATGTTACGGTCAGCCAGATCGCAAAGAAAGCCGGAATGTCGAGCGCCTTAGCGCATCATTATTTTGGCAGCAAGGACCAGATTTTTCTGGCGGCGATGCGGCATATTCTGCGGATCTTTGGGGCCGAGGTGCGCGGCGCGCTAAGCATGGCTGACACACCCCGTCAGCGGCTGGCGGCGATCGTGCGGGCCAGTTTCTCGCCCCGCAATTTCCAGCCCGAGGTGATCAGCGCTTGGCTGAATTTTTATGTGCAAGCGCAAACGTCGGAGGCCGCGGCACGGTTGCTGCAGCTGTACCAGCGGCGGTTACACTCGAACCTGGTACATGATCTGCGCGGGCTGGGCGTGGCGACGCCAGGGCCGGTTGCCGAGGGGATCGCTGCGCTGATTGATGGGGTCTACATCCGGCAGGCGCTGCGCGGGCGGGCCGTGGATCCGGGCGCTGCGATGACCATGGTGACCCGGTATTTGGATCTTGAAGTTGGGAAAATATGATGCACCAGCCGAACATTCTGATCTTGATGGTGGACCAGCTGAGCGGCACACTGTTCCCGGATGGCCCAGCGGATTGGCTGCATGCGCCAAACCTGAAAGCACTGGCGGCGCGGTCAACGCGTTTTGCCAACAGCTATACCGCCTCGCCCCTCTGCGCGCCGGGGCGGGCGAGTTTTATGTCGGGGCTGCTACCCTCGCGGACCAAAGTCTATGACAACGCGGCGGAGTTTGCGTCCGACATCCCGACTTATGCGCATCACTTGCGGCGGGCGGGATATCAGACCTGTATGTCGGGCAAGATGCATTTTGTCGGCCCGGACCAGATGCATGGGCTTGAGGAGCGGTTGACGACGGATATTTACCCCGTCGATTTCGGCTGGACCCCGGACTATCGCAAGCCGGGTGAGCGGATTGACTGGTGGTATCACAATATGGGCTCGGTCACCGGTGCGGGCGTGGCCGAGATCAGCAATCAGATGGAGTATGACGACGAGGTCGCCTATCACGCGACCCGCAAGGTCTATGACCTGGCGCGCGGGCAGGACGCGCGGCCCTGGTGTCTGACGGTCAGCTTTACCCATCCGCATGATCCTTATGTGGCCCGGCGCAAATATTGGGATCTGTACGAGGATTGCGACCATTTGCTACCCGAAGTTCCGGCGATGGATTTTGAGGATCACGATCCACATGCGCAACGGATTTTCGAGGCGAACGACTGGCGCAGCTTTGACATCTCGGACGAGGATATCCGCCGGTCCCGGCGGGCGTATTTCGCGAATGTCTCTTACCTGGACGACAAGATCGGCGAGATTTTGGAGGCGATGGAGACAACGCAGCAGGAAGCGGTGATCCTGTTCGTTTCGGACCATGGCGACATGCTGGGCGAACGCGGGCTGTGGTTCAAGATGTGCTTTTACGAAGGCTCGGCACGGGTGCCGCTAATGATCAGCGCACCCGGGATGGCGCCAGGGCTGATTGATACGCCGGTCTCGACCATCGATGTGACGCCGACGCTGTGCGATTTGGCCGGGGTGTCGATGGCCGAGGTCAGCCCTTGGGTCGAGGGGGAGAGCCTGGTGCCCCTGGGGCAGGACGGCAAGCGCACCGCGCCCGTTGCTATGGAGTACGCGGCCGAGGCGTCTTATGCGCCGATGGTCTGTCTGCGGGCGGGGCGCTGGAAGTATACGCGGTGTAACCTGGACCCCGAGCAGTTGTTCGACCTTGAGGCCGATCCGCAGGAGCTGTCCAATTTGGCGGGGGATCCGGCGCAGGCTGCGGTTCTACAAGATTTTCGGGCCCAGGCGGACGCGCGTTGGGACCTGGACCGCTTCGACGCGGATGTGCGCGAAAGCCAGGCCAGGCGCTGGGTCGTCTACGAGGCGCTGCGCAATGGTGAGTACTACCCCTGGGACTATCAACCACTGCAAAAGGCGTCAGAGCGGTACATGCGCAACCACATGGATCTGAACGAGGTTGAGGACCGCCAGCGCTTCCCCAAGGGGGAATAGGATGGATCTGTATGGCCGCGAAACCTCATCGAATGTGCAAGTTGTCCGCTGGGCGCTATTAGAGATGGGGTTGCCGTTCCAGCGCCATGACGTCGGTGGTGAATTTGGCGGGCTGGACACGCCTAAGTTTCGCGCGCTGACCCCGGTGGGTAAGATCCCGGTGCTGGTTGACGGTGGCCAGGCGATTTTCGAAAGCTCGGCCATTTTGCGGTATTTGGCGGCGCGCTATGGTGGGGAGGCGTGGTGGCCCGCTGACCCCATGGCGCGGGCGCAGGTCGACAAATGGGCGGAATGGGCCAAGCGCGATGTGGCTGACGCCTTTACCGGCCCGATCTTTTGGCGTGTCGTGCGCACGCCCGCCGAACGCCGTGACCCCGTGGCGATCCGCGCGGCCGTGGACACATTTGAATCTGCACTGGACGTGGCCGAAGCGCAGCTAACACGGCACCCCTGGCTGGCGGGCGCGGCGATCAGCCTGGGGGATCTGGTGTTGGGCCATGTCCTCTATAGATATTTTGACATCGACATTGCGCGACGGCCCTTTCCGGCGCTGTCCGCTTACTATGCTCGATTGACCCAACGCTCGGGTTACGCCGAGGCTGTGATGGTTTCCTACGACAGCTTGCGCGACACAATCTGACCCTGGCCCCGACCGAAAGCCCCACCCATATGTATGACACTCAACCCACCGCCAGCCATTTCATCGATGGCGCTTATGTCGAGGATACCGCAGGGGCGGTGATCGACGTGATCTATCCCGCGACCGGCGCGGTCATCGCGCAGGTGCATGCGGCGACCCCCGCGATTGTCGAGCAAGCCGTGGCGAGCGCGCAGGCCGCACAGTGCGCTTGGGCCGCGATGCCGGGCCTGGAACGCGGGCAGGTGCTGCGCCGGGCGGCCGAGATGATCCGGGTGCGGAACCGGGACCTGAGTGTGCTGGAGACCTGGGACACAGGCAAACCGTTGCAGGAAACGCTGGTCGCCGATGCGGCAAGCGGCGCGGATGCGCTGGATTATTTCGGGGGGTTGGCGGGCGATCTGACCGGCGCGCATATCCCCCTGGGCGCTGATTTCGCCTATACGATCCGCGAGGCTCTGGGCGTTTGCGTCGGCATTGGGGCCTGGAATTACCCAACCCAGATCGCGTGCTGGAAAGCGGCCCCCGCGCTGGCCTGTGGCAATGCGATGGTTTTCAAACCCTCTGAAACCACCCCGTTGTGTGCCCTCAAGATCGCCGAGATCCTGGTCGAGGCGGGGTTGCCAAAGGGCTGTTTCAACGTGGTCCAGGGGCTGGGGGACGTGGGCGGTGCTTTGGTCTCGGACCCTCGGGTGGCTAAGGTCTCGCTGACCGGTTCGGTCCCGACGGGGCGCCGGGTGAATGCGGCTGCGGCCGCTGATCTGAAGCATGTGACGATGGAGTTGGGTGGGAAATCCCCGCTGATCATCTTTGACGACGCGGATCTTGAGGATGCCGTGGGCGGGGCGATGATGGGGAATATGTACTCGGCCGGGCAGGTTTGCTCGAACGGGACGCGGGTGTTTGTGCAGCGGGGTATTCGGGACGCGTTCCTCGCGCGCTTCGCAGAACGCGCTGCACAGATCCGCCTGGGCGACCCCATGGACGAGGCGGTTCAGATGGGCCCACTGGTGAGTGCGGCCCAGATGGAGAAAGTGCTGGGCTATATAGAGACAGCGCGGGCCGAGGGCGCGCGGCTGATCTGCGGCGGCGCGCGCGTGGACACGCCTGGGGTCTTTGTGGAGCCGACCGTTTTCGCCGATGTGACTGACGGCATGACGATCGCGCAGGAGGAGGTGTTTGGGCCCGTCATGGCGGTCCTGGATTTCGACGATGAGGACGAGGTGATTGCCCGCGCCAATGCCACCGACTTCGGCCTGGCGGCGGGTGTTTTCACCCGCGACCTGACCCGTGCACACCGGGTGATCCGCCAGCTTGAGGCGGGCACTTGTTGGATCAACACCTATAATCTGACGCCGGCGGGGATGCCCTTTGGCGGTTTCAAAGCTTCGGGGTTGGGGCGCGAGAATGCGGCCGCCGCGATAGAGCACTACACGAAAACCAAATCGGTCTATGTCGCGATGGGGCCGGTCGATGCGCCGTACTGACCCGTGATGGAAGCGGATTTTGTGATTGTCGGTGCGGGTTCGGCCGGTTGTGCGATGGCCTATCGGTTGTCCGAGGATGGGCAGCATTCGGTGCTGGTGATCGAATTCGGCGGCTCGGACGCGGGGCCGTTGATCCAGATGCCCGGGGCGCTGTCCTATCCGATGAATATGAAGCGCTATGACTGGGGGTACCGGTCCGAGCCCGAGCCGCATTTGGGCGGGCGGCGGCTGGCGACCCCAAGGGGCAAGGTGATCGGTGGGTCGTCGTCGATCAACGGGATGGTCTATGTGCGGGGGCACGCGCGGGATTACGACCACTGGGCCGAGAGTGGGGCGGCTGGGTGGGCCTATGCCGACGTGCTGCCGTACTTTCAGCGGATGGAATGCTGGGACCCGGCCGGGCATGGCGGCGATCCGGCCTGGCGGGGGGCGGATGGCCCGCTGCATGTGAAACGCGGCAAACGGGACAACCCGCTGGTGACGGCCTTTGTCGAGGCGGGGCGGCAGGCGGGGTATCAGACCACCGACGACTATAATGGCGCGCAGCAGGAGGGGTTTGGCCCGATGGAGCAGACCGTCTATCGCGGTCAGCGCTGGTCTGCGGCGAATGCCTATCTGAAGCCCGCGCTGAAACGGTCGAACTGTGACCTGTTGCGCGGGTTCGCGCGGCGTGTCGTGATCGAGAACGGTCGCGCGGTGGGGGTCGAGGTCGCACGGGGCGGCGGGGTCGAGGTGATCCGGGCGCGACGCGAGGTGATCCTTGCGGCCTCGTCAATCAACACGCCTAAGCTGCTGATGCTGTCGGGTGTGGGACCAGGGGCGCATTTGGCCGAGCATGGGATTGCCTGCGCGGCGGACCGGCCGGGGGTGGGGCAGAACCTGCAGGATCATCTGGAGGTCTATGTCCAAATGGCCAGCCTGCAGCCGGTGACGTTGTTCAAGTATTGGAACCTGTGGGGCAAGGCTTGGGTCGGCGCGCAATGGTTGTTGAACAAAAGCGGGCCGGGCGCGTCGAACCAATTTGAATCCGCGGCCTTTATTCGGTCCCGCGCTGGGGTGGACTATCCCGATATTCAGTATCACTTCCTGCCCATCGCGGTGCGCTATGACGGTCAGGCCGCCGCCGAGGGGCACGGGTTTCAGGCGCATGTCGGCCCCATGCGCTCACCCTCGCGCGGGGCGGTGAGCCTGCGATCAGCGGATCCCATGGATGCGCCGAAGATCGTTTTCAACTACATGAGCCAGCCGCAGGACTGGCAGGATTTCAAAACCTGCATCCACCTAACGCGCGAGATCTTCGGCCAAGCGGCTTTCGCACCCTATGCCGGGAAAGAGATCCAGCCGGGCGCCGATGTTCGGACCGACGATCAGATCGACGCTTTCATTCGTGACCACGCGGAAAGCGCCTATCACCCTTGTGGAACCGCAAAAATGGGGGCGGTGACTGATCCCTTGGCCGTCGTCGATCCGGACTGTCGGGTGATCGGGGTCGAGGGCTTGCGGGTGGCCGACAGCTCGATCTTTCCGCGGATCACAAACGGGAATTTGAACGGGCCGTCTATTTTGGTGGGCGAGAAGGCTTCGGACCATATTTTAGGGCAAACGCCCCTCCCACGCTCGAATGCTGAGCCTTGGCTGCATCCAGATTGGGAAACCGCGCAGCGCTGAGCGACACAGTCGCCCCCAAGCACCGCGCTTGATCCCTACACCGAGATCTGCGTGAAGCGATACCGCAGGAACAGGCGTTCCGACGCGAGCCCCGCGTCCCAGGGCCGTTCGGTGGTCACGCAGGTGGCCATCGAATTCTCGTCAAAACTGTTCAGCCGCGTAAACGACAGGATCTTGTTCAAGATCACCTCCTCGTCGGTTTCCAGCGACGTCATGGCCTGAATACGCGGCTCGATCGCGCGAATGCCGAGCAGACCGTCGGTATAGACGGCGCCGCAAACCTCGGTCAGCCCCGCACGCTCGCGGATCAGGAAATAAAAGGTGGTCACCGAGTCCTGTTGCCGCCATTGCAGGCGCTGCGTTGCGAACTCTTCGGTGATCGGGATCTGGCCGGTGGGCGCGCTGGTGACCACCCCTGTGCAACCACTCAGCCAGATGCCCACCGCCAAAGCTGCCCAAGATTTGATCCGACGTGTCACTCCAAACCCCGTGTTTTCACCCTTAACAACAACAGTACTAAGGCAGGGGGCCCGGAGCTAAAAGACACAGTCGCGCGACGCGAGTGGCCGGGATCAGTAGAACCGCTTCGAGCCGCCCAGATCTGCAGGCGCGGTGAGGAAGGCGTCGGACCAGGGAATACCGGTATCCCGGCAATTGGCCGCGCTCGTTTCTAACGCTTCCGATGAGTTCACGCGTTTGAAAAAGCTGAGCCCTTCGATCATCCGCTGTCCGTTCATCATCAACGTATAGTCCGCCATGACTTTCGCGCTGAGCCCTGCGGTGGATACGCCGCTTTGGTACTGTGTTCCGCAAACCGCCGTCGTGCCGCCCACGTTTTGTACCGACATGACAAACTCAATGCCGCCGACGCCACTGGCCCAGTCAAAGCCATGCGACATAACACGATCAGTGTGCGCGCGTGAGGGCAGCTCATTCGCAGTTTGGACACAGGCCGAAAGCGCGCCAAGCGCCAGTGCGCTCAACACCGTGAAACGGAGTTTAGACATAAGATTGTTCCTTTTTTGCAGTGTAAGTCTCTTAGAAGGCTGACCCGTCGGGGTGCGACCTTCAGATTTCAAATTTCAGGGAGCGAAAGCGCAGCTGCGGCGGGTTCGCGGCCCACCGCTGTTCCCAAGGAATCGCTGTCACGACGCAATTGGCCATCGAACCATTGTCGAAACTGCGCAACCGGTTAAAAAAGCTGATCGAATTGACCACCAAAGTGCCGTCGCTCTCAAGACCACCGCTATTCAACAGGCGCGGTTCCAGCGATTTCACGATGCCAGTGCCCTCGGAATAGATCGCGCCGCAGATCTCGGTCACGCCACCGCGGTCGCGGGCGGCATAGATGTAACGGGTGACGCTGTCCTGACGTTCCCAGCCTTGGGAAACAACGGCGAAGTCACGGGTGATCGGGGTCTTCCCAGTCGGAGTTCCGCTGCCTGGGTTCCCGCATGCGGCGGCAAGTGCTGTGGCCGCTAAAGCCGTCAGCCGAAATGATTTAAACAAGGGTCGAATGTCCTTATGGTTGTTTCGCGCACGCATTATTCGCGCCTAAATGAGGCAGAAAAAGAGCAGGCTGAAAAACTTGTGTCCCCGTTGCGAAAATGCTCCACTGTCTTGGTCTCTGCTTTCCGCTTAATACAGGAGTTTTCGATGTCCTTTCGCGCCATTTTGCTTGCCGGTGCCAGCCTGGCCTTCACTGCCGGTGCCGCCCTGGCGGACTACCAACTGACGGTACTGCACACGAACGATTTTCACGCACGGTTCGAGCCGATCAGCAAATACGACAGCGGCTGTTCGGCTGAGGACAACGCCGCTGGCGAGTGTTTCGGTGGCACCGCCCGCCTGGTCACAGCGATCGCCGATGCGCGAGCGCGGAACAACAACACAGTGCTTTTCGACGGTGGCGATCAGTTCCAAGGCACCCTGTTTTATACCTATTACAAGGGCAAGATGGCCGCCGAGTTCATGAACAAACTGGGCTATGACGCGATGACCGTCGGCAACCATGAATTCGACGACGGCCCCGAGGTGCTGCGCGGCTTCATGGATGCGGTCGACTTTCCGGTGCTGATGTCCAACGCCGATGTCTCGGGCGAGCCATTGTTGGCGGACAAGCTGGCCAAATCCACGATCATCGAACGGGGCGGAGAGAAGCTGGGCCTGATTGGCCTGACCCCGGTCAATACACCAGAACTGGCAAGCCCCGGCAGCAACATCACCTTCACCGAACCCGCCGACGCGGTGGCCGGCGAGGTCGCCAAGTTGGAGGCCGAGGGGGTCAACAAGATCATCGTTCTAAGCCATTCGGGCTATAATGTCGATCTGGCGGTGGCCGAAGCGGTGCCGCAAGTGGATGTGATTGTTGGCGGGCACAGCAATACGTTGCTCAGCAACACCCAAGAGCGCGCCGTCGGTCCCTATCCTACCATGGTGGGTAGCACGGCGGTTGTGCAAGCCTATGCCTATGGCAAGTTTTTAGGCGAATTGAACGTCACCTTCGATGACGCGGGCAACGTGACCGAAGCGGTGGGCGAGCCCGTGCTGATCGATGGCACCGTGGCCGAGGATACCGACACCCTGGCCCGGATCGCGGAATTGTCCCAGCCCCTCGACGAGATCCGCAACAAAGTGGTCGCCGAAAGTGCCGCACCGATCGAGGGCAACCGTGACGTCTGCCGTGCGATGGAATGCGAGATGGGCAATTTGGTCGCCGATGCCATGCTTGACCGGGTCAAAGACCAGGGCATCCAACTTGCCATCGCCAACTCGGGCGGTTTGCGTGCGTCGATTGACGCGGGCGAGGTGACCATGGGCGAGGTTCTGACAGTCTTGCCCTTCCAAAATACACTGTCGACTTTCCAGATCAGCGGTGCGGATGTGGTGGCCGCCCTTGAGAATGGCGTCAGTCAGGTCGAAGACGGCTCGGGCCGGTTCCCACAGGTGGCGGGCATGACCTTTACCTGGGATCCCAGCAAGGAACCCGGCAGCCGCGTGGTCGAGGTGATGGTCGTCACCGACAGTGGCCCCGAGCCGATTGATCCGGCGGCCACCTATGGTGTTGTTTCGAACAATTTCGTACGCGGTGGTGGCGATGGCTATGCGATGTTCACGGATGCTGAGAACGCCTATGATTTCGGACCGGATCTGGCCGACGTGACAGCCGAGTATCTGGCGGCGAACGCGCCTTATGCGCCCTTTGTTTCCGGCCGCATCACCGCTGTGGAATAACAATGGTCCCCAGGCCGCCGCTTCGTCGGCCTGGGATGTGCCTGCCGCCCAGTGCCTCAGCCGCCCCATCTCTGCATGAAAGCTTCGTAAATGTGCGGTCGGTTCGTGCAGTTCCAGCCGCTTGAGGTTTTGGAGGAGGTTTTTGAAGCCGAGGTGATCGACGATCATGACCCCGGGCCCAATTACAACGTGTGTCCGACACAGCAGATCCCCGTCGTCGTCACCCATGCCCAAAAGCGGGTGATCGCCCGCATGCGCTGGGGCTTTGTGCCGCATTGGTACACAAAACCCACCGATGGCCCGCTGCTGATCAACGCGCGGGCCGAAACTTTGGCCGAAAAACCGGCGTTCCGCGCCGCATGCCGCAGCAGACGTTGTTTGATCCCTGCAGATGGGTTTTACGAATGGGCGGCCAGCGCGGGCAAAGGCAAAGAGCCGTGGTACATTTACCCGAAAGACAAAGCCACGCTGGCTTTCGCGGCGGTTTGGCAAGCCTGGACATCGCCAGACGGTCAACGGCAGGTCACAACGGCGATTGTGACCACAAAAGCCAACAAGGCGCTTGAAGCGGTGCATCACCGCATGCCTGTCATTGTTTCGCCGCAGGATTGGCCGCTTTGGTTGGGCCAACAGGGGCCGGGGGCGTCGGCTTTGATGCGGCCTGCGGCGGATAACCTGTTGGATTTGCACAAAATTTCTACAGTGGTAAACAATATGGCAGCGCAGGGAGCGGAATTGCGAAACCCGCGTTAACCAATTGTTACAAAAGGGAAAATTTTGGAGAGTCTGTCCAGAAAGACCCGAAAGACGCCTTGGCCCGGGCGGTAAGCAGCCGCAATCCTTGGGTAGAAAATCGATGTGCGTAGGGTGAAATGGGTTGCGTATGTATTCCGAGTGAGCGTCAAGAGTTCCCCACCCTGCGCACACGCGTTGTGCAGCGGTCGACAGTCCTTATTGCGATTGCGCAATGAAATACCCTACTGCAGCGGCCACCAAAGCCCCCAAGATCAGCGCAATGGCGATCTTCCAAGCGGACCAGGGGCGCTCGCCCTGAACGGCGCCGGTGCGCGCGTTAACGACAAAGCGATAGGATTTGCCGTTGTATTTGTAAGCGGCCAGCCAAATCGGCAGCAGGATATGTTTGAAGGTCACATCGCTGACCTTGGTTTCGACCCGGTCGATCCGCTGGCGATCGCCGCCGATGTCGAACTTAATGTCGCGGCGGATTTGCGCGTCCATGATCTGCCGTGCCTCGGCAAAACCATCGGCCAGTTCCACTTGATAGGCCTCGGCCCGGAAGCCTGCCAGATATTCGGGTTGGTAGGGTTCTAGCCCCGCCAGATCCCAGGGCGCCAAGGCATCGGTATAGTGCTTCGGCAGGCTGTTCGAGGCGAGCACCAGAACATCATCAAAGGCCCGCGCAACCTGTCCACGGGCTGGCCGCCAGCGGACTTTGGCGACCCGCTGGTTGCGGGTCTGGGTTTTGCCGTTGACCACCGTGCGCACCGCACGGGTTTCGTAATAGACCGTACCGCGCTGGCCAGTATAGCGTGACCGGGTGGCGGCGTCATAGGTCCAATAGGGTACATAGATCCCTTGCAGGCGCCGCCCCTTGCGGGCGTATTTTTGCAACCCCGAGGGCGCGAACCACAGCCGACCCAACCATTTGGTCATCGCATCACGTGCGGTCTTTTCGTCCAAAAGAAACGGCAGCACGGCGCGCGGCTTAATATGCCGATGCGTGCCTGTGTGGGTGACCACGGGCGTCGCGCAGAACGGGCATTCGGCGGCGTGGGTGTCGGGTTCGAACTCGACCTGGGCGCCGCAGTTGGAGCAGTCGAGGACGCGGGTCTCTTCAATCTCGGCCTCGGGAATGCGGGCGTCGATGGCGGTGCGGAAGTCCTGTTCAGTGATCCCGCCGCCGCCCCAGGGGCCGGTGTCCGCGCCTTCGATCATCTGTTCTGCACCGCAGTGGTCGCAGTGCATGCGATCGCTGCCCGGCAGATAGCGCAGGTCGGACCCGCAGGTGTCGCAAGGAAACCGGTGATCGCTGGTGGCGTCGGCCATGGTGCCCCTTACAAGTAATTGCGCAGAATCCGGGGCGCCATGATGCGCAGCGCGTTGTCTTTCAGCAGATAGTGCCGCCACAAGTGAAAGGCGGTGTGGGCCAGAGTGACGATAATCAGCGCGTCAAAGACCAGTTCATGCACGTCCTCGGCCAGATTGTTCAGCGTTTTCGAGCCGCCAGCAAAATTGATCGGCAGCACGCCAAAGGCCTGGATCAGAAACGCTGCCAACAGTCCGGTCAGCGCGCCCGACAGCACCATGACAGGCACGCCGATATAGAGCGCCTGATGCAGACGATGATGCGCCACTTTGGCCCATCCAGGGAGTTTCGGCCCCGGGCGGTCCGCCTGTCCCTTAAGCAAATACATCGCAAACCAAATCCCGGCTGCGATCCCCAGAACCACGCCAACGCCCGAGTGGGTCGAGAGCGCGCCGCCGGGGTCGGCGCGGTTTTCATCCGGTTCGACAAGATAGAAATACAAGATCAGGAACAGCGACACCCAGTGCAGCCATTTGATGGCGGTTCTCCGTCTGATCATGGCCTTAGCCTGCGGGCGGTGGGGGCGGGGGCATGACGGTGAACAGCTGTGCCAACTCGTCGATCTCGCCCGCATGGGTCCAACCATCAATGCCCGGGGTCCAGACGTGGGTTTCGCGGGTCAGCGTGCCCTCGGCGGCCATTTTGCCCAGGTCGGCGCGGCTGAATGGGCCGCTGGTCTGACCATTGGTGGCGGTGTGCCAAACCTTTTCGACCGGCGGCGGGGGCGGGGGGGCTGCGGCCTGTGGTGCCTGACCCCATGGGCCGCTGGCGCCCATCATGTTCCCGGCCATCGCCATGCCCATCCCGGCACCCAACCCGGCCGCCATGCCGCCGCCGGCGGGGTTGCTGGCCGCTTCGGTCATCGCCTCGGCCGCCGAGAAATGAGTGTATTGGCCCAAATCGCCAACGATTCCCATCGAGGTGCGCTTGTCCATCGCTTTCTCAACCGCTTCGGGTAGCGAGATGTTTTCGATGAAGAACGCAGGCATCGAGATCCCGTATTCGGCCAGTTGGGGTGAGACTTTGGCCGCGATCAACTTACCCAACTCGGTGGTGTTGGCGGCCATGTCGAGCACCGGAATGCCGCTGGCAGCGATCGCCTGGCTGAATTTGGCGACGATGATATTGCGGATCTGATAACTGATCTCGTCCGTTGTGAACTCGCCATCCGTGCCGACGATCTCTTTCAGGAACAGGCCCGGATCGGTCACCCGGATTGTATAGGTGCCAAAGGCGCGGATCCGCACCGGCCCGAACTCGGGGTCGCGGCACATAATGGGGTTCTTGGTGCCCCATTTGAGGTCTTGGAACCGGGTTGTGTTGACGAAATAGATCTCGGACTTGAAAGGGCTTTGAAAGCCGTGATCCCAATGCTGCAATGTGGTCAGGATCGGCATGTTATTCGTTTCGAGCATATAGAGCCCCGGCGTGAACACGTCAGCCAACTGCCCTTCATGCACAAAAACCGCTGCCTGCCCCTCACGCACAGTCAGCTTGGCGCCGTATTTGATAGCGTGGCTGTGGCGCTCGAACCGCCAGACCAAAGTGTCGCTGGTGTCATCGGTCCAATGGATGACGTCGATAAACTCGCCTTTGAGGAAGTCGAAGATGGACATTCAAGCGCTCCTTGCCGAACACCGGGTGCTATGACGCCCGGCTATCGTAGTTTTCCCACCGAAAGCATGTGGTGTCCAAGGCTTATTGCAGTTTTGTGGGTTGTCTGGGCTCAGTTTGCGGTTTCAAGCGCGTGGGAGCGCTCAACGAGGCTTCTCAAAAATAAACAAATAGCCGTTTGAAATCGTCCAAAGGCCAAGGGTCAAGACGAGAATTAATGCACGCAGGATCCATATCAGCAGGTTGGGGCTGTCGGAGATTACCTCGGCAACATTCCATCCATCTGCATTGTGTTTTTGCACGATTGTCTCGACCTTTCCGCGTGAACTTCCAAACAGCAAGCCTAAGAGCCCACCACTGAAACTCACACGAACAACCTTATTAATCTTATGCATAATCGCCTCTTCTGAAATGATTTTCCAAATTGTAGATGTTTGGGCACGTCATACGGATCAACTTAAAGCGAGAAATTCGGCGAAATGATCTGGTGTTGAAGCGCACCCAACTTGGTCAGCTGCCGAAACGCACGCCAACTGCCGCGGCAGCGTCGACCGCGATTTGGGGCAAAAGGGGGCGCGCCTGGCGCGCAGTCATGCCGGGGCTCAGGCGGGGGTCGTAGAGCATGCGCAGCAAGATCTCGTCATGCAGGGTCAGCAGGGCGAACTCTTCATCGTCATTAAAGATCGAGGGGCGCGCGGCGAAACTGTCGTTCAGCAGCCCCAGTGCTTGGGTCAGTTCCTCGTGGAAGCACGAGGTGCGCATGACGTTGTTATGTTCCGATTTGATCAGGGCCCAAGCAAAGACAATCTCGCGCTCAGCTTCGCTGGGGTTGGTCAGGCTGGCCGAACACAGGATGCTGGGCCGCGAGGCCCGCAGACCAGCCGCGATATCGGGTGGAAAAGTGCCGTCCTGCAGGATCTGATTGGCGAACTCTAACTGCTCTTCGCGTTTGAGCACGGTGACCAGGAAATTGACATCGCCATCGGGAACGTAACGGATGTCGAGGCCCGTGGCGCGCCGGAAGATGGCCAGTAATTCGCGGACATCCGCCAGATCCTTGCGTTTCTGTTGGGCCGAGACACTGGGCCCAAAGAGGACCCCCAGTTGGATCGGCCCCTCCCAGCGGGTCAGGGTGATCGGGCGCCCGCGCCCCCGCAACTGGCGCCCCCGACCGGAAAACTCGGAAAAAAAGGCCACACGCTCGAAGTTGCGGGTCAGTTGTTGAAGGTTGAAAGGCACATCCGCAGGGGCGCGTTCAGTGCGCAGCCCCCCCTGGGCGCGGATCGCCCTTTCGGTGTTCGCATAAAGCTTTTCCAACGCCTCGCCGCGCAGGTCCGGCTCGGCCGGGCGCGGGGGCGTGCAGGCCGCCAACGCCAAAAGCGCGATACAGGCCGCCATGCGAACGGGGGTCAGGATCATGCGTCAGGTACCCGATACGGCGCCGCCGATGGTCGCACCGGTTTTGTCCGCGCGGGCCTTGGCGGCGGCAAGCGTGTTTTTCAACTCGGCTTCCATGGTGATCAACTCGCGTTCGGCCTCGGCCCGTTTGGCCTTGCCCTCGTCCGCAATTTGAAGGCTTTCCTCGATGGTGGCGATCAGGTCGGCGTTGGCCTGTTTCACAGCCTCGATATCGAAGACGCCGCGCTCCATCTCTTTGCGCACCTCGGCATTGGCGGTCTTAAGGTTCGCGGCATTGGACTTGAGCAATTCATTGGTCAGGTCGGTGGCTTCCTTGACCGCGCCCGCTGCCTCGCGCGAGCGGTGAATGGTGACTGCCTGGGCGAGCTGCGTCTCCCACAAGGGTACGGTGTTGACCAGGGTCGAGTTAATCTTGGTCACCAGGCTTTTGTCGTTCTCTTGCACCAGACGGATTGAGGGCAGCGATTGCATCGTCACCTGGCGGGTGAGTTTCAGGTCGTGCACCCGGCGTTCCAGATCATCGCGGGCGGCGCGCAGGTCACGCAGCTCTTGCGCGATGATCACGCCTTGATCCTCGGGCGCTTCTTGAACCTCTTGCTCTTTGCGCGGGATGTCTTCGTGGTCCAGCAGGCGGATCTTCTCCTCGCCGGCGGCGATGTAAAAGGCCAACTCGTCATAGAATGCGAGGGTTTTCTCGTAAAGCTTGTCCAGCGATTTGATGTCCTTCAACAGCACATGCTCGTGGTCCAGCAGATTGCCGGTGATCTTGTCAATTTGGCCCTGAACACCCTCGTAACGGGCCATGAATTCGGCCATCGGCTTGGTCTTGCCGATCAGCTTTTCCCACCAACTGAGTTTGCGGTTGGGGTTCAATTCATCCACCGAAAACCCTCGGATCGAGGTCACGATCTCGCGCAGGGCACCGCCGGCAGGACCGGTGTCCTTGTTCTTGACACCCGACAGCATCTCTTGGCTGATCACCTGTAACTCGGCTTGGGCGGTCGAGCCGAATTGAATGATCGACTGGGTGTTGTCCATGTCCAGTTCGGCCATGCGGCGCTCGATCTCGGCCCTTTCAGCAGGATCCGCCTGATCGACCACAATCAACTCACCCTTGGGCTCGGGCAGCAGCGTGGCGGTTACCGCCTCAACCTCGGCCAGGGCGGTTTGCGCTTGGGCGCGAATATCTTCGGTCATCGTCTTCCCCTCTTTTGGTACGCCAAGGCTTAGATGCCCTCGCGTTGTAGGCGTTCGCGCAGGACCTCGATCTCGACATCCAGGGCGGTTTTATCATCTTTTAGCAGCACTTCGCGGTGCTGGCGGAAACTTTGTTCCAGATCATCCAGCAGGGCGACATATTCTGCGCGCGCCTGCTGGTCTTGGCGACGGCTGTAAAGCTGGGCGAATTTGTCGGTCGCGTCGCGCGCGCCGGTCAGATAGACGCCCAGGAATTTGCGCGCGCGGGTCAAATCGCGCGGGTCGTCCTCGACCGTGCGAAACACCTCGCGCACCGCCGACGTCATCTGCTCGACCCGGCCCTCAAGGTGGCGGTCGCCGATCTGGCGCGCGGATTTCAGGATCTCGGCCACTGTTGCCTCGGCTTCGTCAATCGCGCGGGCCACTCGGTCGGTGTCGAAGTCGCTGGCGCCGTCGGTCCCTTTGGCGCGGCGTGGGTCCAAACCAAAGGCCAGCAATTGCGCACTTGCGGCCACGATGGCAAAGATGACCCCCGAGATCACCCCACCAGAGGTCGCCAAACCCGCAGCCAGAAACACGCCCAAGCCCGTCGCCGCGACCGCAAAACCCTTACGCGGGATCGCTGGCGGTCGGGCCACTGTGCGGTCGTCATAGGCGGCCTGGGCTTTCAGCCCGCCGTTCAGCAGGATCGCCGACAAAAACAGCAGGCCAGCGCCGCCCAACTCGACCACCATCCCAGAGGCATCGCCTTGCATAACCTCACCAATCCCGGCCAGCGCCAATGGCACGGGGGCCAGATACATCAGCTTGGCGCCGATACTGGTCCTGTGTGCCCGACGCCCCCGAAACCGCGCACCTGGGTTGGTGGGGGAGTTGGGGCTGTAGGCGCCGCCGTATTTCCGCGCCATCAGATCCCCCCGAAGGCCCGAAAGCCCGTGACAACAATAATCACTAATAAAACCACCGCGGCAAAGCGGTTCAGCGTACGGTCTTGCAAGACGGCTCCCCCCGTTTGAGCAAGGCTAACATGGGCTTAACCCAGGATATAGGCACTAAAAAGCGTTTTTACGACCCACGTGCTTGTGCATACGCATGTTCGGCCGCCAACTTGCGCCGATCAGCTGATTACGGTGATCCAGCTGATCGGCGATGACACGCGCTTTAAGGGGATTGAACTGGCTCTTTTCAAGCCATGGCAAGCATTTTTTTCGGATCACAGGGCAAACCGCTTTGCCAGACTCTGGTTCCATTGCGTTGAGGTTTGTCGCTGATTCGGGTAATGTTCGAATATGACGTAACGTCATAGGCGGGGGGTGAATTGGCCAGCATGATGGCCAGCGTTCCGTATTGGTTGCGTCGCATTGCCCAAGAGCCGGGGCATTTTGCCCGCGGTCAACTACGATTGGACTTCGAAATGGCTAAAGGCACGGTTAAGTGGTTTAACACGGAAAAAGGGTATGGATTTATCCAGCCTGAAGGGGGGGGGAAGGACGTATTTGTCCATATAACAGCGGTTCAAGCAGCGGGGCTTACCACGCTAACCGACAATCAACCGATAGAGTTCGAGATGCAAGAAGGCAAAGACGGTCGTCAAATTGCCGGAGACCTTAGGGTCTGAACACCTGTCCGTTATGACCATGAAGGGCCTGTGCGGTGAGTGCCCACCGCACAGGCCCATTCTTAGAATTTGAGGCTGCGGTATTTTTCGGGGTCGAAGTTGCAGGCGAACCCGTCGCCGTCAGGATCCAGATTATAGCGATCCGTGGTTGGCCCGCCATTGGCCAGAAACTGGCGCTGGGCTTCGTCCTGTGTCTCGAATCGTCGACAGACTGCGGCGGCTTGGCTGCGGCTGCGGAACGCGGGCCGGTTGTAAGTGCGCGTGCCAACGGGGTGGGTGGTCTGGCGGGCAAAGGCCACGACATTGGCATTGACGTCTTGCTGCGGCACGGCCTCGGGTTGCACGACCACCAACTGCTGCTGGGCAGCTTCGCGCCTTTGCTGGGCCGCTGCGCGCTGGCGTTCCTGCACTTCCTGGCTGCTGAGCGCCAGGTTGATGCTTTCATCATTGGGATCAATGCCGATCTCGGCTGCGCCAGGCACCGCCGGGGTCCCCTCAGCCGTCGTCGCCGGGGCCGCAACCTGTGCGGTGTTCGCTAAGGCCGCTGTGACATCCTGCGCCAAAATGGCATTCGGATCGTTCGGTGGCGGCGTGATGGCGCTGCGGGGCGCACCCGGCAGAGCGCCTGCGACTTGCGTCTCACCCGGTATCGAAATGGCGGTTTGTGGTTGCACTTCAGCCGGGACGGTTTGCCCCAAGCGCGGGGGCAGCCCGCCCAACGTCGTGGGCGCGGGATATTGCGGCAGCGGGTCGAATGGTCCGCGCCCGCCAGCGGGTTCCGAGTTATTGCATGCCGCCAACGCGGCTAGGCCGGCCAAGGCCGAAAAAATCCGTTTCATAATATGCTTCGCCCCATCTATGGTCGTTTCACCACCACTTTGGGGCATGATGCGCGAAATTGGCGGCATTTTCCAGTGCGAAGGCAGTATTCAGCATATCGGCCTCGCCCCAGGGCTGGCCGATCAGCTGTAACCCCAGCGGCAGGCCCTGTTGGTCCAAGCCGACAGGCACCGAGACGCCGGGCAAGCCCGCCATGTTCACAGCCACGGTAAAGACGTCCTGCATATACATCTTGATCGGATCCAAATCCGCCATTTCACCCAACCCAAAGGCCGCCGTGGGGGTGGACGGTGTGAGGATCGCGTCGATGCCCTGCGCATAGGCCTGCTCGAAATCCCTTTTGATCAGCGTCCGCACTTTTTGCGCCCGCACGTAATAGGCGTCGTAGAAGCCCGCCGACAGGACATAGGCGCCGATCATCACGCGGCGTTTCACCTCGGCGCCGAAGCCTTCAGCGCGGGTGCGTTCATACATCGCTGTAATCCCCTCACCCTGGCGGATCTTGGCCCTGTGGCCAAAGCGCACACCATCATAGCGGGCGAGGTTCGACGAGGCCTCGGCCGGGGCAATCACATAATACGCGGGCAGGGCGTATTTGGTGTGCGGCAGGCTGATATCGACCAGTTGGGCGCCCGCGTCCTTCAGCATCTCGGCCCCTTGGGTCCAAAGCGTCTCGATCTCATCTGGCATGCCGTCGACGCGATATTCGCGCGGGATACCGATTTTCTTGCCGCGGACATCACCGGTTAGCGCGGCCTCGAAATCGGGCACGGGGATGTCGGCGCTGGTGCTGTCCTTGGGATCATGCCCCGCCATCGCGCCCAGCATGATGGCCGCGTCGCGCACCGATTTTGCCATCGGGCCGGCCTGATCCAGGGAGGAGGCAAAGGCCACGATGCCCCAGCGCGAGCAGCGGCCATAGGTGGGTTTGACACCGACGATACCGGTAAAAGCCGCAGGCTGACGGATCGAGCCGCCGGTGTCGGTCCCCGCAGCCCCAAGGCAAATGTCCGCCGCCACCGCCGCGGCCGAGCCACCCGACGACCCACCCGGCGTTAAATCCTGGTTCGCGCCCCCGGCCCGCCGCCAAGGGTTGACAACCGGCCCATAGGTCGAGGTTTCGTTGGACGAGCCCATGGCGAATTCGTCCATGTTCAACTTGCCCAGCATAACCGCGCCCGAGGACCATAAGTTCTGCGTCACGGTGCTTTCATAGGGCGGCTTGAACCCCTGAAGTATGGCCGAGCCTGCTTGCGTCTGCACATCCTGGGTGGCGAATAAATCCTTGATCCCCAGGGGGATGCCGCACATCGCGGGGACATCGCCCGCGACCAGGCGTTTGTCCGCCTCAGCCGCTTGGGCGCGCGCCAGATCCGGTGTGTGTGCGATATACGCGTTCAACGGGGCAGAGGCTTCGGCGGCGGACAGGCAGCTCTCGGTCAACTCGGTCGCGGTAAACTTGCCCGCCTGCAGCCCGTCCCGGGCCTCCGATATCTTGAGGGTGTTCAGGGTCATTATTCCACCACCTTGGGCACCGCGAAGAACCCCTCGCGCGCGTCCGGCGCGTTGCGCAGAATGTCTTGCTGCCGGTTGCCGTCCGTCACGACGTCTTGGCGCTGTTTTAGGGCCATTGGGGTGACGGATGTCATTGGTTCGACACCGCTGACGTCCACCTCGTTCAACTCGTCCATGAAATCCAAAATCCGGCTCAGATCTTTGGCCAGGGGTGCCAAATCGGCCTCGCTGACCTCGATCCGGGCCAAATGGGCCACGCGGCGGGCGGTATCGGTATCAATCGACATCGGGTGTGGTCTCCAGATCTTTCGGGCTGGGTTTAGCCGCGAGGACAGGGGGCTGCAAGGCCCGCGCGGCCCTGTTGTCCCGGTATGCCCATGGTTAAGCGGTCATCGCGCGCCCCGGCACTCCCTGATTGCCAGGCCCGTCAAAGGGGTTAGGGTGAGCGGATGGAGCAAGACACACAAGAAACCATCGTCGAACAAGAAGTCGGCCAGATCACCGATCTGCTTACCACATGGTTGCTGCTGGTCACCGATTGGATCCACGAGAACATTCTGACGCTGGCCTCGATTTGGCAAATCGCGGCGCTGGCCGCCACGCTGGCCCTGGCCCTGCTGTTCCGCCGCAGCTTCCGCCGCCTGCTGGACAAGCTTGGTAACGAACGCGCGCTGGGCCCCATCGTTCAGCGGCTGGTCCGCACGGTGGCCGCCATCGCGCTGCCGGTCTGTTGGGCGATTGGCCTGTGGATCGTCACGGCGGTGTTCGAGGCGCTGGGCCTGCCGATCAGCCTGATGCGCCTGGTCGGCAGTCTGTTGATAGCTTTCATCGTCATAGGCGTGGCCTCGATCTTTATCCCAAGCGCTTATTGGTCGTCGGTCTTTGCCTGGGTCGCCTGGGCCGTGGCCGCGCTGAACGCCGTGGGGGTCCTGGACCCGGTGATCGAATGGATGCAGGCCACGGGCATGACCATCGGCGGGGTGACTATCAACCTGTGGGCGGTGGTCAAAGGGTTGATGCTGACGGCCATTCTGATCTGGGCGGCCACAGCCGTCTCGGAGGCGGTTACCCGCCGTTTGGACGCCGCGCAGTCCATGACCCCGGCGATGCGCCTGTTGATCAGCAAGATCCTGCGAATGGTGCTGATCTTCATTGCCGTCATCATCGGTTTAACGGCGGTGGGTGTAGATTTGACGGTCTTTGCGGTGTTCTCGGGCGCGCTGGGCATCGGTGTTGGGCTGGGCTTGCAACAGACCGTTGGCAATCTGTTCGCCAGCTTCTCGCTGCTCGCCGACCGCTCAGTCCAGCCCGGCGATGTGGTCGAGATCGAGACGCCGCAAGGGGCAACCTATGGGCGCGTGAATAAGATGACGACGCGCTATGTCTCGGTTCGCACCCGTGACAACACCGCGACCCTCGTCCCCAATCAGATGATGATCGCCAACCCGGTGACCAACTGGTCCTATGGCGACAAGAAGATGCGGCTCAAAGCTCCCATTGGTGTCTCGTATGACACCGATCTGGACCGGGCGATCGCGCTGTGCATCGAGGCTGCCGCGGTGACGGACCGGGTGCTGGAGGATCCGAAACCGGTCTGTCTGCTGCGGGGTTTTGGGGACAATTCCGTCGATCTTGAGATCCGCTTTTGGATCGTGGACCCCGAAAACGGGGTGGCCAATGTGACGAGCGCGGTTCTCATGAACACCTGGCATCGGTTCCGCAAGGCTAAGATCGAGATCCCCTTCCCGCAGCGCGACCTGCATCTGCGGTCCGCCGTGCCGTTGGTGGTGCAGCCGCCAGAACCGGCTGACAGAAAAGGCTGATCACGATGCCTCAAGAATGTGTAAGATGGGTGGATGAAAAACTGTATAGGGTAACATGAAACGTCGAAGATGCGGTTATGCGTCCAATGTTGGGGCGCGCCGCCAAGGCCTGGGGTGAACACGGTGACACACCAAACACTATCTGAGTACCTCCGCGGCGGCGCCTCGCCGAATGCGCCCTACGTGCACGAATGCCACGTGACGGGTTCTATGGATATCGGCCTCATAAGCATTTCAGCCAATCCCGCAGGCCACTATCCCGATCCGCCGCTGGATGACTATATGCTGGCCCTTTTGACCAGGGGGGAGATGCAATCGCAGTTGGATTTGGGCGTCCGGACCATCCGGGCCCCATTGCGGACGGGCACACTGCTTCTTGCCCCGCCCGATACCGCAACCGATTACCAAATTGACGGCCCCTTTGATGTGGCGGTTATCGGCCTGCCGAAAAAGGTATTCGACACCGCTCATGACGCCCTCGGTGCGGGCCCAACGCTGGATCTGGAGTATCTGCATGGGGACGCTTTGCGGGATACGTTGCTGCAACAGCTCGTCTTGCGCATGTTTCGCGAAACCCGTGAGGACAGTGCCAAGGGGGCGCTGTTTGTCGATCATGCTGTGTATACGATTGCCGCAACCCTGCTTGGTCTTGCTGGTCGGCTAAAGGCGCAACACCGTGCCGCCAGTCCAATGTCCGATGCGCAACTGGCCCAGGTCCGGGCATTGATCGAGGATCGGATCGACCAAAAGATCACTTTGGATGATATGGCCGCTTTGATTGGCTGGGATGTCTATCGGTTCTCGCGCGCGTTTCGCAATACGGTCGGTCAAACGCCGCATCAATATGTGCTATCACGCCGGTTAGACCTGGCCCGGGCGCAACTGGCCACCACCAGTCACACGCTGGCCGAGGTGGCCTATTCTGTGGGTTTTTCAAGCCAGCAGCATATGACCAACCTGTTCAGCAAACGCGTTGGGGTCACCCCGGCCCGATATCGCGCCGAGATCACCGCCTGAGGACGCAGAGCGACTCCTCAATAATTTGTAAGATCAATGCATGGAAAGCGGTTAGTGTGTCTTAACGAGGCTGACAAGCCGCCCCTTGGGGTTGGCACGCAAGCCAAAGAAACGGAGCGTTGCGCCGATGGCCACTGACCTGAGTTTTTCCGACTACTACGCGAACGGCTTGTCGCCGAACATGCCCTTCGTGGAGGAGAGCCACCTGGTCGGGGCGACGCATCTGCGTGTGGTGAGTTTAACCAATAACCCCGCCGGGCATTTTCCTGATCCCCCGATGGACGATTATGTCCTGCAAATCGTGACTAAAGGTGCCGCCAACGCGCAAATCGACCTGGGCGTGAGGGGAATTCGATCGTTTGTTCGAAAGGGAGGTTTTGGCTTGGCACCCCCCGATACGCCGACAGATATCCAGATCGACGGAGTGTTCGATCTGCTTTGCATGGGGCTGCCAAGGTCTTTGTTTAAGACGGCTCACGCGGCGGTTGGCACAGGGCAATCCTTGAACCTTGAGCAACTGCATGCGGATTTGCAACGGAACCCACTGATCGAGCAATTGATGCTGGGCATGTTTCGTGAGGCCCGGGCAGGTAGTCCGCAAGGGGCGTTGTTCGTCGATCACGCGGCGCATACGCTGGTCGCGGCTTTGCTCAATCTCGCCGGGCGGCTCAAAACTCAAGGCCAAAGCGCGCGGCCAATCACCGACGCCATGTTGGCCAAGGTCACCAATATGATCGAGGATCGGATCGACGAAAAGATCACGCTGGACGAATTGGCGGCCGTGACGGATTGGGATGTCTATCGTTTCACCCGTGCGTTCCGCAACGCGGTGGGGCAGACACCGCATCAATATGTTCTGTCGCGGCGGATCGAACGGGCGCGCAGTTATTTGTCTGCAACCGAGGATACGCTGGCCGATGTCGCCTTTGCTGTCGGGTTTTCCAGCCAACAGCACATGACGAATGTCTTCAGCAAACATCTTGGGGTCACGCCCGCCAAATACCGGACCGAAGTGCGGGCCTAAGGTAGGCCGCCGCGCCCCGCAATGCGTTTCGTTTCTAACTTGAAGCCTCTCTGATCGGCTTTTGTGTTCGGGTCAAAGGCCGGAGGCACCGAAAGCTGATTCCGTTTAAGTCGACATGATCTAATGAAAATACTGTGATTGGCGCCGCGACCCGGTCCCGTCCTAGACTGCCCCAAAGTCAGGTAGATCGTGGGGAGCGCATCCATGCCGAAACTTCTTCTCAAAGCCACTGTGGCGCTGCTGTGCGCGGCGCCCCTGGCCCCGGCCGCCGCAGCCGAGGGCGAGCGGGTCACCATTACCGGCGAGGCGATTGACACCTGGTGCTATTTCTCGGGCGTGATGGGCGGACCGGATGCGGTTGTCGGCTCGGCGCATCACACATGCGCATTGTGGTGTTCGGCCGGGGGGATCCCGGTGGGGCTGTTGGGCGACGATGGCCAGGTTTATATGGTGCTCAAGATCGAAGGGGATGACACGTCGAACGGCGGCGACACCCAATTGGCGATCGCCAGTCACCAGATCACCGCCGATGGGATGCTGTATAAGCGCGACGGGATCAACTATTTGGTGGTGGCCGAGGTGGTCGCCGACGATGACATCGTCCGCATGACCCACGAAGACTTCGGCACGGTGCCGGGCTTCGCCATTCCTGAACCCAAGTAAGCGGAGGTAGCGATGCTGAAGTATTTTACTGCTGCTCTGGCCCTGCTGGCCGCCCCGCTGGCCGCGCAGGATTTCTCGGAAGGGTCCACCGCCAAGGAATGGGGCCTCTACGGCGAAAGCCCCGCCTTCTTTGCCGCCACCGTGGTCGATCCTTTGTGCGAATTGACAGGCGATTGCCCAGACAATTGCGGCGACGGACGGCGCCAGTTGGCCCTGCTGCGCACGGTAGATGATGTTATGGTCTTGCCGATGAAGAACAGCCAACCAGCGTTTACTGGCGCGGCGAACGAAATGCTGCCGTTCTGCGGGCAGGCGGTTGAGGTCGACGGGTTACTGGTCACCGACGAAGAACTGGGCGCGCAGAACGTTTATCTTCTGCAGAAAATCCGCGCCGAGGGCAGCAGCGACTGGATCAAGGCCAACAAATGGACCAAAGAATGGGCGGCGCGCCACCCCGAGGCCAAGGGCAAGGGTCCCTGGTTCCGTCGCGATCCGCGCATCAAGGCCGAAATCGAGCGCGAAGGTTGGCTGGGTCTGGGTCTGGAAGCCGACGCCGCGTTTCTGGAGGAGTGGTTTCAGTGAGGGCTGTTCTGCTGTCGGCCGCCGTTCTACTGGCCGGGACCGCCGCCGCACATGATGGTGTAAAGCACAAATCGGTGGCCGAAGCGCGGGCGCATGCCAGCGCCACCACCACGGTGTCCGCAGGACCAGACACGGCGTTTCCCCTGGCAGTTGGCGGGGACTACGCCTTGACGGATCACACCGGCCAGTCGCGAACCCAGGCGGACCCTGACGGTCAATTGCAGATGGTGTTTTTTGGGTATGCGAATTGCCAAGCCATCTGCTCTGTCGCGTTACCCCTGATGGCCGAGATCGCCCAAACGGTGCGGGCTGACGGCATCCCGATCACCCCCGTGATGATCACCGTTGATCCCGACCGCGACACGGTTCAAACCATGGGTGCGCCGCTGACCGAACATCACCCTGATTTCGTCGGGCTGACCGGAACGCCCGAGGAACTGGCGCCGGTTTATGACCTGTTCTCGGTCGAGCACAAAATGGTGTTCGAGGATCCCGAGTACGGGCCGATCTATGCCCATGGCAGTCATATCTATCTGATGGATGCGCAGGGCGAATTTCTGACCCTACTACCGCCAATCCTGTCGGCCGAGCGCGCCGCCAAGATTGTTGTGTCCTATGCCGCCAACAACTGAGGGATAAGGCGCAGGCCTTTACCTCTCTTTCGCACTGATACCGTGTCGGTGCAGCACAAAGATCATCCACCCCAACATGATCCCGTTCAGGGCGTGCCACAGAAAATGCGTGCCGATGGGCACCAGGTCACATACCGCCGCATCCACGGTTCGGAATATCAAGGAGACGATCAAAATCCCCGCCCCGATCGCCAGCCCCCGCGCGGCGACAGGATCCCGGAAGGCGACCAAGCCGGCATAGGCCAGGATCAAAAGCGGCACGGGCACATAGGCGACTGACCCGTTGAGTGGCCCAACCGCGCTGGTGACCATTGCGCTGACCCCTGCTGCGTAAGGGAAAAATCCAACCACGGCCGCCCCACCGGCCCACACCGGCAGGCCCAACAGACGGGTTGTTGCCAGATAGACGTAAGCGAGAATGAACAGCACAATCGGCAGAACATCCGCCAAACTGGCCCAGCCGGTCGCGAACGTGTGGAACAGGAACGAGCCGATCCCGATCGCCGCCAAAATCGCGGTCAGCAGCCGCGCGCCCGGATCCCGCTTGCCCCCCAGCATGCCCCAACACACCAGCGCGGCCAAAAGGAAGGATGCGTTCGTGGCGGCATTGATTGGCTCGGCCCAAAAGCTTGGATCGATCCGTTCACAGTAATTGTCGACCTGAGCGGTCCAATTCATCGGGCTCTCCTGCCTTGCCAAACGCGCCTTTGCCGCGTGTTATCAGGGAACAGATAGGAGGGGGAAATGAAAATCACTTGGCTTGGCCATTCCGGCTTTCGTATCGAGATCGGCGCGCAGGTGCTGCTGATCGATCCTTGGCTGACCGGCAATCCGATGTTCGAGGGGCACAACCGTGTGGCGGCCATCGATGGCGCCACATATATTTTGCTGAGCCACGGTCACGGCGACCATTCGGGCGATGCGGTCAGCATCGCGACCGAGAACGGCATCCCGGTGGTGGGGATCTACGATCTGATGAGCCATTGGGGCGAGAAGCGCGGGATCGAGACCGTTGGCTTTAACAAGGGCGGGACCGTGAAGCTTGGTGACGTTGAGGTGACCATGGTCAACGCGATCCATTCGTCCTCGATCAGCGGGGCGGATGGGCCGGTCTATGCCGGGTCCGAGGCGGGGTTCATGATCGCGGGCGAGGGGCGCGTGATCTACTTCTCGGGTGATACGGATGTGATGGCCGATATGGCGCTGTTTCATGATCTGCACGCGCCAGACATCGGCATTCTGTGCATTGGTGGGCATTTCACGATGGATCAGCGGCGGGCGGCCTATGCGGCGCGCAAGTTCTTCGATTTCAAAACTGTCATTCCCTGCCACTACCGGACCTTTCCGCTGCTGGCCCAGGATGCCGAGGTGTTGAAGGCAGACCTGCCGGGTGTTGTGGTGCACGAACCAGAGGTGATGGTGTCGTTCGAGCTTTGAACCCGCCGCGCCTATCGGCGCGTCGCGAAAAAGCTGCGCAGGATCTCGGCCGCTTCCGCCTCGTGCAGGCCGCCATAGACCTCGGGGGTATGATGCGCCTGAGGATGGTTGAAGATGCAAGGGCCCTGCTCGATGCCGCCTGATTTGGGATCAGGGGCGGCATAATAAATCCGCGCGATGCGGGCGGCGGCGAGGGCGGCGGCGCACATTGGGCAGGGCTCCAATGTGACATAGAGGTCCAGCCCCGTCAGGCGGTCCGTGGCGCGGGCGGCACAGGCCGCACGGATTGCCAGCATCTCGGCATGGGCTGTGGGATCGTGGCGTTCGCGCGTTCGGTTGCCTGCCTCGGCCACAAGCTGACCAGTGGTGGGGTCGATGATCACGGCGCCCACGGGCACCTCCCCCCGCGCGCCCGCCGCGCGGGCTTGGGCCATGGCTTTGTCCATATGCGTGCGAAACGTCATGATTTTAGTGTCCGGCATTGCCCGGCCGGGGGCAAGCGCGTAAGGGGCACGCATGAGTGGAGACTTCGAACGTATCGCCAAACGGCTGGCCCGCGTCGGTGTCGCCTCGCGCCGAGGGGCCGAGGCGATGATCGCCGAGGGGCGCGTGGCGGTGAATGGCAAGCGCATCGACAGCCCCGCGTTGAACGTCGGCCCCGATGATCGGATCGAGTTGGACGGCAAGCCTTTGGCCGCGAAGGAACCTGTGCGGATGTGGCGCTATCACAAGCCCGCGGGCCTGGTCACGACGACCGCTGATGAAAAAGGACGCCGCACGATCTTTGATGCGCTGCCCGGGGATTTGCCACGGGTGATGAGCATCGGGCGGCTGGATCTAAACTCGGAAGGGTTGCTGCTGCTGACCAATGATGGGGATCTGAAGCGGCGGCTGGAACTGCCCGCAACCGGCTGGGTCCGCAAATATCGTGTCCGCGTCAAAGGGGTGCCGACCGATGCCATGCTTGCCCCTTTGGGCCGTGGCATAACGGTCGAGGGCGAGACTTTCCTGCCAATGCAAGTGACCTTGGATCGCCAACAGGGCGCGAACGCCTGGCTGACCATCGGCCTGCGCGAGGGCAAAAACCGCGAGATCCGCCGCGCGATGGAAGCGGTGGGCCTGAGCGTGAATCGCCTGATCCGCACCTCGTACGGACCATTCCAATTGGGTGACCTGGCGCGCGGCGCGGTCGAGGAGTTGCGCCCGAAAGTTCTGCGCGATCAGCTTGGCATTACCCGCACACCCCAGGCGCCTGGAACAAAGTCGCCAGCCCCGCGTCCCGCCCGCGGTCGTACGCGCCCGGCACCAGGCCGGGCACGCTAAGCTGCGTACCGACGAATTTTGTAAACACAAAGCGGCCTTGGAAGACCTATACAAGGCGGTTGTACAGTCTGCACTCCTAGCAAAGATGGTCGGAATGTGGATGCTGAGGAATGACACATATGACCCAAGGCGAAATGGCCGCATCAATACCTGATCGAGCGGCGGATGGCCCGGGCACAAGAGTTGCTGGCGGGTACCACCGCGCCGATCTCGGATATTGCTTATGGCTGCGGGTTTTCCAGCCAGGCGCATATGACAACGGTCTCTTCCAATCGGATCGGCACGACCCCGGCGAAATATCGCAAGACCCTGCAGGCCTATAGCGTTTTGCCTTAAACTTGAATCACCTAACGCTGCCTGAAATCATAGATTTCAACGCGTTAGGTGATGAGATATGCCCCAAGTTAAAGGCGAAACGCTTTAGGCTGAGTGGTGCCAAAGGGGTTGGTACCCGGCTGAAAGAACCGCGCGAATCGGCGCTGGTGTCAGCAGGGTGAGTGGAGCTTTCGGGATAGCGGTCATTGGTCGGTAGCCGTCGAAACTCCAAATCAAGATGCCTGTGGCGGATTTCGCGAACACCTGCGCTCCATCGGTGGCCATCGTCCCATCGGGCTGATTGGCCAGCGCCCCCCGATCTTTCGGCCCCAGCCTGGCGCTATGCAGGACGCGGTCCATCTCGGGCGCGCGGCTGCGGCCGGAGCCCTGAAAGCGCGTGGCGAAATCGATGGCGGCAGCCCGGCGGCATTCAAAACAGGGGCGGTGTCCGGCGGCCAGGGCGGTAACCTCGTCAAGGAAAAACATCTCTGTATAGCTGTTTCCCATCACCCGCCGACGGCGGTTTTTGAAGCTGAGCACACAGCTGATCCACTGTCGGCTGCGCCAACGGGCGGTGCCAAGGCTTTGGGTATCGTCGTGCAACCGCCCGCCACGGTTGCCCATGAGCGTGCCGCGCGCAGGTGCGGCATGCAGTGCGCCATCTGGGGCAACACGGTTTTGCAAGGGCATCGAACCCTCCGAAGTGGTTGTCGTCGCAGCCTAGCCGGTCTTAGGGTGCGCATAAAGGAGCCTATGCAATGGATCTGACCTGGCATCCGTCGCCCAACCATGGCCCGCGTCGCGAAGGCGTGCGTCCAAGTCTGGTGGTGCTGCACTACACCGCCATGGCGACGGCTGGGGCCGCGTTGGACCGACTGTGCGCACCCGAGCACGAGGTCTCGGCGCATTATTTGATCGGTGAGCATGGCCAGGTCTGGCAGTTGGTCGACGAGGCCATGCGGGCATGGCATGCAGGCGCGGGCGCTTGGGGCGGCATCGGGGACGTGAACTCGGCGTCCATCGGGATCGAGTTGGCCAATCCAGGTGATGCGCCGTTTGCGGCCGCCCAGATGGCCGCGCTTGAGGGGCTCTTGACTGGTATTCGCGCACGGTGGGACCTGGCGCCGCAAGCGATCATTGGTCATTCAGACATGGCGCCGGGGCGCAAAGCGGATCCCGGAGAAAAGTTTGACTGGCGACGCTTGGCGCGCTCGGGTCTGACCGTTTGGCCGTTGGCTACAGGGCCCGAGGCTGCGGATCCGGTTCGGTTTCAGGCCGCCGCGCGGCGTTTTGGTTATGCCCCGGATTTGGCGCTGCAGGCGTTTCGTCTGCGGTTTCGCCCTTGGGCCAGGGGGAAGCCACTGGATGGCTGGGATGTCGCCTGGGCCGAGGATCTGGCGCGGCGCTATCCTGCGCTTGACCAAGCGGACCCCACGGCGTAATCCCGATGCTCTGCGGATGGCTGGATGGCCGCGGGCGTCCTGCGTCCGAGGAAAGTCCGGACTCCATGAAGAAACGGCGCCGGGTAACGCCCGGCC
The DNA here is from genome assembly GCA_938049225.1 of uncultured Paracoccaceae bacterium. Lineage (GTDB taxonomy): Bacteria > Pseudomonadota > Alphaproteobacteria > Rhodobacterales > Rhodobacteraceae > Halovulum. Next base: position 57,019 of record CALICM010000002.1, read on the forward strand.
GGCGTAAGCCGAGGGACAGCGCCACAGAAATCAAACCGCCGGCCTGGGCCGGTAAGGGTGAAACGGTGGGGTAAGAGCCCACCGCGGGCCTGGTAACAGGACCGGCACGGCAAGCCCCGCCGGGAGCAAGGCCAAATAGGGACCGCGTGGGTGGCGACACCCGGGGGCGCTTTACCCCCAGCAGGTCCGGGTTGGCTGCTTGAGCCGCCCCGTAAGGGTCGGCCTAGAGGAATGGTCATCAAGGGCGCAAGCCTGAACAGAATCCGGCTTACAGGCCATCCGCAGATTTACACCTTAATTTAGCCCCCTATCCAAGCGATGCTGACTGGCGGCGTTCGCGGCGGAACGTGATGCTTTCTTGACGGACGCCGCCAAATCGTTGGATAGTTCATCCCGGGGATGTGTGGTGAATGTGTGAGGTGGTGCGTGAGTGTGCAGTCAAGTGTCGATGCTTTGGCCGAGGTGGCGGACATAAGCCGCTCGGATCTGTCTAATCTGAAAACGAATGATCCCAGTGGGTTGGCACGGGCTTCGGCCCTGGCGGACTATATGGTCCATCGCGGACAAGGGCCGAAAGTGGTGATTGAGATGATGACCAAGGATATCAGCGCTGCGATGCGCAGCGATGATTGGGATCGGGCAGGGGTTCTGCTGGGGGCCCTCAGGCTGTTTCTTGAGGATCATCCGCAGCCCAAGGTCGCGCAACCCCGCGGGTATTGACCAGCGGGTGGCCCGCGATTGTCGGCGGAATACGGGTCAATTGGTAAATATGGATCAACATCATCGCGCCATTCAAAATCGCGACGGGCCAAACTTCGGCGACGACACCATACGTCACGAAAAGTCCGCCTGAGGCGATATTGAACAGCCGCATCCGAAAAACGGTGCGCGAATATGCCATCAAGATTAGAAAACCACCCGCTAAATAGTAAAGAAGATCTACGCTGGACATCGGGGCCTCGGTGCACTTGTTATATGCGCCGGTATGACAGCGCGAATAGGACCTGTCGGTGGGGATTGTCACTCGGCGTGCTAAAGCGTTTCGGCGTCAACATGAATCGAGATGCGCTGCCTCACGGACGAGTGTTCCGATACCGCGCGCTTCAGGTTAAGGCCGAAACCTTGTAGGCGCCCGATAGCCCATCACAGTGGTGTGGAACACTTTGGTGGGCCATGGACAAGAAAAACCATGCGGTCTTCAACTCGCAATCAAGCTTTGGCGTTTGGCGGTGGACCCACTGCCCTCGTCAATGGGGGGCTGCGAGCGGGGTCCGGTCGGGATAACCAACAGTAGAAGGGCAGCATCCCCATCAACCGGTGTGTACCGAAACGGTACTTGGTGACCTCACATCTTGTCAGGCACGAATAAGAAAAGCTTACACAAGGCCGGTGATCCCTATACTGTAAATCTCAACCGACAGTGCTCTGATCTGTACGGGATGGCGCGCCGTTTGCTCTACTGCCGCGCAAAGCGCCAACCCTTATCAAAATCCCAATCATCAACCCTGAGAGGCCACGAAAGATGATTTCAGCCGAATATTGCCGACTTATGGCGTGCTACAACAGATGGCAAAATACCTCACTCATCACCGCATCCGACGGATTGACCGAGGCGGAGCGCTGGATGGATAGAGGCGCGTTCTTCAAATCCATAGCAGCAACACTGAACCACCTCTATTGGGCCGATGCCCTCATGCTTGAGCGCATCAAGGGCAATGAACGCCCACAAGATACGGTCAAACATTCGCTGATCAGTCTATCAGATTGGTCTGAATACAAAGACTTACGTGTGAAAAGAGATGTTGAAATCGAACAATGGGCAGCGGATATTACCAAACCAGAACTCAATGACATCATCAAATGGTATCCTCCTGATGGCTCGGCCCGGATTGAAATGCGAACAGCGATCTGTGTTGTTCAGTTATTCAACCAACAAACCCACCACCGGGGGCAGATACATGCCATGCTCACAGATATGGGGGCCGAACCTGAACCAACGGACATTCCAGCGATGCCGTAGCAAATGCGCTCAATTGCCACCCGCGGGCTTTGACAGTTGTCCACATAAGACGGGCCCCACCAAGGGCAGGGCATTGTGCAAACGGCGTCAAAATGGGTGTTAAGCGGACAGTCGCTCGATGTCGCGCTTGATCTTCAGAACTCGCGGCGAAAGTTCGCCGTCTTTGGACTTGGCCAGAAAAGCATCAAAGCCGCCCCGGTGATCCACGGTCCGCAGTGCGGCCGCCGAGACTTTGAGTTTGAACGACTGACCCAGGGCGTCGCTCATCAAGGTCACTTCATTCAGGTTGGGCAGGAACCGGCGCTTGGTCTTGTTGTTCGCATGGCTGACATTGTTGCCAACCATGACGCCTTTGCCGGTTAATTCGCAACGACGGGACATTTGGCGGTTCCTTATCCTAATATCAGTTCGGTCCGTGACACGCACGTATCTGGTTGGCCGAAACGCCCAAATGGCGCTTTCCTTCGGAGATCTAACTCAGGCACTGGCAAGGTCACCTCAAAGAAGCGTCAATCCCAGACCTGAGCGCCGGTGGATAGGGCGAATTTGGGCGCGCGTCAAGGGACCAATGTGAATTGGCCCCTTGCGATCTTAACCGCCGAGCTGGTCTTCGAGGTCCGAGACCATTTCGTTGATCCCGAACTCCTCGGACATGCTTTCCACTTGTTGTATCAGTTTTGCAAGCGGGCCGGATTTCGCGACCATGGCACTTGCCGGCGCATCAACCATTGCAGCCAAAATCGCCTCGGCGTCTTCCCGGGCCCAGGTGTCGGTGATCTGGCTGATGTCATTGACGAAGAGCAGGGCTTTGGAGCACATCGCCCGGGTGGTTTTGGTCTCTCCCAGCCCCAGCCAGGCAAGCTGGTACGGTGCGCGGCGGTTCAGATAATAGGCAGAGTCGGATTTGGCGATGTCAGGGGACAAAACCCCGAAAATCCGCATGTCATCTTTGGAGGCCATATTGATCACCCCTGCGGTTGGGTTTGGATAGGCATAAAAGAAGCCGACCATGCCGCGCTTTTCGGGGTGGTTGACACCCGATAGGATCCGCTCGGCGCCCGAGGCATAGAAGAACTGCGGCGTCGCACCGGCAAAATTGGCGTCCTCGCTGTACATCCGCTTGATGAACGCCTCCGAGCCGCTGTTTTCAGGGACGACCCAGGTGACCCGATCCTTGTTCTTGACGATCTCGCCCCAGGACGACAGCTGCGGCTCCTTCGAAAAGGCCATAGCGCATTCGCCCGGAAGGTCGTTGCGCAAAATCCGCACGGCGCCCGAGGTCACTGCATCATATGTTAGACCGCCCTGGCCGATGCCAAAGGCAATACCATCGGCTTGGGCGGCCAGGCGATTGGCGTTGTCGACCGAGCCGTTGGTGGGGACAAGCTGGACCTCGTACCCGTATTCCTTCGCGATCGGCTCTAATACATCAAGCACACCGCGCCCGATCCCTTCGTGATAGGCCGACCCTTCGCCGGTCGGGGCACCACCTGTGAAGACCTGGATGGTCTGCTGAGCGTGCGCGGCGCCTGCAAGCGCAAGGATTAGAATTCCGCTGGCGAGAAGGGGTATGGGGATCAAGGGGAAACTCCTTAAGAATGGTTGAAAAATGTTCTCGTGGCCGGGGTTTAAGATTCGGTTAAACCTGTATCTGAAACATGGTCGTTCTGTGTCATGGCGCATCTGGAAAGGTCGCTGAATTCAATGGGGCAGAATCTGTGAGACAAGCGCTTCAGCGGCTTGTGTTGGGGTGATTTCATCCGCTGCCAGCTGGTTTTCGAGACTTTGGCGCAAAGCTTTCAGGGCCGGGTCGGCCATCAGCCGCGTCCGCAGCAGTTGGTCGACTTGAGCGTGGAACTGGTCCCGGCGCTGGGTGATGCGACGGCGCGACAGACTGCCGGACGTGCGGCGCGCCTGGGCCAGGGTTTGGACCGCCTCCCAAGCCTCGGCCAGGCCTCTGCCGGTCAGCGCCGATACAGTGAGCGCCATCGGGTAGCCTGCCGGATCCTCGGGGCGGGGACGCATCAAATGCAGGGCGCTGGAATAGTCGGCACATGTCGCGCGCGCTTGGGCGGTCAGGGCGCCGTCGGCCTTGTTCACCAAGATCAGATCGGCGATTTCCATGATTCCGCGTTTAACGCCTTGCAATTCGTCCCCCCCGGCGGGCGCAAGCAGCAGGATGAAAATATCGATCATCTGGGCGACCATGGTCTCGGATTGGCCCACGCCCACCGTCTCGACCAGAACGATGTCGAAGCCTGCGGCCTCGACCAATTGGATCACATCCGCGGTGCGGCGCGCGACGCCGCCCAAGTGGTTTTGCGCGGGCGAGGGGCGGATGAACGCGTTGGGATCGCGGGCCAGACGCTCCATCCTGGTTTTATCGCCCAGGATCGCGCCCCCCGTGCGGGCCGAGGAGGGGTCGACCGCCAAAACCGCCACGCGGTGGTCTTGGGAGGTCAGATGCAGGCCCAGCGCCTCGATGAAAGTGGATTTGCCGACACCTGGTGTGCCGGAAAGCCCCAAGCGTAAGGAGGCGTTGGTCGGGGGTGGTAGCGCCGCGAGCAGGGCTTGCGCCTGGACTTGATCCTGGGGTTTGGTGGACTCGATCAGAGTGATCGCCTTGGCCAGCGCACGGCGCTCGCCAGCTTGGACGCGGTTGCAAAGTGTTTCGGTCTTGTTGTCCAAAGTGATCACCTTTGCCCTGTTTTCACGGGGGATTGACCCTGCATGTTGCCTGCAGTTGTGCCATATGTTCCGCAACAGGCGGGGCTGTCTAGGGGCAAGCGGGCGCGCTGAAAGGTCTTGGATCGGCGGAGGTGCTGCAGTGGCGATGCTGAAAGCAATGATGGTTGTGGGCGTGATGATGCTGGGCGGTGCGGGCGCGACGGCGGGCGAGACGCGGCAAATGTTCGACCTCTCAATAGCGGGGTTGCGCGTGGCGACCGTGGGGCTCGCGGTGAAGCAAGAGGGGGCGGGGTATTCCGCACGCGGTGTGCTGCGCGGTAGCGGCGTTATTGGATCGTTGGTGAACCTGGCGTTCGAGGGGACCGTGCAGGGGGTAGCGGGTGCTGATGGCGCTTTGCAGCCTCAGCGGTATGTGGCGGTAAGGGGTAAAGGCGACAAGGCGCGTGAGGTGGTGATGCGCTACGCGCAAGGGGTGCCACAAGAGGTGACGTTGACCCCGCCACGCAAGCGGTCAAGACCCTATGACATTGCCCATGGGGAACAGGGGGGCACTTTGGATCCGGTCAGCGCGGCGGCAGCGTTGTTGCCGGATCGGCCGGCGGCCGCGGCGTGCGAGCGTGTGATCGAGATTTTCGACGGCACGCGACGGTCGCGCATCACCCTGGGCGCGCGGCAGGCGTTGGAAGGCGGGATGCGCTGCGCCGGAGCTTATGAGCGGGTCGCGGGCTATTCGCCGAAATCCATGCAAGAGCAGACCCGGTTTAACTTCGTGCTGAGCTATCGTGCGGTGGGCGAGGTGATGCAACTGATGCGGATCGAGATGGAGACCGAATACGGTCGGGCATTGGCGCGGCGGCGGTGATCCAAAGGTGCGCGCTGGCGCGCGCAAGTCCATGAGCCCTTCGGGCGGTGGGCGCCGATCGTGGGCGGCATCGCCTTGACGTCTGGGAACCGCGGACCTTGGGGTGATCTCTTTCAGGGGGTGCTTGACTGAGTGAGGCTGCGCCAGGCCGCAAGCCACAGAAGGGCAAGGATGGCCGAGATCAGCGCGTTCCACCCCGCCATTGAGAGGCCGGCGAGGCTCCAGGCCACATCGTCACAGCGTACAACTGGGGCCTCAAGAATCTGGGCCAGAAGATCTTCAGCGCTGATCCCTTGGGGGCTGCCAGCGGTGCAGGTGTTCGGCCCCTCCCACCAGGTGTATTCAACGCCCATATGATAGGTGCCGATGGCGGCGGTGGTCGCGGCGGCCAGGGCGCCGGCCAGGGTCAGCAGGCGCGTCGGAAGCGCCAAGGCCAGGGCACCGATGGCGATCGCGGCGATATGGGGATAGCGCTGCCAGTAGCACAGTTTGCACGGCGGCAGACCGCCCAGGTATTGAAAGGCCAGCGCGCCCAGCATCAGTGCGGCCGACCCCCCTGCGGCCAAAAGGATCAGCCGCCGCGGTGTCACAACAGCCTCACCACCGCGAAACCGCCGATCAGCAGCACGAAAAAGGCGGTCGTCACCAGGCCAAAGCGGCGCTCGACAAAGTCGCGGATCGGGGGGCCGAACTTCCACAACAGCCCGGCGAGCAGGAAGAAGATAAAAGCGCGGGCCATCAGCGAGGCTGTGAGGAACACAGTGAAATTCAGCCCCGTGGCGCCCGAAGTAATTGTGATCACCTTGTAGGGAAAGGGGGTGATCCCGGCCATCAGAACCGCCCAGGCCCCATATTCGTTAAAGCGCGCCTGGAATTCAGCGAATTTCTCCGCCTTGCCGTAGAAATCGAGCACCGGTTGGCCGACAGACTGGAACAGCTCCGCCCCGATCCAATAGCCCAGCACACCGCCCAGGACCGAGGCCAGCGTGCAGACCACCGCGATCAGCCAGGCGCGGTGCGGGGCCGCGATAACCATCGGAATGATCATGACATGGGGCGGGATCGGAAAGACCGAGCTTTCGACAAAGGCCACTGCCGCCAAAGCGGGCAGCGCATAAGGTCCCTCGGCCAGGCGCAAAGTGCCGTCATAAAGCCTGCGCAGCATGGGCGTCCTTTCAGGCGTTGCGAAGTGGATTGCGCCTATCCACCATGGGCACGCCCGCTGGTCAAGGCGGCAGGGCATTGACGGCGCCCAAAGTGCGCGATAAGCGACAGGTGGTAAGCCCGAGTGGCGGAATGGTAGACGCAGGGGATTCAAAATCCCCCGCCGCAAGGCGTGCCGGTTCGAGTCCGGCCTCGGGTACCAAGGGTTTTGCGGGCATCGGGGACCATCTGATGCCCGCCCCCCTTTGGGATTTTCCCTCGGTTCAGATGTTCTTTTGGGCGGCCTTGTAGGCTTTCAACATATCCGGCGTGGCATGTGACCGGGTGTCTTGGAACGGGTTGACGACGAACAAGCCGACAAGGGCTATCAGTCCGGTGACCGCGAAGAAAGTGCGCATTTTGTGTATCCTTAAGCTGCGCGGGTTCTACCGCGCCGGTTTCTGGCGGATGAAAGCCCCCGTGTCCTGCGGAAGGCGTCACCCTGACGATGATGTGAGGGATACTCCGGCGGGGCGGGATTGGATCACCGATGCGGAAAGTATCGCTGGTAGGGCGCGGCGTTTTCTTGGGTCTTGCCAGCTAATCCGCTTGAAAATAGGACTTTATTCAAACCGGGGGCCTCTTGTTTCCCCTGTTCACAAGGGGGTTAATTGTCTGTGTGCAGCGCGGGGCGCTAGGGTCGCGAAAGAGCGTCCGACCTGAAGGAGCGATTGTGCGCAGACCCCTGATTTTGGCCTTGTTCCTGGGCTTTGTCGCCTCGCCAACCTTGGCGGGTGAAACGAGCGCTGTTACCTGTACCGATCCTGTGCCCCTGACTGACATTCAGGACGCGCAGGCAGACCGGCCCCGGATCTTGGTCTTAGGGGATAGCCAGATTTCGTTTGGCGCGGGGCAGGTATTTCAAGAGTTCTTTGGGGATTTCGCGGGCAAATGCGGCAGCAGAACCTTGGCTGGTGCGCAGGTTGCCTCGATCGGCGTACGGTCGAGTTCGCTGCACTCTTGGACGGCGCGCGGCGCGCGCGGGAAAGGCGTGATTTGCGATGTGGATAAGAAATATGGCGTGAACGCCGGAACTTATGGCATCAACAAGCCCACTGGCCGCAGCTATGTGCAGATCGGGCAGGGGGCTGCCTATCAGTTTTGCAAAGCTGGGAGATCGCCGCTTGAGGCGTTATTCGAGGGCGGGCGCTATCAACCGGACTTGTTGGTGATGTCATTTCTGGGCAACGCAACGGACCGTTGGGCGGGCAATCCGGCCACAGCGATCGAAGATGTGCGGGCGACCCTGGCGCAGATCCCGGCCAGCACGCGGTGTATTTTCATGACCACGGCCCCCTCCTATGATCGGGCCACCAACAATCGTCGGGCCCAGGCGCAAGAGGCCGTAGCGGCGGCATTTGCCCAAGTGGGCCAGCGTTGCACCTTCGTGCGCGGCTTCACAGAAGAAACCCGCACCGTGAACGAAGGGAATGCCGCGCATTTCAAGACCAATTCCGCTGGCCGCGTGACTGACGTACATCATCCGAATATCCGCGCCGCGCGCGCCTTTTTCGCGCAGGTTGCGCCACAGATATGCCGCGCTGTCAGAGACGAGATGGAGGGTTAGACCGGTGAACCGTTTGAAGCGTGCCGCTTTTGGCTTGGGCCTTGTGGCCTTGGGGTTATCGGTTGGATCCGCGCGGGCCGAAGAGTTCACCTCGCCCGACATACTGATTTTGGGTGACAGCCAGATCTCGTTCGGGTCGGGGCCGGTGTTTCTTGAGTTTTTTGAGAATATCAAGGCGCATTGCGACCCCAATGCCCAGCAAGAAGAGCAATTGCATGCCCTTGGCCAGATGTCCGTTGGGGTGATCGGCGTGCGCTCGACCTCGCTGCATTCGTGGACGGCGCGCATGGGTAAGGCCAAAGGGGCGATTTGCGATGTCGATCCGAAGTGGATGGTTAATGCGGGCGCTTATGGGTTGGTCAACCAGAGCGGCAACAAATATGTGCAGATCGGACAGGGGCCTGAGTATCAGTTTTGCGAAAAAGACAAATCGGCCTTCGAGACGATGTTCCGCGACGACTACTACAAGCCCAAGCTGCTGTTGATGTCGTTCCTCGGCAATGCCGCCAGCCGCTGGGCCAACAGCCGCGCGGCCGCGCTTGAGGATGTGCGTGCCGCAATGGCGCAACTGCCCCCCGACATGCCCTGCATCTTTATGACCACAGCGCCCGCCTACACTAAAAAGGTTGTGGATCTGCGGCTGATGGCGCAGGAAAACCTGAAACATGCCTTTGTCGAAGCGGGCAGTCAGTGCACCTTTATAGAAGGGGCCAACCCACAGACCGTGGCAGCAAACTTGGGCAATAAGCATTACTTCCGGCTGAACAACGCGGGCATGGTCAAGGATCCGTTTCATCCCAATACCGAGGCCGCGAAAAACTTCTTTGCCATCGAGATGAACGACATTTGCAATGGGATTTTCGAGCAGGTGGCGCGGGCGGCGGGCGGGGGATAGCCAAGACCATGGGTGACACTGGGGTGGCAACCGTCAAGGCGCGCCGGGCCTGCGCAGCGGATATGCTATGTGCCCTCCCCGGTCTTCGCGCTCCGTTTCGCTGCCGGGCCGCCCCTTCCTTTCAGGTCCGCACTGATCGTGTCGCACCCTTCGAACCTGCTTCATATTTGGTGCGACCTCGCCTAAGCGTGAAGGAACGGGAGCGGCGCTTGCGTTGATCGGGTGGCCTGGGATGGCTACCTGCGCCGCAGTGGGCCGCCTGGCGGCTGAGTTACAAAGTACAGGAGGTCCTCATGGCGATCAAACGCTGGGCAGCTGCCTTTATTCTGTGGATGTTGACGACAGCGGGCGCGCTGGCCGCAACACCTGAGCTGAATCTATCGTGGACTGGCTTGGCCCTGCGCGGCTATGACCCCGTGGCGTATTTCACCGTGGGCGAGCCGGTGAAAGGCAAGCGCAGTCTTTCGGTCGAGCATGGGGGTGGAACCTATCGGTTTTCGTCCCAGGAAACGCGCGAACTGTTCCTGGCGGACCCCGACAAATACCTGCCCGTCTATGGGGGTTATTGCGCCTATGGTACCGCGCAGAACACTAAAGTGGACGGCGACCCGCAGGTCTGGCACATCGTTGACGGTCGATTATACCTGAACATTACCCGCGACGTAGACAAGGTCTGGCAGCAAGATATCGCAGGGTATATTGCACGGGCGGACAGGATCTGGCCAAACATAAAATACGACTGACACCACAGCCGGTGTCGGTCGCAAGGGGGTGGCATGACGCAGCGGTCCGGAGCTTCGTTTGAAACCGCGCAGGTGGTCGACCTTTATCACCTGCGCCCGCCCTATCCGGGGGCGCTGTTCCAGGCGATCCTCAACGCCAGCCCCGCCCGGGGTGCTTTGCTGGACATCGGCTGCGGGCCTGGAAAAATGGCGCGGCCCCTGGCGCCAAGCTTTGCCCATGTCACAGCAGTTGATCCATCGGTACAAATGCTTGAATTGGGGCGTGGGCTGCCCGGGGGCGATGCGCCGAATATCGTTTGGGTCCATGGATTGGCCGAGGATGCGGTCTATCCTCGGCCCTTCTATGACACGGTCGTGGCCGCCCTTAGCCTGCACTGGATGGACCAGCCCCGGCTGTTCGCGCGTTTGTCCCATAGCCTGCGGCCAAACCATCTGATCGCCATCGTCAACGGCGATCAAGCCTTCGAGCCGCCGTGGGAGGCCGATTGGCAGACCTTCCTGCGCGATTGGGTGCCACGGATCACAGGCGCGCCGCTGCGCGCAAAGACGCGCGCGATGGCAAGGTCAGCCAAGTACATCGACGTCATGGCGCGGCAGCATCTGATATCAGATCCGATCCAACAAAGTGTCGAGGATTTCATCCTCTGCCAGCATTCGCGAGATACATTTGCACTGTCCAAACTCGGGGACCGACGCGCGGCCTTTGATGACGAGTTGCGGGCGCTTCTGGCGCCTCATGCCCGCGACGGCGTGCTTGAGTTCCGGGTCGGCACGCAGCTCACCTTAGCGTGTTTGGCGCTCTGACCTCAGGCCGTTCCACGCCGGAAAGCCGCCGTCGCGACCCCCATGGCGATCAGCGCGCCGCCGCCCAACCGGGTCAGTGCTGCCAGCACCGGCGGGCGGGCGATCCGCACCCGCAATCGGTCGGCCAACAACGCATAGGCCAGCGCATTTAGCGCCGCCAAGCCAACAAAGGTGGCGATCAGCACGGCGAACTGCGGCAGCAACGGCGCTCCGGTCACCACGAATTGGGGCACGAAGGCGATGAAAAAGACGATAGATTTCGGGTTCAACGCGGTCGCGGTTGTCGCATGCACAAACACACCCCGTGCCGAGGTCCGCCCCGCCAAACTCAGATCCCCCAGCGTTGCGGCCCCCGCGCTGCGAAACAGATTGATGCCGAGGTAAATCAAATACGCCGCCCCCACCCATTTCAGCACGGTGAACAATGTGGCCGAGGCCAGAACCAAGGCTCCCAATCCCGCCAGCGAGGCGCTCATCGCGATCAAATCCCCCAGTGCCACTCCGGCGACGGTCGCCAGCGCCACCGGCCGTCCGTGACTGACCGCATAGCTGAGTACCAATAATACCGTTGGCCCGGGGATCAGCAACAACGCTGTCGAGGCCGCAACGAAAGCCAACCAAAACTCAAGATCCATCTCATATACCTTCCATCGCCCCAGCCATCACATAGGCGCCTCAAGTCACCTGTCTCATCTCCTGTCCCTCAAATATCCCCGCCGGAGGCTCCGGCACCCGACCCGTGCGCCACCTCCAAAGCCGCACGCAACACCGTCGCGTCGCCAATGTGGTTCATCAAAACCAGCACCAGTCGGGCGTTCAGCGCCGCACTTTCCGCCTCGGTCAGCCCGTCGTGTGCGGCGATCAGCGCGGCATAGGTGGCGTCAGGATCGGCCAGGTTCGGGTCCGATGTCAGGGTCATCCCAGACCTCCCTTAGCGCGGTCCAGGGCGATGGCGATGGTCGCCGGTGCCGCATCGGTCCAGCGTGCGGCGATATGCTGATCGGGGCGGATCAGGTACAGCGCGCTGAGGTGTGTGTTTAGGTAGCGGCTTTGCACCTCGGGGCTGGCCAGGATCTCGACCGGTCGCGTACCCACCACCTCAGGCGCCGGGCGGCCGATGGCCAGCAGCGCAAAATCCCCGCCCAGCCGGTCCAACAGCCAGCCGCCCGGCAGCGGCGCGTCCACCGCCGGTGCCCCCGGTCGGGTCAGCGCGGGCAGTGTCGGGTCGTCCGGCCCGTTCAAACCCGACCCATCGTACCAGGTCGGCTGCGACAGCCGCCCCGAGTTGACCAGGGGCCGGGCAAAGGCGTGGTCGCGGGCCAGGTCCAGCACCGCGTCGCGGAACACCCGGCTGGCCGCGGACTTGGGGGTGATGAAATCGGTGGCGCGGGTCGAGTTCAGGATATTCTCCTCGGCCGCTTGCACCCGTTCGCTGTCATAGCTGTCGATCAGCGCTTCGGGTGCGGCGCCCTCCAGCACCAGTCGCAGCTTCCACGCCAGGTTGTCGGCATCCTGGATCCCACTGTTCGCGCCGCGCGCCCCAAAGGGCGAGACCTGATGCGCACTGTCGCCGGCAAAGAGCATACGGCCATGCCGGAACCGTTCCATCCGCATGCATTGAAACGTATAGATCGAGACCCATTCCAGTTCGAACGCCACCTCGGGCCCCAGCATGGCCTTAAGCCGGGGGATCACCCGCTCGGGCGCTTTCTCGACCTCCTTGTCGATGTCCCAGCCCAGTTGCAGATCGATCCGCCAAATGTCGTCAGGCTGCTTGTGCAGCAGCGCCGATTGACCGGGATTGAACGGCGGGTCGAACCAGAACCAGCGCTCGGTCGGAAAGTCGGCTTGCATGCGTACATCAGCGATCAGGAAATTGTCCTCGAACACCCGGCCGGTGAAATCCAGCCCCATCATCGCGCGGAGGGGCGAGCGTGCGCCATCGCAGGCCACCAGCCAGTCGGCGGCAATCTGGTACGGTTCTTCCGGCGTGTCGACGGTCACGCCGACATGATCCGGCTGGGGGTCTACGGCTATCACGCGCGAGTTGCCGCGGATATGCACCGGCTTGCCCGCCGCCTCAAGCGTGCGCAGACGGGCGACCAGTTCCGCCTCGACCGTGTACTGCTGGATGTTGATGAACGCCGGGTGCTTGTGCCCCGCCTCGGGCAGCAGGTTGAAGTCAAAGATCTGATCCTCACCCGCAAAGACCTTGCCCCGGTTCCAGGTGACGCCCTTTGCCACCAGATCTGCGCCGACGCCCAACCGGTCCAGAATTTCAAGCTGTCGCTTGGCGAAACAGATCGCCCGGCTCCCGAAGGAGACCTTGTCGTTGTCGTCCAGTACCACCACGGGTACATCGTGCATGGCCAGGTCGATGGCCAGGACCAACCCCACCGGCCCCGCACCGACGATGACCACGGGGTGCCGCACTGGGACAGGGGCGTCCTGATCCGCGCTGCGAGCATAGGGGTAGAGGGGGGTGTCGAAGATCTTGCTCATGGGAAATAGGGTTTGGCGCTGGGCGCGCGGTCGTACTCCAGATAGAATTCATCCAATTGGGGCGGGGCGACGCCCGCATCCTGCAGCTGCACATGTGCCTGGCCGCGGTGGTGGATCTGGTGTTGGAACAAATGCAACAGCAGGGCGTCGACGGTTTCGGCCACCGGTCCCTCGCGCCGGTCCGTTTGACGCGTCTCGGTAAGGATGCCGGGTGTCAGATGACTGCAGAACTTGGCCAGCCGCAGGTCCACCGCTGCCTGCGCTTGCCCCAGTTCGCCGGGATCCTCCGGGTTGTCCCGATCAAAAATCGCACGACCTTGCCCGCCTTCTTCCAGCGCATCCACATAATACAGATCGACCAGCCAGATATGGTTCAGCGTCTCGCTCAACGAGCCAAAGAAACCAGGCCGGGGGGCCGCAAAAACCTCGCGATCCAGCGTTGTAACAGCGCCATAAAGCGTCGCATTCGCCCAGGCATTGTTTAGTGCCATGCGCTGATAGGGGGACGCCACGTCGTTCATCCCTGCAAATCCGCCCACATGGCCTGGTCGCGCTCGGCGGTCCAGATGCGGGGGGTGTCGATACCGCGCGCTTCGTCATAGGCGCGGGCGACGTTGAAGGGCAGGCAGTGCTCATAGATGGCGTAATCGGCGAATTTCGGATCACAGGCGGCGCGGACGGCGTCCCAGGCCTCTTTCAAGGTGCCGCCCCGTGCCGCAACCTGGGCGGCGGCGGCGTACGTGCTTTCGACGAAATCGCGGGTGTTGTCGATAGCGGCGGCCACCATATCGGACCCCACCAGCGCATCGCCGCGCCCGGGCGCGATCGCCCCGGGCTGAAACCCCGCGATCCGGTCCAACGTGCCGCCCCAGTCGCGATAATGCCCGTCGCCGCAATAGCAGGCCGAGTGATACTCGACGATATCACCTGTGAACATCACCCCCGCATCCGGCACCCAGACCACCGCATCGCCGGCAGTGTGCGCGCGGCCCAGGCGCATGATCTCGACCTTGCGCTTCCCCAGATAGACCGTCATCCGGTTGTTGAACGTGGTGGTGGGCCAGGTCAGGCCGGGGATGCTCTCGTGACCCTGAAACAGCCGGGGGAAGCGGGCGAATTCGCTATCCCAATCCTCTTGCCCGCGTTCGGCCACCATCGCGCGCGCGACATCCGACATGATGATCTGCGGTGCGCCATAGGCCGAGGCGCCCAGCACCCGCACCGCATGATAATGGGTCAATACCAGATGGCTGATCGGCTTGTCAGTCACCTCGCGGATCTTCTCGATCACCTTAGCGGCCAGGCGCGGGGTCGCTTGCGCCTCGATCACCATCACACAGTCATCGCCGATGATCACACCCGAATTGGGATCGCCCTCGGCAGTGAATGCCCAAAGCCCTTCGCCAATTTCCGTGAAACTGATGGTCTTTTCGGCCATATCCCCGGCCGAGGCAAAGCCCTTGGTCATACGCGGTCCTTTAAAAACGTGTTTCGCATGATTATGACCCGACCTATTGGGTCCTTCAATGTCAAACCGATGCCGGGTTTGGCCTGAAAGCCGCATCATGGCGCCTCTCAGCGCTGCCATTCGTTAAGTGAGGCCCAGGTCCCCCAGATCGGGTGGGTTGCATCCGGTGCGCCCGCAATTGATCGCCGCGGCTTTGGCCGCGAGTGTGAGCAAACCGAGCACCTCATCCAGGGACATCGCCCGCAACGCATCGCCCGACAGGCGGTCCGCCCGGGCCGATTGCGCCAGCAAGGTGCCCATAAAGGTATCCCCGGCCCCGACGGTGTCTTTCAGATCCGCTACCGGGTGGACTGGCACGGTCACCTCGGCCCCGTTGCTGATCGCCATGGCCCCCGCGCCGCCCAGGGTCAGCACGACCAGGCCCGCTGGTGTGCGTGCCGCGATGTCGCGGGCTGCCTGGCGCGGATCCTCGCCAGGGGCCAGCCAGGCGATGTCCTCGTCCGACAGTTTTAACAGGTCTGTTTCGCCAAGCAGCCTGTCCAAGCGCGCCAGATAGCCTGGGCGGTCGAGGATAAAGGCGGCGCGGATGTTGGGGTCCAAGGCGGTGAACAGGCCTTTGTGGTGCAGCTCGGTATAAAGTGTGGTCCAAGCCGCCGCATCCGACCCATCCGTGATCGCGAGAGACCCGACAAAGATCCCACGCGCAGCCCCCGGCACGGCGGTGCGCAGCGCTTCGGCGGTCACATCACGCTCGGCCGTGCCCTGGCGGTAGAACTGATAGTGGGCTTGTCCGTCGGTTAACGAAACCACCGCCAGTGACGTCGGCAGATCGGACCCCGCGTGCAGCTTTTCCACACGGTCCTCGGCCATCAAATCCGCCTGCAGCAATTGGCCCAAGGTGTCGCTGGAAAAAGGGGTGAGATAGCCCACATCGCAGTCTTGGCGGGCGGTGGCCTTGGCCACATTGAACGGCGCCCCGCCGGGTACGGCACGGTAAGCGGGGTGGCCGCCATCAGGAGGATCTTGAATGAAGTCGATCAGGTTTTCGCCGCCAACCAGGATCATATTGTTATTCCCCCCATACTGTGTCACGATCTTGTGTGTGTCAGAACAGCAAAGACGCAGCACTTGTCAACGGGCGCGGCTGTTCTCCAGCGCCTCAACTTTAGCCAGGGTCGCCGGTTTTGGGACAAAAGGTTAACCATTTGTTAACCGATGACGCGTCACTGTCAGGCTGGCGGGAGTAAGCGGCCGATGGACATCAGTACCGTCATCGAGAACATCGGGGCGTACACGAACGAGGCGATCATGATCGCCGCCGCCGACCCATCTGATGGGGCGGTGATGCACATCCGCTGGATCAATCCCGCCTTTTCGGACACCTTGGGATATACCTTAGATGACCTTGTGGGAAAAACGGCCCGGGTCTTGGTCGGCCGGGACACGAGCCCCGCAAGCCATGCCGAAGCGATCGCACGACTGCAGGCGTGGGATACCTTTGCAATCGACGTATTCATCGCACGTCGCGATGGCAGTCAGTTCTGGGCGCAGATGTCGTTCCGGCCAATCCACAACGCGGAAGGGGTTGTCGCTTACTGGATCTGTCTGATCATCGATATCTCGTCTCGTAAAGGCGCCGAAGCGCAGTTGACCGATTTGTCGCTGATCGCTCAGCACACGCGGGATATGGTTTTGGTACTGGATCAAAAACGCCATATCACCTGGGCCAATGCCTCGTTCACCCAATTCACTGGCTTCACGCTTGAACAGGCGTTTGGAAAGCGCATCAGTGACTTGCTGCGATCCCCGCTGACAGACCATACTGCCGCACAACAATTGATCGGAGCGCTCGATAACAATCAAGACGCGCTGGCCGAGTTGGTGCTGCAACGCAAGGATGGCAGTCTGTTCATCGCGGAACTTGAATTTCAACCGATATTCGACCCGGATCGCGTCTTAATCAAATACGTCTCGTTGATCAGGGACATCACGGAACGTCGGGTGCTTGAGCTGCGCTACAAGGCTATCTTTGACGAAACCAACGCCGCCATTTCGATAAAATACGATGGTCGGTTCTTGATGGTTAACCGCCGTTTCGCCCAGGATCATGGAACCTCTGTTGCGGCGCTGGAAGGTCAGATCGCGACCCAAGCGCTGCCGGATGTCGATATGACAGACCTTGAGCGGGTGGAGGCCCAGGTTGCCAAAAGCGGTCAGGCGGTTGAGTGGGAGCGGGATGTTCGCACACCCAGGGGGCGGATGCGGCACCAGCTTACAAAAACCTTTGCTGTGTTCGATCCGTTGCTGCGCACCAATTTGATTTGCTCGGTCGCGACCGATGTTACCGATATCCGGCGCGCCGAAAGGGCTGTGCGGCAGTCCCAGGGGAAAGCAAAGGCGGCCGAGCGGCGCTTGTGGGGCGCTTTGGATGCGATGTCGGACGGCTTTGTTTTGTATGACGCCAAAGACCGCCTGGTGATGTTTAACGAGGCGTTTCGTGCCCTGCATTGGCGGATCGGCGACAAACTGCGCCCCGGCATGACCTATAGCGAATTGGTTAGGGCGGGTCTGGATGTCGGGCAATGGGACATCGGCGACGCGGATCCCGATGCTTGGTATCAGCAACATCTGTCCGCACGCGAAACCGCGATGAAGGATGGGATGTTCGTGCCCTTGGCCGAGGCCCGCTGGGTTTTGTGCAAAGAAGTCCAGTTAGAAAATGGCGAGCGTGCGGGCGTGCGGGTCGATGTTTCGGACGTTAAGCGCAACGAGGCGGATCTGGAGCAGGCCAGGGCCAAGGCTGAGCGGGCCGAGCGTCGGATGCTGGCCGCGGTGCACAGCATCGGCGATGGGTTCTCGATCTATGATGCCGAAGATCGGTTGGTCCTGACGAATTTTCTGAACGCCCATCTGATCGAAAGTGACGAAGTTAATATCACTCCCGGAATGACCTTCGAAGAGGTGTTGCGGGTCTGCCTCGCCGAAGGCGTTTTTCCCGATGCGGTGGGCTGTGAAGAACAGTGGTTGGCGCAACGCATGGCGCATCACAATAACCCACATGGCGTGTTGGATCAGACCTATTGCGACGGCCGCATTTTCCGCTTGTTCGAGCGGCGGACCGAAGATGGCGACACGGTCACCTTCCGCCTGGATGTCACCCGTGAGCGCGAGCAGGAGGCCCGTTTGGCCGACTATGCGCGGGACCTGGAAGCCTCGAAGGCGATGGTCGAGCAGCGCAATAGTGCCTTGGAAGTGGCGAAGTCCGATCTGGAACATGCCTCGCGCCATGACGCGCTGACAGGGTTGGCCAACCGCCGTTTTCTGGACCAAGAACTGCAGCGGCGCAACGCTGAAGGAGGCCAGGGCAACCCGCGGCGGGGTGAGGTGCCAGGGCAAATGTCGGTCCTGCACATCGACCTGGATCGGTTCAAACAGATCAATGACGCCTTTGGCCATGCGGCGGGCGACTTTGTCCTGCGCCACGTCGCCAGTGTGTTGCGCACTGAAACCCGGGCCGGGGATTTCGCGGCGCGTGTGGGCGGCGACGAATTCGTGATCCTGTGCCACGGCGGGCGCGACAAGGCGCAATTGGGAGAGTTCGCCAGCCGCATTATCGCTGAACTCAGCAAACCGTTGCAGTATCAAGGGCACGAATGTCGGTTTGGCGCCAGCATTGGCATTGCTGTTGGCCTACCCTGCGGCGTTGCCGGGGCCTCGGAAAGGATGAGCGAAGATATCTCGGCCGTCGATCAGTTGCTGATCGATGCAGACATCGCCCTTTATCAGGCCAAAGCGGCAGGGCGTAACCGCTGGGCGTTTTTCACCGACGCGCTGCAGGCCGAGGTTCTGGCCAGCAAAGTGCTGTCGGACCAGATCTTGCGCGCCATCGATAATGCGGAATTCGAGGTGTTGTATCAGCCTCAGATCTGTGCCCATACCGAAACGGTCACCGGGGTCGAGGCGCTGTTGCGATGGCGGCATCCCATCCGGGGTGTGCTGTTGCCGACCGAGTTCATGCAAGTGGCCGAAGATCTGAATGTCATGCCCCAAATCGATGCAATGGTGCTGCGCCAGGTGATGCGCGACGACGCGATCTGGCAAAGGGCGGGGCTGCTGATCCCGCGGGTGGCGATCAATGTCTCGGGTCGGCGGCTGCGCGATCCGGATTTGATCAAGGACATCAAAGAAGGCGGCATGGACCCCGCCCGCCTGTCGATCGAAATTCTCGAGTCGGTCTTTGTCGATGATGATGACGAGGTTTTGGCTTGGAATATAGATCAGCTGCGCGAGATGGGCGTCAATATTGAGTTGGACGATTTTGGCACGGGGCATTCCTCGATCGTGGGCCTGATCAATCTTAAGCCGCATCGGCTGAAGATCGACCGCGCTTTCGTCGAACAGACTTTGGCCGCGGATGCGGATGCCGCAGTGATCCGCGCGCTTGTTCAGATTGGCCGGTCATTAGATGTCGAGATTGTAGCCGAGGGTATCGAGACCGTCGAGCAGGGGAAACGTCTGACCGCACTGGGCTGCGATGTGCTGCAGGGCTTTGCCTATGCGGTGCCGATGGGGGTCTCGGCGCTGATCACCTATATGCGCAACAAGGCCGCGGACGCGGCCGAGCCGGTAACTCAAGGCGTCTGAATTGAGCGTGCAGTGCTGAGCGGGACCCGAACCAAAAAAGGGAGTTGGCCGTTGATCTCGATCCAGGAGCACTCCCGCCGCCTATCGGCGTTGGGCCCAGCCCGCGGCTTGCGCCGCGGGTCCGGGGCGCCCGGAAACTTGGCTGACGGGCCAAGTTTTTAGGGAAGGTCGATTGCTGGGGGGCGTAGGAAGGGGCAGTCTGCCCTGCAACGCCTCACCTTAACGGCCTGAGTTGCCGCCGATCACCTAGAGGTAGCCCCTGCCAAAGTAGGGGGCAGAGGGACCTACCGCGCGCCCCGACCCGCCACGAAATCGTGCGCTTGGGTGGGTTTTATTCAGCGGCTTCGGCATAGCTGTCGAGGGGTGGGCAGGTGCAGACCAGGTGGCGATCGCCATAGGCATTGTCGACGCGGTTCACTGGTGCCCAATATTTATCAACGCGAAAGGCACCGGGTGGGTAGCATCCCTGTTCCCGGCTATAGGGTCGATCCCAAGGGCCGACGAGGTCTTCGACCGTGTGTGGCGCGTTTTTGAGCGGGTTATTCTGGGCATCAATCCGGCCGGCGGTGATGTCGTCCGCCTCGGCCCGGATGGCGAGCATCGCGTCGATAAAACGATCCAACTCGGCCTTGGGTTCGCTTTCAGTCGGCTCGACCATCAGTGTGCCCGCCACTGGCCAGCTCATCGTTGGCGCGTGGAAGCCGCAGTCTATCAGCCGTTTGGCGATATCCTCGACCGTCACGCCTGCGCTATCGGCCAGGGGCCGCACGTCCAGGATGCATTCATGCGCCACCCGCCCTGAGGGCGAAGTATAGAGCACCTTGAATGCCCCTTCCAACCGTTTGGCGATATAGTTGGCGTTCAGGATCGCGACCCGCGTGGCCTGCGTCAGCCCTTCGCCCCCCATGAGCAGCGTATAGCCCCAGGAAATCGGCAGAATGGATGGCGATCCAAAGGGCCCCGCCGATACAGCGCCAGCCCCGCCAGTATGCGGATGGCCCGGTAGGAACGGCGCCAGATGCGCCTTGACCCCGATCGGCCCCATCCCCGGTCCGCCTCCGCCATGGGGAATGCAGAACGTCTTGTGCAGGTTCAGGTGACTGACGTCGCCGCCCACATCGCCGGGTTGAGCGATCCCGACCATCGCGTTCAGGTTCGCGCCGTCGATATAGACCTGCCCGCCATGCTGATGCGTGATCGCACAGACCTCGCGCACCGTGTCCTCGAACACCCCATGGGTCGAGGGGTAGGTGATCATGCAGCCCGCCAGCCGGTCGCCGACTGCCGCAGCCTTGGCGCGAAAATCCTCAACATCAATATCGCCGTTCTCGGCTGATTTGACGACCACGACCTCCCACCCGACCATATGGGCCGAGGCCGGGTTGGTACCATGCGCCGAAACCGGGATTAGGCATACACTCCGCCCCTCTTCGCCCCGCGACTTGTGATAGCCGCGGATCGTCAGCAGCCCGGCATATTCACCCTGCGCGCCCGAGTTGGGCTGCATCGACAGCGCGTCATAGCCGGTGATCGTGCACAGCCGCGCGCTAAGATCCTCGATCAACTCGGTATAGCCCGCCACCTGATCGGCGGGGGCAAATGGGTGGATGTCGGAAAACGCGGGCCAGGTCACCGGGATCATCTCGACTGTCGCGTTCAACTTCATCGTGCAGGACCCCAGCGGGATCATCGCCCGGTCCAGCGCCAGATCCCGGTCCGCCAGGCGGCGCATGTAGCGCGTGATCTCGGCCTCGGCCCGGTTCATGTGGAAAATCGGATGGGTCATATAGGGCGTGCTGCGCAGATGCACTTCCGGCAAGCGGTACGGTCGGTCGTGGTCTTTATAGACCAAATCGGCGCCGCCAAAGGCGCGCCAGATCGCTTCGATTGTTTCGGGATAGGTGACCTCGTCGCAACTGATGCCGATCCGCGTTTCGCCGATCTTGCGCAGATTCACGCCCCCGGCGCGCGCGGCTTGCAGGATCACCCCTTGCAGCGCGCCGACCTCGATGGTGATGGTGTCAAAGAACCGCTCGGGCTCGACCGTATAACCGATCTTCTCAAGTCCGGTGGCCACGCGCACCGTCTTGCGATGCACTGATTGTGCAATCGCCTTCAAACCGTCAGGGCCGTAATAGACCCCATACATCGAGGCCATGACCGCCAGCAGCGCCTGGGCCGTGCAGACGTTCGAGGTTGCCTTCTCGCGGCGGATGTGCTGTTCGCGGGTCTGCAAACTCAGCCGGTATGCCTTGTTGCCGCGCGCATCGACCGACACGCCGATCAGCCGCCCGGGCATGGCGCGTTTGAAGGCATCCTTACAGGCCATATAGGCCGCATGCGGCCCGCCATAGCCCATCGGCACGCCGAACCGCTGGGTCGAGCCGACGGCGATATCCGCATCCATCTCGCCCGGGCTTTTTAGCAGGCACAGGCCCAAGGGATCGGCGGCCAGGATCCCCAGCGCCTTGGCCTCGTGCAGGGCGGCGATTTGACCTGTGAAATCATGCACATGGCCGTAAGTGCCGGGGTACTGGAAAATCGCAGCAAAGACCGCTTCGTGCTCAAGGTCGTTCATCGGATCGCCAATGATCACCTCAATCCCCAGCGGTTCGGCCCGGGTTCCAATCACCGCAATGGTCTGTGGATGGCAGCAGCGGTCAACGAAAAAGCCGTTTGCTTTGGATTTGGCTGCACGCTGCGCCATGGTCATCGCCTCAGCTGCCGCTGTCGCCTCGTCCAGCAAGCTGGCATTGGCAATTTCCAGGCCCGTCAGATCGGAGATCATCGTCTGAAAATTCAACAGCGCTTCAAGCCGCCCTTGGCTGATCTCGGGCTGATAGGGGGTATAGGCGGTGTACCAGGCCGGATTTTCCAGAATATTCCGCCGGATCACCGGCGGCGTCAGCGTGCCGTAGTACCCTTGGCCGATCAACGAGGTCAGGACGGTGTTCTTGGCTGCGACCTCCTCCATCCGGCGCAGCATGTTCCGCTCGGACATCGGCTCGCCGAAATCCAGCGGTTCAGGTTGGCGGATGCCCTTTGGCACCGTCTCGTCGATAAGTGCCTCCAGGCTGTCCACGCCCAGAACCGCCAGCATCTCGTCCATCTCAGTCGGCGTGGGGCCGATGTGGCGACGGTTGGCGAAGTCATAGGGATTATAGTCGGTCAGGGTGAAGGTCATGTCGGCCTCAGGCGATCAGAGTGTCATAGGCGGCCTTGTCCATCAGCGCTTCAAGCTGCTCGGGGTCACGCAACTTGATTTTATAGAACCACGAGTCGCCCTCGGGGTCTTCGTTCACTTTGGCCGGTTCGTCGGCGATCACGGTGTTCGCTTCGGTAATCTCGCCATCGACGGGGGCATAGATCTCGGAGGCGGCTTTGACGCTTTCCACCACGCCCATTTCGTCGCCCTGGTCGAAGCTGTCGCCGACCTCCTTCAACTCGACAAACACCACTTCGCCAAGCTGTTCGGCAGCGTGACCGGTGATGCCGATGGTGGCGATATCGCCCTCAACGGTCAGCCATTCATGGTCTTCGGTGTAATAGGTGCTCATGGCGCGGTTCCTTATCTTTTGTAGCGGTGAGGCACGAAGGGCAGGGGGGTGACGCGAGCGGGCAGGGGTTTGCCGCGTACCATCAGGGTGACTTGGGTGCCGTCAGCCGTGTGCGCGGCGGCGACATAGCCCATCGAGATCGGTTGTTGCAGGGTTGGGCTGAACCCGCCCGAGGTGACTTGGCCGATGGGCGTGCCATCAGCTGCGGTGATTTGTGTCCCCGCCCGCGCAGGCGCGCGCCCCTCGGGCAGGATGCCAACCAACCGGCGGCTTGGGCCGGTTTCCAGCTCTTGCGTTATCCGCGCGGCCCCAGGAAAATCCGCCGCCGTGCGGCGTGATTTCTGGATCGCCCAGCCCAGCCCCGCCTCGATGGGCGAGGTGGTCTCGTCGATGTCTTGGCCGTAAAGGCACAGCCCCGCTTCCATCCTTAACGTATCCCGAGCGCCCAGCCCCGCCGGGGTCACGCCAGGCAGGGCGAGCAGCCGTTCGGCAAACCCGGTCGCGGCCTCGGCGGGCAGCGCAACTTCGAAGCCATCTTCTCCCGTGTAGCCGACGCGCGAAAAACGCATCGGGATGCCATCAACACTCTGTGCGGCGGTCTGCATACATATCAGATTGGCGGTAACGGGTGCTATACTTTCAATTATCTTCGCGGCCGCTGGGCCTTGCAGGGCGATCAAGGCTAGATCTTCATAATGGCGAACAAGACCCACACCACGTGGCAAGTTGTGTTCGATGTGTGCAATATCCACATTCGCACGGGAGGCATTAAGCACCAAATACAAGTAATCTCCACAGTTAGAAACTATGAGATCATCTATGATCGCTCCCTCTTCATTTGTGAGTGTGGTGTAACGGGCACGGCCTTCTTGAAGCGTTACGATTGACGCAGGTACGAGCGCCTCCAAAGCAACCGCTCTATTAATTCCACGCAATTCTACCTGGCACATGTGGCTGACATCGAACAGCGCGGCCCCATCGCGGCAGGCCGCATGTTCGGCCATCAGTCCGGCGGGATAGCTGACCGGCATCTCCCACCCGGCAAATGGCACCATCTTGGCGCCCAGTTTCAAATGCAGCGCGTGGAGTGGCGTCTGTTTCATGGGATCCCCCGGTGCGCCCTGCGCATGTTTCCTATCGGAAACTTTTCAGGTTTCGCGCGGTCAAGCAAGGGGCTTGTCACTATGGTTCGTTTTGACCAGTATCCGAAACTAACGAAAATCAACTCGCACATGCCAAGGCGCCTAGAACCGATGACAGCCCGTCATGATACCATCCTCGCGTTGATCCGCAGCCAGGGCAAGGTCCGGGTCGAGGATCTGGCGCGGCTGCTGAACGCCACGCCGCAGACGATCCGCAAGGACCTGCGTATGCTCGAGGCCGCAGGCCATGTCAGCCGGTTCCATGGTGGCGCCAGCCTGCGCGCGGCGCTGGACTATGTTGACTACGACCTGCGCCGGACCATCGCGGCCGAGGCTAAGGCGGCCATCGGTGCCGCCGCTGTCGCCGCCCTGCCGCAGGGCGCGACAGTGTTTATCAACGCGGGCACCACGACCGAGGCCGCTGCGCGCGCGCTGAACGGCGACAAACGGCTGACGGTGATCGCCGATAACGTTAATATCGCCAATATTACCAGATATATAACTGGTGTGACCACAATTGTTGCGGGCGGCCAGGTACGCCCGGCCGATGGGGCGGTGGTTGGCGCTGCCGCTGTGGGGTTTCTGGATCAGTTCCGCGCCGATATTGCCCTGATTGGCGCGGCGGCGGTGGCGGATGATGGCACGCTGATGGATTATGACCTGGACGAGGCCTTGGTGGCGCGGGCCATGATCCGCAACGCGGCCAAGACCTTTCTGTTGGTGGACGAAAGCAAATTCGGTCGCAGCGCCCCAGTGCGGATCGGCTCGGTGGCCGAGGCCGCACTACTGATCACAGATCGTGGCCCCAGTCCGGCCGTACGCGCGCTTTGTACCAGACAGGGCATCGAGATTCGTGAAACCACACCCGCGCGGCGGCCGCCATCCGGTTAACCCAATGCTTGACAGGGCGGTTCGTTTCCCACAGGCTGCGAAAACCATGGGACGCCGACGGCAGATCAGCGCCCAAAGACGGGGAGAGTTCGCGTGATCGTGCTTTGGGGACCACTGCGGCTGCTGATGGCGCTCAACAGCTTTCTGCTGCGCGTCGGCCGGTCCCTGGCCTGGACCGCGCTGGCCCTGATGGTCATCGTCATCCTGATCCAAGTGGTGTTTCGCTATCTGCCGACGCTGGACGCGCTCAACTGGCCCGAGGAGGCGGCGCGCTTTCTGATGCTATGGATGACCGGTCTGATCGCCCCCTCGGCGATGCGTTGGGGCGGGTTCGTGGCCATCGACATGCTACCCAGCGCGCTGCCCCGGGTGCCCTCGCTGATCTTGTCGCTGATCTTGTTGGGCCTGTCGCTGTTGGTTCTGGTCATGGCGGTTCAGATCGGCTGGGACAAACACCTGAAGCCCGGCTGTCTGTTTAATTCCTCCACTCTGTGGGTGCCGTTCTCGGTCGACCTGGGTTTTCTGAGCCCTTGCAAGAACGATGGATTGGCCTTTCACGGGTTTGAATGGACCCGGGTGAAATTGGCCTGGATGTATATGTCCCTGTGGGTTGGTCTGTGCCTGATGATCGCCGTTACGGCCGAGTTGATCCTGCGCACGCTCATCAAGCTGCTTGATGCTGACGCGGATGTGCCCGAGGACAGCGCGATGATTGCCGCGGGGTCCGACTGATGCTGGTTTGGTTCCTTCCCGTCTTTTTGATCCTGCTGATGATCGGCCTGCCGGTGTTCTTCGGCCTGCTGGTCGCCCCTGGCGCTTTGCTGTGGCTGAACGGGCAAGAGCGCGATCTCGCGATCCTATACCGCAACGTCTATACCGGCATGGACAGTTTCCCGCTGATGGCGCTGCCGTTCTTCATGCTGGCTGGCGAGTTGATGAACCGGGGCGGCATCACTGTGCGTCTGGTCGAGTTCAGCCAGGCGATTATGGGGCATTTGCGCGGGGGCCTTGCCCACGTGAATATCCTATCCTCAATTCTCTTCGCGGGGCTTTCGGGCTCGGCCGTCGCTGATACTTCCGCCTTGGGCTCAACCCTAATCCCGGCGATGGAAAAGAACGGTTATACACGCCGGTTCGCCGCCGCGATCACTGCCGCAAGTTCAGTGATCGGCCCGATCATACCGCCCTCAGGGATTATGATCATCTATGCCTATGTGATGGGCGAGAGTGTCGCGGCACTGTTCCTGGCCGGGATCGTCCCGGGGCTGATGGTCGGCATCGGCCTGATGGTCATGGTTCGCCTGCTCGCCGACCGGTATGACTTGCCTAAGGCCGAGCGGATCGTGAAGCAGGACCAAACGATCAGCCCGATCGAAAACCTGATCGCGCGGGTGATCGCGCGCATCAACGTGGTCGGTGTGCTTTGGGGGCTGAACGTTCTGATCTCCTCGGCCATGCTGGCCCCGGCCGAAGACGATGCGGCGGTCGAGGTGCTGGGCCCGGCCTATTGGCTTTTCGGAGAGCAATTGCCCGCTGCCCCCGCGATCCCGATCCTGATCTTTTTCCTGGTCATCACCGAGATCTTCTTTCGCTTCATGCGCCCGCGCATGTCCGAGGCTGCGCGTGTTGTCTACAAGCGCGCCGTCGTGCCCCTGCAGACCCCGGTCATCATTCTGGGCGGCATCCTGGTGGGCGTCTTCACCCCAACCGAGGCGTCGGTGATCGCGGTCGCTTATGCCATTCTGATTTCGTTTTTCATCCTGCGATCGATGAAATTGCGCGACCTGCCCGCGATCCTGACCAAATCGGCGCTTGGCTCGTCCACCGTGCTGCTGCTGGTCGGTGCGGCCGTGGCGTTCAAAACCGTCGTCAGCCTCAGCCACGCGCCCGAGACGCTGGCTGACATTATCCTCAGCCTCTCTGACAATCCCTACACGTTGCTGTTCTTGATCAACATCCTGCTGTTCATCGTCGGCATGTTCCTGGACGCAGGCCCCGCGATCATCATCCTGGGCCCGATCTTGGGGCCGATCTTTACCGATATCGGTGTCCACCCGGTGCATTTCGCGATCATTATGAGCGTCAACCTGACTGTCGGGTTGGCGACGCCGCCGATGGGGCTTGTGTTATTCGTGGCGAGTTCCGTTTCGGGTGAAAAGGTCGAGACCATCAGCAAGGCGATCCTGCCGTTTTTGGCGGTCGAGGTGGTGGTGATCTTCCTGATCACCTATGTGCCCGCGATCTCCTTGACGATCCCCCGTTTGACGGGCTTCATTCAATGAGCGGCCCGGGTCGCAAGACAGATGACGGATAACAAACTGAGAGATAACCGACCAACAGGAGGAATACTGATGCGGTTCACAACAGCCATTAAGTCGCTGATGATTGCGGCGATGCTGACCGGGGCGGCGGCCCAAGCGGCGGACTATACGATCCGCGCGACAGCCAACTCGAACGAGAATGACGAGGACGCCGACGGCCTGAACGTCTTCAAGCAATACGTCGAGGCGGCGTCTAATGGCGCCATTGAGGTTGAGGTCTTCATCGGCACGCAGCTGTGCTCGACCGGGGCCGAGTGCCTGCAGGGCATCGCTGACGGCTCTATCGATGTGTATATCTCGACCTCCGGCGGTGCGGCGGGAATTTTCCCTTTCGTTCAAGTGCTTGATCTGCCGTACCTGATGGCTGATGATCGTGTGGCTGAAGGGGTTTTGCAGGGCGATTTCACCCGCAAGGTGCGCGACATGGCCCTGGAAACTTCGGGCGATGCGATCCGCTTGATGACCATCGGCAACACCGGCGGCTGGCGCAACTTCGCCAATACCAAGCGCCGGGTGGCCAGCCCGTCGGATATGGAGGGTTTGAAGATCCGCACGGTTGTGGCTGATCTTCCACAGGAATTGGTCAAAGCGCTGGGCGCCAGCCCAACCCCGATCCCCTGGCCTGAGCTGTTCACCAGCTTCCAGACCGGCGTGGTCGAGGGGTCCAAGAACGGCATCACCGACATCATGGGGATGAAATTCCCGGATGCTGGTTTGCAGTACGTCACGCTGGACGGCCACGCCTATATGGGCGCTTTGTGGTGGATGAACAACGCCAAGTTCCAAGGTATGCCGGAAGACATGAAAAAGGTCGTGGTCGATGGCTTCTATCAATTGCAGCAGGCCACGTTTGCCTCGCCCAAGCGCAAGTCGATCCAGGCTTATGAAGACTTCGTCGCGGGTGGTGGGGACCTCTATGTGCCCACCCCAGCCGAGAAGGCCGCGTTCGCCGAAGCCGCCGCCCCGGTTTATGACTGGTTCAAAGCCAATGTCGACGGTGGTGAGGAGGTCTTTGCCGCGCTGACCGAGGCCGTGGCGGAGGTTGAGGCAGATCTAGCCGGCGCTTACGACGCGGATCTGAAGTAAACTTTTCACTCATCCACCGCCCCGCCAAAAACAAGTGGCGGGGCGGTGCTTTAGCCAAAGACGGCCCTTTAGAAATGCGTCAACGACATGGCATCCATCCGGCCACCCACAACAGTGTCGGGGTATTGGCCGAATGGACCCGGTGTCAGTTCGACATCCACCAACCGGCGACCGGCCAGGGATTCGTGCCACCCCCGGGCAGTAAAGCCCTCGGTCGTGTCATTGCGCGAGACCACCAGCGAGGCCTGCGGTTGACGCGCCCATACACCGCCCAATTTTACGCGCCCCTCATGCGAGACAGCAATCAGGTCCGAGACGTGAAACCCACGCCGCTCCATCACATAGGTCAGCCGCTGAAACCCCGGCAAGTCGCGTGGCATCGTGATCACCTGCACCACATCGCCCGTCCGCCACAGCGCGGTGTAACGGATCTGACCCAATTTGACGGTCGCCTCAACGTCCGCCAGATACATCCCCTGCTGACGCAGCGCCCGGTCGCGCGCCCGCAGCCGGTCCAGGGTCAGGCCGGTGTGGATCAGCTGATCGCCGTCGCCTGCCTGCCACACGCCCAGGATTTGCGACATGTTGTCAGTGTCCGAAATCAACTCGATGTCCGTCAGGCGCAAGCCCCTGTCGGCCAGGTCTGTCAGTCGATCCTGCAACACCTCGATCGGCAGCGGTCCCTGCACCAGGTTTTGCGCCGGGGCGACATCGGGCGCATCCGTCCACACCCCGACATAGCAACGCCGGTCGCCGATCACCGTTGTCTCGATGTCCACCAACCGTCGCCCCGCCGCGGTGTACTGCGCCGTGCGGGCGCGAAAATCATCGCGCTCAAGCGGGTTGGTCAGATACATCTTTTGGGCACCGCTGTGCCAAATCGCGTGATATTTCAAGTCGGTGGAATGCGCGGTGGCGTTGGACAAAACCAGCGCTACCGCGGCTGCGGTAAGTACCTTTAACATGGCCAATCCTCACATCCATATATTTGAATAGATATGCATCATAGGATCATACCAGCGTACCGCAGTGAGGAACGGCACAGCCGTGGCGTTTTGCGCCCGCGCGGCCTATTCGAAGGGGTACAACCACACCCTATAGTCGTCGATCAAGATCTGGGCTTTGGCAATCTGGGCGGGCGTCATTTTCTTGACCACCTCTTCCAGGCTGATCGCGGCGTCCGGGTCGCCGCCGATACTGCTGAGCGTGTACCACATAAGCGCCCGGGTCAGATCCGGGGCAGGCAGGCCACGGCCGATCTCGTAATACCAGCCCACCCCAGATTGCGCGCCCGGGTGTCCCTTAAGTGCTGCGCGCAGGTACCATTCAAACGCCCGTTCGTCGTCACGCTCGACGCCCAGGCCCAGGGCGTACATCACACCGATCAACTCTTCCGCGTCCGCGTTGCCCGAGCGCGCCGCGGGCCACAACTGCTCGTAGGCCTCTTTGAAACGATTGGCCTCCATCAGATCCCGCGCCTGGCCAATATCGGCAAGGGCGGCGGGGCAAAGCAGCAAGAAAAGAGCAAGGTGTTTCAGCATATCAGGGCCTCCGTCGCTGGACTGTGCCTTGCGCTTGGCCTGGGCTCAACCGCATTCGCACAGCCGTTGGGACCGGAGCAATTCTTGCCGGTCAACCCAAGGGCGGCTGAGGTTGGGCGCTTGTTGTTTTATGACAAGATCCTGTCGGGCAACCGCAATATCAGCTGCGGCACGTGTCACCACCATGACCTGGGCACCGGCGACGGTTTGTCCCTGGGGTTGGGCGAGGGCGCCACGGGCCTTGGCCCCAAGCGGCGCGGGCAGGTCGACAAACGCATTCCCCGCAACGCCCCACCGTTGTGGAACCTGGGCGCCAAGGACATAGAGGTGCTTTTCCATGATGGCCGTTTGTCAAAATCCGACCTATTTGGCACCGGTTTCAATTCGCCAGTTGAGGAAAACCTGCCCGCCGGTCTGAACGGCATCCTGGCTGCTCAATCCCTGTTCCCCATGACGTCCCGCTTCGAGATGGCTGGAACCCGCGAGGACAACGAGGTCTCGCGCGCAGCCGCCCGCCGCATGCAAGAGGCGTGGCCGCTGATTGCGCGCCGCGTCCGCGCGATCCCCGAATACGAGGCCGCACTGCGTGCCGCTTACCCGGTCATCACCCGCCGCGAAGACATAAAAATCACGCATATTGCCAATGCGATGGCGGATTTCATCAATCTCGAGTTCCAGAGCTTTGACAGCCCCTACGACCGCTTCCTGGCGGGCGACCCAAACGCCCTGACGCCCGCCCAAACACGCGGTCACGACTTGTTCTTTGGGGGCGCCAACTGCGCCGCCTGCCACAGTGGCCGCTTGCTCAGCGATTTCGACTTTCACGCTTTGGCACTTCCCCAATTCGGCCCGGGGCGGACGCGCCTTTTCGATCCTGCGGCGCGCGATGTAGGGCGTATGGCCGAGACGGATCGGATCGAAGACGCGTATCGGTTTCGCACGCCGATGCTGCGTAACGTCGCCCTCACCGCGCCCTATGGCCATAACGGCGCCTATGCGACGCTGGAAGGCATTGTCCGCCATCACCTGGACCCGATTGCCGCGCTGGCCGACTGGTCCCCCGACCAAGTGGTTTTACCGCCTGTAAAGGGTCTGTCCGACATTGACTTCATTGCCCTTCAGGATACCCGCGAACAGGCGCGCCTGCGCGCGCGGATCGACATTGAACCCCGCGACCTGACCGACGCCCAGGTCGCGGATCTTGTCGCCTTCCTCCACGCGCTAACTGGCGAAAATACCAAGGGTCGGCTTGGCCGCCCCCATGTGGTGCCAAGTGGTTTGAAGGTGGATTGATGACACAGGTGCTGGTCTGCGGCTCGGCCGTCGTCGATATCGTGTTTCAGGTCGCGGATTTTCCGACTGCGCCTGAGAAGTATCGCGCCGAAGCCGCGAAAATTACCGGCGGCGGCTGCGCTGGCAACGCCGCCGTTGCCATCGCGCGCCTCGGCGGCGCCCCGCATCTGATCGCACGATGCGGTGCCGATTTGATGGGCGACCTGACCCTAGACGGCCTGGCCCGCGAAGGCGTCAAACTGGACCTGGTTCAACGCGGCAGCGGCCAATCCGCCTTTAGCTCGATCTTGGTGGATGCCACGGGAGAACGGCAGATCGTCGCATTTCGCGGCGAAGGTTTGGCCGAAACCCTTCCCGACATTGACCTGGGTCGTCCGGCCGTTGTCCTCGCCGATACGCGCTGGCCCGAAGCGGCCGAGGTGGCGCTGACCCATGCGCGCAACGTGGGCATCCCAGGTGTGCTCGATGGCGAAGATCCGGTGCCCGGCCCGTTGGTCGCGCTCGCTTCGCACACCGTTTTCTCGGCCCAGGGGCTGCGCGCCTTCACCGGGTTGATGGATCTGACCGAAGCCCTGGAGGCTGTCGCCTCTCCCGGTCGCTGGACAGCTGTGACCGACGGCGCGGCTGGCACTTTGTTCATCGATCAAGCAGGCCAACTGGCCCTGATCCTGCCGCCCCGAATTGAACCCCTGGACACCTTGGGCGCCGGTGACGTCTGGCACGGCGCTTTCGCCTTGCGCCTGGCGGAAGGCGCCCCCGAACCGGAAGCGGTGCGTTTTGCCAATGCCGCCGCCGCCTTGAAATGCACCCGCGCCGGGGGCCGCGATGGCACCCCGAGTCGGTCCGAGACAGATGATTTTATGCAAAGGACAGATCCATGACCCTGACACCCGGCAAGCTTTGGGGCCTGCGCCGCATGGCCGACGCGCAAGGCCGTTTCAAAATGACCGCCGTTGACCAACGCCCGCCCATCAAGAACCCCATCGCTGCATATCATGGCACCGCCGAGGCCCCGTGGGAGGATGTCGCCCGCTTCAAGACGCTTCTTGTCCAAACTCTGCAAGGTGCCTCGACCGCGATGCTGCTGGACCCACATTACGCGATCCCGATGGGGTTGGACGCGCTCTCGCCCACCAAGGGTCTGATCGTGACGCTCGAGGATAGCCTGTTTCAAGACACGCCCGGGGGGCGCCTGTCTGCCGAAATCGACGATTGGTCCGTGGGCAAGATTAAGCGGATGGGCGGGGATGCGGTCAAAGTACTGGCCTGGTACCGCCCGGACGCCAGTGCCGAGGTTTGCCAAGCCCAACAAGATTTCACCAAGGCCATCGGTGCTGCCTGCGCCAAATACGACATCCCCTTTCTGTTTGAGCTGCTGGTCTATCCGCTGGCGGGCGATGCCGACCAGACCAAAGACTATGTCGAGATGACGGGAAAACGGGCGGACGATGTGCTGCGCTCGGTCGAAGAGTTCGCCAAACCCGACTACGGTGTCGATGTCTTCAAACTGGAAAGCCCGGTCAACGCTGCCGACGCTGATGGGTCCGCCGCGGTCCAGGCCGTGTTCGACGAGATGGGCCGCCTGGCCGACCGCCCTTGGGTGATGCTGTCGGCGGGCGCGGGTAAGCCTGAGTTCAAAGCGATCCTGGAACACGCCTACCATGCCGGCGCCTCGGGTTACCTTGCAGGCCGGGCGATCTGGCTCGAGGCTTTTGGCGCTTATCCCGACTGGGGTGCGATCGAGGCCGGACTGCGCGGCGGGTCGGTCGACTACATGAATGACCTCAACGCACTGACGGACGCCGCTGCCACCCCCTGGTTCGACCATCCGCTCTATGCGGGCAAGGCGGGGTTCCAGCCCTCCGACGCCAGCTTCCGCCATGGTTACGAGGATATCTGATGGCGCGCATCGGTATCCTTCCGCTGGGGCGCCCCACCTTCGATGTGCCTTTCGCTGAGGAGAAACTGGCGGGTATGCTGGCGGCCCTTGATGTTTCGGGCCACCAGATCCTTGGCCCGCGACACCTTCTGTTTGACCTTGAGGCCGCGCGCGACGGTATCGAAACGCTCAAGGCCGAGGGCATTGATCAACTGCTCCTCTTGCAGGTCAACTTCACCGATGCGGTTGTCGCGGTCGAGGCGGCGAATGCCTTCGACCGCCCCCTGTCGATCTGGGCGATCCCCGAGCCACGCCTTGGGGGGCGCCTGCGCCTGAACGCTTTTTGTGGCCTCAACCTCGCCAGCCATGCCCTGGGCCTGGCGGGGCGTGGTTTTGGCTGGCTTTACGCGGATCCGCAAACCGCTGATCTTGACGGTCTGCTCAGCGGTGCGCATCCGTCTGGGCGTCTGGCACCTGAACCCGCAGGGGATGCTGTTGCGGGCGCTGTGACGGCCCAAGCCCTGACTGGCAAGCGCATCGCCCGGATTGGCGCGCACCCAGACGGGTTCGACACTTGCGCCTATGATGCGGGCGCGCTCAAAACCCTAGCGGGGGTCGAGGTTGATGCCCTCGAATTGGACCAACTCTTTGACACCGCCCGCGCGGCCCCTGCCCAGGCCGCCGAAGCGCTGAGGGCAGACACCGCCGGACAACTGTCGAATTTGGGGGAGGTCGATCCGGGCGAGTTGGACCGCTCACTCCGCTTGCGCTTGGCCTTGGATCACATCCGCACCCAGGGCGACTACGATGCTTTCGCGATCCGCTGCTGGCCCGAGACCTTCACTGAATATGGTGGCGCGGTCTGTGGCCCGGTCGCGCAATTGGGCGAGGCGCGTGTTCCCTGTGCCTGCGAGGCCGATGTCTATGGCGCGCTGACACAAATGCTGCTGCAGCAGGTGGCCGACGCGGCGGTCTTTTTGGTCGATCTGGTGGATATGGATGTGGGTGACAACTCGGGCGTGGTCTGGCACTGCGGTCAGGCCCCGCTCAGCATGGCTGATCCCGAGACGCCGCCGCAGGCCACGATCCACACCAATCGCAAAATGCCGCTGCTGTACGAGTTCCCGCTCAAACCCGGCCGCGTGACCTTTGCCCGCGTGTCCCAGGCCCATGGGACCCCGCGCATGGTCATTGCGGGTGGCGAGATGTTGCGCCGACCGATGGCCTTCACCGGTACCTCGGGCGTGGTCCGATTCGATCGGGATGCGGGCGCGGTGCTCGACGAT
This sequence comes from uncultured Paracoccaceae bacterium, assembly GCA_938049225.1. Classification (GTDB taxonomy): domain Bacteria; phylum Pseudomonadota; class Alphaproteobacteria; order Rhodobacterales; family Rhodobacteraceae; genus Halovulum. Next base: position 91,411 of record CALICM010000002.1, read on the forward strand.
GTGATCGCCAGCGGGCTAGAGCATCACATGGGGCTGGTCTATGGCGACCATCGCACGGCGTTGAAAGACGCGGCCGCCGCCCTCAAGTTGCCGGTTCTGGAGTTGTAAGTTCGAATGACTAAACGTTACGGTATTATTGGCAGCGGCATGATGGGCCGCGAGCATATTCGCAATATCGGCCTGCTTGAGGGGGCCAAAGTCGCCGCCATCGCCGATCCCGACTTGGTGCAAACACGTCAGGCGCAGGACCAAGCCGGGCCCGATTGCGCGAGTTATCTGACCCACCAAGAGATGTTGTCCGCAGGCGGGTTGGACGCGGTGGTAATCGCCGCCCCCAACCACCTGCACCTGCCGATCCTTCAGGATGTGCTGGCGACGGAACTGCCCGTTTTGTGCGAAAAACCCCTAGGGTTGACCGACACCGAATGCGCCCGGATCGAGGTGCTGCAGGCCCGCCGCTCAGCGCCGCTTTGGGTGGCGATGGAATATCGCTACATGCCCGCCGTGGCACGTTTGTTAGAGGAGGTTGCGAAAGGCACGGCGGGCACCGTGCAGATGCTCTCGATCCGCGAGCATCGCTTCCCATTCTTGCCGAAAGTTGGCGATTGGAACCGCTTTAACGCGCAGACCGGCGGCACATTGGTCGAGAAATGCTGCCATTTCTTCGATTTGATGCGCCTGATCCTGAAGTCGGACCCGATCCGGGTTTATGCCAGCGGCAATATCGACGTGAACTTCCTGGATGAGGATTACGAAGGCCGCAAACCCGATGTCATCGACAATGCCTATGTCATCGTCGATTTTGCCAGCGGCACGCGGGCGATGTTGGATCTGTGCATGTTCGCGGAAGGATCCTATTGGCAGGAGGTCATATCGGCCACCGGCGACATCGCCCGCATCGACGCACGGGTGCCAGGACCGGCACGCTTCAATCCGGACGGCGAAGAGCGCGCCAGTCAGTTGTTGATCAGCCCCCGCCTGAAACGTTCGTTCCACCGCGAGGATATTGCGGTTGATCCCGCCATCGCTTGGGCGGGGGACCACCACGGCTCGACCTTTTACCAGCACCAACGTTTTTTGCGGATGCTGAACGAAGGGGGTGCGCCCGAGGTCACCGTCCACGATGGCCGTATTGCCGTGGCGGTTGGGGCCGCCGCCGAGCTGAGCGTGCGCACTGGTCAAGCCGTGGCCCTTCCCAGTTTTGAGCAGGAGATGGCGGATGCCTGATGTCGTGATTTCAGAATTCATGGACGAGGCCGCCGTGGCCGACCTCGCCGCCCGCTTCGACACGCTTTATGACCCCAAGCTGGTCGATGACCCGGCGGCGCTGGCGGCGGCGGTGACCGAAGCGCGCGCGTTGATCGTCCGCAACCGCACCCAGGTGCGTGGTGCGCTTTTGGAGGGGGCAGGGGCCCTTACGGTTGTCGGGCGCCTGGGGGTGGGGCTTGACAACATCGATCTACCGGCCTGCGAAGCGCGCGGGATCGAGGTGATCCCCGCTGTCGGTGCCAACAACGCCTCGGTCGCCGAATACGTAATCACCGCCGCCCTGATCCTGCTGCGTGGCGCCTGGCTTCGCAGCGCCGAAGTGGCGGCGGGCACCTGGCCCCGGCAAGCGATGATGGGCGCCGAGGTTGGGGGTAAAACGCTGGGCTTGGTCGGTTATGGCGGCATTGCCCGCGAAACAGCGACCCGTGCGACAGCCCTGGGCATGCATGTTGTCGCCTATGACCCCTTCCTACCGCCCGGTGATCCCGCATGGGCAGGTGCCCAGACGCTGGACTTGGACCAGGTCTTTGCCCAGGCTGATGTCCTCAGCCTGCATGTGCCGCTGACGGACGACACCCGGCATATGGTAAGTGCAAGCTGTTTAGCGCTGATGAAACCGGGCGCTGTCGTGATCAATGCCGCGCGAGGCGGGGTGGTGGATGAGGCTGCGCTGGCCGCCTCCCTCAGCCGGGGGCACACAGGTGGGGCCGCTTTAGATGTGTTCGAGGTTGAGCCCCTGACTGCCGATGCGGGTCAGAAGTTCGAGGGCCTGAACGTGCTGCTGACGCCGCATATCGCGGGGGTTACGGCGGAAAGTAACGTGCGGGTCAGCTCGATGATATCCGAAAAAATAGCGTCAAAATTGAAATCTTAGGGAGGGCCTTTGAAGTGCTTGGACAGCTTCAGGCCTTGCCCCTGATAGTTGGACTTCAGATCCGCCCCATAAAGCGCTGTTGGCCGCGCGGCCATCTTTTCATAAACCAGCCGCCCGACGATCTGTCCATGCTCCAGCGCAAAGGGTGCTTCGTGGCAGCGCACCTCGAGCACGCCGCGCGACCCATGGCCGCCTGCTGCCGCATGCCCGAAGCCTGGGTCAAAGAAACCGGCGTAATGCACCCGAAACTCGCCCACCATCGCCAGATAGGGTGCCATTTCGGCGGCATAATCGGGGGGGACATGCACTGCCTCGCGGCTGACCAAAATGTAGAACGCGCCTGGGTCCAGGATAATCCGCCCGTCGTTCGCCGCGACCGGCTCCCAAAAATCCTTGACCCGGTAGTGTCCAATCAGGTCCAGGTCGATCAATCCCGTATGCGGTTTCGCGCGGTACCCCACCAGCGCCCCTTCGCGCTGCAGGTCGACAGAAAACCCCAGGCCGCCATCGATATGTGCGGGCCCGTTGACCAGGCTCACATCGTCGTGCAGGGCCCGTAGGGCAGCATCGTCCAGCACAGCCTGCCCGGTGCGGAACCGTATCTGGTTCAACCGCATGCCCGGCCGGGCCAGCACTGAGAACGAGCGCGGCGAGATCTCGGCATAGAGCGGCCCAGTGTAGCCGGGGTCGATCCGGTCGAACTCGGTCCCATGATCGGTGATCAGCCGCGTGAACAAATCCAGCCGCCCGGTCGAGGATTTGGCGTTTGCCACCGCCGATATATCACCCGGCAGCGCCAGCGACTCCATCAGCGGGACCAGATACACACAGCCCTTCTCAAGCACCGCCCCAGGTGTCAGGTCGATGCGGTGCATCGCAAACTGGGGTAACCGCTCGGCCAAAGTTGCCCCCGCCCCTGGCAGAAACGAGGCCCGCACGCGCCAGGCCGTGGTCCCCAACCGCAAATCCAGACTGGCTGGCTGTACCTGATCCGCATCCGCTGGTCGGTCCAACAGGATCTGGCCGCCGTCGATCATCATTTTCAGGGTTTGCGAGGGAAGGACGCCGTGGGTCATGCGCAAGGCCTTGATGCAAAAGGCGTCAGCCCAGGGACTGACGCCTTTGAATGAGTGGTCGGGCTAGCGAGATTCGAACTCACGACCTTCCGTCCCCCAGACGGACGCGCTACCAGACTGCGCTATAGCCCGACTGCGATGGGTTATAGCCGGTTGTGCTGCGGGGGCAAGCAGGTTCATACGCGCGACGCGGCCATTTTCTCGCGCAGGGCCTCGAGTTTTCCGTAGAGATGCCGCAGCGCGTCCGCCCGCTGTGCCCGGGCCGGGTCCGGCGGGAAGGGGCGGCGGCTTTGATGCTTGGTGTCGGCAAACAAGTCAAACTGCGTTTCTTGCGGGGCAGGGGGTGCCGCCGCGGGCAGATCAACCTGTGGAAAGGCACGGTGATCCGGCTCGGGCGCGCGGGTCAGGACAGGCTCGGGTTTCGGCTCGGGCGGTGCCGCGACGGGCGCCGGCGTCGGTTTCGGCGCGGCCTCCACCACCTGCGGCGTCTGGATCGGGTCGGCCTCGGGCGCTAAATGCCCAAGTTCGGCGACATGCTTAACGCCCTGTTCACGCAGTACTTTTTGCGCGCCTTTGATCGTTAAACCGTCGCGGTACAGCAAATCTCGGATACCGCGCAGCAAATCGATGTCTTGCGGGCGGTAGTACCGCCGACCGCCACCGCGCTTCACGGGTTTAATCTGGGTGAAACGGCTCTCCCAAAAACGCAGAACATGGGCTGGAATATCCAGCACCTCGGCCACTTCCGAGATCGTTCGGAAGGCGTCTGGGGATTTGCGGACCACCGCGCGCGCCCTTAGCTTTTGTTGCCAGCGTCGACGCGCTCTTTCATCAAATGCGAAGGTCGGAAGGTCAAGACCCGCCGGGGCGAGATCGGAACCTCCTCCCCCGTTTTGGGATTGCGGCCCATCCGTGCCGATTTGGTCCGCACGTTAAAGGTGCCAAAGGACGAGATCTTGACGCTGTTGCCAGCTGCCAGGGCATTGGACATATGCGTCAGCACCGACTCGACCAATTCGGCGGACTCGTTGCGGGACAGCCCCACTTCCTGAAAAACCGCCTCGGCCAAGTCCATGCGGGTCAGCGTCGTTTCACTCATCGGTCCACCCCTGTCACAAATGCGTTGAGAGACCGTATTGGGATTCGTGAAAGCGAGTCAATAACAAGGGGTTGGAAGAAAATTCTGAGACCAACACGCGGCCCTACCACCGCAGGGTGGCCGCGCCCCAGGTTAAACCGCCGCCAATCGCCTCCATCAACAACAAATCACCAGGCTTGAAGCGGCCCTCTTGATTGGCCACCGACAGTGCCAGCGGGATGGACGCGGCGGATGTATTGCCATGGTCCTGCACCGTGACGATGATCTTTTCCATCGGAATGCCGATCTTGGCGGCGGTTGCCTTGATAATTCGCATGTTCGCTTGATGCGGCACAACCCAGGTTACGTCCGAGACGTCCAAGTGAGCGCGCTCCAGTGCCTCCTCACCCGCGACCGCCAGTTTTTGGACCGCATGTTTGAACACCTCGCGCCCCTGCATTTTCAAGACGCCAGCGGTTTGTGTGGTCGACACGCCACCATCGACATAGAGCAGGTCGTTAAACCGGCCGTCCGATCGAAGGATAGTTGACAATACGCCACGGTCGGTCGCCTCGCCTGAACCCTCTTCGGCACCCAGGATAATCGCGCCCGCCCCGTCGCCGAACAGAACGGAGGTGGTGCGGTCGTTCCAATCCATGATCCGCGAAAACGTCTCGGCGCCGATCACCATCACGCGCCGCGCCTGTCCCGACGCGATCAAGGCGGTCGCATTGGCCAGGGCGAAAACAAAGCCCGCGCACACGGCCTGAATGTCAAAAGCAAACCCATGTTCGCCCGTCCCAAGGGCGGCTTGCACCCGTGTCGCGGTCGAGGGGAAGGTCTGGTCCGGTGTGGCCGTGGCCAGAACAACCGCGTCGATGTCCGCCCCGGTCAGCCCCGCGTTTTCCAGCGCCATTTTTGCAGCTTCAATCGCCAGGTCCGAGGTTTTTTGACCCTCGGCCGCGAAATGTCGCCGTTCGATGCCAGACCGCGCGCGGATCCATTCGTCGGTGGTGTCGACCAGTTTTTCGAACTCGGCGTTTTCAACAACCCGCTCAGGCAGGTAGTGCCCACAGCCCAGTGCCACTGCCCGCGTGACTGCCATTGCTACGACGCCTCTTGTTCTTTTTTGTTGGTGCTATCATTAACGGGCGCTGGGCTGGATGCAACACGCGCCGCCAGCTTTTCGGAAAAGCCGTTGTGCGCAAGGGTGAAGGCCAATTTGATCGCCGCCGAGATCCCGGTGGCATCCGCGCTGCCATGCGATTTGACCACGGTGCCATTCAACCCCAGGAACACACCCCCGTTTACGCGGCGTGGGTCGATCCGCTTGCTCAGCCGTCGCAGCGAGGTATAGGCAAATAGCGCCCCGATGCGGCTGAAGATCGAATGGCGAAACGCCTCAGCCAGCAATTCCCGGATCTGAGCGGCGGTCCCTTCGGCGGTCTTCACCGCGATATTGCCCGCGAAGCCATCGGTGACGATAATATCCACACTGGTGCCCGACAGGTCAGAGCCTTCGACAAAGCCGACATAGGTGAAATCGCCCGTTGGCGCGGCGGCCTCGATCAGGGTTGCAGCCTCGCGCAGCTCGTCGCGCCCCTTATGCTCTTCCGTGCCCAGGTTCAGCAGGCCGACGCGGGGGCGGGGTAGATCCAATCCGTTGCGGGCATAGGACGCGCCCATGATCGCATATTTCAGCAGATCCTGCGCATCGGCGCGAATATCGGCCCCCACATCTAGCACAACGTTGTACCCGGCGGGATTGCGCGACGGCCAAAAGACCGCGATTGCCGGCCGGTTGATCCCGGGCGCCTTGCGCAGCCGCACCATCGAGATCGCCATCAGCGCACCGGTATTCCCACAAGACACCGCCACCGTGGCCTCGCCGTTTTCGACCGTCTCCAGCGCGTTCCACATGCTAGAGCCCTTGCCATTGCGCAGGGCCCTCGACGGTTTTTCGTCCATTGAGATGGCGGCCGTAACGTCACGCACTTCAGTGCGACCTTGCAGGATCGGGTTGCGCGCGATCAACGGCGCCAACTCAGCCTCGGGGCCGTGAACGATAAAGGCGATGTCGGGGTTCTTTCGGGCAGACAGGACCAATCCGCCCACAACAGCGCTGACCCCACGCTCTGCTCCCAGCGCGTCGATCGAAATGACCGTCGATCCGTTTGGGGCAGCTTCGACGGGGGCAGTGTCTGTCATATCAGGGGTGCCTCGCCGCGGCGGGTTTTATGCGGCGTCTTCGTCCAGGTCGATCTCGTCCACCAGTGTGACAACCTCGCGGTCGGCATAGTGACCGCAAGCGCTGCACACATGGTGTGGCCGTTTCAACTCGCCGCAGTTCGAGCATTCGTTCGGATTAGCCGCGACCAGTGCGTCGTGCGACCGGCGCTGACCCCGGCGGGAGCGCGTGATCTTACTCTTAGGAACAGCCATCTGTTCAACCTCAGCCTTAGGGGCGCCTACGGCCCATGTGAAACCCTTTTCCGCGACACGCCGGATCGCCAATGGGGTAAAAAAGAACCCGATAGAGCGGCAAATTTCCGACATCGCAAAGAAGCGCGGAAAATACCCGGATTCCGCGCCGCCGCAAGACCTAATTTAGTTTACTCACCATCACGTTGCAGTTTGTCCCGCAACCCAGCCAGGGCCGCAAAGGGTTTTTCACGCCCTGGGATCGGGTCGGCCCCGGGGGGGATTGCCGATATTGGGCCGACCTTCACACCCTCCGCCCGCGGATAGGGCGGCAGTGCAAGCGCTAATTCTTCCATAGCCAAAAGCCCGAGGTCGATGGGATCGGTCAGCGGTTCGATCTCATCCAAAGCCTCGGCATCCAACTCGATCTCGGCGACGAATTCAGGCTCTGCCTTGGCTGGCAACCAGGTGCGCCGCACCGGCAGATCCAACCGGGTTTTCACCGGTTGCAGTGTCACCACACAGGCCTGGGTCACGGTTGCCCCAACGGTCCCGGTGAACTGCCAGCCGTCGTCGTCAATCGCGTCCAGGCGGCCATGGATCCGCAGCTTTGACAGAAACATCAGGTCCAACAAGGCTGCCACTTGCGCCTGTTCGGCTTCGGTCGCGCGCATGTCGATGTCGTGCTGAGGGGCTTTGCGCAAGACGTGCAGGCGCAAGGGTCGGCTGAATTCAGGTGTTGGGTTGGGGGTGTCGGTCATGCGGCTCTCTCACGGGCCCGGGGCGGGTTCGGCTTGAAACTAGCGGGTTGCCGGGGTACGGGACAAGAGGACAGGCAAAAGAGTGACGAGCGTGATGCGTCTAACACTGCGGATGACCCGCCCCTTGATCCCCTTCATTATTCTGGGGCTTCTGGTGGCGTGCAGCGCCCAGGTCACAGTCCATGGCTATGTCCCTCCCGAGGAAGAGATCGCCAACATCGAGCCTGGTGTGGACACGGTCCTTTCCATCGAAGACCGCATTGGGCGCCCGTCCAGTTCTGGCCTGCTGCGCGACAGCGATTGGTATTACATCCAAACCACCATGGAGCAGCTAACGTACAACCCGCCCCGGCCAACGGACCGTAAGGTGGTTGCCATCGCGTTCGACCCCGAAGGCGTGGTAACCTCGGTTCAAAGCTATGGGCTGGAAGATGGGCGCATCGTCAACCTCTCGCCCCGTGTCACCGAAACGGGCGGTCAGCGCGTGAACACCCTGCGCCAGATCTTCGCCGGCCTGCTGAACTTTAACGCGGCAGATATCCTGGGCGGTGGCTGAGCGCTGTGTTTTAGGGCAGCGGCAGCCTCGGTCATTTTGCGCCAACGTCGACTGGCCACTCAGCCTTTGGGTTGGTCCGCCCGAAAGGCGGGCGCAAATCCATATCTATGAGAGACTTTCGTGTTCACGCTTTGGTCTAAACCCTGTCTTCCAGACGGGTGCGCGACATCTTCTGATGGGTGCGCCGCGAGAAAGAGGTCGACATCTTGCGCGGTTTGCTATCGAGCGATCACCGCAAACACACCATGCCATTCACCATTCAGGGGGGGTTGGGTTTAGGACTCATAACCACAAAGGGCAGCGCGCCGATTTGAGCCTGTTTTGCCACGGCAAAACCCCTGCAAGCCGTCCGCGAGACGCTGCATATCGCTTTGGAGAAGACCATCAGAACACGGGACTTGCCCGACAACCAGAAGCCGCTCTCAGCTTTCTTGTGGTTTAAAGTCCAAGGCCACACCGTTCATGCAATATCGCAACCCGGTCGGGGCGGGCCCATCGGGGAAGACATGACCCAGGTGACCCTCGCAGGTCGCGCAAACCACTTCTGTCCGGCGCATCAGCCACGAGCGGTCCTCGCGTTCTTCGACGGCATCTTCGGTCAACGGTTTGAAAAAGCTTGGCCAGCCCGTGCCGCTGTCGAATTTCGTCGCTTGCTCGAACAGCGGCGTTCCGCAGCCCGCACAGGCAAAGATGCCGGGGCTTTTGGGAAAGCTGTCATGGGTAAAGGCCCGCTCGGTTCCATGTTTGCGCAGCACTTTATAGGCCTCGGCGGATAGCTGCGCGCGCCACTCGGCATCGGTTTTCACAATTTTATCGGCCATCTTGCCCCCAAAATTTCCATCCCCTTATAAGTCTTTGCACACAAGACAGGATATCCGTCATAAGGACATCATAGTTTGCGGGCATCACGCTTATGTAAAGCGGATCGAAAGGCATGCAATGGCTGGATTTAGACGCGGGCGCTACGAGGCGCGGTTTGCCGAGACGCGGGCCGATATCGAGGCTGCGCAACGGCTGCGGCAACGCTGTTTTCGCGGCGCGGCCGAGGGGTTGGACGCCGATCAGTTCGACCCTCTGTGCCGCCATGTTCTGGTCGAGGATCACACCACTGGCCAGTTGATCTGCTGCTTTCGCATCCAGCCCTTTGAAAACGGCCGGACCATCGATGGCTCCTACGCTGCGCAGTTCTATGACCTGGACCGGTTGCAGGCCTTTGATGGGCGGATGGTCGAGATGGGGCGGTTTTGCATCGACCCCGAAGTCCGCGACGCGGATGTGCTGCGCGTCGCCTGGGGGGCGATGACGCAATATGTCGACACCGAAGGGGTGGAACTGCTGTTCGGCTGCTCAAGTTTCAAGGGAACCGAGGCCGAGGCCTATATGGATGCCTTTGCGCTGCTCAAAGAACGCCACTTGGCCCCTAAACGCTGGCTGCCGCGGGTCAAGGCGCCCGCGGTGTTTCGCTTTGCCGCCCGGCTGCGCCTGCGCAAACCCAATTTGAAACTGGCGATGAAAGGTATGCCGCCGCTGCTGCGCACCTATTTGGTGATGGGCGGTTGGGTGTCGGATCATGCGGTGGTCGACAAGGATCTGAACACGCTGCATGTGTTCACCGGCCTTGAGATCGGCGCGATCCCGGCGGCGCGCAAACGGTTGCTGCGCGCAACCTAACGTTCGGGGCTTGCCTGGCTTAGAATTGTTCTAAATATTGCGGGTGCCGATGGGATGCAGTTGTGCTGCCCCGGCAGGGATATTTTGGGACAAATTTGGGGGGCGCGGCGATGTTACAGCGGGTCTTTGGTCGAGGACGGCGGGCGTTTGAGGATTTGTCCGAGCAGGAGGTCTTGGCACTGGCGATCTCGTCCGAGGAGGACGACGGGCGGATCTATCGCGCCTATGCTGAGGGTTTGCGCGAGACGTTTCCAGCCTCGGCGCATGTGTTCGACGAAATGGCGGCCGAGGAAGACACCCACCGCCAGCGGCTCATTGACCTGCATAAGGCGCGGTTTGGCGAGACAATCCCGCTGATCCGCCGCGAGCATGTGCGCGGCTATTACGAGCGCAAGCCTGATTGGTTGGTCCGGCCCCTAGGCATCGAGAAGACCCGGGTGATGGCCGAGGCAATGGAAGATCAGGCTGCCCGTTTTTATCGCGCGGCGGCCGCTCGGACCACGGATGCCGATACCCGAAAGCTGCTCGGCGACTTGGCCGCCGCCGAAGATAGCCATGTTTCACTGGCGCAGCGCTTGGGCGAAGAGCATACGCCTGAGGACGTTCGCAGCGCCGAGGCCGAAAGTGAGCGGCGGCAGTTCATCCTGACCTATGTTCAGCCGGGGTTGGCCGGGTTGATGGATGGTTCGGTCTCGACCCTCGCGCCGATTTTCGCGGCGGCTTTCGCCACCGGTGACACCTGGACCACGTTTTTGGTGGGGCTCTCGGCCTCGGTCGGGGCGGGGATCTCGATGGGGTTTACTGAAGCCGCCAGCGACGACGGCGTGATCTCGGGGCGTGGTTCGCCTGTAATCCGCGGGCTTGTCACGGGCTTGATGACCACGATCGGCGGGTTAGGACACGCGCTGCCCTATCTAATCCCGGATTTTTGGACCGCGACCACCGTCGCGATCATCGTCGTGTTTATTGAGCTGTGGGCGATCACCTGGATCCAAAACCGCTATATGGAAACACCCTGGCTGCGTGCCAGCTTGCAGGTGGTGGTCGGCGGCGCGCTGGTGCTGGCGGCGGGGATCTTGATTGGGAACGCTTAGAGTGCTGGTCGGATCCCCGAAGCGGCACGGTCTTGGTCAGGCCGGCAGAATCAACGTCCGGTGAGCGGCATGCCAAAGCCGCCGCGGGTTGTGCGGTCCAACCAGGTTGTGTTGGGCGACTGAATGGACATTTCGGCCCACAGGGTGGCCGGTGTCCAGACATTCGGATACCGCAGGATGCTCTCGTAAAGCGCCATCGTTCCAGGCCGTGTGTAGAAACTCCAATGGCAGATCCGCCGCGCTTGCGGTGCCAGTGCAATGCCCCTGCGCTGCAGCATGGCCAGCGTTGCTGACTGATCGAGCGGCAGGTCGAAGGTGTTGGGCGCCCGCCGACCCAACCCGGTGCTCAGCGGTTGCAATCCCGGCCGTTCGGGCGGCGAAAACCGATTCAGCAGCAGATCGAACAGCGCATTCTCGCGCGCTGTCACGTTGAACACCTGCGCTGCAGGTCCGGCGCCCTGGGTCAGGCAGGCCAGCGCGTTTCCATCATATTCGGCCCCGCCAAGCAAGATGGTTTGACCCACGGCCCCCGGCGGTGCGGCCGCGATCGCCTGCAGGGCAACGCGTGCGCCCAGCGAATGTGCGAGCAAATGTACCGACCGACTCGGTGCCATCGCCCGAATGGCCGAGATCACACGTGCCAACTGACGCCCCGCGCGTGCTGCGGCCAGATAGGTTCGTGCAAAAGTGCCCAGTCGCGATCCCGGCAGGTCACGCTGTGACGCAGGCCAGGCAAAACCGATACATAACCCGTCGTCGATTGTTTCTGAGGCAAATCCCAATCCCCGCGGCCAACTGGCGAACTTAGGCTTTGTGTGGATGTCATGCGGTGCAAAAATCAACCGATGCGGATCGCTCCTTGGGTGCGAGGGCGAGAATTTGTACCCGTGGATCAGCACCACAATCGGTGCGTGCGCTGGCAGTTTGTGCAAACTGGCCCCCAAGGCTGCCTCAAACGGGATTTCGGGGACATTCGCGCAGCGAATTGTCCCTCCAGAAACTGAAAAACCTAGGATTGCCATTGTGCCCTCGACCAATCTTTACACAACATATAGCCTGATAACACTTCGTTCGCGTGTCGTTCCCATGACGCCAGCGTGACACATCCAGGTTTCATCGGCGTTGACGGATCGCACGCTTTGAGGATAACTGCGGATTGTGGCGATTTGTTCACCGGATTGCGGGCCACGTTAAACATACCGCTAAAGAGGTCGCGGTTCCCCAAAAGGCGCCCCGATCGTTTGCCCCGGTCGGGGCTTTTGTTTGGAAAGGCCGCTCTGGGGCGGAAAGACATATGGAAAAGACCTGGAAACCGCGCACCACCCTTGTCCACGCGGGCACCCGCCGCAGCCAATATGGCGAGATGTCCGAGGCGGTCTTTCTGACCCAGGGTTTCGTCTATCCCACGGCCGAGGCTGCCGCCGAACGCTTCATCGAAAGCGGCCCGGACGAGTTTATCTACGCTCGCTACGGCAATCCCACCGTCGCGATGTTCGAGGAACGCATCGCTGCCCTGGAAGGCGCCGAAGATGCTTTCGCCACCGCGAGTGGCATGGCGGCGGTCAACGGCGCGCTGTTTTCCCAACTCAAAGCGGGCGACCACATCGTCTCGGCCCGCGCGCTCTTCGGTTCGTGCCTTTATATCGTTGAAACACTGCTGCCTCGTTTCGGGGTTGAGGTTACCTTCGTAGATGGCGCGGACCGGGCCCAATGGCAGGCCGCGATCCGCGAAGACACCAAACTGGTGTTTCTCGAGTCTCTCTCGAACCCAACGCTGGAGTTGGTCGACATCCGCGCGGTCGCCGATCTTGCGCACTCCAAAAGCGCCCAAGTGGTGGTCGACAATGTCTTCGCCACCCCGATTTTCCAACGCAGCTTGGATCTGAGTGCGGATGTGGTGATCTATTCCGCGACCAAACACATTGATGGTCAAGGCCGCTGCTTGGGTGGTGTGGTTTTGGGCACGCGCGACTTCATTCGCGGCACGCTTGAGCCTTACCTCAAGCACACGGGCGGTGCCCTCAGCCCCTTCAATGCCTGGGTCATGCTGAAAGGGTTGGAGACGCTCGATCTGCGGTGCCGCGCGCAAGCAGCCTCGGCCTTGCATGTGGCCCAGGGCCTTGAGGGGCATCCCGCTTTGACCAAAGTGATCTTCCCGGGCCTTGCCAGCCATCCCCAACATGCGCTGGCGGTTGCGCAAATGGACGCCGGGGGCACGGTCGTCGCCATTGACCTGGCCGGGGGCCAAGAGGCTGCCTTTAAGGTGCTAAACGCCCTCGAGATTATCCTGATTTCGAACAACTTGGGCGACGCGAAATCCATCGCCACCCACCCCGCAACGACCACGCACCAGCGTCTGAGCGATGCTGATCGGGCGCATCTGGGCATCGGTCCGGGACTAATCCGGCTCTCCATAGGGCTTGAAGATGCGGGGGATCTGCTTGCGGATTTGATACAGGCTTTGGAGGCCGTGTGACATTGCCCGCCCTCACATTGGTTTGAGAACTATTTGATTTTCTTGATGACGCCCCATGTTAGGGAACAGACCACAAGTCACCAGAAGGGCTGAGCCTATGAACGTCCACGATCCGAAGATTAAGACCGAGCACGAGACCGGCATCTCCGGGGATCGCCCCACGCGGGACGAGGCCGAGGCAGCCGTGCGGACGCTGCTGCGTTGGGCGGGGGACGATCCCACCCGAGAGGGGCTGCTTGACACGCCGGGTCGTGTGGTGCGCGCTTATGAGGAATGGTTTCGCGGCTACGATGAAGACCCACAGGCCATGTTGCAGCGGACGTTCGAGGAGGTTGAAGGCTACGACGAAATGGTTGTCTTGCGCGACATCCGCTATGAAAGCTATTGCGAGCACCATATGGCCCCGATCATCGGCAAGGCCCATGTCGGCTATATTCCCACGGACCGGGTGGTCGGCATCTCGAAACTCGCCCGGGTGGTCGACGCATTTGCCAAACGGCTGCAGGTCCAAGAAAAGATGAACGCTCAGATCGCCAACACGTTGCAGGAGGTCCTACAACCCCAAGGCGTTGCGGTGGTTTTGGAGGGCGAACATCACTGCATGTCCACCCGTGGCGTCCATAAACCTGGGGTTACGATGGTCACCTCGACCATGCTGGGCGCCTTCCGCGAGGCCGACACCCGCCGCGAATTCATGTCGATTATTGGCAATCCCACGAACCGCGGCTGATCCCCCAGCCTTCTCTGCTCGTGAATACCCTTCCGTTTGGGGCAGCGCCCAACCCGCCCGAAGGGCTCAAATGACTTGCGCCGCAAGGCGCGCATTTCGGTCGGTGTCACCAGCGCCCACATCCAACACCACGACTTGACACCCGCCACCCCGCGCGCCAACCGTGACCCATGATTGACGTCAGACCCGTCGGCTATGTGATCGGATTACTGGTGGCGGCCCTGGGCGTGACCATGGCGCTCCCGATGCTCGCCGATATCCTTGAGGGGCGGGGCGAGAGCGAGACCTTCGCGATCTCGGCTATCGTCACATCTCTCTCTGGCTGGGCCCTGGTTTTGTCCTGCGCTGGATCCGCGCGGCAGGGGCTGACGTTGCAGCAGACCTTCCTTTTGACGACCGGCACTTGGGTCGTTTTGCCGATATTTGGTGCTCTCCCCTTTTTGATCGGCGCCCCGCAAGCCACAGTCACGGACGCGTTTTTCGAGGCGATGTCGGGCTTTACGACAACCGGTTCGACCGTTTTCGCGGACTTGGAGCGCCTGCCGACCGGAACGCTGCTGTGGCGCGGGATGATGCAATGGTTCGGCGGTGTCGGGATCATCGTGGTTGCGATGGCGTTTCTGCCCACGCTTCGGGTCGGGGGTATGCAGATCTTTCGCTCGGAAGCCTTTGACACGATGGGGAAAATATTGCCACGGGCGGCAGAGATTGCTGGCTCGATCTCGGTCATTTATGTCACCCTGACTATTGCTTGCCTGGTGGGGTATTCCTTGGCCGGGATGGCGTTTTTTGACGCTTTGGTACATTCGATGACCACTGTGGCGACCGGTGGTATGGCCAATGCCGATGCCTCGTTTGGGGCCCACAAGGGGGCTCCCGAATATGTCGCGGTGATTTTCATGCTGCTGGCCAGCTTGCCCTTTGTGCGCTATGTGCAACTGCTGGCCGGAAGCGCCAAACCCCTGTGGCGCGATACCCAGGTGCGTTGGTTCTTTGGCATCACTGTGGTCGTGGTTCTTGCCCTAACCCTTTGGCAACTCTTCGAGTTTCAGACTTCACTTGAACCGGCATTCCGCGAGGCCCTGTTCAACGCCGTTTCGATCGTATCGGGCACCGGGTATTCGTCCGTCGACTACCAGCTTTGGGGCGGTTTCGCGGTCGCGGTGTTCTTTTTGATTGGGCTCGTGGGGGGGTGTGCTGGTTCAACCTGCTGTTCCATCAAGATTTTCCGGTACCAACTGCTTTTCTCGGCGGTGCGTTTGCAAATCCAACGCCTGCAAAGCCCGCGCGGCGTGTTCACCCTGCGTTACGACGGGCGGCCGGTGGGTGAGGATGTGATCAACTCGGTCATGGCATTTTTCGTTTTGTTTTTCATGTCTTTAGCGATAATCGCCATTGCATTGGCCCTGATGGGGTTGGCGCCGATCACAGCCATTTCGGGCGCGGTGGCGGCATTGGCGAATATTGGCCCCGGTCTGGGCCCCGACATTGGCCCCGCGGGCAACTACGCCGCGCTGCCGGGCGAGGCAAAATGGGTGCTCGCCCTCGCGATGCTGGTGGGGCGGCTTGAGTTGATGTCGGTGTTTGTGCTCTTCACCCTGGCCTTTTGGCGGCGCTGAAACGGTTGCCGCCACCTGGCGCCCAACAGTTTTTCGGCCCCACACCACTTTGCGGGCAAAACCCCGGCCGCTGGGGCCGGGGTTTTGTCTTTCGAGATTGGCCGCTGCCGAAGTTCTGGCTTATTCGGCAGCGGTTTGCGTGCGGGGGCGCTTGCCACGGGGCTTGCTCGCGGTGGTTGCCTCTGCCTCGGGCGGCAGCACTTCGGTCTCGGGCTGTGGGTCTTGCGGCGCAGTGCTTGCGTCGATGGCGCCCGTGACCCCAGCCAAGCCGTCCTCAAGGCTGACGCCAAGTTCTTCACCCAATTTCTTGAGCGCGGGCATCTGCACGGCCATGCCCAGGATCGAGTCCAGCGCTTGGTTCACCACCGGTTTGCCAGCACCATCGCCGCCCGAAAAGCCGCCACCCGCGCCGCCGGTCAAGCCGCCGATCTGGTGGATCTTGATGCTGTCGATCTTTTCGGCAGGCCGCACCATTTCGGCGACGATCTTGGGCATGGCCTCAAGCCGCGCCAGGTCGACCTTCATCTTGGCAATCGCGTCGGCAATGGCGTTCTCGGCCTCGACCAAGGCGCGCCGACCCTCGGCTTCGGCCAGCAGGTCCATCTTCTTGGCCTCGGCCGTGATGGTCACGGCATCCGCCTCGGCCCGGGCTTCCTCGCGCCGCGCCTCGGCCCGGTCTTCGGCGGCCGCGCGCTCGGTCTCGGCCTCGATCCGGATGCGGGTTGCGGCGCGCTCGGCGTCCTGGGCGGCCTCGATCAAAGTGGTCTCTTTCGCCCGCTGGGCGACGGCGAGGGCCCGGGCCGTCTCGATCGCCTCGGAAGCTTTGGTCGCCTCGGCCCGTGCCGCGTCGGCAGAGGCTGCGGCCCGGCTCTCTTCCTCGGACTTTTGCGAGATGATGATCTGGCGCTCTTGGTTGGCGACCTCAAGCTCGCGCTCTTTGGTGATCTCGGCCTCGCGGATCGCGCGCTCGCGGGCGATCTCGGAGGCGCGCACCTCTTGCTCGCGGGCGATGCGGGCCTGTTCCTTGGCCTGTTCCGAGGTTTCGCGGCGTTTGGCGATCTCGGCGTCCTGTGCGGCCTTCATCGTCTCAATCTCCTGGATCTGAGCGATAAGCGCGCCTTCTTCCTCCTGCTGAATTTGGTACTTCAGCTTCTCCGCCTCCATGGCCGAGCGGCGGACGGACACTTCGGCATCGGCGTCGATCTCGGCCCGCTCCTTCTTGGATTTCGCGATCACCTCGGCCAGCTTGCGCATGCCGACGGCGTTAAAGGCGTTGTTCTCGTCCAGATGTTCGAACGGGGTCTGATCCAGCGCGGTCAGGGATACCGACTCCAACTCCAACCCGTTCTTCAACAGATCCTCAGACACCGCATTCTGCACCTCTTGGACAAAGTCCGAGCGGTTTTCATGCAGCCCGTCCATCGTCATGCGTGCGGCCACCGCGCGCAGACCGTCGATCAGCTTACCTTCGATCATTTCCCGCAGCGCATCCACATTGAACGTCTTGTCTCCCAATGTTTGCGCGGCCCGGGCAATCCCGTCGACCGTCGCGTTGACTGAGACGTAGAACTCCACCGCCACATCAACCCGCATCCGGTCTTGGGTAATCAACGCCTGGTCGCCATGGCGCATCACCTCAAGCCGCAGGGTTTTCATGTTAACCAGCGAGATTTCGTGCAGCAGAGGGATGGCGATGGTGCCGCCGTCCATAATGATCTGTTTGCCGCCCGAGCCGGTTTTGACCAGGCTCACTTCGCGCGTGGCGCGGCGGTAGAGTCGGGCCATGACCAGGCCGATAAAGACGATCAGAATAAGTGGAATGATCACGAAAAGAATAAGCGTTTCCATATGGTGTCCTCTCTTTGGGGTTTCGGATTAATCGTCTGTCAGCGGCATCAGCCGCAACGTACCATCGGCGGTACGGGTAACATACACATCGGTGCCCTTGGGCAGGGCGGCGTCGTCGTCATAAGGTTCCAACCGCAAATGGTGCAGGTTGCCGTGCCGGTCGCGCATGCGCACCTCGGCCGGGCTGCCGCGCCGGGCGGTTCCTTGGGTGATCGTGCCGTGATTCCCCGCGAAACTGCGTTTGGTCACAGCTGCAGTTTCGGTTTTGGGGATGGCGCGCGCAAGCCGGACGCTCAACGCCTTGGCGAACAGCACGGTTGGGGGCACCGCCAATGGAATTGCGATTGCGGCGGGGATCATCCCACCGGTAAGCGTTTGGGTCACAGATTGCAGCGCTGTCCCGCTAAGGCCGAATGCCGCCAGCGCCGAGGCCCCCCAGATGGCCGTCGGCACCTGTCCGATGCCCAGCCATGCCAACAGCGAAAGCCCCTGTGCGCTATCCGCGCCACCGACATCCAGATCGGCGGCATCAACCTCGCCCATTTCGAATTCGGGAACATCCAGATCAACATCCGTATCGAGATCAAAATCAACCCCGGCATCCGCGTCAATGTCCAGATCAAGTCCATCTCCGTCAGAACTGATCAGAGAAAATCCTGTAAAGACGCTTGCAAATTCCAGAATCAAAAGTGCAAGCAGAAGGCCGAGCGCCGCTGTAAACGGGATCATTCCCGCTTCTTGTAAAAAATCTATCATATATTCTCCTTTATACATAAGATAGATAGGTTGTATGCAGCGGTATTCAAGATTGAGCGCGCTTTTTAAGGGTTGATCTGAAACTATTAACGGGTATGTTGACTCTTTTGTTCGGGTATTCGGGTAGAAATTGTAAGCTCAGTGCTCCATGCCGCGCGAAGCGGGCAAGAATAGGGCATATCCCTATCCTATCCGCTAAGCCCACACTGCCCTACCAGTATCTCATTTGACCCCACCGGACGGGTTCCCTAAACACGGGCGCAAAGGAGCGCAGGAAAAGTACCACATGGCCAATACTGACACCCCGCGTAGCTTTCAGGAAATCATCCTGCGGCTGCAATCCTATTGGGCGGCTAAGGGCTGCGCTATTCTGCAGCCCTACGACATGGAGGTTGGGGCTGGCACCTTTCACCCTGCGACCACGCTGCGGGCGCTGGGCTCCAAACCCTGGGCTGCGGCTTATGTCCAACCGTCGCGGCGGCCGACCGACGGGCGCTATGGCGAGAATCCTAACCGTGTGCAGCACTACTATCAATTCCAAGTGTTGATCAAACCCAGCCCGCCGGACCTGCAAGATCTGTACCTGGGCAGTCTGCAGGCCATCGGGATCGATATGAATCTGCACGACATCCGCTTTGTCGAGGATGACTGGGAAAGCCCCACGCTGGGCGCCTGGGGTCTGGGATGGGAGGTTTGGTGCGACGGGATGGAGGTGTCCCAGTTCACCTATTTCCAGCAAGTCGGCGGGCATGACTGCAAACCGGTCGCAGGCGAGTTGACCTATGGGCTAGAGCGGCTGGCGATGTATGTGCTGGGTGCGGATCATGTGATGGAGATGCCGTTCAACGACCCGCAGGCGCCGATTGCGCTCAGCTATGGTGATGTGTTTCGGCAGACCGAGCAGGAATTCAGCCGGTGGAATTTCGATGTTGCGGACACGAACAAACTTTTCCAGGATTTCGACAAGGCCGAGGCCGAATGCGCGCGCATTCTGGAGGCGCCGCAACCGGACCCAAAGACCGGCAAACGGATCGTCATGGCGCATCCCGCTTATGATCAATGCATCAAGGCCAGCCATTTGTTCAACCTGCTCGACGCCCGCGGTGTGATCTCGGTTACCGAACGCCAGGCTTACATCGGTCGGGTGCGGGCACTTGCCCGATCTTGCGCGGATGCCTTCGTGCAGACCGAGGCCGGAGGATTTGTATCATGACGATCGAAACTGCCACGCCCGTTTTTCGGGTGAGCGACTACCAGCGTGCCAAGGCTTTTTGGACCGATGCGCTGGGGTTTGCCTGCGTGGAAGAGGCTGGCGAGCCGGTCACCGGCTTTGGCATCTTCCGCCGCGACGGCGCCCGCGTGTTCTTGATCGCCTGGAACGGTCCCGAGGCGCCTTATGATAAATGGCGGGCGTACTTCCATGTGACTGATTTCGACGATCTGTTATCCGAGGTACGGGGCAAAACCGCACTATCGTCCGAGCCCACGCTGACGGAGTATGGCATGCGCGAGTTCGAGGTGACGGATCCAGATGGCAATGTCGTCTGTTTTGGGGCCGATCCGTGAAGGGCAAGACCCTGGTTATCGGCTTGCTGGTTTTGCTCGTCACCTTTGGTGGCGGGCTGTTCTACGCACAGAATTACGCGTTTTATCAGACGGTTGAAGACCGAGCGTCGATCTTGGTGGCGGATCGCGAGATTGCGGTGGGGGACTACCGGGGGATCGACGCGGCCTCGTCTGGCCTCAAGCGCCGGGGGTGTTTCAAGGTTGATCCCGAGGCGTTCGAAGGACTGGCGCCGGCCGAGGATCCAGTCCCATTGACCGCGCCGTTCTGGTTTGACTGCTTTGATGCAGAGACGCTCACATCGGATCTTGCAGCCGGGCGGGCGGTGGCGTTCATGGCGGCGGTGGAAGACGTGAACGGAATTGATCGCCTGGTGGCGGTCTACCCAGATGGGCGCGGGTATGAGTGGCGTCAGCTGAACCCACGTTTCGCCAAGTAGGAGCCCACGGATGACCAAAACGCTGCTTGATCTTTCCGGTGCCGACACCACCCCTGCCGCGCTGTCGAATGCTGTGTTGATCTTAATTGACATTCAAAACGAGTATTTTAACGGGCCATTGTTGCTGGAGGGCGTTGCGGCCGCAACGGCACAGGCGGCCGTTCTGCTGGGACGCGCCCGTGCAGCGGGCGCACCAATCATTCATATCCGCCATCGCGGCCGCGCGGGTGGGGCATTCGATCCGGACGCGCCGCAGGGGCAAATCCATGATGATGTGGCCCCGCTGGGCGGGGAGATGGTGATCGAGAAAGGGCTGCCGAATGCTATTGCTGGGACCAATTTGGCCGAGGCGCTGACAGCCCATCCGGGGAAGCAATTGATCATCTGTGGCTTCATGACCCATATGTGCGTCTCGGCCACGGCGCGGGCGGCGCTGGATCTGGGGTTCTTGCCGACAGCGGCGATGGATGCGACAGGAACGCGGGCGCTGCCCGATCCCTATGGCGGCGTGGTGCCTGCCGAGACGGTGCACCGCACTGCCCTGGCCGAACTGGCCGACCGGTTCGCGATTATAGCGGCCGTTGATGACATACCGGATTGACGTCTCCGGGGTCGCTTGTTTAGGCCTTTCGAAGGAGCCGATATGTTCTACCGTCTGTTGCCCGCCGTTCTTGCGCTGGCTATTTTGCCACTTCCCACAGATGCGGATCCAACCCAGTTGCAGCCCGTGAGGACCGGAAACACTGTTGCACTGCAGATTTCGAAGGACGATTTTGCCACCTTAGGCGCGACACCGGGCTTCCGCGTCAGCGCCCCCGATGGGACCGAAGCACGACTCGAAACTCTGCGGTTCAACTGGCTGGACGGCGTTCTTGAGCCGGTGCTGACCGCGACGTTAATCGACGAAAGAATGACCGAGCGGGCCGAGACGGAGTTTGCCGCGATTCACCTTGCCGCTTGTGCCGCGCTGGCGCCATCGGCGCGGGCGGCTTTTGCCCGCTACTACCCAACCGTGGATAGGTTTGTGCTTGGTATTGCATCGGCCTCAGTACCCGAGGTGCCAGACCGATCCCGTGACATTTTTCGCTCGGGTTTCACTCTGATTGATGACACCTGTATCCCCGTCAACCCCGCGACCTTGCAAAACAGCTTCTCGGTCAGTTCCGCCAACGGTGTCACCTTAAGCGCGCCAGACGCCCCCCAGATAGTGCTCGAAAATGCGCGTGTCTCCGATGGTGGCGGGGTAACCTTCACCTATCGGGTGCCGCGGCTAGAAGAAGCACCAAAGCGGGACCTGGCCCAGCGCTTGTGCCTCTACAACCACTATCGTGGCGCGCATAATCCCGACACAACCTCAATTGTCATCGCGCTCAAGCACACCACGGTCAACTTGCTGGTATTTCGCACATCGAGCACACAGTATTTCCACTTTTCAGCCCCGGCCGTCGAGTGCATCTCCCAGGATTGAGGCTTGACCTGGGGCGGTGCATCCGCTTTTGGCAGGGTGCCCCGGATATCATGGACGTTCTGAATGCCTGACCTAATGCTTGAGTTGTTTTCCGAAGAAATCCCCGCGCGGATGCAGGTCAAAGCGGCCGAGGATTTGAAGCGGCTGGTGACGGATGGCCTGGTTGAGGCGGGGCTGACCTATGGGGGGGCTGGCGCCTTCTCGACCCCGCGTCGCTTGGTGTTGAGCGTCGAGGGGATGGTGGGCGGATCGCCCACCCTACGCGAAGAGCGCAAAGGACCCCGGGTCGATGCGCCCGAAAAGGCGGTCGAGGGATTTCTGCGCTCGACCGGGCTGACGCGGGACCAGCTGGAAGTGCGGCCCGACAAGAAGGGCGAAGTGTTCTTTGCGGTGATCGAGCGGCCGGGCCGACCAGCGGCCGAGATCGTGGCCGAGGTTGTGCCAGCGGTCATTCGCGCCTTCCCCTGGCCCAAGTCGATGCGCTGGGGCGATGGCGCCTTGCGCTGGGTGCGGCCTTTGCAATCGATCCTATGTGTGCTGAGTGACGAGGCCGGGGCGTCGGTGGTGCATTTCGACGTGGATGGGATCCCGGCGGTCGACGTGACCCGTGGACATCGCTTCATGGCACCAGGCGCGATCCCCGTCACCGGGTTCGAGGATTACGAGTTGAAACTGGCGCGGGCATTCGTACTGCTAAACCGCGACACGCGGGCCGAGAAGATCTGGCATGATGCCGAGCAACTGGCCTTTGCCCAGGGGCTGGAATTGGTCGAGGACAAGGGGCTGCTGGCCGAGGTCGCGGGGCTGGTCGAATGGCCCGTGGTGCTGATGGGCGAGATCGGGGCGGAATTTTTAGACCTGCCGCCGGAGGTTTTGCAAACCTCGATGCGCGAGCATCAGAAGTTCTTCTCGGTGCGGAACCCGCGCACGGGGCGGATCGAGAAATGGGTGACCGTGGCCAACCGCGAGACGGCGGACAATGGCGCGGCGATCCTGGCCGGGAACTCCCGCGTGCTGGCTGCGCGGCTGGCGGACGCGAAGTTCTTTTGGGAGAATGACCTGCGGACCGTGCGGTCCGTTGGTATGACCGGCATGGCGAAACCGCTTGAGAATGTGACGTTCCACGCCAAACTGGGCACCCAGGCTGAACGGGTTGAGCGTATCGCGGCGCTGGCGCGCGCGATCGCCCCTATGGTGGGGGCCAAGCCCGATTTGGCCGAAGAGGCGGCACGGGTGGCCAAGGCCGATCTGGCCTCGGAAATGGTCTATGAATTCCCTGAACTGCAAGGCGTGATGGGGACCTATTACGCCCGCGAAGCCGGGCATGACGACGGTGTGCCTGAGGCCTGCGCCGAGCACTGGGGGCCGCTGGGGCCATCGGACGACGTGCCGACCGCGCCGGTCTCGGTTGTCGTGGCCCTGGCGGATAAGATCGACACGCTGACGGGGTTCTGGGCGATTGACGAGAAGCCGAAGGGGTCGGGCGATCCTTATGCGCTAAGAAGGGCGGCGTTGGGGGTTATTCGGATCGTGCTTGCTGGGGGCTATCGCTTGAGGTTTAGCAAGATAATGCTCGAACATGCGCTGCAGGTTAACAATCATGCGACGGCGTTTGTGCGTGAGGGAGAAAAGCGTTTGGATAGTGGAGCATACGCAGTGATCTCAGCCAAATGGGACATTGCGGCGCTCGCTAGGGATGAGGCGCGCGACATCACAATTCACCGAAATGCGCTCTTAGAGTCTGGCGTTAAGGATCTCCTCTCCTTCTTTGCAGACCGCCTAAAAGTACATCTCCGTGCCGAGGGCATTCGGCATGACGTCATCGACGCCTGTTTCCAGCTCGGCGATCAAGACGACCTCGTCCTGCTGGTCAATCGGGTCCGCGCCCTACAGGCGTTTCTTGAGACAGACGACGGCGCGAACGTGTTGGCGGGGTGCAAGCGGGCCAATAACATCCTGACGGCTGAGGAGAAGAAGGACGGGATCGAGTATTCGCTGGATCCGGACGTGAAATTCGCCACTGAAGACGCCGAGACAACCCTGTTCGCGGCCTTGGATCAGGCGCAAGCTGCCATCGACCCGGCTTTGGAGGCTGAGGATTTTGCGGCGGCGATGGTCGCTTTGGCCGCCCTCCGCGCACCGATTGATGCCTTTTTCGATCAGGTCAAGGTGAACGACGATAACCCGATTGTGCGGCGCAATCGGCTGTGTCTGTTGAGCAGAATCCGGGTGATCATGGGCCGTGTTGCGGTGTTTTCGGCCATCGAGGGCTGATGTGCCGCGCGGTGTCTGCGATGATTGACACTTTTCAGAACGTTAAAATAGTCTATGTTGCACTGCGACATGGATGATGGGCTGACAAAAGCACCCCGGACCGGGCTGGTGCCGCTGCGCGCAGCGGCAGGGCAGGCTGGAAATGTGGGCGAGCGGGCGGCGCGATTGGGCCGGATGATGGCGCTTGGCCTGCCGGTGCCCGATGGGGTCGCACTGCCTTTTGACACTGTGAGTGCCGTGGCCTCGGGCGCACCGCTGCCCGTTTTGCCCGGCGGGATCGGGCCGATTGTTGCGCTGCGCGGCTCGGCCGGTGACGGATCCTGGGGGCGGCCGCAGTCGATCCTGAATTTGGGCCTGTGCGATGCGGTGCTGCCCAGCTTAAGCGAAAAGATCGGTGAGAAGGGCGCGCTGGAGGCTTATGCCCGTGCGATCCGCAGCTATGCGGTGCGCGTCAGGGGTTTGGATCCCGAGGATTTCGAGAACCTCTACTACGATCAGATGAAGCTGAGCCATGATCTGGGGCCCCAAGACCTGGCACAAATCGTGGACGCGTCGAAAGCACTCTATCAAGACGCGTTGGGACAGGCGTTTCCGCAGGACCTCGGCACACAACTGGCGGGGGCGGTCGCGGCGGTCGCTGGTGAATGGAATGCCCCCACCGCGCGCATGCTGCGGGCCGCGCATGGCGCGCCCGAGGATGCCGGCCTGGGAATTATTGTCCAGCGGATGGTATTTGGGCTGGGCCAGGCGCAGTCGGGCGCAGGAAGCTTCCAGTCCGTGGACAGTGCCACCGGTGCCGCGCGGGCGACGGGTCGGTATTTGCCCGACGCGCAGGGACAGGATGCCGGACGGGGCGTGCGCACACCGCATATGATCACCGAGGATGAGCGCAAAGCGGTGGGGCAAACGCTGCCCTCGCTCGAAGCAGCACAGCCCGCGGCGTTCGAGGCGCTGGTCCAGGGATCGGCGGCGCTGACGCGGGGCTTTGGCGACACCTTCGAGGTGCAGTTTACGGTTGAACAGGGCGCGCTGTGGATCCTGGATGCCGAACCGGTGCGCCGCTCCGCCCGGGCGGCGGTACAGATCGCGGTAGATCTGGAGGGGTTGGGGGCGATCAGCCGCGAGGATGCGTTGCTGCGGATCGAGCCGCGCAACCTGATCGAAACGCTGCACCCACAGATCGATCCCAGCGCGCGGCGCGACATTCTGGGCACCGGCCTGCCCGCCAGTCCAGGGGCCGCGACCGGCAAGATTTGTTTCTCGGCCGAGGCGGCGATGGCGGCACAAAGCCAGGGCGATGCGGCGATCCTGGTGCGGGTCGAGACCAGCCCCGAGGATATTCGCGGCATGCATTCGGCGGTGGCGGTGCTGACCGTGCGGGGCGGCATGACCAGCCACGCGGCGGTGGTGGCGCGGGGGTTGGGCCTGCCCTGCGTCGTGGGGGCCAGCGACCTGGGCCTGAGCCTGAAAAAGGGCGAGTTGCGGGTCAAGGACGGGCGTGTGTTTCGCGCGGGCGATCCGCTGACCATCGATGGCACGCTGGGCCAGGCGCTGGCTGGGACGCCCGCTATGCTGCCTGCGGTGCCGACGGATGCTTTCGACACCCTGATGGACTGGGCGGACGATGCCCGCGACCTGGGCGTGCGTGCCAATGCGGACACCCCCGCGGATGCGGTGGTCGCGCGCCGGTTCAAAGTGGACGGCATCGGGCTGTGCCGCACCGAGCATATGTTTTTCGAGGGTGACAGGATCACCGCGATGCGCGAGATGATCCTGGCGACAGATGTGGCGGAGCGGATCGCCGCGCTGGATCGCCTTTTGCCGATGCAGCGCGCCGATTTTGAGGCGGTGTTCGAGACCATGCCTGGTCGGCCGGTAACCATCCGCCTGTTGGACCCGCCGCTGCACGAATTCTTGCCGCATTCGCCGGACGAGATCGCCGATCTGGCGCGCGCGATGGATCGCCCCGTTGAGGATGTGCTGTCACGGGCCGAGGATCTGCGCGAGTTCAACCCCATGCTGGGCAAGCGCGGCGTGCGTTTGGGGGTTACGATGCCCGAGATCTATGACATGCAAGCCCGCGCGATTTTTGAGGCAGCGCTGGCCGTGGGACGGCGGGCCGGGGTGTCGGTCACGCCCGAGATCATGATCCCGCTGGTGTCGGCCAACCGCGAGGTGGAGTTGGTCAAGGCACGGGTCGATGCGGTGGCGGCTGCGGTCGCGGCCGAGCAGCATATGTCACCCAGCTATAAGATCGGGGTGATGGTCGAGACGCCGCGCGGGGCGCTGCGTGCGGGGGATCTTGCGAAATCGAGCGCCTTCCTCAGCTTTGGGACAAACGATCTGACGCAAATGACCTATGGCCTCAGCCGGGACGACGCGGGGCGGTTCATGCGCGATTACGTCAACAAAGGTGTCTTCCCTGAGGATCCGTTTCATTCCCTGGATGTCGAGGGCGTTGGCGAGTTGCTGTTGCTGGCCGCCCGCCGCGGGCGGGCCGAAAACGCGGACCTGACGTTGGGCCTGTGCGGCGAGCATGGCGGTGACCCTGAGTCGATCCGTTTTTGCAAATTGGCGGGGTTCGATTATGTCTCGTGTTCCCCCTTTAGGGTGCCGATCGCCCGCTTGGCCGCAGCGCAAGCCACATTGTTGTCACGTGACGGTGTGGCGTCGAAGCCGCCAGAGTGATTCGAAAAATCCGATTCGAAGCAACGCCTTAGAGTGTGGTGTGAAAGTGCTCGCCGGTGGAGGTCCGCCTATGGGAATGTCTTAACATCGCTGCAGATCACATTAATGACAAAGAGTTTTCTCTTTTTCGCCACAATTCGTTAACCGCGACACGACGCCTCAACCCTGGTCGGGGGGTCGACTCAGCGCGATTGTTCGGTCAATACACGCGCTGTTGTGGGAACGAGTGAAATTTGTACCCCCCGGGGACTTTGCCGGGGTTAGTGGGGACAAGATCGAATGAATAGTGACAATGCGATGAAGCGGCCCGTCGTGGCCCGCTTTGGCCTGGCTGTGGCGCTTTTGGCGGGTTTGATACCGAATTCAGTTCAAGCTGGGCATGCTGCAGATGAAGATATAGCGACCCATCTGGCCATCAATGCGCAAATCGAAATGATGCTGGGTCAAGAGCGTGTCGTTTCTTCTAATGTGAGTGTGGCGCAACGGGTGGCCATGGTGGGGATCCCTACACCCGTGGCGCTGCCGGATCTGGAGATTGAGCGCGCCGCGCTGCCAAAAGACGGTGCGGATCCGTCGGTCGTGGTTACGTTGAACATGATGGACACCGCCGCGACTCAGCAGGTGATGGAAGCTCAGCGATTGGTGGTGTCGTTCCGGACCGAGCAACCGGGCGAATTTGATCGCAAAGAGCTTCTCGCCGCCCCAGCGGTCGATGGCGGTCCGGAATGGGCCTGTTTGACCGAAGCGCTCTATTTCGAAGCCCGTGGTGAGCCTTTGAAGGGTCAATTGGCTGTGGCCGAGGTTATCTTGAACCGTGTCGACAGCCGACGGTATCCGAACAGCATCTGCGATGTTATCTCGCAAGGCGAGAGCCGGCGGCATGCCTGCCAATTCTCGTTCCGCTGTGACGGACAGCCCGAAGATTTTCACGAGCCCAAGGCCTATGAGTTAGTGGGCAAAGTTGCGCGGATGATGTTGGATGGCCGTGATCGGGCCCTCACCCAGGGCGCCACGCATTATCACACCACGGCCGTTAAGCCCGGCTGGGCGCGTCGGCTGACGCATACAGCCCAAATCGGACGGCATTTGTTCTATAAATACCCAATCCGATCAGCCAGCAACTGACGTAAAGGGCGGGCTGGCCCGGCGCGACCGCTTTGTGCTATCCTTGCGCGCAAAGCGGAAAACGCAGGGCAGAGCAGATGGCACGCAGGCTTTTTGGCACGGACGGCGTCCGGGGCACGGCAAACACATATCCGATGACCGCCGAAGTGGCGCTGCGCTTGGGCGCGGCGGTCGGGCGGTATTTTCGCAATGGTGATCACCAGCACCGGGTGGTGATCGGCAAAGACACACGCCGCTCGGGCTATATGATCGAGAATGCGCTTACGGCCGGGCTGACAAGCGTTGGCGCTGATGTACTGCTGCTGGGGCCGGTGCCGACGCCCGCGGTGGGCATGCTGACCCGCTCGATGCGGGCGGATCTGGGGGTGATGATTTCGGCCTCGCACAACCCGTATCAGGACAATGGGATCAAGTTCTTTGGGCCGGATGGGTTCAAACTGTCCGACATCGCCGAGGAGGAGATCGAGGCACTGTTGGATGGCCCGGCCGAGCTTGTGCCCTCGCCAGATATCGGGCGTGCGTCACGGATCGACGGGGACCGGGCGCGCTATATCGAGTTTGCTAAAACGACGATCCCCAAGAACCAACGCTTGAACGGGCTGAAAGTGGTGATCGATTGTGCCAATGGCGCGGCCTATCGCACCGCGCCCGAGGTGCTGTGGGAGTTGGGGGCCGAGGTGATCCCGCTGGGGGTGACGCCGAATGGATATAACATCAACAAGGATTGCGGCTCGACCGCGCCGGAAGCTGCGGCTGAACTGGTCGTGGCCCATGGTGCGGATCTGGGGATCGCGCTGGATGGCGACGCGGACCGGGTGATGATCCTGGACGAGACTGGCGCGATTGCCGATGGAGACCAGTTGATGGCCTTGATCGCCGGGCTCTGGGCGGATCAGGGGCGCCTTGCAAATGGCGCTTTGGTCGCGACGGTGATGTCGAACCTGGGCCTGGAGCGGCAGCTGAAGGCACGCGGGCTGAATTTGAAGCGCACAGCTGTCGGGGATCGCTATGTTGTCGAGGCGATGCGCGCCGGTGGCTATAACCTGGGCGGCGAGCAGTCCGGGCATGTCGTGATGACCGATTTTGCGACCACCGGCGATGGACTGATCGCTGGGCTGCAGTTTCTGTCGTCGATGGTCGACAGCGGGCAGCCCGCCAGCACCTTGGCGCGGCAGTTCACGCCCGTGCCGCAGCTGTTGCAGAACGTCCGCTATGCGCCCGGCAGCGCGCCGCTGGAGGCCGAGGCGGTGCAACGCGCAATCAAGGGGGCCGAGCAACGCCTGGGGGCCGATGGTCGCCTGCTGATCCGTAAATCCGGCACCGAACCGCTGGTCCGCGTCATGGGCGAGGCCGAGGACGAAGTACTATTGCAGCAGGTCGTTGCGGATGTCGCGGCCGAAATCGCGGTATTTTCTTAAGACAAATGGGGACGCCTGGCGGCGCGCTGCGGAAGACGTCAACGATCTCCCTTGGCACCAAACAACGGGCGATCACGACGGGTTTGGGCAATAACCATCCCTGCCAGGATCAACGCCAAAGCAAAGATCAATTGCGGCGGCACCGGCTCGGCCAAGAACAAGGCGCCCAGCAGCGTGGCCCAGATCGGGACTTGGTAGTTCACCAGGCTCAGAAAAGAAGGGCCTGCGATTTTGATCACATAGACCAACAGCAGGGTGGCCAATGCTGTGGGCAACAGGCCAAGGTACGCGATGCCCAGCAGGGGCCCGAGGGTCGGGACCTCGGGAACGCCCTCGACCGCCAGCGCCAGTGGCAGGCTTATCGCGGCGGCCCAAAACAGCGCCGCGGCCGAGAACGAGAGCAACGGGGCCGGTGGGGCGCGGCGGGTGACGATACTGCCACACGCATAGCACCCGGCGGCCGTGATACAGGCCAGGCGTGCCAGGGCCGCACTGTCCCCGCCCAGGATGCTGGCGGGGCCGATTAGTATAACCACGCCTACGAACCCCAGGGCAAAACCGAGGGTTTTGCGGGGTGTAAGCCTGTCGCCGGGAACCAGGAAATGCGCTAATGGCAAAACGAGCAGCGGCACACAGGCCATTGTAATACCAGCAAAACCGCTTGTGACTTGTTGTTGCCCCCAACTGAGCAGCGCAAATGGCAATGTGTTTGCAAGCATTCCCAAGCCAAAGGCGTGTAGCCAGATTTTGCGCCCGGTTTTGTTGCGCCAATCGGGCAATCCGACACCTGTGGCAAAAGCTGCGCACAGGATAATGACGGCCCCCACGCCGATCCGCAGAGCTGCAACGGTCAGTGGTCCAAAGCCGCTTAGCGCAACCTCGACCCCAAGGAACGAACCGCCCCAGATCAGACCCAGAAAACCCAATAAGAACCAAGCAAAAGCGGATGGGGGCGTCATGAATACCTGCCAAAATAAAAGCTCTCTATACGCCTTTGCCGGGCCATTGAAAGGGCAAACGCAGGTTTCGGATGGGAAACGCGGTGATGTGAAGTCGCTGTGGTTTTGGGGTTGTCGGCGCCCGCGTGCTTGCGCTATCCGAACGATGGGCGCGTCACCGGGTTATGGGTGAGCGGTGGCGAGCTCAGAAATGTCACCCTGACGATGGAGCCGTCGATGAGCTTCCCTGACCGGCAATTGGCCGACGCGGCGCATATGCGCCCAACCCTGAAACCTTTGCGCCCCGAGTTTTCCTCAGGCCCCTGTCCGAAACGCCCCGGCTGGACCGCCGAAGGTGTCGCGTCCAAGGCGTGGCTGGGAAGGTCGCATCGCGCGGCAGGGCCCAAGGCGCAGCTGAAAGAAGCGATCGATCGGATGGCGGCGGTTTTGGGTGTTCCTGACGACTATAAGGTCGGGATTGTCCCGGCCTCGGACACAGGCGCTTTCGAGATGGCGATGTGGTCGATGCTGGGCGCGCGACCCGTCGACATGCTGGTTTGGGAGAGCTTCGGCGCGGGCTGGGCAAGTGACGCGGTAAAGCAGCTTAAGCTTGATGATTGCCGGGTTTTGGAGGCCGCCTATGGTGCGTTGCCGGACCTGGGCGACGTGCGGGCCGAGGCTGATGTTTGTTTTACCTGGAACGGCACCACCTCGGGCGCGCGGGTCCCCAATGCCGAGTGGATCCCAGCAAATCGCACGGGCTTGACGTTTTGCGATGCGACCTCCGCCGCCTTTGCACAGGATCTGGATTGGGCGAAACTGGATGTCACAACCTTCAGTTGGCAAAAGGCAATGGGCGGTGAGGGGGCGCATGGCGTGCTGATCCTCAGCCCCCGCGCGGTTGAGCGGCTGGAGAGTTACGTGCCCGAGCGGCCCTTGCCGAAGATTTTTCGACTGACCAAGGGCGGTAAGCTGATTGACGGAATTTTCAGCGGGGCGACGATCAACACGCCCTCGATGCTGGCGGTGGCTGATTGCATTGATGCGCTGGATTGGATCGAGGGGTTAGGCGGCCTGCCCGCAACGATTGCGCGGGCAGAGGCGAATTTTGAAGCGCTTGAGACCTGGGTGGATCGCACCGATTGGGTGGCCAACTTGGTCGAAACGCCGACGGCACGGTCCAACACCTCGGTCTGTTTGAAAATCGTGGATCCGGGGGTTTCGGCCTTGGAGGATGCTGCGCAAAAGGCCTTCACCAAGGCGATGGTCAAACTGATCGAGGCCGAAGGCGCGGGGTTCGACATCAACGGCTATCGTGATGCACCCGCCGGTCTGCGGATTTGGTGCGGGGCAACAGTGGACACTGCCGATATCCAGGCGCTGACGCCCTGGCTGGACTGGGCCTTTGCGCAAACCAAAGCGAGCCTGTGATCTGAACCTTCCGCGCAGGAAGGGTATGTTTCTCAAACAATGAATGAAGGGTGCGGATATGCCCAAGGTACTAATCTCTGACAAACTTAGCGACGCCGCAGTGCAGATCTTTCGCGACAATGGGGTTGAGGTCGATTTCCAGCCCGATCTGGGCAAAGATCCCGCCAAACTGGCCGAGGTGATCGGCCAATACGATGGTCTGGCGATCCGTTCCGCCACCAAAGTGACGGCGGAAATGGTTGCCAAGGCCGATAAGCTGAAAGTTGTCGGCCGCGCCGGGATCGGTGTGGACAATGTCGATATCCCGGCCGCCAGCGCGCGTGGGATCGTGGTGATGAACACGCCCTTTGGGAATTCGATCACCACCGCTGAGCATGCGATTGCGATGATGTTCGCGGTGGCGCGGCAGATCCCGGCCGCCGACGTCTCGACCCAGGCAGGAAAGTGGGAGAAATCGCGCTTTATGGGCTCCGAGATCACCGGCAAGGTGCTGGGGTTGATCGGGGCGGGGAACATCGGTTCGGTCGTGGCCAGCCGCGCGCTGGGGTTGCGAATGAAGGTGGTGGCCTATGATCCGTTTCTAAGCGCGGATCGCGCGGTGGAAATGGGGGTCGAAAAGGTCGAGGCGCTGGAGGATGTGCTGGCGCGCGCCGATTTCATCACCCTGCATTTGCCCAAGACCGAAAAAACCGCGAACCTGCTGTCGGCCGAGAGGATTGCCCAAATGAAACCCGGCGCGCGGCTGATCAACTGCGCCCGTGGCGGCCTGGTCGACGAGGTCGCCGTGGCCGAGGCGTTGAAATCAGGTCAGCTTGCCGGGGCTGCGTTTGACGTCTTTGCGGTCGAGCCCGCAAAGGACAGCCCTTTGTTTGGCTTGCCGAATGTTGTGTGCACGCCGCATTTGGGGGCCTCGACCGCGGAAGCGCAGGAAAATGTGGCACTTCAGGTCGCCGAGCAGATGTCGGATTACTTGGTGCGCGGGGCCGTGGCGAATGCGCTAAATGCACCGTCGGTCACCGCCGAAGAAGCGCCTGTTCTAAAGCCCTGGATTGAGCTCTGCGAGCGGCTCGGCGGGTTTGCGGGCCAAGTGACCGAAAGCCCGATTTCACAAATCGAGATTGAATATGTGGGTCGTGTGGGGGATTTGAATTTGAAGCCGCTGACCTCGGCTTTGACGGCAAGTCTGCTGAAGCCGCTGGTGGGGGAGGGGGGCGTGAATATGGTCTCGGCCCCGATTGTGGCGCGTGAGCGAGGCATCAAGATCGCCGAGACCCGCAAGGATGCGCAAGGCGCCTTTGGATCCTATGTGCGCTTGATTGTAACGACCGAGGCGCAGACCCGGTCGGTGGCCGGGACGATCTATTCGGACGGGCGGCCGCGGTTTATTCAGATCAAAGGGATCAACCTTGAGGCGGAACCGGCCGCGCATATGCTTTATACGACCAACGCGGATGAGCCCGGGTATATCGGCGCGTTGGGGACTGCTTTGGGCACGTTGAACATCAATATCGCGACCTTTGCGCTGGGCCGGTCGGCCAAAGGGGATGAGGCGATCGCACTGCTTGGTGTGGACGAGCCGGTGAGCGAGGATATGCTCGCCAGGATCGCGCGATTGCCGCAAGTGCATCAGGCCAAGGCGTTGCGTTTCTGACCTGGCGGGGGCCCCGCCAGGGGCGGGGCCAAGTCTTTTCTCCCCACGCCCAAAGGGCGCGGGGCCCGTGGCGCCCGGAAGTAAAGCGGATGCTTGGTGGGATGCCGCCGGTGAGAATTTTTGACGAGAAGAAGGAAGGGTTATTTGCCCCAGCCGAGCATTTTTCGGATGACCCAGATGTAGGCTTGGTTGGGCAGCAGACCGATTGTGCGTAGGATCACGGCGAAGCGGCGCGGGAAGGCAATTTCGAAACCAGGTTTTTTGAGGCCATCTACAATGCGGTTGGCGGCTTGATCGGGCGCCATCAGAAAGGGCATTTTGAATGTATTTACAGAGGTTGCCTCGGTTTCGACAAAGCCGGGGTTGATGACCGAGATCCGCACGCCGAGGTCGACCAAGTCCATGGCCAGCGCTTCGCAAAGGGCGATGAGACCCGCCTTGGTCGCAGAATAGGCTGCGGCATCGGGCAGACCGCGATACCCCGCAACGGAGGCAGTCACTGCGATGTGGCCGGATTTGCGGGCGATCATATGTTTGAGGATCGGGTCGAGCGCATTGGTCACGCCTGCAAGATTTACGTCAAACATCTTGCGCGCTGTGGCGGCGGTGAAGTTTTGCGCCCGCATTGGCGTGTAAATGCCGGCGTTGAGGATTGCGAGGGCCAAGGGACCGGTGCGCGTGATGTCATCCAGAATTTGCGTCATGCGCGCGGCATCAGTTACATCGCCAGCCGCAGGGAGGATGCGACCAGAACCGGTCACCTCAGCCGCCAGGGATAGCAAATTCGTTTCCGATCTGGCGGTGGCATGCACCGTCCAGCCCTCATTTGCCAACCGGAGGGCGACAGCGCGCCCGATACCACCGGACGCACCTGTGATCCAGGCCGCCCCGTCGGACGGCCGGGCGACCTGCGAGAAGACGTTCATATGCTACCAGAGGCTGGCGATGTCGCGACCGCGCTCGGCCAGTACAAAGCGGGCGGTCTGCCCGCGGGCGTCAAAGGCATTACCGACCCACTCGCCGTTGCGGTCGTAATAAAGATCCAAGCGTCCGATATCGCCCCGGATGTTCCAAACGGTTGCCTGTGTGGGGCCAGTTGGGGTCGGCACCTCCATCCCCCCGCCGTTCGAAGCACGCACGTTCAACGGCAAACCGTTCTGGGTCGAGATCCAGACATTGCGCTCAAGAAAAGCTTGGGTCCAATAGGTTGTGGTCGCGGGATTGCCTGCAATCACACCAGAATAGGCAGTTCCGTCAATCCGCAAACCTCCCCCAACCCTTTGGGCGTCAACCTGGTCGTCGGTTCCGTTGTCGTTGGTGCGCGCACTAAGGCTTTGCAACTGCCCCTGAGCCCAAGTTTCCCGGCTTTCCAGTTGATAACGATAAGCGGGCAGCCCCAAGATGCGCACGTCGATGTCGATGCTGACCGAGACTTTGATCTGATCGCCATTTCGGTCGACGGTCAGTGATTGGTTGCCGATCTTCTTGCGGCCACGGTAAAGGTCGAAGACCCGAGGACCGGCGGCCAAAGCGGGCAGGGGGGCCAACAGCGCCAGGCTGGCGGCGGCTCCGGTTTGAAAAAAAGCACGGCGATGCAGGGTCATTGGGTTCTCGTGAATAAGTTTAGCGCGCGGCCAACCGGTCCGGTGAAGCGCATACTGCCTGTCATGACGATCAGGCAGTAGCACAACTCGTCCCCGATGACGCGCGGTTTGTGATTGTCGTTATGGTCCGCTAGGGCCACGTCGCCGCTGCGGAAAACATTGCCTTGATCCTCCATCTCGCCGGTCAGGATCAGCGTAGCTTCCTCGCCCTCGTGCGTATGATGCAACATACCGGTGCCGGGGCGGACGCGCAGCAGGCTTACATGCTCTCCCTCGAAATCGTCAAATTCGACCTCAAGCAGGCCAGGCATACGGAATTTCCAGTTCAACTCGTCCACATTCCGATGGTTTAGGACCTGGCGGATCGGCATCGGCAGTGGCGACGGAGCGGAAGACACGGTTGGTGCCTGCGGTGCGGGCTCGGACAAAGCCGCAAAGCAAGCCTCAAGCGAGGGGCCATCGGCGGTGACCGGCGCTTCGCCAAACATGATGGCGGCACTCACCGCCTCGTATTGTTCAACGGCGGCGCGGCAGGTTGGGCAATAGGTCAGGTGCGAGGCCACAAGCAGGCTCATACCTTCGCTTTGCGCGCCGCTGGCATACGCCGCCAGATGCTCTTTATTTGGATGTGCCTGCGCCATCGAAAAATCCATACTTTCTTGTCCTACTAAGCTTACGGATCCCATCCAGGATTGGATCACTTCAGCATCGTAGTTTTTTCATAACCACGCTAATCCTAGTCGAAGGTCCTTAATTTTCAAGGCAGCAGAGATGACGGCAACCTCGGTTTCGATATTTGTTTACGGCACGTTACGCGACAGCGACGTGTTGCGGTTGGTTTTGGGGGAGGCAGCAGACCGGTTGCACCCGGTGCCTGCCGTGCTTCTGGATCATGCGACCGAGACCGCCGCTGCGGGGCCGTACCCCGTGCTTCGTGCGCGCGACGGGCAACAGGCGCAAGGGTTGCTGCTGACCCCGATGGATGCCGAGATCATGGCGTGTTTGGATTTCTTCGACGGGGCCTATGATTATACTCAAGATCAGCGCAAGGTGCTGACCGCAAAAGGCGCAGTGGAGGCGCGTGTCTATGTCCCCTCGGCCCGAGTGGTAACGACGGGCGTCGCGTGGGACCTGGCCGCATGGCAGGCGACGGACAAGCCCTTGTTCCTGGAGATGGGGGCTGAGGTTATGGAGCACCGCCCACAGGGCCACGCGCGGGGCCGGGGGCTGTTGTTGCGGGGTCTGCAGCGGCTGAACGCGGCAGAAGCATCGCCCGAGGTGCTGCGCAGCCGGCCCGCTGCTGGGGATTTGGTGTTGGAGAGCACCGAGCGGGCGCACAGCGGCTTCTTTGTCACGGATGTGCTGCACTACCGACATAGACGGTTTGATGGGGCGATGTCCGGCCCCCTACGGCGCGAGGTTTTCGTGACCGGCGATGCGGTGACCGTGCTGCCCTGGGATCCAACGACCGATCAAGTGTTGTTGATCGAGCAGGTGCGCGCGGGTCTGGTGGCGCGGCGCGACCCCAACCCTTGGAACCTTGAGGTTATCGCGGGTCTTCGCGACAAAGCCGAAAGTGCCGAGGCCACGGCGCGGCGCGAAGCCGCCGAGGAGGCCGATCTGAGCTTGGGCCGGATGGCCGAAACGGGGCGGTATTATTCCTCGCCCGGGATCCTGACCGAGTTCATAACCGGGTTTATCGGCGAGGCGGATCTGTCCCAGGTGCAAGCGGGGGTGCATGGATTGGCATCCGAGGACGAAGATATCCGTACGCTGATTTTACCCCGCTCCGAGGCGATGCGGGCCTTGGAGCGCGGCGAGGCCCGCAACGCCCCGCTGATGCTGTCGTTGCTGGCGCTGGAGCGGATGCGCGAGGGGTTGCTGCGGGATTGGAGGTGACCGACCGCGCCGCCTTTCGGTCAAAGCATCGCCACAGTTTTCATTAATATTGGTTAACACTTTATTAATTTTTGAAATTGGGAGACTATCCATGGCCAAAGCACTACTCATAACATCATTCCTAATCGCCAGTGGAGGTGTTGCTGCAAGCGCCCATGTGGCACAACGCGGGGTTGTTGCCGACCAGTTCACCACGTTCGAGCACAGCGGCGGGTGTCGAAAAAACTCACCCCCGGGTGAGTGCTGCCATGCGGGCTCGAAGCCCCTTCATTGCCATAAGTAAAGACAAAAGGCGATCGGGCATGGGGTGCACGCCATGCCCACCAGCCGCTGCGGCCTTTAAATAGGCGCCATTGGTACACAGGGCCTAACACCCTCGTTGCTTGCAGCGCTCCAACCCTCGGTCTAGGGTCGCTATCCAATTGACTGCCCGGTTGGGCCCAGGTGGAGTGTTTTCATGCAGATCAAATCCAACCTTGCCGACGCCGTCGGTAATACGCCCCTTATCCGCCTGAACAAAGTCTCTGACCTGACAGGCTGCGAGATCCTGGGCAAAGCTGAGTTTCTGAACCCCGGCCAGTCGGTCAAGGATCGCGCGGCGCTCAGCATCATCCAACACGCGGTGGCCGACGGCAGTCTGCGCCCCGGTGGGACAATCGTCGAAGGGACCGCGGGTAACACCGGCATCGGGTTGGCGTTGGTCGGCGCCTCGATGGGATTTCGGACGGTCGTGGTGATCCCTGAGACGCAGAGCGAAGAGAAAAAGGAAATGATCCGTATCGCGGGTGCGGAATTGGTCCAAGTGCCCGCCAAACCCTATCGCAACCCCAATAACTATGTTCGCTACTCCGAGCGTCTGGCCATGGCATTGAACGAAACGGACCCCAATGGGGCGATTTGGGCCAATCAGTTTGACAATACCGCGAACCGCCAGGCGCATGTCGACACCACCGCGCCTGAGATCTGGGATCAGACCGACGGTACGGTTGATGGGTTCATCTGCGCCTGCGGCTCGGGGGGGACATTGGCCGGGGTCGCGCAGGGTTTGCGGGCGCGCAAACCGGGGGTCAAGATCGGTCTTGCCGATCCCGATGGATCGGCCCTGTTTGAGTATTATGCGCATGGCGCGCTCAAGGCAGAAGGGGGCTCTCTGACCGAAGGTATCGGGCAGGGCCGCATCACCGCCAACCTGGAAGGGCTGACCGTCGACCACGCCTACAACATCCCCGATGCCGAGGCGCTGCCTTATATCTATGACCTGCTCGAGGAGGAGGGGCTGTGCATGGGCGGCTCTACCGGGATCAACATCGCCGGTGCGGTGCGGCTGGCCCGCGAGATGGGGCCAGGGCACACCATCGTGACGATCCTTTGCGATTACGGGACGCGTTATAGCGGTAAGATCTATAACCCGGAATTCCTGCGCTCCAAAGATCTCCCGCTGCCATATTTCCTGGCCCGTCGGCCGCGCAATGTGCCACAGGTGTTCGAGGTTGAGGACTAAAGCGTTCAAAACAACCCGCACCCCGAACCAAAGGTCAGGTGCTGTCACATGCACTGCCCCAATAGCGTTTCGCCTTTAACTTGAATCACCTAACGCTGCCTGAAATCATAGATTTCAACGCGTTAGGTGATGAGACATGTCTCAAGGTAAAGTCGAAACGCTTTAGCTCATAGAGTTCAAGGATTTTTTGGTCGGTCGGTCTTGGATCAACGCTTATCGATTTTTTGATAACTTGGCTGGTTTGTATTCAGATTTACGCAACGATTGTTCAGTCTTGTCTATTTACATGGCTCATGTAGCGATTTGGAGTCTCACAAATACGAGGAGAATCCCCACGGGTACTTTTTGTGCATCCAAGCAGCCCCCGCCAAAAAAAACACTACTTCACCGCCCCCGCGGCCATTCCCTGGATGATGTATTTCTCCAGTACTACGCCGATCACCACCAGGGGCGCAATTGCTGCCGTCGACAGCGCCGCCATCGACCACCAGTTGATCCCTTGGCTGCCGGTTTGTGAGGCGACCATCACTGGCAGGGTTTTCGCGTCGGTCGAGGTCAGGAGTGCGGCAAAGAAATACTCGTTCCAGCACAGAACCAGGCTTAGGATAAAGGCGGCGACCATGCCCGGCAGCGCGATGGGCAGGACGATCTGGAAAAACGCACCCCAGACGCCCAGACCGTCGACCATTGCGGCCTCTTCCAGCTCTGACGGGATCGCCTGAAACTGGTCGCGCATGATCCAGATCACGATGGGCAGCACCGTCAGCGTATAGAGCAGGATCAGCCCGATGCGGGTGTCGAGCAGCGCTAGTTCCTTGTACAGCACCAGAAACGGTAGCGCCAAAACGACCGGTGGCAGGATTAGCTGGCTGAGGAAGAAGAAGCTGATATCCTGGTTTTTCATCGGCCCGAAGCGATAGGAAAACCGGCTAAGACCATAAGCTGCCAGCGATCCCAGCCCCACCGCCAGGGTCGAGGCCGAGACCGAGACGATCACCGAATTCATGAAGCGTTTCAAAAACTCCTCGCGCACGGTCGAGATCTGGCCCCATTGCTCGGGCGCCAAGCCCAGCGATTGCCAACCCTTCCACTTGGGCGCGAATTCGATCCAGGGCCAGATGTTGCCCTTCATCACGTCGGGGGCGATCTTGAACGAGGTCGAGACGGTCCAGAAGATCGGGAACAAGCAAACAAAGGCCCAGAAAACCAAAGCGCCATAGATTAGCGTTCGGCTGAAATACCACTTCGCGCGAAACGCCCGGTCCGCCGGATGGTCGGTGAAGATCTGTGTCTCTGCCATCCTACTCGGGCCTTTGCATCCAGCGGCGGGTCGCGCTCAGAAAGGCCGTGATCGCGATGACGATCAGCACCAGATACACCATCGCCAGCAGCGTGCCGTAACCCACGTTCGACCGGTCGCGATACTCGCGGAAGATGAAAGATGTGACGCTGTCCGTTGCCCCGCCCGGCCCGCCGGAGGTGACGTTAATGATGATATCGGCCAGCTTCAGCTTGAAAATGATCCGGATCAGCACCGCGGTGATGGTGACGGGCAGCATCAGCGGAAAGATCACCTCGCGAAAGGTTTGCCAAGCGCTGGCGCCGTCGACGCGGGCGGCCTCGAGCACTTCTTTGTTCAGGCTTTGCAGGCCCGCGAGCAGGATCACCATCATCAGCGGGATCCAGGTCCAGGCGTCCATGATCATGATCATAAGGCGGGCGATCTCGGGGTCGGAAAACCACGCCGGGCGGTCCCAACCCAGGGTTTTGGCCAGCCGGGTGGCGGGGCCGAAGCGGGTCTCCATCATTGATTTGCCGATCATCCAGCTGACCGCGACAGGCGACAGCATCAATGGCATCAGAAAGGCGACGCGAAAGAACTTCCGGGCGCGGATTTGGGAGTTCAACAGCAGCGCCAGCCCGAAGGCGATGACGTATTCGATGCTGATCGCCAGTGTGTAATACACCATGTTCTTCAGGGCGTTCCAATAGAAAGGATCGCCCCACATCTGCCGGAAATTGTCCCAGCCGTTGAATTTGCGCCCATCCAAAGACGCCAAATTCCAATCGGTTACGGCAATCGACAGGCCAAAGAGCAGCGGGAAAACGACCATCGAGACGACAAACAGAACCGCTGGCAACACGAACAATGTGCGCTTGCCCTGTTCTCCCCGGATCAGCACCTGCGCCCAGCACAGGCAGGTTGCCCACAGGCAATAGGCGTAAAGCACTGGGCGCCAGGTGTCGAAACCAGGTGTGCGGCCGGTGCTGTGCAAATATTGCAGGATGCCCAAGCCCACCAGCAGCGCGAAAGAGCCCCAGACGATGGTCCGACCAAAGGCGATCCTGGCGGGGGAGATGTCATCGGTGGTAACGGTATGTAGAAGATCGCCTTGGGTACTCATACTCTCAGACTAACCAGTTTAGCGCGTCTGGCAAATGTATTGCGTCCGACTTCGCGGAACTCTGGTTTCAGCGTGGCCGCACGGGTGCCTTGGCAAATCCAACCCGCAGCGGTAGCACTGAGTTGAACCCTGAGAAGCCTGCTTTGTCGGGCGTCGATGCCGAAGTGGATTGCCGATGCCCGAGACCACATCCAAGTCGACCCGTCACGCTCAAGGTATGGCTGTCCGCCGCGCGGTGCTTGGCGGGGGCCATGTCGACCGGACTCAGGCGGCGGTGACGGATTTGGACGCGCCGTTTCAGGATCTGATCACCGAGGCGGCCTGGGGCACGGTTTGGGCCAGCGACGGGATCTCGCGCCGCGAGCGTTCGATGCTGACCTTGGCGCTGCTGGCCGCCCTGGGCAATTTTGACGAGATCCCGATGCATGTCCGTGCCACGGCCAAAACGGGGGCCAGCCAGCGCGATGTGGCCGAGGTCTTCCAGCACGTCGCGATCTATGCGGGCGTGCCCCGCGCAAATCACGCGCTGAAACTGGCGAAGGAAGCCTTTGCGCAAATGGCTGCCGAGGATGCCCATGAACCCGACTAGGCCCAAGCCCTTTGCGCCGCGCGATCACAGCATCCAACCGCCCGCGCTGACCCCAGCCTATCGCAGCACCGCGCTGCGGGCCCCGTTGCAGCCGTTGCTGCGGGTCGAAAATGGCTGGGGCGAGACGACCGGGCCGGTATTCGGGCATCTGCCGATGGGGGATTTGGACGACGATCTGATCTTGAACTACGCGACACCGGGGCAAAGCGCCATTGGGCCCAGGATCGTTGTTCATGGACGGCTATTGGATCAAGATAGCCGTCCGGTAAGCGGCGCGCTGATCGAGGTCTGGCAGGCCAATGCCGGTGGGCGATACCGCCACAAGAACGACGGCTATCTGGCGCCTTTGGACCCGAACTTCGGCGGCTGTGGGCGGGTGCTGACCGGGGCCGACGGCACTTATGCCTTTCGCACGATCCAACCCGGCCCCTATCCTTGGCCCAATGGCGGCAACGATTGGCGCCCAGCGCATATCCATTTCTCGGTTTTCGGCGAGGGGTTTGCGCAGCGGTTGATCACCCAGATGTATTTCGAGGGCGATCCACATGTCGCCTTGTGCCCAATCGTAAATGCCATTCCCGATACGGCGGCAACCGATCGCTTGGTCGCGCGGCTGGATATGGACCGCACGTTGCCCATGGACATCCGCGCCTATCGCTTTGACATCGTCTTGCGCGGACGGCAGGCGACAGTGTTCGAAAACCGGATGGAGGGGATATGAGCGGGTTGCATGAAAGCGCCTCGCAAACCGCAGGGCCCTATGTGCATATCGGTTGCATGCCGAACCTTGCGGCCCTGGGGGCAATGTACGGCGGCACGGATTTAGGCACCGAGATGATCACTGGCGAGGCGCAGGGGCAGCGGATTGCCGTCGGGGGGCGGGTGCTGGACGGTAAGGGTGCGCCGCTGACCGATGCGCTGCTCGAGATCTGGCAGGCCGATCATGCTGGTCTGTTCAACAGCCCCTCCGAGACGCGCGGTGCCGCGGATCCGGCCTTCACGGGCTGGGGGCGGCAGGCGGCGGACGGGCAGACTGGCCGGTTTCGATTTGACACGATCAAACCCGGGCGCGTGCCCTGGCCCGACGGGCGCCTGCAAGCGCCACATATCGGGCTGTGGATCGTGGCACGGGGGATCAACCTGGGCTTGCACACGCGGATCTATTTCGGTGACGAGGCGGAGGCGAATGCCGAGGATCCGGTACTGCGGCAGATCGGCGATCCGGCGCGGGCAGCAACCCTGATCGCCACAGCGGACCGGGACCGCTATAGCATTGATGTGTATTTGCAGGGGGAGAATGAGACGGTGTTTCTAGATGTCTGACGTGGCGGGAAAACCCTGTATCCTGTGCTGTGCGATCACCGGGTCATTGCCGACCAAGGCGAACAATCCGGCGGTGCCGATCTCGATCACCGAGCAGGTGGAAAGCAGTCATGCGGCGGTTGAGGCGGGGGCCTCGATCATCCACGCACATGTACGTAACGCCGACCAGACCCCCAGTAGCGACCCTGAGAAATTCGCCGCCCTGAAAGAGGGGCTTGAGAAGCACTGCCCTGGTGTGATCATCCAATTTTCGACCGGTGGGCGGTCCGGGGCGGGGCGGGAGCGGGGCGGGATGCTGCCGCTGCGGCCCGACATGGCCTCGCTGTCGGTTGGATCGAATAATTTTCCGACGCGGGTTTATGAGAACCCGCCAGACCTGGTCGATTGGCTGGCGGGCGAGATGAAGACCTATGGCGTCACGCCCGAGATCGAGGCCTTTGACCTGAGCCACATTCTGCAGGCGATCCGGCTGCACGGCGAAGGGCGGCTTTTCGGCAAGCTCTATGTGCAGTTCGTGATGGGGGTGAAAAACGCGATGCCAGCGGATCGGGCGGTGTTCGATTTCTACGTTCAGACCATGCGCGCCCGTGCTCCCCAGGCGGAGTGGTGTGCGGCGGGTATCGGCGCAGCGCAGATCGTGGTGAACGAATGGGCGATTGCCGCGGGCGGGCACACCCGTGCGGGGCTCGAGGATAATGTGCGGTTGGACCGCGAGACTTTGGCGCCGTCGAACGCGGCGCTGATCGCGCGGGCGGCGGACCTGTGCGCGCGCTACGACCGCCCTGTGGCAACCCCGGCCCAGGCGCGGCAGATCCTGGGGCTTGGCCCTGCATGACAGACGTCTTCGCGCACCCTTGGTTGGGGGGGCTTTTCGGCGATGACGCGGTCGCAGCACTGCTGGCGCCCGAGGCGCAGTTGACACAGATGATCGCGGTCGAGAGCGCGTACGCGCGGGCGCTGGGGGCTGCGGGCGTGGCCGCCGAGGGGGTGGCGCGGCGCGCGGCGCAGGCGATTGATGCGGCGCAAATCGACTGGGAGGCCCTGCGGGTGGGTACTGCGCGGGACGGGATGCCGGTGCCGGATCTGG
Source organism: uncultured Paracoccaceae bacterium (assembly GCA_938049225.1). Taxonomy (GTDB): domain Bacteria; phylum Pseudomonadota; class Alphaproteobacteria; order Rhodobacterales; family Rhodobacteraceae; genus Halovulum. The sequence goes on from CALICM010000002.1 coordinate 135,044, forward strand.
TGCGGCAATTGCGTGGCCAGGTGCCCGAGGCGCTGCAGGCAGCTGTGCATGTGGGCATGACCTCGCAGGATGTGATTGATACCGCTTTGGTGCTGGCGCTGCGTGGCGTATTGGACGTGTTCGACGCACGGCTGACGGCGTTGGAGGTGGCGTTGGATGGTCTGGTCGCGACCCAAGGCCCTCGCGCGCTGATGGGCCGGACGCGGATGCAGACGGCCTTGCCCATCACGGTGGCGGATCGGGTGGCGACGTGGCGGCGGCCACTAACACAGCACGCGAAACGATTGGCCGAGATGCGGCCGCGCGTGCTGCAACTGCAATTGGGTGGGCCGGTGGGCGTGCGGGATGGCCAGGCCGATGCCGTGGCAGCAGCGATGGCGGTGGAACTGGGGCTAAGCTGTCCGCCCAAAGCGTGGCATGCGATGCGCGATGGATTGGGCGAGCTGGCGGGATGGCTGTCGCTGGTCAGTGGGTCCTTGGGCAAGATGGGCCAGGATATGGCGCTGATGGCCCAACAGGGCGTGGACGAGATCGTGCTGTTGGGCGGCGGTGGCTCGTCGGCCATGGCGCATAAGCGGAACCCGGTATTGGCTGAGTTACTGGTCAGCTTGGCACGATACAATGCAGTGCAACTGGGGGGCATGCACCAGGCCCTGGTGCACGAGCAAGAGCGGTCGGGATCTGCCTGGACGCTGGAATGGATGATCCTGCCGGGGATGCTGCAAGCCACGGGCCGGGGGCTGACGACGGCGGCAGAATTGGTTGAGAGCATTGTGTCGGTGGGATCCGACTCGTTGTGATTAAAGTCGAAAATTCAGGATGCGCCACTTTTCCTCTGGCGATGGAAACCTGCAACGGCTGGTCTGAGGGACAGGTCCCCGATTGTGGCTCTGCGGAGTGTCCCCAAGGCCCGCGATATTCGATCTTGTACCTTACGGGCAAAGGGGATCCGGCGGTCGGGCCGCCGGATCCAGGTGGTTATAGACCCAGCGAGGCCTTGTAGAGCGCGATTTGGCTGTCGCGGCCGATCTGGTCTGTGATCTTCTCCCATTCCGCCGCAATTGCATCCGCCGTTTCTTGGGCCGAGCCGTATTGACCGGCATAGCCTTTGGCCAGTTCGTCCTCGGCCACCGAATAGTATTGGAAGATGCCGGGGATACGCGGCTCGATGGCCGGGTTAGGGTGGTTGTAGCTGTCGGCGTTCGACCCGAGGTAATCCTCGATATACGCGCGGTCATAGCCCGCCTCCTCCCATTCCTCGTAGTTGAAGTGGGAGTTCCGATAGGGCTGGAAGCCCGACGGATAGGCCGAGGCCCACAGCGACAGGTCCTTACCGCCCAGGTGGGCTGCGGCCGACCATGCGGCCTTTTTCTTCTTTTCGTCGCCGTCGACCGTGGCCATTACGTAAACGCCCCAGCCGATATAGGCCATGTTGGGGCTTTCGTTCGGCGTATCCTCCCAAGCGCCGGTCTGCGAATTGTAAACCCGTTCCGATCCTGGCAGCGCGCCGAAGCCTACGACATCGCCCACCACCGAGGTGTCCGAGGTGCGCGCGCTGGAGCCGACATCGCCCCACCAGGCCAGCATGCCGCCCGTGCCTGCCAAGAACTGCTGGAAGGCGGTGGTGCCAGGATCGGCGTTGATCTGGTCCGCCGGATAGGCGTCGGCGGTGCCGATCAGGTCCATCACATCCTGGATCGCCTGCACCCAGGCGGGGTTGTTGACCCGCGGTTTCATCGTGTCGGGGTCGAACAGCCAGGCGGGATCGTCGGGGTGTTTGGCATAGGCCGTCGCGCGGTCTTCGAGGAAGTAGAACCCGAAACCACCCCAGCCCTTAAGCGGGTCGAGGAAACCATGCGCTTGCAGGCCGGTCAGCGGATCCTCTTTGCCTGCAAGGAACTTCGAATGTGCCTGCACCTGCTCCCAAGTTGTTGGGGGCGCCCAATCGCCCGCGCCGCCTTCGGCCGCCCAGGCGGCGGCCAGATCGGCGTTTTCGTAATAGTCCTTGCGATAGGCAAAGGTATGGCAGTCGCCGTCAATGGAAATCCGATAGGTCTTGCCGTCCCAGGTACCCACCGGCGCCTTAAGATAGTCGACATAGTCGTCCATATCGATCAGGTCCTGGACCCAATCGGGCATCTCGCTGGCCAGACCTTTGCCCAGCACATCGCCCTCGAACGGGGCGCCCATTTCGATGATGTCGAAATCGACGGTGCCGGTGGCGATGGATTGCTGTAGGCGGGCGTTGTAGTCAGCCTGGGCCAGATCGATCCAGTTGATCGTGGCGCCGGTATAGGCCTCCCAGGGTTTGAGGAACCCGCGGAACAGGAAGTTGTGCAGGTTCTGGTTGTTGAGTCCCATGAAGGTCAGCTCGACGCCCGCGAACTCGCCCTCGGCCACGGTCTCGCGCGTGCCACCCAGGCACATCTCGCCGACCTTTTGCCAGTCGGCATCGGTGGGCGAGCCCGCGCCGACGCCGGGGATTTTCAGGATCTCGGCCCGAACATTCGCGTGTCCATCGGCCAGCGTTGCCTTTGGCAATGCCGTCATGGCGGCAGCAGCAGCGGTGCCCTGCAGCATGGTCCTGCGGCTCATTTGCGCTTGGCGGATATAGTTATAAAGATCAACTTTCATGGTGTTCCTCCCCTTGGTCAAAAACGCGAAACTTCGTGCGGCCGTCATAGCGCCCAAGGGTCCGGTATCAGGGAAAACCCCGCTAACCTGTTCGGACTGTTGAACAATCGCAGCCGCTTCGAAGATCAGCGCGAGTATGACCCATCCCCGGCACCTGTCAACGGGTGTGAGGGGGCGGTGGTGCCTCGGCTTGAAGGCTGGGAGGCCAGCAACCCACCTAAAGCGCGCGCCACCCGGCTTCCGTTGCGTTGGCGGGTGGGTTCGGGGCGCGGCGGTCGCAATAGACAGGGCGGTAATGCTGGGCTACTCATTTTGAAAAGAGTGCAAGGGGAGGTCCGCCGTATGGCGCAAGTGGCCATTCGGGATTTGCGAAAGTCTTATGGGGCGACGCAGGTGATCCATGGGGTGGATATCGACATCGCAGATGGCGAGTTGGTGGTACTGGTGGGTCCCTCGGGCTGCGGGAAGTCGACGCTGCTCAGGATGATCGCCGGGCTGGAGGGGATCAGCGGCGGGCAGATCGCCATTGGCGAGACGGTGGTCAACAACCTGCCGCCGGCCGAGCGCGATATCGCGATGGTGTTCCAGTCTTACGCGCTCTATCCGCACAAAACCGTTGCCGCGAATATGGGCTTTGCGCTGAAAGTCGCGGGCGTGGCGAGGACCGAGGTCGACCGGCGCGTACACGATGCGGCCGAGATCCTGGGTCTGACCGACTATCTGGCCCGCTACCCCCGGCAGCTGTCGGGCGGGCAACGGCAGCGGGTGGCGATGGGGCGCGCGATCGTACGGGACCCGCAGGTGTTTCTGTTCGACGAGCCTTTGAGCAACCTGGACGCCAAGCTGCGCCTGCAGATGCGTACCGAGATTAAAGAGCTTCACCAGAGGTTGAAGACCACGACGGTGTTTGTCACCCATGATCAGATCGAGGCGATGACGCTGGCCGACAAGATTGTTGTCATGCAGGACGGCCGCATCGAGCAGGTTGGCAGCCCGCTGGAGCTGTACGACCGGCCGCTTAATCTCTTTGTGGCCACGTTTATCGGCGCACCGTCGATGAACCTTTTGCCGGGCGAGGCGGTTGAGGGGGGCGTGCGCGTGGGCGAAGCAGTGCTGCCCGGGCGCGCGGGCTTGGCGCCGGGGCGCGCGGTGACTTGGGGCATCCGGCCCGAGCATTTGGTGCTGGGCGATGCGGGCTTGGCGGCGGAGGTGTCAGTGGTTGAACCGACCGGCCCCGAGACCTTGGTGTTCGCACGGGTCGAAGGGCGCGAGGTGATCGCAGCGCTGCGCGACAGACAAGATGTACGGCCCGGGCAGCGGGTACATTTGATGCCGCGCGCAGATCAGGTGCATGTGTTCGATGCCGAAAGCGGCGCGCGGCTGGAGGGCTAGGGGCCAGCGAGGGGCCAGCCCCTCGCGCTCCCCGGGATATTTTGGGGACAAAGTAAGGGGACGAGCATGTTGAAGGGGATCGATCCGCTGTTGAACGCGGATGTGCTGCGGGCGCTTCGCGCGATGGGGCATGGGGATGATTTGATCATTTGCGACACGAATTTTCCGGCGGACAGCGTGGCGCGGCAAACGGTTTTGGGCAAGTTGCTGCGGATCGATGCCGATGCTCCACGGGTGGCCCGGGCTGTTTTGTCAGTGCTGCAGTTGGACACTTTTGTGGATGACAGTGCAGCCCGGATGGAGGTGGTCGACGCGCCCGACGAGGTGCTGCCAGTGCAGACCGAAGTACAGGCAGTGATCGACGAGGCCGAGGGCAAGCCCTGGCCGATGATCGGGATCGAGCGGTTCGCGTTTTACGAGCGTGCCAAAGGGGCCTATGCGGTGATCCAAAGCCACGAGCGGCGGTTTTACGGCTGTTTCGCGTTGCGCAAGGGTGTGATCCCGCCGGAGGCTTGAGCGATGGGCTATATCGTCGATCTGGGGGTCTTTGTGGCCGACACCGCCTATCGCGCCGACCGGGCGCCGCGGATGGGCGAGACCATCCTGGGCAACAGCTTTGCGCTGGGCCCTGGCGGCAAGGGGTCGAACCAGGCGGTGGCGGCAGCGCGGCTGGGCGCGGATGTGCGTTTTTTGTCCAAGCTGGGACAGGACCCTTTCGCGGATATGGCCTTGGCAACTTGGGCCGAGGCGGGTGTGACGCCGGTCGTTGAGCAAATCGCCGAGAGTTACACCGGGGCGGCCTATATCTTTGTTGAGGAGGCAACCGGGGACAACGCGATCATCATCTGCCCCGGCGTGGCGGCGACAATCTCGGCCGCGGATATCGAGGCACAGCGGGCGCTGATCGAGGGCGCATCGGTGTTTGTCACCCAGTTGGAGCAGCCGCTGGATGCCGCGATGCGAGGGTTGGAAATTGCCCGGGGCGCCGGGGTGACCACGGTGTTGAACCCGGCCCCAGCGGCCGACCTGCCGCCGGGGATGTTGGCGCTTTGTGACTATCTGACGCCGAACGAGACCGAGGCGGCCGAGTTGACTGGACTACCGGTGACATCGGTCGCGGAAGCTCGCGCGGCGGCCGCGGCCCTGCGCGGCATGGGCGTGGGGACCGCGATCCTGACTTTAGGGGCACAGGGTGCCCTGTATCACTCTGGCGAGGCGTCAGAATTGGTGCCCGCCGTGGACGCGGGACGCGTGGTCGAGACGACGGGTGCCGGGGACGCCTTCAATGGCGGGCTGTGTGCGGGATTGGCGCGAGGCGACACGCCTTTGGCGGCGGTGCGATTGGGCTGTGTAACGGCCGGCATCTCGGTCACACGGGCAGGGACAGCGCCGTCGATGCCGCGCCTGGCTGAGGTTGAGGCGCTGTCTAAGTGTCCACCCCGAAACTCATTGAGTGATATCAGTCGTTTGTGATTCATTCGGATTGTCAAAGATTCGAAGGAGATCGCCATGGTTTGGACTGACATCACCCGTGTTCGATATGAGCGCAACAAGGGACGCTATGC
>CALICM010000003.1 GCA_938049225.1 uncultured Paracoccaceae bacterium
CCTGCTCCGCAGATCACCATACCGGCCAGCGGCTTCTGAAAACGCCGCACTTAAAGGCCTGACAGAAGACCGCACTTGATCACATGCTCATCGGAACAAAATCTTCTTGCATCACGGGCGGCAACCACAGAAGACTCTCAGCCGCTTCCCTTTCCGGAACAATGAGAGAGGCATCGTCCAGCTTTGTCGGGCCAAAGTCGCCATTTTTTCGAAGTTTCTGTACAGTTGAGTGCTCGCCAAAGGCGCTCTTGTATAGAGCACCCTTTTCAAGGTTCTCGCTTAACTCGCGGAAGTTTTCTCCAAGATCGAAGACCGTCTCGCGAATCTCTGGTGCGAGACGAGCCTTTGCCTCAAACCCATGTCCAAAGCGATCATTGCAGGATTTGCACAGGAAGCGACTTTCAAGGATACCGCCGAGGCTCTTTGGTATCACATGCTCAATAGTAAGCGACACAGATGTTTGGCAGACTATGCATTGACGATGATTCCATTCAATATTCACCCAATATAACTCCACATTAAAAGGTGGCTTTTTTAAATATAAGGCATATATATACTACAAATTTGAAAAAATATTACGGCCAGATTTAGCCAAATTTTATTTCAATCTCAAAATGAAACAAGCCCTTAAAGAGCCTCTTTGAAATTTTTTGATGTATTCATGGGTTTTCATTGAAATACGCATACATCTTTTCAACCCTGCCCACCCAACAGTTCCGCCAGAGACAAGGCCATCACTTGCGCCGACTGCACCATGTCCTGAACCCCGACCCATTCGTCGGGTTGATGCGCAAGGTCCAAGATCCCGGGTCCATAGGCGATACAGTTCTTCAGCTTTCCAATCCGGTCGATGTGTTTTTGATCATATGTGCCGGGCGAGACGACATATTCAGGCCCCGCGCCCAGTACATTTTCCACAGCGCGGGTCACGGCGCCGACCACGGGTGCGTCTTGGGCAGTCATCGTCGGTTGCACCTGGTGCATGTCGCGGATGTCGTAGCGAAATCCGGTACGCTGGGCTTTGACCTTCTCCATCATCTGGGTGAATTCCACTTTGACGGTGTCCAAGTCCTCTTCGATCAGGAACCGGCGGTCGATGATCATCCGGCAGCTGTCGGGAACCACCGGGGCGGGAAAGCCGGTGAAATCGGGGGGCAGTTCGTCCTGGCCGCCGTGGATCGAGTTGATGTTCAGGGTCGATTGCCGCGCCCCGGCGGGGACGACCGGCATCGCGGTGCGTTTTTCAGCCAGTGCCGGGAAGAACCGCGCCTCCATCTCGGCCAGCACGGCCCCCATGTGCCGGACCGCGCTGTCGCCAAGAAAGGGCATCGCGCCATGGCCGACGCGGCCGTGGGTTTCGACCTCGGCCCACCAGACGCCGCGGTGGCCCAGGCAGATCCGATCCTTGTTCAGCGGTTCGGGGATGATCACATGGTCCACCCGGCCGGGTGCGAAGATCCCTTGCTCGGCCAGATAGGCCACACCGCCGTAGCCGCCCGTCTCCTCGTCCGCGGTGGCGCTGATCTCGACCGCACCCACGAAGTTGGGGTGCAGATCCACAAAGACCTCGGCCGCGATGATCGAGGCGGCGAGGCCCCCTTTCATATCGCAAGATCCCCGGCCATAGACCCGCCCATCGCGCAGCAGGCCGCCAAAGGGGTCAACGGTCCAGCCCTTGCCCACTTCGACCACATCGATATGGCTGTTGAAATGCACGCAAGCCCCCGCAGCTCGCCCCTCGCGCCGCGCCACAAGGTTCCACCGGGGATACACATCGCTATCGCCCGGCGCGCCATGTGCCCGCATCGGCTTGGTATCAAAGCCCCGCGGCGCAAGACGGGCCGCTATGAACTCACAAATCTCAAGGTAGTTGTCGCCTGGCGGGTTCAACGTGGGAATGCGGATCAGATCCTGCGTCAGCGCGATCAACTCTTGGGTTCGGGCCGTCACCGCGTCGCATAAAGGGTTGTCAGGCATGACCCTACTTTCAGGACACCGCGCGCGTCTGTCAAACATTCCCTTTGGTTGCCCGGCGCGCTATGTCACCGCCCATGAGCCTGCAAGAAATTCACTCACGCATCGCGGCCGCCTGCGCCAAAGCTGGTCGGGACCCTGCGTCGGTTACCCTAATCGCTGTGTCCAAGGTGCAGCCCAATGAACGGGTGAGTGCCGTGCTGGAGCAAGGCCACCGCTGCTTTGGCGAGAACCGGGTGCAAGAAGCCGCAGGCAAATGGCCGGATTTCCGCGCAAAATATGACGGGATCAACCTGCACCTGATCGGGCCATTGCAAACCAACAAGGTCAAACACGCGCTCGATCTGTTCGACACGATCCACACGTTGGACCGCGAGAAGCTGGCGCGCAAACTGGCGACCGAAGCGCAGGCTCGTGGCACTTGCCCACCGTTGTTCATCCAAGTGAACACCGGTGAAGAGGCGCAAAAGGCGGGCGTTCCCCCTACAGCGGTTGACGGTTTTGTCGCAGATTGCCGGACCATGGATCTGCCCCTGCGGGGTCTGATGTGCATTCCCCCCGTGGACGAAGAACCCGCCCTGCATTTTGCCCTGCTGGCAAAAATAGCTGCGCGAAACGGGTTGTCGGGCCTGTCCATGGGTATGAGCAGTGATTTTGAGGCCGCGATTGCGCTGGGGGCAACGCATATTCGCGTCGGGTCCGCCATATTTGGCGCGCGGGTCCCTGTGTCACCAACCAAATAGAGCGCGCGGACGCGCGCAAGTCTAAATGCGCTCACGCGCGGTTGGCACAGAAATCATGGTCGATCCTCGGATGACAAGACGATCCGCTGGCCGCAAACGATTCACGATCCAGAGCAGGTCCTGTCGCGCAAATCCGGCGCAGCCCTCGGTTGGGTGTCGAGGCTTGCGCCAACTGTGCACGAAGATGGCTGAGCCTTTGCCTTTCTGGGCAAAGGGCCAATTCCAATCGGTCAGCAAAACCACATCGTAAAGCGGATCCGCGCGGTGCAGCACTTCGGATCTGTAGCGATGCGCGGCGGCGCCGGGCAAATAGTGGTTATACTCGGGATCGCGGGGATCATCGGACCAACGGTCAAACGGCCCGATGGGGCGGGCCCAGTCGGGCAGGGCCGCCCGGGCAATTCTATCGGGCCGGTACAGCAGACCAATCAACCGATGCGTTCCCAGAGGTGTTGCGCCATCCCCCTCGCGCTTATCGCACGTCAGACCACCATGGCCGATCGCACAGGGGATATACCGACCCCGAAACCGCGCGCCCCATGGCGTGACCACGAGATCTGTTCGCTTCATGCACCAAACCCTGCGGGCGACATTATAGCAGATGCCCGGATTTAGTGGCTTTCACCGACAGATAGTCCGCATTCTCGGGCGTGGCCCCCACCCGCAAAGGGACGCGATCGGTCACTGTGACACCATTAGCCTGCATACGCGCCACTTTCGCGGGGTTGTTCGTCATCAAGCGCACCGCATCGAACCCCAGGGCTTTGAGCATCTCGGCCCCGATACGAAAATCCCGCTCGTCATCTTCGAACCCCAAGCGGTGGTTCGCCTCGACCGTATCGAACCCCTGGTCCTGCAATGCATAGGCGCGCATCTTGTTGGCGAGACCAATGCCGCGCCCCTCTTGATTGAGATAGAGCAGAACACCGCTGCCCTCGGCCCCAATCTGCGCCAGCGCGCTGTTCAGTTGCGCACCGCAGTCGCATTTAAGCGACCCGATCACGTCACCCGTAAAACAAGCCGAATGCAGGCGGGTGAGCACGGGCCCTGGGCGCCGCGGCGCGCCAACCTCGACCGCGTAGTGCTCCTCTGAGCCATCCACCGGGCGGAACACCCGCACGCGGCCCTGGGGCGAGATGGCAAGGGGCACCCGGGCCGCCGCAACCTCGGTCAGTGTGATTGGCAGGGCGTCATATGTGCTCAAATCCAAGTGCGTCAGATCATGCGCTTGCGCCAGAGCGGTCGCCTGTTCAAGCGGCAATACCAGGGCGGCGGGGAGCAAACGCGCCTCTTTCGCCAGACGTATGGCCGCCCGATGCAACCCCGCATCACCGCCGCGCGCGCTGGCGAAAGGCCCCTTCATCGGCGTGTCCAAATCCGTGGCTGGATCAGCCACGGACCAGATCCATTCGCAATCGGCCCCCGCCGGCACCACTAATCGGGCCAAATCGCCGTCATAGGCCCGGGCCCGCAACGTTTCGGCCCGCCAACGGGTCACAGCCAATTGGGGTTCGCCCAAAGCCCGCAGATCCGCCAGCCGCGCGGCACTCGCGGCCTCGGCCGCCTGAACCAACGCCGCGCCGCCAGGCCCGCTGAGGACGATCACAGCGCCCATCCGCAGGTCGGCCCGCGCTCTTGCGACTCGCTCGGCTGGTGTCAGATCCAAACCCACGTGCTGACCTTTCCGTGAGGGCCCTGCCCGCACCCCTCGCGGCTGCGTGACATCCCCTGTCAAAGCATTTCAACCCTATACCGCCAGACACCTGAAAGTGAAACAAATCAGGGGCCGGGCACACGTGCGCGTGAAACGCCAAATGCAGCGCTTGTTCAATCCTTTAATTGCGCGCACCACTTCCTGGAAGTCTTATGAAAGGGGGCGCTCTGATGAGTAACGTGAAGAAAATCCTGATGGTCGACGATGACGAGGATCTGCGCGAGGCCCTGGCCGATCAGTTGGTTTTGACCGAAGAGTTCGACGTGTTCGAGGCTGGCGACGGTTCGCACGGGTTGGAAAAGGCCAAAGAAGCGCTATTTGATTTAGTCATCTTGGACGTTGGTCTGCCGGATATGGACGGGCGCGAGTTGTGTCGTTTGATGCGTAAGCAAGGTGTGAAATGCCCCGTGCTAATGCTGACGGGGCATAACACGGACGCGGACACAATCTTGGGTCTGGATGCGGGCGCTAATGACTACATCGCCAAGCCGTTTAAGTTTCCCGTGCTGCTGGCGCGGATCCGCGCGCAGTTGCGCCAGCACGAACAATCTGAGGACGCGATCTTTAACATCGGTCCCTATACTTTCAAGCCGGCCGCCAAAATGCTGCTGACAGAAGAGGAGAAGAAGATCCGCCTAACCGAGAAAGAGACCAATATCCTGAAGTATCTGTATCGGGCCGAGGCCGGGGTGGTGCCGCGCGACACGCTGTTGCACGAGGTTTGGGGCTACAACGCGGGTGTCACTACGCATACGCTGGAGACGCACATCTACCGGTTGCGCCAAAAAATCGAGCCGGACCCCTCGAACGCGCGCATACTGGTGACGGAATCTGGCGGGTACAGACTGTCGAATTAACATTTTGTTGTACGCATTCCGCCCGAATGCTGCCACATACATATTGGAATATATAGTTGTTCCCCGATGGTGCCGGGGTAGAGGCACCACCTCCCTGTTGGAACTGGCCCGGGCTCTTGCCCGGGTCTTTTTTTTGCGTTTTGTGATTTATGTCAATTTCAGCGGATCCACGTCTCGCGCCGGAATCGACCTTAGTGATTCGATTCGCTGTGACCGAAATTTGGTCAAATTTGGACATGACACACGCTCCAGTTGATCTCGCGGCAAGACATTGCCGGTCAAGTTAACGGGCCGTAAACCATTTTACTAATGAACGCTTGTTTATAGGAACATGAAGGGCCGTCATTCTACTTGCTAAATCGGGGAATCACCTGCCTAGTCATTGAAAATACAGTATTCATTGGTCGAGTCGCACCTTGGCAAAACCTATATTTATGCCTCGTTTCAGCAACCTGTGGTTACACTTGCCCGAAGGGAAATGAGCGGAAATCGCCGCTTTTCAGCCTCGTTTGAAGTTTACTTTTTTAATTCCTGATTAAACCTTTTAGTGTCCGATCCGGAGTTGAGAGGTAACTAAACTGAGATTGGAACACTAATGGCCAGAACTATCTTCAAAGAAGATTTCGAAGGCGAAAAAGTCGCAGGCAAGACGAATACTCTTGGTGATTTTACGATCACTGATGGCAGGGGCAATAAAGTTACCACTGGCAGAGATAATCCAACCAAGGTTTCGGACTTCTTTACGATCTCCAACAGCAATGATAGCCTTTCTGGAGATTACCTTTACAAACAAGCAAGTGGAAAGTTTCTGGCGTCCAATGACTTGGACAGCATAGACGGCGTCAGCGCGGATGACACACGCGTTCTTACTGCAAAAGGTATTGATATTTCCGGGCAGAAGGGCCTTGAGTTCAGCATCGATCTTGCGCAAACGCAGTGGCGATTTTCACCCACGACTAAGATTACTGACAGTTGGGAAGCTGATACTAGCCTGATAGTCGAGGTGAGCATAGACGGCGGCAAATATAAGCAAATATTTGGCGTTGAAGAGGGCAAGAATAGCGGAAGTCCCCGTATCGATGGCAACTTGGACGGTTTTGGGGAAGGTGCCGAGATCTCGGATGTGTTCAAAACGTACACAGCTGCGTTTAGCGGTACGGGCAAGAGCCTGGACCTTCGCATCAGCCACAAGAACTCGAACGACAAGTTCGAGGATATTGCGATCGACAATATCATTATCAGCAGTTCGGGCAGCGGCGGCACGCCCAGCCCAACGCCCCCGGCCCCCGAGCCCACGCCCGAACCTGTAGACGCACCGACGCCAAGCGGCGGAACGATACAGTTGGCTTGGAGTAAGACTGACTACAAAGGCACATCTGGCGCGGACATCTACATTGTGGACCGCATCGCTGACTCGACGACCTCGCGACTGGACAAGATCCTTTCGTTTAGCCCCAGTCAAGGGGACCGTATTGATCTGTCGGATCTTGGCGTGAAAGGTGATTTCAAACTGGTCGAGCGGGGCACCGGCGAAAGCTGGGTGAATACGCGGATCGAAGGTCCAGGCGATTTTGAGCTTCGCGTGAATGAGAAGCTCACCAAAGTCGCATCTGGCTTGATCTACGGAACCGCTCCGGTAAAAGCTGAAGAGCCTGACGAGGCGCCCGTGGTGTCCAAACCACCGGTCACACCCAAAGACCCGGATGGCGACGTTTTTGTGTTCGATGATCCCAGCGACTCGACGAAATCAGACCTGCAACGGATCCGGACCTACGACGCTGATCAGGGTGATTTGGTAGACCTGAGCGCCTTGGGCTCAAGCGACGACTTTTCGTTGACGACGCGGGGCGTCGGTAAGTCTTGGGAGTTCGTGCGCATCGACGGCCCCGATGGCTTCCGCCTGCGTGTTGACGGGGAACTTGACGAGGTCAAATCTGGCCTGATCTACGACGACACGATCCTCTAACTCCGGTCAAAACCTGACCAAGTGGCAATTGCGCCTGCCCTTTCACGACAAGGGGCGGGCGTCACTGTTTATTGCTTACACAGGCCCATGTTCTCCGTTGGCAATCCGCAAACGGCATCTTTGGGGCCGCTGGCGCTTCCAAACGCTTTGGACTTTTGTGCCTATCCAGCCAGCAAAGATGGGATTTTGCGCAAGGGGTCTGACCGCCCTTGGGCGCGCGCCACAATCCATGCGCCCTCGAGCATGAAGAGCAGCTTATCCGCTTGCACCTGCGCGGTATGATGATCAGCGCCATATCGCATGGCGTGCTTTCCAAACACGGCCCGCCAATTTTCGAAAATCTCGCCAGCGGCCGCCTGAAAGGGTTCGTTGGTCGCCCCGTCCAGCAGCGTTGAATTGATCGGGCAGGCGGTCCAGGTTGTTCGGTCGAACAATTCCGCTATAGCATCACACAACGCTTCAATCCCGGTGGCCATTGTGTCGGTCCGCGCAAAGCTCTCATTGACCTGCTTGGTCAGCCACGCGCCGGCCCAGTGGGCCGAGGCAACCGCCAGATCCGCCTTGCCCCCTGGGAAATGATGATAAAGTGAGCCTTTGGTCACCCCGGCGCGGTTCAGCACCTCGGCCACTCCCGTTCCGTTGTAGCCATGTTCGCGAAACAAGGCGGCCGCAGCGCGGATCAGTTTTGCGCGTGTGTCATCTGTCATCTGCCAACTGAAGCCTCCTCTCATTCCTCTTTACAACATTGGACCGATTGGTCTATACTAAGATTAGACTGATCGGTCTAGAACGGAGAGCCCATGGCGATCACCCATCAACCTGTCACCTTGCCCAGCGGCCCAGCAACACTGGTCGGAGAACTGACCCTGCCACCCGCCGCTCCGACCCGCGCCATCTTGATCAACGGTGCTATTGGGGTCGCCCATGGGTATTACCGCAAATTCGCCACCTGGCTGACCGAAACCCAAGGGGCGGTTTGCCTGACCTATGATTACCGCGACTTCGGGGCCTCGCGCACAGGCCCGTTGCGGCGCTCGACCACCACAATGGCCGACTGGGGCGTCTACGACGGACAGGCCGCACGTGACTGGCTGGTCGCTCGGTTCCCCAACCTGTCGCTATGGGTGATCGGCCATTCACTGGGCGGGATGTTGATCCCCTTTCAGGACCGCCTGGACCAGATCGACCGTCTTATCGCCGTGGGCAGCGGCCCGGTACATGTGTCGAACCACCCCTGGCCGTATCAAGCGTTGGCACGGTCTTTTTGGTATGGTCATGGCCCGCTGCTGACCGGCTTGTTCGGCTATCTGCCGGGGCGGATCTCGGGGCTGGGCGCGGATCTGCCAAAGGGTGTGTACGCCCAGTGGCGCCGCTGGTGCACCACACCGGGTTTTGTGCAAATTGACATAGGCCACGCACTGCCACCACTCAATCCCCAACCTTTGGACGCAGAACTCAAACTAATCACTTTGGCCGATGATGTGATGATACCTGCCACGCAAGCGCCTCGCATGCTGGACCTTTATCCTCAGGCCGCGCGGAGCCACGTAAACATACACCCCGCTGATCACGGGCTCAGCAAGATTGGTCACTTTGGTGCCTTCTCAAGCCGCAACAAGGTGATCTGGCCCCAGATCATCGCTTGAACCCCGGTCCCCGCCGCGCCATGCTCGGGCGGCGCAAAAGGGGGACGCCATGACCATCACCATCGCCACTTGGAACATCAATTCGGTCCGCTTGCGCGAGCCGATCGTGCTGGATTTGCTGCGCGGATCGGCCCCCGACGTGCTGTGCCTGCAAGAAACCAAGTCGCCGGTGGACAAGATCCCGACCGAGGCTTTCACCGCCTTGGGTTACCCCCACATGGTTGCCCGCGGGCAAAAGGGGTACAACGGCGTCGCCATCCTGTCGCGCCTGCCAATCACCGATGCGGGCCAGCGCGATTTCTGCGACAAGGGCGATGCCCGGCATGTCGCTGCCCGGTTGGAGAACGGCACCACGATCCACAACTGTTACATCCCCGCTGGGGGAGACGAACCGGACCGCGAGAAGAACGAGAAATTCGGCCACAAGCTGGATTATCTGACCGAGTTGCGCGATTGGTTTCATGCCGAAACCCCCGCCAAGTCGATCCTGGTCGGGGACCTGAACATCGCGCCGCGCGAAGACGATGTCTGGGACCACAAGAAACTACTCAAAGTCGTCTCGCACACACCGATCGAGGTCGAACACCTGGCCCAGGCCCAAGATGCGGGCAAATGGGTCGATGTGACTCGCGCCGATATCCCCGAGGGGCAACTCTATTCCTGGTGGTCCTATCGTGCCCGCGACTGGGATGCCGCTGACAAGGGCCGTCGCCTGGATCACATCTGGGCGACCCCAGATCTAGCGGCGGGCGCCGGGGACAGCCGCATAGACCGACACGTGCGCGGCTGGGAGAAACCCTCGGACCACGCCCCGGTCTTCGCGAGTTTCGATCTGTGATTGATGCGGTAACCGACGGCCCCTTCACTCACATCACCCTGAACGCGCCCGCGCGCCACAATGCCCTCGACCGCCCCAGCATCGCCGCGCTGATCCAGGTGTTGAACCAGTTGCCAACAGACACGCGCGTGGTGATCCTGACCGGCAGCGGCAAAAGCTTTTGCGCAGGGGCCGCCCTGGGCGATGTTGCGGACAGCGATTGGACCGAAAACCCGCTCACCGGCTTATGTGATCGCCTCGAGGCGCTGCCGTACCCAACCATCTGCGCGCTCAATGGTGGGGTCTATGGCGGCGGCGTAGAGGTGGCTCTCGCATGCGACTTCCGCCTGGGCGTGGACACGATGCGCGCCTTTGTGCCGCCCGCAGAACTGGGCATCCATTACCCGCCTCAGGGCCTCGCCCGGGCCGAGCGCCTGCTGGGGCTGCAGGTCACCCGCCGCCTATTTCTGCTGGCCGAACGCTTTGATGCCCCGGCCCTTGCGACGGTCGGCTTCTTGGACCAAGTCATGCCGCCCGACGATCTGGACAAAGCCACCATCGCGCTCGCCCAAAAAATCGGCGCCCTCGCCCCCCTGGCTGTCCAGGGCATGAAACAAAGCCTGTACGAGATCGGTCGGGGCCAAACCGACACCCCCACCGCGCGGGCCCGGATCACCGCCTGCTTCGCCTCGGCCGATCACGCCGAAGGCCTCGCCGCACAAAAGACCAAACGCAAACCTGTCTTCAAAGGACACTGACACTTTGTCCCATAAATATCCCCGCCGGAGGCTCCGACAGCGACAACAAGCGTAACAATCGCAGGATCACTCCCAGTCGCGTGCCTCGGCCTCGATGTTAAACAGCAGCGGCGACAGGTTGGACACTGGCTCCAAAGTGTCCAGCACCACGCGTGTGCGCTGCCCCGAACTGTCGGTAACCGTCCATTCACTCAACGTCGGTGGGCTGTTACGCAGCACCAGCGCCATTGACCCATCCCGTGGTGATCGCGGGTCTTGCAAAACAACCGTCGTGAACCCACCGGACGAGCCGGTGTCCCGCGCCAGGTTCGCCTGGGTCAGGTCGATATTGCGCTCTAACAAAAACCGCAGCGGCGTCTGGCTCAGCGGATAGCGCTGCACCGGCGGGTTCCCCTTGCGGTCGAACACCGCGATGTTGATCCCGCTGGCCACGACCAGCGCATTGCCCCCGTCATACTCGAACCGGATCCGCCCTGGCCGGGCCATGAAGTAACGTCCCGTCACCTGGCCGCCGTTCGCGTTCACTTGGGTAAACCGCCCTTGCACAGTAACCAGTTGGTTGAGGTACTTGCTCACCTCAACCAACACCTGGGTTTGCTGGGCCGCGGCGGGCCAGGCCAAAGCACTCAGGCTGAGCGCAATCATCGCACGTCTGTCCATGGGGGTCATATAAGTGTCCTTGCCTGTTTTGCTGTAGTCTAACGTTTGATGCGCGAAAGATCGCTTCACAGATCACCGCTTCTGTTTTCAACTTCGACATAGACAGGCAAAATTGATCACCCTTGCGTGAAGCATGCCGCATCCCCGAAAAGAGCGATGCTTCGATAGAAGCATTCTCGCTACAACGCCCGCCCTTGCAATAGCAACGGCAGATCGCCACTCAGTCCTGCCGCCTCGCGGATCAGTCCGCGCCGCAATCCGGGCAGCGCGTTCACGGCGCCCAGCGCCAGATCGCGGCCCAGCCGCAGCAGCGGGTTGTCATTCGAGAACACCCTATTGATCCCATCGGTTGCCGCCGCCAGGGCCGCAATGTCGAATTGCCGCCAACGCCGATAGCGCTCAAGCACATCCGCAGCACCAATATCCTCGCCCCGGCGGCGCGCGTCGACCAGCACCTCAGCCAGGGCGGCCACGTCGCGCAGGCCCAGGTTCAGACCCTGTCCCGCCAGCGGATGGATCCCATGCGCAGCGTCGCCAACCAGCGCCAGACGATCCGCCACCAACCGGTTCGCCAGCGACAACCCCAGAGGATAGGTGTAACGTGCCCCAACCAGCGTGATCTGGCCAAGAAAACTGCCAAAGCGCGGGCGCAGCACTTCAAGATAGGCGTCGTCCGGCAGGGCCGCGATATCGGCCGCGCGCGGGGCCGCCTCGGTCCAGACAATGGAGACGCGATTGCCCGGCAGCGGCAGGATCGCCAGTGGCCCTTCTGGGAAAAACATCTGATGAGCGACACCGTTGTGCGGGCGCTCAACCTCTAAAGCCGCCACCAAGCTGGTTTGGCCGTACCCCCAACCGGTTCGCTGGATCCCAGCGCGCGCCGCCGTGGGGCTGTTGCGCCCGTCGGCCGCCACCAACAGCCGCGCGGTGCGTGTGGTTCCGTCGGAAAGGGTGACCGTGACCGCGCCAGCGTCAGCGGTTTGCGCAACGGCTTGTGCCCCCGCTTCGATAGTGGCATTTTCGGCAGCCTTGACGGCCAGCGATAGCGCCGACCGCAGATACCGATCCTCGACCAGATGCCCCATCGGCCCTTCGGCGATCTCGCGGTGGTCGAAATGCAGCACCCAGGGGGCCGCCCCCTCGCCCGCACGTCCGTCCGAAACCTTGATATCCTTGATCGGCTGCGCCTGAGGCGCCAAGCCATCCCACAGTCCCAGCGCGCCGAGCATCCTCCGCGTGGCCAGCGCCAAAGCGTAAGCACGCCCGTCAAACGCCGGATCCTCGAACACCTCGGCCCGGGCCGCGTCCAGCACCCGCACGCGCAGCCCGGCCCCCGCCAGGGCCAGTGCGAGGGCTGGGCCGTTGAGCCCGCCGCCAATGATCAAAACATCATCCATGACGCAAGGGTATGGTCGACCGCTGGCAATTGTCCACGGGACCCAACGCCGCTACGGTGCGGCAAACCACCCCAAGCGAAAGCCCCCATGCCCGATATCGACCTGACTGCCACCGCCTGTGATCTGGGCCGCGCCATTGGCGCAGGCACCCTGGACCCCGTCGCGCTGACGGACGCGATGCTCGATGCCATCGACACCAGCCCGCACCGCGCCCAGATTTACGCCCGCACCACACCCGACCGCGCCCGGGCCGAAGCTGAAGCCGCCCGAACCCGTGCCCAAAACGGCACCCGGCGCAGCCTGCTGGACGGCGTGCCGATCAGTTGGAAGGATCTGTTCGACACCGCAGGTACGGCGACCGAGGGCGGCAGCCCGTTGCTGAAGGGCCGCACACCCGATCAAGACGCCCAGGTTCTGACCAACGCCGCCGCCGCTGGTTTGGTGTGCTTGGGCAAGACCCATCAAACCGAACTTGCCTTCTCAGGCCTTGGCCTGAACCCCGTGACCGCGACACCGCCGAATATTCACGACCCGGGCCTGGCGCCCGGCGGATCCTCGTCAGGGGCGGCGGCCTCAACGGCTTATGGGCTGGCGGCGGCGGGGATCGGGTCGGACACCGGCGGCTCGGTCCGCATCCCTGCCGTGTGGAACGATCTTGTTGGCTTCAAAACCTCAGTCGGCGCCCTGCCGATGGGCGGTGTGATCCCGCTGTGCGCGCGGTTTGACACCATCGGACCGCTGTGCCGTTCGGTCGAGGATGCAGCACATCTGTATGCAGCCTTGGCCAGTGCCAAACCCACGGATTTGAGCCAATCGGATTTGGCTGGGGCGCGCCTGCTGATCCTCACGAACACCGCGCTCGCACCTCTCGACGACGCGCCACAGGCTGCTTTTGAGACCGCTTGCACCAAGCTCTCTGCCGCCGGTGCCACCTTGGACCGGCAGGCTATTCCGGCCCTTGAGGACGCCTTACGACTGGTCAGTCTTTTCCCGGCCGAGGCCTATGGCACTTGGGGGGCGGAGATCGAGGCGCGCGGCGAGGTGATGTTCCCGCTCATCCGCCATCGGTTCGAGCTGGGCCGTGATATTCTTGCAGCGCGGTTCGTGGCCGATTGGCAGCGTCTGGACGCTTTGCGCACAGCTTTCAAAACGGCCACGGCGGGATATGACGCCGTGCTTTTGCCGACCTGCCCGATCTTGCCGCCCAAGACCGCCGAGCTGCTGGCGGATGACGACGCATTCGTCACGCGCAACCTTGAGACCCTGCGCAACACCCGGGTGGCCAACCTGATGGATCTGACCTGCGTCACATTGCCCACTGGGACCCGCCATTGCGGTCTGATGGCGCTGGCCCCGGCAGGGCACGAGCGCCACGTTCTGCGCCTGGCCGCTGCGATGGAAAAGTCACTCTAAGGCGGTCAACACCCTGCGGGGCTGGACGCACTCCAGATCACCAGCTAGGTTTTTGCGATCAATGGGGCACAAGACCCCACAGCCAGAGGCATGCGACGCAAGATGGACCACCCAAAGCGGTTCTCGGACCTTCCCGAGTACGCCTTCCCGCGCCTGCGCGCGCTGCTCGACGGGCATCCACCCGGCGGTACCCCTGTCGCTATGTCGATCGGCGAACCACAACACGCGATCCCCGATTTCGTGCCGGAGATCATTGCCCGCCACGCTGCTGAATTCTCGAAATACCCACCGAACGAAGGCACCCCAGGCCTGCGCATGGCCATCGCCAACTGGCTTGAACGGCGTTTCAACATCCCCGCACCAGACCCCGAGACCCGGGTTCTGCCCTTGAACGGCACGCGCGAAGGGTTGTTTAATGCGGCCATTGCCCTGTCGCCCGAGACCAAGAACGGTCAGGCGCCGCTGGTCTTGCTGCCAAACCCATTTTACCAATGCTACGCTGTGGCCGCCCTGACCGCTGGCGCACAACCGGTCTATGTCTCGGCCACGGCCGAAACCGGCTTTCTGCCCGATTTCGCGGCACTCCCGCCCGACACACTGGACCGTACCACCATTGTTTATATGTGCTCGCCCTCGAACCCGCAGGGCGCTATTGCCGACCCTGCCTACTGGACCACACTGCTGAAATTGGCCGAAAAATACGATTTCCGTATTTTTGCCGACGAATGCTATTCCGAGATCTACCGCGACACACCGCCCACCGGGGTCCTGGATGTGGCGCATCGGATCAGCGCCGATCCCGAGCGGGTGGTCGCGTTCCACTCGCTGTCCAAACGCTCGAACTTGGCGGGCCTGCGCGCGGGGGTGGTGACGTCGGGTCCCAAAGCCATCAAAGCGTTGAAACAACTGCGCAGTTACGCCGGGGCCCCCTGCCCTTTGCCGTTGCAACATGCGGCCGAGGCCGTTTGGGCCGACGAGGCGCATGTGATCGCCAACCGGGCGCTTTACAAGACCAAGTTTGAGCTTGCCGACGAGATCTTGGGCAATCTGCCCGGTTATACCTCGCCCCAGGCCGGGTTCTTCCTGTGGTTGCGGGTCACGGATGGCGAGGCGGCGACGCTGAAGCTCTGGCGCGAAACCGGCGCCAAGGTTCTGCCGGGCGCCTATCTCAGCCGCGATCCGGGCGATGGCAGCGCGAACCCCGGCGACGGCTTCATTCGCGCCGCCCTAGTTGCGCCCCAAGACGATGTTAAACGCGGCCTGACCGCTATTCGGACGGTGCTGGGATGACACTTATGGCCACTGAACGACCCAACCCCCGCAAGTCCTCGGGACGTAAAGCCAAACCGCGTCCCCGCCGTAAATCCACAGCCCGCGGCCGCGCCAAACCGCGTGCGCGGCTGCTCGAGCCGCAAACCGAGACCGCCCTGCGTCGGCGCGGGGTCGAGGCGCTGGGACTGGGTCTGATCGCGCTGGGCGTGCTGGTTCTGACCTTGCTGTGGACTTATGACCCTTTTGATCCAAGCTTGTTTACCGCGACCGACGCCCGCCCCACCAATGCAATGGGTTTGATCGGCGCCTCGCTTGCCGATCCGCTGCACCGCGCGCTGGGCTGGGCCGCCTTCGGCATTCCCGCCACCCTGATCGTCTGGGGCGCGCGGCTGATCTTGCATCGGGGCGAGGAGCGGATCCTGAGCCGCTTGATCTTTGCCCCAGTTGCCATCGCGGTAGCTGCCGTTTTTGCCGCGGGCCACGTGCCCTTTGACAATTGGATCCACCTTTACGGGTTAGGCGGCATGTTCGGCGACAGCTTGTTTCTGACCATCGTGAATATCCTGCCGCTGCCCCTCTCTTTAGCGCTGCTGATTGGCACCATTGTCCTGGGCTTGATCACCCTGTCGCTCGGCGCTTATAGCCTGGGCGTGAATCGGCCCGAGGCTGGAGGCATCGCGCGCTTTCTGATTAGTGGGCTTAAAACCAGCTTTGGTGCACTGCGCGTGGCTTTTTCGACCACCACCAACGCCACCAAAGCCAGCGCCAGCAAGGCGGCCGGGGCTCGCCGGGCCCACGCCGAGAAAACCGCACCGGCCGACCCGGTCGTCAGCCGGGGTAACACGCCCATCCTGCGCCCTGATGCGCCTGCCTTCCCGCCCGAGGACGAGGATCGGGTCATGGCCCGCATCGCGGCCGCCGTCCGCAGCCGGGATGCCGCGCAACGGGGCCACGATGGGCTGGTGGATGACGGCGCAGATCTGCCAACGGTTCCTGAACCGGGTCCCGAGGCAGGCTTTGCCGCCGCGCCCGAAAAACCCGAGCCATTGGTCCGCCAGCCGGTCCGCAAGCCCACCGCCAAAAGTGCACGCGCAAAAGCCGAAGAACAGCCCCGCCTGGCTTTGGATGAGGGCAATGCACCGCCGTATGAAACGCCACCTCTTTCCCTGCTCGCCAACCCGTCGACCATCGTCCGCCAGCAGCTGTCGAACGATGCGCTAGAACAAAACGCCCGCATGCTGGAAACCGTGCTGGATGATTATGGCGTACGGGGCGAGATCGTCTCGGTCCGCCCGGGCCCGGTTGTCACAATGTACGAACTGGAACCGGCAGCAGGCCTGAAAGCCAGCCGCGTGATAGGCCTGGCCGACGACATCGCCCGGTCGATGTCGGCGCTGGCCGCCCGCGTGTCCACCAT
This sequence comes from uncultured Paracoccaceae bacterium, assembly GCA_938049225.1. GTDB lineage: Bacteria > Pseudomonadota > Alphaproteobacteria > Rhodobacterales > Rhodobacteraceae > Halovulum. The sequence continues at coordinate 16,635 of CALICM010000003.1, forward strand.
CCCGGGCCGCAGCGTGATCGGGATCGAACTGCCGAACGAGCATCGCGAAAAGGTCCTGTTGCGCGAACTGCTGACCGACAAAAGCTATGGCGACGCCCGCCATTCGCTGCCGCTTGCCCTGGGCAAGGATATAGGCGGCGTCCCCGTGGTGGCCAACTTGGCCCGCATGCCGCACCTTCTGATTGCTGGGACCACCGGCTCGGGCAAATCGGTCAGCGTGAATACGATGATCCTAAGCTTGCTATATCAGCTGGGCCCCGAGGATTGCCGGTTGATCATGATCGACCCCAAGATGCTGGAACTCAGCGTCTATGACGGCATTCCGCACCTTCTTTCACCGGTCGTCACCGATCCCAAAAAGGCCGTCGTCGCGCTGAAATGGACCGTGGCCGAGATGGAAGAGCGGTACCGCAAGATGTCCAAGATGGGCGTGCGCAACATCGACGGCTACAACGCCAGGGTGGACGAGGCACTGGCCAAGGGCGAGGGGTTCACCCGCACGGTGCAGACCGGTTTTGACGACGATACCGGCGAGCCGATGTTCGAGACCGAGGAATACGCGCCCGAGCGGATGCCCTATATTGTCGTGATCGTCGACGAGATGGCCGACCTGATGATGGTCGCGGGCAAAGAGATCGAGGCCTGTATCCAGCGTTTGGCCCAAATGGCACGGGCCAGCGGCATTCACCTGATTATGGCCACGCAACGCCCGTCGGTCGATGTGATTACAGGTACCATCAAGGCAAATTTTCCGACCAGGATCAGCTTCCAAGTGACATCGAAAATCGACAGCCGTACGATCCTGGGCGAGATGGGGGCCGAGCAACTGCTGGGCATGGGCGATATGCTGTATATGGCCGGTGGCGGGCGGATCACCCGCATTCACGCGCCGTTCGTATCGGATGAGGAGGTGGAGGAAATCGTCAACCACCTCAAGGCACAGGGTGAACCGGTCTATGTGTCTGGCGTACAGGATGGGCCCGAGGAACAAAAGGCGTCCGAGATCGACCAGGTTCTGGGCCTGGGCGGCAACACCACAGGCGAGGATGCGCTCTATGATCAGGCGGTCGCCATCGTCGCGCGTGACCGCAAATGCTCGACCTCGTACATCCAGCGCAAGCTTGGCATCGGTTACAATAAGGCCGCCCGCCTTGTCGAACAGATGGAGGATGAGGGCGTCGTCAGCCCCGCTAACCAGGTCGGCAAGCGCGAGATCAATATTCCCGAACCTTGATTTGTGAGCGTATGTCGAAATCAACGCCCAAAAAATAGTCAGGGCTGGCTTTTTCTGCACAAATTGAGGGCGAAACCTGGGGCAAAAGTGATGGAAATCACAGAGCAAACCCAGCGAACCGCCATTTGGTGCTGACCGAATGCCTCTGATTGACTTAAAGTCAGATTATGGCAGTGGGGGCGCACCTTGGCTTCTTGAAAGCCGCATTGTGACCACTTTTTAGGTTTCAAATGTTTAATAGGCGCAGTTTGCCGACTTGTGTGGGGCTCCGATTCGGGTCCGGTGTATGGTTGTGGAGATAGCTATGTTGCAGAATTTGCTTGCGAACGACGAACAAAAAACCTGGAAAGACCTGGTTGCAGATCCCAAATCAGTGGGACACGCGATTATTTCGGAAGACGGCGAGCCGGTGGTTGAAAACGGCCTCTCGGATATGGCCGTGCCGGTAGCGGCCAATATGTTTGATATCGCGAACCTCATCGGTGGAGTTTTAGGCGAGCCCGAAGGCTGCAAGCGCTTTTGTGTGCTCGGAAAAGGGCGCAACTATGTCGGCGTTGGGTTCGAATCCGCTTCGGCATTGGTAGTTCAATCCACAACCGCAAAGGCCGAGATTAAGGAGATCCGCGATGTCCGTTGAACAACTGCTCACGAAGATCCAGGATTACAACGCAGGCGTTCGCGGCTGCGTGTTCTCGTCGGGCCAAAGCGTGCACCACTCGTTGACCGGCAATTACGAGATCATCGACTCGGACGAGTTTGCCGAACTGGCGGACCGTATGCTGGATCTGGGCGATGCAGCGCCAGAGTTGGACGGCGGGTCCGATACTGCTTTTCTTGAGTACGAAAGCCACAGCGTGTTCATGCGCCGGGTCGATGAAGGCGTCTTGGTCGTCCTGACTGATCCGATGAATATGACTGGCTTCAAAAAGATAAACGTTGGCATTAACCTGTTCCTGAAGCCGCTGACCAAAGCCGCCAAAGAACCGCAGGTCCAGGCGCAACCGGCCGCAGTCAGCGCCCCAGCAACATCAGGGGCTCAGGGTGCAAACCCAATGCTCCTGCGTGCCAACGACCCAATCTTAAGGCAACGCGCCGCCCCGGTGCCCGAGGCCCCCGCTGCCCAGGTCACCCCCCCCGAGCCACCCGTCGAGGAAGTTCCACGCTATGCTCGGTCTGAGTCGGCCGAGGCGCCCGTAAAAAAGAAGAAGCGCTTCTATCGCGGCGTTGAATACTAAGTCAGTCGACAACCTTCCAGCCCTGCCCAAACCGTTTCTTTGCGGTCAGGGCGGGCGGCGATAGTTGATCGGCCGACAAAATGTGCCACGCAACATCGTGAGCAAGCAAACCAACACGCCGCTGTTCGGCTGACTTAAGCTGTTGGGCTCACATAAAGGGTGTTTCGGCTTCACGCTTTAACATAGGACATGGGCTTCTGAGTTCGAGTCGGCAACGAGAGTAAAATTGATCAATCAAGCGCGGTTCAGTCGCGCGTGGGCGGCTTAGCGGCGTTCCCTCCGAGCATCTGCCGATATCCCCCTGGTGGCAGACCGACAAGCTTGGAAAATGTGGTCGTCATGTGGGCTTGCGAAGAGAAACCACAAGCATAGGCAATGTCCGCCAGACCATCCGAAGATGTCTCCAACAGTTGCTTCGCTCTGGCGATCCGCCGTTCGATGAGATAGCGATGCGGCGAGATTCCGGTCGCCTTTTTGAAGGCACGGGCAAAATGGAATGTAGACACACCCACGGCCTCGGCGACGGACCGCAACCCGACATTCTGATCCAATGTGGCTTCGAAAAAGGCGGTGGCGCATTTGATCTGGGTGGGGCTCAGGGCCACTTTCGCGGATGGCGCCTTGCGAGCCCCCATACTAAAGCTCCGCACCACTTCGATACAAATCGTCTGCGCCATTGCATCGACCAGCAGCGCACTTCCAGAGGATGGTTTCACCAACTCGTGCTGGATGGCCCGGGCGCAATACTGCAGCCGCGCGTTCGGCAGCGCGGTGAACCCCAGCAGGTCAACCCGTTGCGGATCCCCTTTCAACATCTCGGCCTTCACATCGTCCATAACGGCGCAATCAATCATCAGCTGCAGGGCACTCAGCTGGGACGCATCCGCCTTAACAACCACCTCGTGGCCGGCGGGTACAAAGTACAAAGCCCCGGGGTGGAAACATTTCTCGCCGTTGTTCAACAGTGCATCAAATGTCTGGCTCATGATCGAGGCGCCGGACAACCCCAGGCCGAGGAAATGACAGTCTAACTTTGGACTTACAAAGTCGACCTCTCCCTGGCGGGCAATCATCGCATCGACACCGGACCAGTCTGATCCCAGGCGGCTGTGAGTAAATTCGGTTCCCACGCTTCTCAGCATGCCGACGATATCGCTGGGCGAAAGACCGATCGACGCGGCTTTGCTGCTGGCCCTGCTGGTTTTGTCCATGAAAATTATCCCTTGCCGCACCTTATGGACGAGGCGCAATGCCATCACCCGACCCAACAAAAAGGGGTCATGCAGCGTTCGTATTCCAGAATATTGCTCAGCGGCTTGTGGCGACGCCCTTGCACGTCACTCGTCCAGCCGTCGTGCCTCGTCGACCAACATCACAGGGATCCCATTGCGGATCGGAAACGCCAGGCCCGCGCCACGTGACACAAGTTCCTGGGCCGCCGCATCATAAATCAAGACGCCATGTGTCACCGGGCACACTAGGGCCTCGAGCACTTTGCGGTCCAGTTTCAACTGTACCGCATCATTCATTGCAGCGTATCATCGTCGCCGCCGCGCAGCGCGAACTCCATCAAGGTCACCAGCGTCTCGCGCCGCGTCTCGAGCGTGGGCGCTTCGAGTAACGCTTGTTTCTCTTCGGGGTCAAACGGGCACAACATGGACAGCGAGTTTACCAGCAACTCCTCGTCCGCCTCTTTCAGGCTGTCCCAATCCGAGGCCAGTTGTGCTGTCTCGAAATAGCGGCGCAGCACGTCCAGAAACGCGGGCCGATCAAAGCTTTCGTCAACCTCGCGCCGACCGAGGTCCCGCTCAAAGCTGTCCCAGTCCACATCCGCCTTGAGATATGCAGCAAACCCATCAAGCTGCTCGGTTATGCGAAACCGCGACACCCCCGACAGAGTGACCATATAGCGGCCATCGTCGGTCTCTTGAAACGCTGTCAGTCGGCCCGCGCAACCGATCCGATGCAGCCGTGGCTTGCCGGTCTTGCCGCTGGGCAAGTCCACAGGCTGCACCATCCCGATCAATCGATGTTCGGATTTCAGCGTGTCGTCCAGCATCGCCAAATACCTTGGCTCAAAGATATTCAGTGGCAAGCGGGTGCGCGGCAAGAGCAGCGCACCGGGCAGAGGAAATACGGGAATCGTTGCTGGCAGGTCAGCTGGTGCATAAGGTCTGCTCATTGGCTTGGGTGCCCCTTCGCGGTTCCCAAAACCACTTAGGCGAAAATCATGGATGACAAGCGCCTGCGTCCCTTTTGCGCAACTGGGTCCTTCGCACCTAAAGCCTCGAACAATTTAAACAATTGCTCCTTGGCAGCGCCGTCCTGCCACTCACGATCCTTGGCGAAAAGCGCCAGCAATGTTTCGACCGCCTCCTCGTTGGCCCCGGCGCCGACTTGCGCCATGGCCAGGTCCAAGCGCGCTTGCAGATCCTCGGGATCCGCTGTCACTTTCGCGGCCAATTCGGCAACCTCGCCCGCACCCTCAGCACTCGCGGCCAAGTCCAGTTGCGCATAAACGGCGGCAAGGGCCGGATCGCCGCGTTTCTCTTCGGGGGCGCTGTCCAAAACGGCACGCGCTTGATCGTTCTCGCCCAGCGCCATATGGGCCCGGGCCAAGCCAGCCAAGGCAAGCAGGTTTCCCTCATCCTCGCCCAACACGGCGGCAAACACCTGCGCGGCATCGGCGACAGCACCTTCCTCAAGCATTTTCTCGGCGGCCTCTAACGCCTCACCCAGACCGCTGTCACCTGCAGGGCTCTGCGCAACCAGCTTGTCAATAAAGGCTTGGATCTGCGCGGGCGTCTGCGCGCCCATGAAACCATCCACCGGCTGGCCGCCGACAAAGCCGAACACCGCTGGGATTGACTGCACCCGCATTTGGCCGGCTACCATCTGGTTTTCGTCCACATTGACCTTGACCATGCGCACCTTACCGCCCGCGGCCTGCACGGCCGCCTCGAGCGTGGGGGTCAGTTGCTTGCATGGACCACACCAAGGCGCCCAAAAGTCGACGATAACGGGAACTTGCATCGATACATCGACGACGTCGGCCATAAAGGTCGCCTCGGTCGTGTCCTTGATCAGTTCGCCTGCAGGCGCGTCGGTCGCCGTTTGTCCAAGTTCAAGCATTAGTGATCCCTCTCCCCAATCTGGGTGTCGCCCTCATATAAGGCGGGTTGACCGGAAGTGCCAGCGTTGCCGCCGCTTGAAACCCAAGGCGTTCTGGTCCATGGGACCAAGGACCGCACAGCTTTCAGGATCAACGCCATGCCCCTTTCTGTCGCCGTCCAAATGGACCCGATCCAAACCGTCGATGTCGCCGCCGACAGCAGCTTTCGGATTATGGAAGAGGCACAATCCCGTGGCCACGACTTGTTCACCTATTCCCCGGATCATCTTGCCTTTGACGAGGGGCGGATCCTGGCCACCGGCCATCGTGTCACCGTTCGACGCGAGGCCGGCAATCACGCCGATCTGGGCCCGCGCGAGACGGTGGATCTGGCCGATTGGGACGTTGTTTGGCTGCGGCAGGATCCGCCGTTCGATATGAACTACATCACCACCACGCATCTGTTAGATATGCTCAAACCCCATACGCTGGTGGTGAACGATCCGTTCTGGGTGCGCAACTACCCCGAGAAGCTGTTGGTGCTGCAGTTCCCTGACTTGACGCCCGCCACGATGGTGGCCCGCGATCTGGAAACGCTGAAAGCCTTCAAGGCCCGGCACGCGGATATCATCTTGAAGCCGCTTTATGGCAACGGCGGCGCGGGTGTGTTCCGCCTGGACCCCAATGATCGCAACCTCAACTCTCTGCACGAGTTGTTCACCGGGTTCAGCCGCGAGCCGCTGATCGCGCAGCAATTCTTGCCGCAGGTGGCCGCCGGCGACAAACGTGTCATCCTGATCGACGGCACCCCTGTCGGGGCGATCAACCGCGTGCCCGCCCCGGGCGAAACCCGCTCGAACCTGCATGTCGGCGGCCGCCCCGAAAAGGTCTCCCTGAGCGCGCGGGATCTTGAGATTTGCGCCGCCATCGGGCCGCTTTTGCGCGAGAAGAATCAGATCTTCGTTGGGATCGATGTCATTGGCGACTATTTGACCGAGATCAACGTAACCTCACCCACTGGCCTGCAGGAGCTTGAGCGTTTCGATAACATCAATGTCACCGCCAAGATATGGGAGGCGATCGAGGCCCGCTGCGACAGCTAACCGCTAGGCGATCAAACGCGGATCCGACCCCATCTCGACCCCGGGAAAAACCTGGCTTTCCACATCCGATAAAGCCAATCCGAACAGATCGCGCATCGCCCAGCCTGCGTAGCGTCGTACATCCGCCGTTGGCATCAAATCGCGGTCGCGGTACAACTGCGAGGGGTTAAGCCCCGGCCAATCGCCATGCACGGTCTTGCCTTTCAGCGCACCACCCGCGAACAGCGCCGCCCCACCGGTGCCATGATCGGTGCCTTTGGCGCCGTTCTCGCGTACGGTGCGGCCAAACTCGGTCAAGCACAAAACAGCCGTGTTCCCCCAAACGGGACCCAGGCCGGATTTCAGGGTTAGGATCGCGGTGGAAAGTTCGACCAGCGCGCGGTTCAACGCACCCTTTTGGCTTTGATGCGTGTCCCATCCGTTCAGCGAAAAGGCGGCCACGCGCGACGCACCGCTCAACTGCTCGGCCGTAAAGGTCGCCAGCGCCTCGGCCCGTTGCGAGGTGCGGGTGTTCATCCCCTCGGGCACATCGCGCGCGGCCGAGATCGCCATTGCCGTCCGCCCCGCCGCCGCGAACAGCGGATCCTGGGCCCAGACCTGCCCCAACAACAACTGTGCTTGCGGCGACAGATCCATGTCATTGTCGGGCGACCAACTGCTGATCGGCACGTCACCGCGCAGCAGCAGCAACTCACCCCGCCCCACCGCAAAGGCGGTTTCGGCCTGGGCGCCTGGCAGCAGCGACAACATGCGGTTCAACCAGCCATCGCGGCCGGGGGTCATGCCGCCGTCCGCGGAATTGCCGCCGTTTTCCAGCAAATCCTGACCGTCGAAATGACTGCGCTTGTCGCGATAGGGGGTCGAGACGGCATGCGCAAAGCTCATCTCGCCCGCCTGCCACAAAGGCATAAGTGGCGCGAGCGAGGGGTGTAGCATAAAGAAGCCGTCCAGATCCTGCGCGCCGCCCTCCTCCCCCAGGGACAAGGTCTTGCGATGCTGCCGCAAGGCACGATCCCCGATGGGTTGGACAACATCAAGGCCGTCCATCGCACCGCGCAGCACAATCACCACCAGGCGGGCATCGCCAGGGGTCGAGGCCAAGGTCACCGGCGTTATAAACGGGCTGGCGGCCGCCGAGCAGCCAAGGGCAAGGCTGCGTGTCAGCAGTCCGCGACGGGTGAGACCCTGTGGCGTGGGGGTGTTGGACATCCGATCCTCCTGCCTTTCAGCGACGATTAAACGTGGGCGAGGCCAAAACCAGCGTCACACCTTCGTGGCGCGTCTCGGCCCGGGCGGTCAGCTCTTTCAGACGCGGCGGGGCCAGCACACCCAAGGTTTGTTCAAGAAAAGCCGCTGGATCCAGATCTTTACCACGCTGCTGCACCACCCGATTGGCCCATTCAACCCGGGCCGCAAGGCCAGCGGGCGTGATCCAATTCGCTGGATCCTCGGGCCAGCCATCCGGGCCCAAGGGCCGCAGTATCGGCTGACCCATGGCGGCAAGGGGTGCAAGGATACCCCGCCCGAACTCACCCCGTTTCAACGTGGCCAAATCGGCGCTGGTCACACCCACCGACCTCAGAGTCGACACCAGGAAATGCTGCGGTGTCTTTGCGTTGACAAGCGGCAAGGCCCAGGCGCGCGGGTCATCAAGCAACGTGTGATACGCCGACGTCAGGCGGCCATCGCCCTGCAGATAAGCATCCGCCACCGCCTTGACATAATCTTCAGCAGGATCCGGGCCGACAAAATGCACGATCAGCTTGCGCGCCAAATGCTGCGCGGTATCGGGATGCAGGGCAAGATCCTCGAGCGCGCGATCCACATCCTCGACGCTGGCCTGTCCTTTGCCGCCGTAAGCACGGCCCAAAACGGTTTCCGCGCCCGGCTCGGCGATCCCGGGTCGAAAGCGGAACAGGCCATCCTCAAGCGACATACCGGTCAGCAGTTCGGCGAACTCGCGCACATCGCGCTGCACATAGCTGCCGCCCACCCCCACGGTATGAAGTTCGAGTACCTCGCGGGCCAGATTTTCGTTCAGCCCCCGGTTGCGCTTTTGCCCCATCCGCGAGTTTGGACCGACCGAGCGGACCTGGTTCAGATAAACCAACATTGCCGGGTGCCGGACAACGGCCTTCAGCATCTCGGCAAAGGGTTTGGCGATATAGGGCCGGATCGCCGTTTCCACGAAATCATAGGCCAGTAGCGTACGCCTGCGTCCGTCGGCGGCAACGGTGAAATGATCGGTCCAAAACCACGCCAGGCGCTCGCGAAACCCGGCGGGACTGTCAACACTGCGACCGATGAGCCTCAGGTTGTCTTGGTGGAGGGTGGCGCGAAAACGATCGGTGATGTCTTGCGCCAGGGCTTTGGCGTTTTTGGCGTTCTTGCGGATTTCCTTACGGGACTCGCTTTGATCCTCGAGCAACTTTGCCCGCGCCGCCAAGTCGGTATAATCGCGACCAGGACCCGGGTCTTCGGCACGCAGTTGGTCCATCAACGTCTGGCGGTTGTTGGCCATGGGCTGACCAGGTGCGGCCCCGGTGCCAAATCGAACGGTTGCAATAGCGGTTTGAGCGGTCTGCATGGGTCGGGATCCTGCCTGGCACAGTGTCTTACACGCTTTATACGGGGGAACAGGTCTTGTCTGTCGAATTATTTTCACCCGTTGCACAGGGCGGTGCCGAACCGCTTGCAGCGCTTGCGTTGAGCACTAGGTTGGCTGCGGAACCTTTACGGAAAGACACCTATGCATCCGGCCTATGACACATTGATCGCCCATACCCGCCGCACCACGGCCCTGCGCCAGGCCAGCGCTGTATTGGATTGGGATCAAGAAACCATGATGCCCCCCAAAGGGGCCGCACAGCGGGCCGAGCAAGCCGCAGCCCTAAGCGCCGCCTTGCACGCGCGCCGCACCGACCCGCGCATCGCCGATCTAATCGCTGATCTGAACGGCACGGATTTGCCATCGACCGCACGGCGAAACCTTGCCCTTATCCAGCGTGACTATGACCAGGCCACAAAAACCCCAGAGGACCTTGCCACTGCCATGGCGCATGCCACCGCGACCGGCTATGCGGCATGGAAAGCCGCCCGGGCCAGCGGTCAAATGGCCGCTTTTTGCCAGCCCTATCCCGCATCGTCGATCTGCAACGAGAGTATGCCGATTGCATCGCGACACCTGGCCAGTCACGCTATGACACTTTGTTGGGGCTCTATGAGCCGGGCGCGAGCGCACGGACGCTTCTGCCCCTGCTCGAAGGCCTGCGTGCGCCCTTGGCCGCTTTGCGTAGCGCCCTGGCGGACCGCCCCGCACCTGCCCGCCTGTCGGGCGAGTTCCCGGTCGAGGCACAATTGACCCTGTCCCGCACGGTCGCCCATGCTCTGGGATATGATGGCGAGGCGGGGCGGATGGACCTTACGGTACATCCGTTCTGTGTCGGCACCGGTGGGGATGTGCGGATCACAACGCGCGTGCGACCCGACGATCCGCTGGACTGCCTTTATGCTGTTATCCACGAAACCGGCCATGCGCTTTACGAGCAAAACGTGCCGGCGAACAGTATTTTGGAACCTGCGGGTCAGCATGCCTCGATGGGCGTGCATGAAAGCCAAAGTCGGTTGTTCGAAAACCAAATCGGCCGGTCGCGGGCCTTTGCGGAATGGCTATACCCCCAGATGATCGAGACGTTTGGCCCAGACTGCGTGGCCAGCCCCGAGGCGCTTTATGCGGCGGTCAATCATGTGGAAACGGGGTTCAATCGCACCGAGTCGGACGAAGTGCATTACAATCTGCATGTTCTGCTGCGCGCGACGCTTGAGCATGATCTGATCGAGGGTAAGCTGCAGGTCAATGACCTTGAGGCCGCGTGGAATGCCACCTTTGCCCGCGACTTCGGCCGCCAAGTTCCAGACCCATTGCAGGGCGTTCTGCAAGATGTGCATTGGGCCCACGGCAGCTTTGGATACTTCCCGACCTATAGCCTGGGCAATCTTTATGCGGCGGCGATGTATGAGAGCCTGGGCACCGCGCTACCGAATTTGGAAGCCCTTATCTCGCAGGGTGATTTCACCCCAATCACTGCGTGGCTAACCGAGAATGTGCACACCAAAGCCAATACGTTGGATCCAGAACCCCTAATGGCGGCGGCCACGGGCAAGCCCCTGTCCACCGAACCGCTGATCACCTATTTGACGCAGAAATACAGCGCGCTTTACAGCCTGTGATCCCGAACCATCATCGCGCCCCTACGGCGTGTTCGCGAATAGATGCGAAGGCGCCTGCGCTGACATTCCCCCATCCAACGGCAGAATAGCGCCCGAGACATAGGCGCCCGCCGCGCTGCTAAGATAAAGGATCGCGCCGGCCAAATCCTCGGCCTGGCCGATTCGGCCCAAAGGCACGTTCTGGCCAACACGTGCGGCCCCTTCCTCAGTTCCCGTTGCGAAGGCGGTCATTTTGGACCGAAACGGCCCCGGCGCCAGCGCATTGACGGTGATGTGCATCGGCGCCAATTCCTGCGCCAAAATGCGGGTCATATGATGCACCGCAGCTTTGGACACCGCATAGGAGTAGGCCCCCTCGGCCACCGGCAACGTCCCCATGACCGAACCGATGTTGATTACCCGCGCTGGCGCATCCGCCCCAGCGGCAGCCTGAAGCGCCGGCAGCAACCCACGGGTCAACGAGAACATGCCCGCGACATTCACAGCCATCACCCGTTCCCATTGCGCATGGGGGAATGTATCGAGTGGCGCGCCCCAACTGACGCCCGCGTTGTTCACCAGTATGTCCAGAGACGCCCCCCGTGCGGCAACCTCGGCCACAAGCGCATCGATACCCGCCTCCGTGCTGACATCCCCGGCAAAGCCGACAACGCGCCCGGCATGTCCGGCTTCAGACATCTCGGACGCTGCGGCCTCGCAAGCCTCGGCCTTGCGCGAGGCGATCATCACCTCGGCCCCGCCCATCGCCAGCGCCTCGGCGATCATGCGGCCAACGCCGGTTGCCCCGCCGGTTACCAGGGCGCGCTTACCTGCAACCGAGAACAATTCTCCAACCGTGCTCAAAAGTCGATCTCCCGCTTGTGACCTGTCGCGCAGGTATGTGATATAGTCGCGCGCCTAAATCGTACTATATACATTCAGATACAATGTTTGCGATGGGGTGCTAACATGTCTGCCATATTGAGTGTTATTGCTGGTGTGATCGGCGCGAATTTGGTCTCAGAGCATTGGCCCAAGGCCACGATAAACGGTTTTTTCAACATCGCCCTGGGGATCCTGGGGGGATTGGCTGTTTGGGGGGTGATGTATCTGTTCACGCTGATCGTACCCAACATGTCTGGTGTCGTGCTCATCGTCTTGCTGGGTGCGTTGGGCGGCGCATTGATGACGCTTGGTTCCGCATTTGCGCTCAACCTGGGCCAAAACACATTCGATCCGTTTAAGGATTAAGGTGACGCGTCACGATGGGCGCATGCCCAACACGTCTAACATATCATACGCCCCGGGCGCCTTGTCCCGTCCCCATAACGCCGCCTTGAGCGCGCCACGCGCGAAAACCATCCGATCGGTCGCAATGTGGCGCAGCACGATCCGCTCGCCCTGACCGGCAAAAATCACTTCGTGTTCGCCGGCCACATCGCCCCCGCGCAATGCGGCAAAGCCGATGTCGCCGCGCCGCCGCGCGCCCGTCTGCCCATCGCGGGCCCTGTCCGCCGCATCCGCCAGATCAACGCCACGCGCGTCGGCCGCGGCCTGTCCCAGCATCAGTGCGGTGCCTGAGGGGGCATCGACCTTGTGCCGGTGATGCATCTCGACCACCTCAATATCAAAGTCAGTATCCAACGCCGCCGCGACCTGACGGGTGATCTGGGTCAGTAAATTCACACCCAGGCTCATGTTGCCCGCCCGCACCTGCACCGCATGGCGTTGCGCGGGCGCCAAGGCGTCGATCTGCTCTTGGGTGAACCCCGTGGTGCCGATCACATGCACCGCGCGTGCCTGGGCGGCCAGCGCGGCCATCTCAACAGACAGGGTCGGCGTGGTGAAATCGATCACCGCCTGGGCGCTCGCAAAAACCTCCAACGGGTCATCCGTGACGGTCACGCCGCGTGAGGGGCCGTTCATCGCCTCGCCCAGATCCCGACCGATCCACTCATGGCCGGATCTTTCGGTGACGCCACACAGCACCATACCCCCGGACCCGGCCACGGCTTGGATTAGCATTTGCCCCATCCGACCCGCCGCCCCTAATACCGCCACTCGCATCGCGTCACTCATGCTGTTCTTCCCTTGCCACCGTACACCAGCCTTAGCGCCGATCAGACGGCTTGGCAAAGCCCCGCCCAAGGCTTAAGTGAGGCGGCGAGAGGACAGCCCATGCCAACACCCCACCATGACAATGCCGGTCCCAGCCAACGCCAATTGCGCGTTGCCGAATTGATCCGCCGGGCGTTGTCCGAGGCATTGGCCCGCGGCGATGTCTATGACCCCGACCTCGAGTCCGCTTCGATCACCGTGGGCGAGGTGCGCACATCGCCCGATCTGCGCCAGGCGACCGTCTTCGTGCTCCCCCTGGGCGGCGGCGGGGCTGAGGTGGCGATCGAGGCGCTCACCCGCAACAGCCACGAATTGCGACGGCATGTGAACCGCGCCGTTTCGCTGAAATTCTCGCCGCAGCTAAAGTTTGTGATCGACACCAGTTTTGATCAAATGGATGATACCCGGCGGCTGCTATCGGACCCTGTGGTGCAACGCGATTTGGCGGCCGAGGACTAAGAATGGCCCGGCGCAAAAAGGGCCGGGCGCTGACCGGCTGGCTGGTCCTGGATAAACCGGCTGGCGTGACCTCGACCCATGTGACCAACAAGGCGCGCTGGCTGTTGCAAGCGCAAAAAGCGGGGCATGCGGGCACCCTGGATCCGGCGGCGACAGGGCTTTTGATCGTCGCATTGGGCGAGGCGACCAAGGCCCTGCCCTATATCACCGATGCGCTAAAAGCCTATGATTTCACCGTTGCTTGGGGGACAAGCACCACCACCGATGACGCGGAAGGCGCGGTGATCGATACCCGCCCCGAGCGCCCCACCCAAGCGCAGATCGAAGCCGCGCTGCCTGCGTTGACCGGCGATATCCTGCAAGTTCCGCCCGCGTTTTCCGCCGTAAAGGTCGAAGGGGCCCGGGCCTACGACCTGGCCCGTGCGGGCGAGGATCTGGACCTCGCGGCCCGGCCCTTGCATGTGGCCGAACTGCGTTTGACCGCCCAACCCGATCCCGATCACGCGATGTTTCGCATGGTCTGCGGCAAAGGCGGCTACGTCCGCGCGATCGCGCGCGACCTGGGGCAAACGTTGGGATGTTTGGGCCACACTCAAGCGTTGCGTCGGGTCTGGACCGGACCGTTTACCTTGGCCCGGGCCCTGCGCTGGCAAGACGATATCACCACCGAGGACCTGGAAGCCGCGTTGCTTCCGCTGAAAGCAGGGCTCGCGGATCTGCCCGAATGCCGGTGTCCGCCGGATCAAACTGCGCGTCTGTCAAACGGCAATGCAGTCGAGGTGTCCCACACCGACGCCCAAAACGGCGATGCTGCCTGGGCCTCGATCCATGGCATGCCCGCAGCGTTGGGGACCTATCGGTTTGGGATGTTCCAGCCGTCAAGGGTCTTCGCGGCAACACCGGGTGGTGCCGCATCGCCAGAAGGCTAGAACATACTTTAGAAAAAGGGCGCCGGGCTCACACCCCAACTGGCCCCGGCCAGCATCAAAATCAAACCACCCACAACTGACACCCGCACGATGTCCATCACGTCGGACGACGAAACCATGGCAACCTCACTCAGAACCACAATACACAAAACTGGCAAAAAACCGCCGTCACCTTCGCTACCAAATCTTCACCATAAGCTAAACATATTTCTGCGCAGCATCGCCCGAAATGGTGCTCCCGCGCCGCAGGCACCGACCGCCCTGCGACCGCAGGGCTAAATGACTTGGCCCGGCACGGGCCTCAATTTGACAACGGGCACCGCCGTCAGTCTTGGGGGATCACCCGCAGCCCCAACTCACGTAACTGGGCGTTGGTGGGCTCGGATGGGCCGCCCAGCATCAAATCTTCGGCCCGCTGGTTCATCGGGAACATGATCACCTCGCGGATGTTCTGCTCTTCCGCCAGCAGCATCACGATCCGATCGATCCCCGCCGCGCAGCCCCCATGCGGCGGCGCGCCATATTTGAACGCGTTGAGCATGCCGCCAAAGCGTTTCTCGACCTCCTCGGGCGGATACCCTGCCAGCTCAAAGGCCTTGAACATAATCTCGGGCTTGTGGTTCCGGATCGCCCCCGACACCAACTCATAGCCGTTGCAGGCCAGATCGTATTGATAGCCCAACACATGCAACGGGTCATGCGCCCTAAGCGCTTCGATCCCCCCCTGAGGCATCGAGAATGGGTTGTGGCTGAAGTCCAGCCGTCCATCCTCGTCCTGTTCGTACATCGGGAAATCGACGATCCAGGCGAACTCGAAGCGATTGAGGTCACTCAGGCCCAGCTCCTCGCCGATGACGACTCGGGCGCGGCCTGCGACGGCTTCAAAGGCCTCAGGCTTGCCGCCCAAAAAGAAGGCCGCATCGCCGACGCCCAACCCAAGTTGCTGCCGGATCGCCTCGGTGCGCTCATGGCCGATGTTCTTCGCCAAGGGACCGGCGGCTTCCATTCCCTGCTGTTGATCGCCCTCGCGCCAGAAAATATACCCCATGCCTGGCAGGCCCTCTTGCTGAGCATATTTGTTCATTCGGTCGCAGAACTTGCGGCTGCCGCCACCGGGCGCGGGGATGGCACGGATTTCCGTGCCCTCTTGCTCTAGCAACTTCGCAAAGATCGCAAAGCCCGAACCCGCGAAATGTTCGCTGACCACTTGCATTTTGATCGGGTTGCGCAGATCAGGTTTGTCGGTGCCGTACCAAAGGGCGGCGTCCTTGTAAGAGATCCTCGGGATCTTGCGGTTGACCACCCGGTCGCCCGCGAATTCCTCGAACGTGTCCAGCAGCACAGGTTCCACCGTGCGGAACACATCCTCCTGCTCGACAAAGCTCATCTCGACGTCCAACTGATAGAAATCGGTGGGCGAGCGGTCGGCACGGGGGTCTTCGTCGCGGAAACAAGGGGCGATCTGAAAATATTTGTCGAAGCCCGCGACCATCGTCATTTGCTTGAATTGCTGGGGCGCCTGCGGGAGTGCATAAAACCGGCCCGGGTGCAGGCGGCTGGGCACCAGAAAGTCGCGCGCGCCTTCGGGCGAGCTGGCGGTGATGATCGGGGTCTGAAACTCGGTAAAGCCTATGTCCCACATCCGCTGACGCAGGCTTTGGACCACTTTCGAGCGCAGCATGATGTTGTCATGCAGCCCCTCGCGCCGCAGATCCAGGTAGCGGTACTTCAGGCGGGTTTCCTCGGGGTAGTCCAGGTCGCCAAAGACCGGCAGCGGCAGTTCGTCGGCGGCGCCGAGCACTTCTATATCACGGACAAATACCTCGACCTCGCCCGTCGGGATGTTGGGGTTGATCAGCCCAGCATCCCGCGCCTTGACCTCGCCATCGATGCGGATGACCCATTCGCTGCGCATCGCCTCGACCTGCGCGAACACCGGGCTGTCGGGATCCGCCAACACCTGCGTCATGCCATAGTGGTCCCGCAGGTCAATAAACAGCACTCCGCCATGGTCCCGTACCCGATGCACCCAGCCGGACAGGCGCACAGTTTGCCCAACCTCGGCCCTGGTCAACTCGGCGCAGGTGTGGCTGCGGTAAATATGCATGGGGCACGCTCCGTCCGTTAAATCCGTCGCCGATACACCTTGCCACCCCGCATAAGTCAAGGGCGCCCAGGCTTTGGTGTGTGTGTTTGCATGACGGGACAACCGATGGTAGGGCGGCGGATATGTCTCTTCACCCTCGCATCGATCGCAAGCCTTTTGAATTGATCGCAGCCCTTGCGGTCACATTTGCCTTTGTGGCTTCGATCCTTGCGCGCTTTGGCAGCCTGCCCTCGCCCGACATTGCCGCGATCTATTTTGGGGCGTTTTTCTATGGCAACGGTCAGCCCGAGATTGCCTTTTGGGCACAAAACTTGGGTCCGCCTGACCTTTGGCGGGACACCGCCATCGCGACGGGGATCGTCGAGGACAACCTCTTTCCCTATCTCTATCCGCCGATTTGGCTTGCGATTCTTGCCCCCTTGGCCGTTTTGGTCTCATTTTCCACCTTCAGCCTGATCTTCATGGCCCTGAACGCCCTGGCGATGATGGTAACGGCTGATGCGGTGCGGCGCCTTTTGGCGCTGAGGGGCCCGGTTTGGCTTTGGCTATTGGCCGCCGCCGCGATGAGCCATCTGAACTTTTTCGCCGTGTCGGGTTTTGCGTTCAACCAACCGCAGCTGATCGTGACGATGCTGATCGTTCTTGGCTTTGAGCGCGCGCTGGCCGGGCGGCCACATTGGGCCGGGGTCTGCATGGCGATTGCCGCGTGCATCAAGATCTATCCCGTCCTCTTCGGCCTGTTCTTCCTTTTGCGCAAGGATACGAAGGCTCTGACCACCTTCTGCCTGACGGGTGTGGGACTTCTGGCGGCAAATTTCGCGCTGACACCCTGGGCTCTGCAATCCAGTTTTCTGGAAAGCACGAGCATGCTAAATACGCATCTGTCTTTGACAAAAAACAGTCTGAATATATCCAGCCTAGCCGCACGCATATATGTTCTGTTCGCCCCCCACAGTTGGAGCGAGGCAAGTTTGGCAACTGATTTCATCTATATTCCCAAACCCACTTGGGTGCACCTCTTCAATCTGACCTATCTGGTGGCGATCCTTGGCAGTTTTGTCCTGCTTTGCCGCCATCGATCCGCGATCTGGTGGCGGCAGCGCGGCTCGCTGTCTATGATCCTGTTGATCACCGTCGCGATGCCGGTGGCTTGGACGAACTATTATACTGTCGTGTTCCTAGCCGTGCCCGCACTGTTCGTCTTGCTTTCCTCGCGACCAGCGACACTCATTAGTTTTGCCGTGTTGGGGATCACCTCGCTAGCCGCGTTCAACTGGGCCGCGGCGCAGCAGCTGCTTGAGCCATACAATATGACGCTGGTTGTTCTGTTCCAAGCCTTTGCGTTTATATTGCTCGGCGCCCCCGCCGCGAAAGGCTCGCGCGGCGCGATGGTTCTGGAAAGGTAAGGACCGGAGTGGAACAGATCCTGCACAGTCTTTTCACCAAAATGATGCGGCAAGGCCAGATCGCGGTGACCTATCCGTCGGGCCGGGCCGAGGTCTATGGTCCGGGGCCCGAGCGTGTCGCGGTGCGCGTCACGGATGCAGCCGCCCTCAAAGCCATTGCAAACGACCCCATGCTGGCTGTCGGCGAAATGTATATGGATGGGCGGCTGATTGTCGACGAGGGGTCGATATATGATTTCCTCAGCCTGACCAAACGCAACGCGAATGTGCGTGCGGCCACCCGCGGTGCCGTGATGCGGCATATGTGGCGCTCGTTCCGGGCGGGGGTGCGCAAGCGGGCCGGGCTGTCGCAGGCCAGGGCGAATATCGCGCATCACTATGATCTGGACGAAAGCCTGTACCGGCTCTTCCTCGACACAGATATGAACTACAGTTGTGCGTATTTCGAACACGACGGGCAAAGCCTCGAGGATGCGCAGCGGGCGAAACAACGACATATCGCTGGCAAGCTTCTGTCCGAACCGGGCAGCACTGTCTTGGATATCGGCTGCGGTTGGGGCGGCATGGGGCTGTATTTGTCCCAGGTCGCCGGGTTGCAGACCACCGGGATCACCCTGTCGGCCGAGCAGGCCCGCGTGGCAAGCGCGCGCTCGGCAGAGCGCGGCCTGGCGGAACGGTTCAAGGTCGAATTGACGGATTACCGCGAGGTGACCCAGATCTATGACCACGTTGTCTCCATCGGCATGCTCGAGCACGTCGGCCTGCGCCAGATGGACACCTACTTCGCCAAGATCGGCCAGGTTCTGGACAAACATGGCACTGCGGTGATCCACTCGATGGGCCGCACGAAACCCTCGGCCTATTCCCATCCCTTTGGCGAGAAATACATCTTTCCCGGCGGTTATGTGCCGGCCCTGTCCGAAGTGCTGCCAGCGGTCGAACGGGCCGGTCTTTTGGTCAAGGACATCGAGATCCTCCCCCTGCACTACGCCGAAACCACCCGTATCTGGCGCGAACGCTTCATGGCGAACCGCGACAAAGTGCTGGCGTTGGGGACATTCGACGAGCGGTTTGTGCGGATGTGGGAGATTTATTTGGCAGCCTCCGAGGCCAGCTTCCGCCATGATCGGATCTTTGTGTTCCATCTGATACTGGCCCGCCACCAAGACCGCATCCCCATACGGCGTGGCTGGCTCGAAACCGAGAAATCGCGTCTGCAGCAAATTGAAGCCGCGGCACCCGCTTGATCGCACATCGATTCGCCCCAATGGACGGGTGAACTAAGGCAGCGAATTGCGGCCAGCTATGGTTAACTGGCGTTTAGGCCAATAAAGATTGGATGCGCGGCGCCACAGAATCGACAAGATTCTCGGACATTGTGGCCTTCGGCATCACAATCGTTGGCGCCAACGCGTTGACTTCCTGACGGTTTTGTGTGCAATAAAGGTCGCTGTGGGACCACGCTGAATATTTGACCGAGGCTGCTATGTTATATGAAACTTTGAATAAGTTCAGAAATGACGAGCGCGGAAGCGTAATTGCATTTGTAGTCGTCATGTTTCTGTTCATGTTTTTGGCAGCTGGAATGGCTGTTGACTTCATCCGGCATGAAACGGCTCGGGCAGATCTGCAAAACGCCTTGGATCGCGGGGTTCTGGCCGCGGCGGATCTTGAGCAGCGCTGGGTGACAGCAAGCCCCGATGAACAGGCGGAGCTGGAAAAACAGTATACAGAGCTTGTTGAAAGCTACATGCAGACCAGGTCATTCGGCGCGGACCCCAATGTGAAAGTCACGCCGACCCTCGGGTTGGCGTCCAAGCGGATCGAGGCGACCGCGAACTATGACCTGAAGACTTATTTTCTTCCGCTGATGGGCATTACATCCATGAATGTCCCGGCGAGATCTGTCGCAGTCGAAGCGAAGAGGAAGCTTGAGATATCGCTTGTCCTCGACGTTTCCGGCTCCATGTATAACAATCAGGTAACCTTTGTTAACAATGTCGGTGATACAGTTACCGGACGGCGCATTGACCTTCTGAAACAAGAGGCTCAGAATTTTATTGGTTATCTTATGGAGGCGGATCCAACAGGTGAGAATAGAGCAATCAATCTTGTTCCGTACTCACATCGTGTGTCAATGTCGGAGAATATGGCTAAACAGTATCCAAACTTCTACTCAAATAGAGAGCATGATTATTCTTACTGTATGGAATTCGAACCGACCGACTATCCGACGATCGCGATCAGTCCGACTGGGAATTGGCGCCAGTCACAGCAATTCTTCATTGGAAATGCTCCCTCAGAAGTCGAAGGTGAATCTAAGGTCGTGATTTCCAGCTGCTCCCGCAGTGAAAATAACATGAAGCTTTTCAGCAACAACGTCACTGATATCCAAAGCCACATCCAGGGCATGGGGCAGGAGATATGGACGTCGGTCTATGAAGGTATGCGGTGGGGGACGGCACTTCTGGATCCCGACACCAGGTCCGTTGTAAACGGTCTCATCGACGTCGGCGATGTGGAAGCTCAATTTGCGGACCTGCCACGGGACTATGGGACCGAAGGAAACATCAAGATTGTAATTTTGATGAGTGATGGTGCAAACACTCTTATGCCACAGATGCGGACATCAAGCTACGAACAAGGCGTGGGCGGTGTAGGGGGCGCTAACTATTGGAGGGAAAATCGACCAGCGATTCCGCTGAGGACAACTAGCAACGGAGGCTCGGCTTGGGCGGTCAGCCGATATCCTACCGAGGAATCTCTGCCGTCTGGCGCAGACCTCTACGGAAAGAATACGAATAGGGAAAATAACACCATTGGCGATTTCCTGGCATATGACAACGATGGAAAACCCGGCCCCACCGGTACCGGAGGACGGGTGAGATTTGGTGATGCGCGCCTGTACGAGGTCTGTGAGGAGGCCAAGGCCGACAAGAATGACATTGCTGGATCGGGCATCGTTGTTTACTCAATTGGCTTTCTCGCCAATGACGCCGCCAACACTGCACTCGAACTCTGTGCATCACCCAACAACTTTTACGAAGCCAATGAAGAAAACTTGGGCAGAGTCTTTGAAACCATCGCCAAAGACATCGACAAACTGAAGCTGGTGAATTGAGGCTGCCTGACATGAAAAACCTTTTGGGCAGATTTTGGAAAAGACAGGACGGCTCAAGCACCGTTGAATTCGTGCTGATCTTTCCGGCGATCATTACGCTTGTTTTTGGCGTCATCGAGTCCGGCTGGCTGATGACGCGATACATGATGCTCGATCGTGGACTTGACATCACCATGCGTGAGCTACGGTTGGGTCTGATGGTTAACCCAAGCGCCGACACCATTCGGGATAAGATTTGCGACAATGCGCGCATTCTTCCAAACTGCAAAACTGAGTTGATCATCGAACTGGTAAAACGCGAAGACTTCAACCCAAAGGCTAACTGCTATCCCCGACATGAAGTCGATCCCAAGCCAGTAATAAATGTCAATCCAAACACATATGACCCAGGCGAAGAGGTCTTTGTAAGGGCCTGTTCGCTGGTTGATCCCATGTTGCCCGGACTAGAGTTCGGCCTTCTGCTTCCCAAGAACAGCGATACCGGGGCACATCACATGATCTCTTACTCAGCCTATATGAACGAGCCCGCTTAACATGGAAAACTGCAGCCCCCTCATAAAACGGATGCGTCAACGTGCGGTTGACGAGGATGGTTCGGTTTCGATCGAGTTTGTGCTGGTTTTTCCGCTGCTCGCCTTGTGGCTTGCCGCAAGCTTTGTATGGTTCGATGCATTTCGCGCCAAAAGCCTGATGTCGAAAGTCGGCTATGCGATCACGGATATTGCGAGCCGTTATGAGGGTGACGTAAGCGTCAATGAACTTAATGGCCTTTTTGACACGCATAAGAAACTTCTGCCGCAGCGTGCCAGTGTGGATGGTTGGATGCGCGTGTCCAGTATTTGCTTTAACGGAGATGAATACCGCGTCCTGTGGTCGTATCTTGGCGATGACACCTATGCGGAGGCAGCCGCCAATCCTGACGATGACCTGGTTCCGCGGCTTTTGCCGCTCAAGAACTCTGACTTGCCTGCGATGAAAGATATTCTTCCAAAAATGGTAAAAGACGACACTATTATTCTAACGGACATTTACTCTTACTGGAAGCCCCTGGTTTCTTGGGCGGGCTTCGAACCTACAGCTCTGAATGTACGTTTGGCGAGCCGTCCAAGGTTGGAGCGGGTTATCAAGGCCGATCCGCCGCTGGAAGGATTTCCAATAACCTCACAAGCAACGTTTTGCCCGACAGATGAGGATCCGAACGGAACCGGGGGAGATGGCTCTGGTGGATCTGGTGGGGGTGAAGATGGGCCGGATGGGGTGATTGATTTGGATTAATCCGACCGCGAAGAGGGTGCCGATGATAACAACGGCAATAGTTGCGGTGGTTGGTCCTGAAGTAAAGAAAGTGATATAGGTGGTTAACCCGCCTTCGCTTCAGCCAATAGGCCATTAGACGCTGCCTCGATCCTTTCTTCAAGGATCGACAGGAACTCTTGGGTAGGCAGTCCAGCAGGTATCGGTTCCAAGTACTCCACGACGGCCACGCCCGGTTTTCGGATGGCGCTCTTGCGCCCCCAAAACACACCCGCGTTGGTCGCGGCAGGCACGCAAGTGACGCCCATACGCTCGTAAAGTACGGCCGCCCCGACTTTGTAGGGGGCCACAACACCCGGCGCCAAACGCGTGCCCTGGGGATAGATTACCAACTGCCCCGGCTCGCGCGAGTTTTTCTCGGCGGAGTCGACCATCTTCTTGACCGCCGCGCCTTTCTTGCCGCGCACCACCGGCGTCGAGCCCATGCGTAATGTATAGACCCCCAGGATCGGCACCCATTTCAGCTCGTCCTTCATGATGAAACGGGGACGCGGCAGTGTGGTGACATGGATCAAAATGTCTAGAAAAGACTGGTGTTTCGAGGCCACCAGGACATCGCCTTGCGGCACCTCGCCCCGAACCTCGACGCGCAGGCCGCAGATCACCCGCAACATCCACAGGCCGATCCGATTGAAGTTTTGCACCGACCAAGTGGCCCCCCTGGGCGAGGCGATGGCTAGGGGTACACATAGAATACCCATCACCACCATCACCACCCAATAAAGCACGTCAAACATGATCGAACGAAACAATAGCATTAGCGGCGGCCCTCAGCGGATACGGGTGAGCACGCGAAAGGCCGCGCGCCGGGTGGCTAGAAACGCCATTAGCCCGGTCAACGGTGGAATGGCAAGGGCGCCGGACCAGCCAGCCAGAGTGCTCGGGCGCAGCCCAGCCAACAGTGCCCCAGCGGCACCCTGCGGAACGACCGCCACCAGCGCCAGGCCCAACGCAGTCCCCAAGGCCGCGCCAAAGAACCCCCGCAAAGCAAACCGCCGCACAAACGCCCGCGCCACATAGCTGTCTTGTGCGCCCAGTTGGCGCAAGGTTTCGATCACCTGACCGTTCATCGCCAAGGACGCGCGGGCCGCCAAAGTGATCACCACCGCATTCACGACAAAGGTGACTGCCAGCAGCCCGACCGCCAGGGCCCAGAGTCGCCCTGCGGCGGCTGGGACCCCTGCCCCGGCGACGTCATGCTCATGGTAAACAGCGCCCGGAACCTCCCCCCGCAACCTTGCGCGCAAGGCCTCCAGATCCAGGTCCGGTGTCTCTGACACCTCAAGCAAGACGGGCATATCCAACCCCTCAAGCATCGCTGGATCCGCCACCCATTGTGCCAACAGATCCCGCACGGCACCCGCGTCAAGCTCACGCACGGCCGCGATGCCGGGGGTCTGACGCAAAACAGCTGCGGCCCGTGCGGCATCCGCCGCAACCGCAACTTCCACGGTAGCTGTCCCCACAAGCGCCGCTGACCAACGCTCGGCCAAACGCCCACCGGCCAGCGCAAGCATCAACGCAAGCACCGCCAACAGTGCCATCGCCGCTGCCGCCAAAATCGTAAGATGGCCCGTCGCCCCGCTTGGCGGCACCGCCGCATCCGCGGTTGGATCCCCGGTTAAAAAGGCCCATCCCTTCGCCCCCGTCATGCGGCGGCCTGGGCGATTGTCCCACCCGTTAAACGCAACATCTGTGCCGAAACCTGGGCCTTTGCCGCGCGGATCAACTCCAAATCATGGGTGGCGATTAGAATGGTCCGCCCCAAACGGTTCAACTCGACCAGCAGGCTGAGGATCCTAAGCGCCATGTCCCTGTCGATATTCCCTGTCGGCTCGTCCGCGATCAGAACATCTGGCGACAGCATCACTGCGCGGGCCAGTGCCGCCCGCTGGCGTTCGCCGCCGGACAATTGCGGTGGCAGCGCCTCGGCCCTGTCGGTCAGATCCACCCAGCCGAGCAGATCGTCGATGTCAGCCTCTTGCGCCGGCCCCGCGCGCCCCGCGATCTCAAGCGGCAGGGCAATGTTCCGGCGCACGGATAGATGATCCAGGAACTTGCAATCCTGATGAACCGTGCCCATCCGGCGGCGCAACAGTGCCACACCATCGCGATCAATGGCCCGGGCCGCATCGCCAAAAAACAAGACCTCGCCGCTGTCGGGTAGGGCCTCGAGCGTGCACAGGCGCAGAAACGTCGTCTTGCCTGCGCCTGATGGCCCGGACAACACATAAAACCGCCCTGCCTCAAGGGTTAGCGTGACGTCGGTCAACACAGGCCGATCGCCATACCCAAAGCATGCGTTGCGAAACTCGATCACCGCCACCGTTCCCTTGCCCATCGCGCCGGACAATTGCAGAGCAACACTGCCTGAGCAACCGCTAACACCCATCTTGCAACCCCGCGTGGTGTGGGTAAAGATCCGCCCAACGCGGCGATTGGGCCCGCACGGAAGATTTGGGAGTTGTCATGCGGCTGATCTGCCCGAAATGTGCCTCGGAATACGAAGTCGACGGAACTCTTTTTGGTGGCGAGGGCCGCGAGGTTCAATGCTCCAGCTGTGAAGAGGTTTGGACACAATACCCCACGGTCGAAGAGCCCCCGCTGCGACTGGACGACGGCGCCGCCGCAATCCGCCCGTCTGAGCGCTTGCCAGAGGAGGAACGCGCCGCGCTCGGCCAAGCCGTGCAAGATGAGCTTGCGGCGCAAAGCGGCGAGAGCGAGGAAGACATCCTCGCGGCGCTTAGAGCTCAAATCGCCGAAGAAGGCGGTGATTTTGAAAAGGGTGACGCGGCCATGTCGCAGCGCCGCAACCTGGCCAAAGCAGCCGAGAGCGCGGGGGTTGAGATCGGATCGGCGACGGAAACCGAAGGGACCTCACGCCGTTGGGGCGTGAATCTGGACGAAGATGATACGCCCGCCACCGGCCTGTCCGCCGCACTCAAAGAGTTGGAAAAGGCCCCTCCGTCGCGCCGGGCGCCCGGTCAACGGCGGAGCGGGATGCGCGCGGGTTTTGTGACAGCAGTTGTCCTGGTGGGTCTGGGCGTCGGCGCCTATCTGCTGCAGGACCGCATTATCGAGGGCTATCCGCCAGCTGAGCCCGTGGTTGCGCAGGTGAACGGCTATGTCGACCAAGGCCGGACCAAAGTGGAAGAGCTTTATGCCGAGTATCAGCCCATCGTTATGGGCATGATCGCCGATTTGACATCTGGATCAGAGGAGGCCGCGGCTGAGTAAGCCGCGCTTCCGCCCCTTTAAACGACACATATATTTCGTCAGACCTGCTTTGGGCCTAGAACCGGTCGAGCAGTCGGCGCAGGTAATCTAACTCCTCGGCTGGGCGGTTTTGGTCGCCCGAGCGGCGGCGGATCTCGTCGAACAACTCTTGGGCCCTTTTGAACAGATCGCCCTCGCCCACCATGCTGCGCCGCGGCCCATCGCCCATATCGTTCCCATTGGGAAGGCGGCCCAGGGGGTCGCGGTCCCCGCCCGCGCGGTTGCCCCCGGTTTGCTGCCCTGCGTCGCCTTGGTTTTCTTGCGCTTGCTGCTGCAGTTCTTCGCCCAAGCCCCGGATCCCCTCGCGCAGCGCGTCCATTGCGTCGGCCTGATCGTCCAGCGCTTGGCCCAGGTCCCCTTGCTCTAGGCTGTCGCGGGCGTCGCCCATCTGGCGCTCGGCCTCATCCAATTGACGACGGGCGTTGGCGCCCCCTTCGGTGCCAGGGCCCGGCAGTTGGTTCCGCAGATCATCCAACATGCGCCGCAAAGCTTCTTGCCGTTGCGAAAGCTGGCCGGCGGTTGGACCCGGTTGACCGTTCTGGCCCTGCTGCTGACCGGGCTGTTGGCCATTCTGACCTTGTCGTCCCGGTTGGCCCGGCTGCTGCCCCTGGCCCTGCTGACCTTGCTGTTGTCCTTGCTGCCCCTGCTGACCTTGCTGCTGGTTCTGTTGACCCTGTTGCTGGCGCCCCTCGTTAAACTGGCGCTGCAATTCGCGGAAGCTTTCATCCGCAAGATCCTGTTGTTGGCGCAGGGTGTCTTGCAATTCTTGCATCATCTGCTGACCTTGGCCCTGTTGGCCACTTTGTCCACCCTGCTGGGCCTGCATCTGAAGGTTCTCAAGCAATCGCTGCAATTCCTCCAGCAGCGCCTGGGCTTCCTCCTGTTGGCCGTTCTCGGCAAGGCGTTGGATCTCGTCCAGCATGCGTTGCAAGTCGTTTTGCGACCACAAACGGCTCTCGCCTTCAGGCTGCTCGGTCAATTGGTCGGGGTTTTCCTGCATCTCCTGGGCAAGCAGCCGCAAGTAATCCTGCATCGCTTCGTTCAATTCATCCATCAACTCGGCGATTTCTTCATTCGTGGCGCCGTTTTTCAAAGCATCCGATAGGCGCTCTTGCGCTCGGCGCAGCCGCTCACGCGCATCCGCCAGGACGCCATCCTCAACCAGCAGGGCAGCCTGCCACAACAGTTCGGCGACATCCTCTTGCTCGGCCGTGTCCAAACCATCTTCGGCGGCATAGCCTAGGCGCCGCAGCGCCATGCGGGTCATCAGATAGGCGGTGCGGTTGCTGAAGATATCCTCAGGCGCATGGGTGATCGTGCGCAGCATCTGATCGACCCGGGGCGCGTTTTCGATGTTCCACAACAGATCCCGGCGCTGTTCGACCAACGCGCGCGCCAGTGGGTCGAAGAACCGCCGCCCCGGTAAGGGGATGTCCGTGGCTTCGAATTGGCCTTGCTGACCAGCGGCATCCTCGGCAATCAGCGTCACCCGCATCGGCAGCCCCGCCCAGGGGTGCTTTGAAAGGTCCTCGACCAGAGTGTCGATCACCTCGGTTGTGGCACCTGACAGCGGCATCGGCAGATCCAGAACGATGGGCCGACGCGGATCAGGTGGCAGGGCCAGGCCGTACCGACGGTCAACTGCATCCAGATCCAATTCCAAGACCGTCTCGCCCCGAACCACACCGTAATCATCCGTCGCCCGAAAGCTCAACTCCATCGCGCCCGTGACGGCGCGCGTGACCTCTTCCCCATCCAAAGCGATAGTGGGCCCTGCATCGGGCAAAACGGTCACGTCCCAGCCAGCAAGCTCCATGCCGCCTTTGCTGAGGCCAAAGCGTCCGTCCTGCGTCACCTGAAAACTGACGCTGCCGATCCCCTCGGCCACTTGCGCCAACGCGGTATCGGTGCCCGAGACGGTTTCGGCCACCGCGTGATCGGCTTCCGTTCCATAGACCCGGATCGTCACCTCGGTCCCGGTGGGCAGATCCAGCGTTGTCGGGACATCGGCGGTTAGGTACAGTGTCGGTCGCCCGGTATAGCCCGGCGGGTTCGCCCAAGCTTCGAAGCTGGGACCCACGGCGACATCGCTTGTGGGATCGGCCGTGCGGATGGCCAGGTCTATTGGCTCGGGGCGCCCCGCGAAAATCGCGGCGGCAACCACCGCGGCGATCGCCACCAGCCGCAGCGCCCAAGGATCCCGGGGTGCCAAGTTGAGATCCGGACGCGCCGCGCGCGCCGCCGCCGCACGCTCGGCCATGATTTGCAAGTGCCGCGCCCAAAGTGCTTGCGCAGCAGGGTCATCGCGCCCCACAGCGATCGTGTCGCCCAGCGCTTCGATCGGCCGACCAGGCAATGCGGTATCCAGGCGCATAATCGCCGCGTCGCGACTGGGCCAGTCCAGCGCCCGCGCGCCCCACACAAGTGCTGCGATCAATCCCAGACCGAACAGTACAACCAGCGCCAACGACATCGGCGGACCGACAGCCCACAGCAACCCAAAGGCCCAGGCCGAGACACCCACACCCGCCAAGGCGACGGCGGGCCAAAACGCCCGTAACGCCGCCTCGATCGCCATCGACCACCGGGTCCGGCTGATCTGCCGTTCCAGTTTGGCCTTGGCGGCCCCGAGGGTCATCTGTTGTGGGTCTGCCATCCAAGCCTCCGCTGTGGGCGGGATCGGTCTTGGCGCCGAGTCACTCCAGCCATCCAGGTATGGTATCGCGCGAAAGCATTTCGTCAAAGGTCGGACGGGCCCGAACCACCGCGAATTGATCGCCATCGACCAAAACTTCTGGAATAAGTGGCCTGGAGTTGTATTCCGAGGCCATCACCGCGCCGTAAGCCCCGGCCGAGCGGAAGGCGATCAGCGCATCCATGCTCACGGGCGGTATCAGGCGCTGCTTGGCAAAGGTGTCACCGCTTTCGCACACCGGGCCGACGATGTCGAAGGGCTGCGGTTCGACCCCCAGCGCGGGCTCGATAACCGGGATGATGTCGTGATGCGCCTCGTACATCGCCGGGCGGATCAGGTCGTTCATCGCGGCATCCAGGATCAGAAAGTCGCGACCCTCGCCCTCTTTTACGAAAAGCACCTTGCTCACCAACAGGCCCGCATTCCCGGCGATCAATCGGCCCGGCTCAATCTCGATCTCGGCGCCCAAGTCGCCAACGGTTTCGTGGACAATCCGACCGTAGTCGCTGGGTAAGGGCGGCGCCTCGTTCGTTGCCATGTAAGGAATACCCAGGCCACCGCCCAGATCGATCCGGCGGATATCGTGGCCATCCGCACGCAAAGCATGGGTCAGCTCCGCAACCTTCTGGAAGGCATGCCGATAAGGGTCCAGATCGGTTAGTTGGCTGCCGATATGCACATCAACCCCCACCACCTGGATCCCCGGCAGGGCCGCCGCCTGCGCATAGACTGCGCGCGCCTTGGCAATTGGGATGCCGAATTTGTTTTCAGACTTGCCGGTGGCGATCTTGGCGTGGGTTTTCGCGTCAACATCAGGGTTTACACGGATTGTGATGGGGGCAATGGCACCCATCCCAGCGGCCACCGCGCTGAGGAGTAACAGCTCAGGCTCGCTTTCCACATTGAACTGCCGAATGCCGCCCTCAAGCGCCAAGCGCATCTCGTCCGGCGTCTTGCCGACACCCGAAAACACGATCTTGTCGCCCGGCACGCCCACAGCGCGCGCGCGCAAGTATTCCCCGCCCGAAACGACATCCATGCCAGCGCCCAATCGCGCCAATATCTTGAGGACAGCCAGGTTCGAATTGGCCTTCATCGCATAGCAAATCAGATGCGGCAGGCCGCTCAGTGCCTCTTCGAACACCCGATAGTGTCGCGCCAACGTGGCTTTGGAATAGACGTAAAACGGCGTGCCGACCGCCGTCGCGATGTCGGGCAGTGGCACGTCTTCGGCCTGCAACACGCCGTCCCGATACAGAAAGTGATCCATCAGTCCAATTGCCGCGAGCGCAACAGCAAATACAACGGCAAACCGCAGGACACGCCGATGCAAAATGTCGCTGGAATGGCGATTAGGCTGAGCCAGTCCCGCCGTACGGTCGCCTCGGCTATGATGAAGATAGTTAGCGCGACAGCGGCGATGGTTAGGTCATAGACCAGGCCAGACGTGGCCTTGTTCACATGCCACGCATCCACCATCGCGGCCAGCGACCAGCTGTTCTCGTTAAACCAACCGACGAAATAAATCATCGGCAGGATGGCGCCCACAACGGCGAGAATCAGATAGGTGATGCGCAAGGCTGACATCGGTCTTTTCCCGTTCAAACTGCCGCTGCACCTAGACCGCTGCGGCCATTGGGTCAAGCGCGCCGCGCGATAGGCACCCCCAATAACATCATGAAAATCAGACGCCTAAGACACGAAGGCGTCCATAAATATGTTACCATATTGTCACGTGACTGTATAATCACCTATAAAGATGTCATGGACAAGATCTTCAAAGCCCTAAACGACCCCACCCGCCGCCAACTGCTCGACGCGTTGCGCGCCAAGGACGGTCAAACTCTGACCGAATTGGAAACGCAGTTGGCCATGTCGCGTTTTGGGGTGATGAAACATCTGAAGGTGCTCGGGGAAGCGTCCCTGATCCTGACCCGCAAGCAGGGGCGGTTCAAATACCACTACCTCAACGCCCTGCCCCTGCAGGAGGTGATCGATCGCTGGATCGAGCCCCTGCTGACCAAACCCGCCGCGGGCGGCCTGATTGACCTCAAAACCAAGCTAGAAGGAGACACGACCATGACACAGAAACCCGACTTCGTGATGCAGACCTTTATCCGCTGCACCCAAGACGCGCTGTGGGACGCGCTGACGGATCCCGCGCAGATGGGCCTCTACCATTTCATGTGCAAACGGGTCGAACGCGAGGGGGATGTGATCCATTATTATCGCCCAGACGGTGAACCCATGCTGAAGTGCCGCGAGACCGCGCTGACACCCAAGTCCCGCATCGACGCAACCTTTGAGCTGCTGGGCGAGGGCATGGGCGCCCCGTCGCGCACCGTTTATCTGATCGAACCCCAGGGCGACTTTTGCAGTCTGACCTTGGAACACTATGACCTGACCTTCCCGGTCGTCCCGGGCGAAGGCGTCGCCGACGGCTGGGCCCGCTGGGCTGCGGGCCTGAAAACCTGGTTAGAGACCGGCGAGGAAGTGCGCTTCTCGACAACTATGGAGGTGCCAGCATGACGACCGAACTGACCTATTTGCTGCTGACGGCCCTGCTAGCGGCCTCGCTGTGGATACCCTACATCGTGGGGGTGAATATGCCGCCAGCCAAGCAGTTCGCCGATTTCCACCGTCCGCCGGACATCCGCCAAATGCCGGCTTGGGTGCATCGGGCTTACCGCGCGCATCAAAACCTGCTCGAGCAGATGATGCCCTTTGCCGTCATCGTCTTGGTGGCGCATGTGTTAGGTATCTCGACATCCACGACCGTCTGGGCCAGCGTGGCTTTCTTTTGGATCAGGGTCGCGCATGCGGTCGGGATGATCAGCGGGATGGCACAGTTTCCGGTGCGCCCGATCATTTTTACCGCTGGGTGGATCTGCATTCTGACTATCGGCCTGCAGGTGTTCTGGCATTCATCTTAATGTCATGTCGCCGTCACATCTGTGTGACGGCGGTTTACGCAAAGCGATCCGACCTTAGGATTGCCTGCATGCAACTTGTTTTTCGTTTAACCGGCGCCATTGTCGTTCTAACGCTTGTCGTTCAAGTCCAACTGAACATCAACTGGCACGGCAGTCCGGGCGCCGCCCTTTGGTCTATGTCGAAGTTCTTCACGATCTGGACCGCCGCATTGGCCGCAGTTGTATGTCTGGCCGCCCCACGCCGATCCTCGCCCCATCTGATCACCGCCACGACGCTTTATTCCGTAATGGTGGGCTGTGTGTATCATCTGCTGCTGGCCGCAGATCATCACCCGCAGGGCATTGGCGTGATCACCAACGCGATTTTTCACACCGTCCTGCCCATCACCCTGGCCGTGTTGTGGTGGATCGGCCAACCGCACCGGCAGCTTACGGGCCTGGCACCGCTGGTCTGGCTGCCCTTCCCGCTTGCCTATTTAGCCTGGATCATGATCCGGGGCGAGGTGACGGGAAACTATCCTTACTTCTTCCTAGACGCGGCACGCCTGGGCTATGCAGGCGCACTGGGCAATGCAACCGTTCTGACCGGCATCTTCTTGGTACTGGGTCGGATGACCGTCAGCTTGGACCGCCGCTTGACCCCCGAGGCCACGCCGGTTCTGATCAGACCTCGTCCGAGGTCGTAACGCCCAGTCCGGCGCTGCCTGAGATCGTGATGTCGCCCCCGCCCTCAACCGGCAAGGGATCGCCCTTGATCCCACAAGCGCCCAGCACCAGCAGGGTGATACAAAC
This sequence comes from uncultured Paracoccaceae bacterium, assembly GCA_938049225.1. Lineage (GTDB taxonomy): Bacteria > Pseudomonadota > Alphaproteobacteria > Rhodobacterales > Rhodobacteraceae > Halovulum. The sequence continues at coordinate 48,678 of CALICM010000003.1, forward strand.
CCAAACCCTCATCCCAGTTTCCCCCGCCAACGGCTGATCTGTTCCCGCACCCGCACCGGCGCCGTCCCGCCATAGCTGGTGCGACTGGCCACCGAATTCTGAACGCCCAACACGGTAAAGACCTCGTCGGTGATCCCCTCATGCACCCCTTGCATCTGCGCCAGCGTCAACCCGTCCAGATCCACGCCGTGATCCTCGGCCAGTTTGACCAGCGCGCCGGTGACGTGATGCGCCTCGCGAAACGGCAGGCCCAGGCGGCGCACCAGCCAATCCGCCAGATCCGTCGCGGTTGAGAACCCTTGCGCCGCCGCCGCCGCCAGGCTGTCGCGGTTCGCGGTCATATCCGCCACCATCCCGGTCATCGCAGCCAGTGCCAACATCAGGCTGTCTGCGGCGTCAAACACCTGCTCTTTGTCCTCTTGCATGTCCTTGGAATAGGTCAGCGGCAGCCCCTTCATCACCATCGTCAGCCCAACTTGCGCCCCCAGGATCCGCCCCACTTTGGCGCGGATCAACTCGGCCGCATCAGGGTTTTTCTTCTGCGGCATGATTGACGAGCCGGTCGAGAACCGATCCGATAGAACCACAAACCGAAACTGGGCCGAGGACCAGATCACCAACTCCTCGGCCAACCGACTAAGATGCATCGCGCACATCGTAGCAGCCCCCAGAAACTCCAAGGCGAAATCCCGATCCGCGACCGCATCCAGCGAATTCGCAGCGGGCCGATCAAACCCCAAAGCCGCCGCCGTCATCTCGCGGTCAATCGGAAACGAGGTTCCCGCCAGTGCCGCGGCCCCCAAGGGACTTTCGTTCATCCGTACCCGGGCATCACGCATACGGCTCAGGTCGCGGCCGAACATTTCGACATAGGCCATCATATGGTGGCCCCAGGTCACCGGTTGTGCCACCTGCAAATGCGTGAACCCCGGCATGACCCAATCGGCCCCCGCCTCGGCCTGATCCAACAACGCGCGGACCAGCGCCAACAACCCCTGGTCGGCGGCGTCCAACTGCGCTCGCACCCACAGTTTAAAATCCGTGGCCACCTGGTCGTTACGCGACCGCCCCGTGTGCAGCCGCCCCGCGGGTTCACCGATCAACTCGGCCAGACGTGCCTCGACATTCATGTGAATATCTTCAAGTGCTGTCGAAAACCCAAAATCACCCGCATCAATCTCTGACAAAACGGTGAGCAGCCCTTCCCGGATCGCCTCTGCATCGCTATCCGTTATGACACCACAGGCCGCCAGCATGGCTGCGTGGGCGCGGCTGCCTGCAATATCTTGGGCCGCCATGCGCTGGTCGAACCCGATCGAGGCGTTGATCGCCTCCATGATCGCATCGGGCCCCTCGGCAAAGCGCCCGCCCCACATCTGATTGCTGGACTTGTCTGACATGACCGACCCTATGGCTGAAAGCGAGACGAGCATGACCCGCCCCCTGTTGACCGCGCTTCTATACGCATCCCTGGCCTTGACCGCAAATCCCGTGCTTGGCCAGTCCGCCAGCCCGGAAACCCTGGCCGAGATTGCTGAATTGCGCGAGGGGGACATGCGCAAGCTGATCGTTCATGCCGAAGCGCGCCCCGTGGCCGAGGTCACCTATGAAACCCTCGACGGTATCCAGATCAACTTGTCTGACAGCAACGGCAAGATCCGTATCGTCAACTTCTGGGCCACCTGGTGCGCGCCCTGCCGTGCCGAGAAACCCGCGCTGGACGCGCTAAACCGCGAGTTTAACGGTCCGGATTTCGAGGTGATCGCCATCGCCACGGGTCGCAACTCGCCCGCCGGGATCAAGAAATTCAATGCCGAAGTGGGGATCGAAACCTTGACCACCTACCTCGACAATCGCAGCGCGACAGCCCGCAAAATGGGCGTCCTGGGTCTGCCCGTCTCGGTGATCCTGGACCGCGACGGGAACGAGGTCGGCCGCCTGTCCGGCGGCGCGGATTGGACCTCCGCCAGCACCCGCGCCATCCTGGACCGCTTGATCGCAGCGGGCAGTTGAACATGGAACCCAGGAACTGACCGAAATAGTCAGATGACCGCTCTGATGAAGATTTTCCAACCCAATTTCTCAAAGTTCTCTATCTGCGGCCGTTAATTCAAGAGCGTAATTTGGTCTCATCGGGTTCATGGTTCTCTCCGAGGTCGGCGGTGCCGCCTCATAATGGCGTCGGGGACTGGTGCCTCAAAAAGGTCCGCTGCGAGGTCGCCTGGGT
>CALICM010000004.1 GCA_938049225.1 uncultured Paracoccaceae bacterium
CATCGTGGTTTCCTTGTTTCGATGGTCTTGGTTTGCACCACCATCAAAACGGACAACCATCATCTCCTGCAAGAGATGTGCCGCTCCCAATCCAGTTCGCTGGAATGGGAGCGGTGTCAGATCACATCGAGACTAATTCACCTGACGTCACGTCCATGGCGGCATGTGGCACACCGATTATGGCGATCTCTTCCTCCGACATCACCAGATAGAAGATCACGTGTTTGCCTTCCGGGAAGCTCCGATACCCATCGGCGACATCGTCGCGCGGGCGTGCAGTGGTAGGGTTGTCGGCCAACCACTGAAACCGATCCGCCAACTGCCTAAGATAATCTTCCGTCTGGTGCGGCCCCCAACGGTCCAGGGAGTAATCAGCGATTGCATCCAGATCGTTCAACGCGCGCGGCGTCAGTCGGTACCTAGCCACGTCGTGCGACGGCCCGCGCAACGATGTCCTCTGGCGACCACGCTTCCACGAACTCGCCAGCTCGAACCTGATCGGCCCCGGGCCTCAAGTGATCGCGCAATGCCTCGAGCGCCTCGGATTTGGTTTCGAGCTCTCTAAGCGCAGCCCGGACAACCTCGCTGGCCGACGCGAACCGACCGCTTTTGATCTGCTCCTGAATAAAGCCTTCCCAGTGCTCGCCGAGCGTCATGCTGGTGGATGCCATGTCAAACCTCCGATATTCAAAATGAATATATCAGATTTTCGGCCAGTTTCAACCACTGCGCCTCAACCTGCGACATCAAATGCGATCCTGCGCAGTTGAATCAACACAAACGAATTCAGGGACCGAATACCTGATGCGGATCAGAGTGGCGCTATCGATCTTTAGAAACCAACCCACGACCTGTGATGGCAGTGAGATTATCGCGTGTTCGACGCGACAATTCGATGCCATCACCAGACATTGCCGCGTCCACAAACTCGGTCTTCTTCAAAACGCCACCATCGACCTCGACCCAGGTAGTGCTAGGGGGTCTCGATTTCATGCCGATTAACACGGAAGCCGTGGTACTAGAGGCGCGGCCGTAGCGGATCTTGGAGGACATTCGCCGCCGAAGGTCACGTTCACTCGTCGAACGGCGCCAGTTTTACCAGATCGTAGAAGCCCGGACAGACATGCCCTTCGCAATGCTTGTTGGCGATATCGGCAGTGAACGACATCATCTGCAGCTGTGGCTTCGCTTGCGCATAGACCGCGAGATGTTCTTCGAAGGCTTTGCGGAATCCCAGTCGGGGCGCCTCGTCCAATACTGCTTCGATCTGCTTGGGGGTCAGCATCTCGTGGCCGAAGCCGAACACGTCGATCCCTGCGCCCATCTGCACAATGGCGGCCTCAGGGCCCTTGCGGGGCGGGATGCCCAGAACGGTATGGAGCGCGATCGCGTCCCAGACCAGATCGACCTTCTCTTCACTCACGTTCTGCTTAAGCAGCCATGCTTTGGCAAAATCGGCGCCGTCGATTTCGAATTTCTCGGTGTCGGAGAAATGATCCGGTGCCAGTCCTACGTCATGCATCACGCTGGCGACGTAGGCCATCTCCAGATCGATCTTCTTCCAGATCGTCTGCGCGGCGAGCGCACCGAAGAGATAGGACCGCAGGCCGTGATTGAACATCGTCCGTTCCTGCACCTCGATCGCGACCGTTGTGGCCGCTTTGGCCAGAGCCGAGTCGGGAATGCGAATTCCGTTGATTTCCTTGGGCATTTCCATTGCGCACCCCCTGTTTGTGCTTTCCTTCAACCTATTTAATATTAATTTTCATATAAATAAAGTAAATAATCACACCCGGCCATTGTGGCCCCCAACCTTCTGTTGACGGGATGGGGGCCATCATGATCGACCGGCGCTTGGTCAAAGTCCGATCAGCGCCCCGATCACAGGGTCCGGTGGGCCTGCCTCGCCCACGATGTTCTTCTGATCGAACAGGTCATACCAGCCGTTCTCGGTCAGGATTGTGTTGAACTCGGCCACGGCATCGAGCGTCTCCGTCGTCCAGACCGCGAAGTAAGCTTCGCCTGCGGCATGGGGGAATGCTTTGTCGGCGACGCCCCAGCCCACAGGCTGAAACTTCGTTTCGATACCTGCCATCGCCGCCCCAATCTTCCCCATGAACGCCCCGCGTTCGTCGCCGCTCAGGCTCAACCAGGCGGGCTTTGCGTTCCAGATTTCGATGAAAACGTGCATCTGCTTCCCTTTCGATCAGTGCGCTCTTCAATGCTTACTTATTATATTATATTATATTTCATATAATCAATCATGTTTCAAGACTCAACGTAAAGCGCATGCGATACATGTATCGCATGCGGGCTCGGACAGGCTACGCCCATCTATCTGTCAAGGGCGCCCAAGCAGGACACAGCTGTGGCTGAGGTGAGATGAGAACCGGCGCATTTCTTCACGACCTGGTCGGCTCGATCTTCGATCGCGCGGGAGTACAGGCAGACCGACCGCCCAGATCGTTAGCCGATCTCTGTCTCGAGCTGATCTCGAACCGGGATGAAACCGAGTCCTTGCAGATCGCAAAAGCGGTGCTCGACACGTATGAGGCCGCGCCCGATGCGGACCGGCTCGCCTTCTTCACCATGCTCGCGGCCGAGTGGGACCTTGACGCCCGTGCGGTCGAGGAGCTTTCGCGCCAGTATCGCCGCGACCCCTCGGCTGAGAATTTCGACCGGTTGACGAAGTCGGCCCAGTCGCAACGAGCCCGGCTTCTGCGCCTACTGATCCGGGCGCGCGATGCGACGCAGCGCATGGTTGGGATGCGCAACGACCTGCTGCGCATGTCTCGCGATCATCCCGCGCTCGGCCCCGTTGACGCTGATTTTGTGCAGCTTTTCGGCATGTGGTTCGACCGGGCGCTGTTGGAGATGCGCCCGATCTCCTGGGACACATCCGCCGAGGTTCTGTCGAAGATCATCCGATACGAAGCGGTTCACAGCATTGAGGACTGGGACGACCTGCGCCGTCGGGTGCAACCGAGCGACAGGCGGTGCTTTGCCTTTTTCCACCCCACCATGCCGAACGAGCCCATCGTTTTCGTCGCGGTCGCGCTCTGCAACGGGGTACCGGGCTCCATTCAGGACATTCTGTCGGACGATCGCAACCCGCAGACGGCCGAGGGCGCAGATACGGCGGCCTTCTACTCGATCTCGAACTGTCTGCCGGGTCTGCAGGGCATCCCCTTCGGCAACTCGCTGATCAAGCAGGTCGTGGTGGAGCTGTCGGCGGCGCACCCAAACCTCAAGTCTTTCGTGACTCTGTCGCCGCTTCCAAAGTTCGCCCACTACGTCGCGCGGATTGGGAACGAGGCGGAACGGCCCCTCGTCGACACCCTTCTCGAAGACAGCGCGCGAGCAGTCGAGACCGGTGATCTTCAGGCCCTGACGGCCCAAGCCGGGGACCTCACGGTCCTGGCCGCTCGCTATCTCGTTGAAGGCAAACGGGAGAACGGCCAGCCGCTGGACCCTGTTGCGCGGTTCCACCTTCGCAATGGCGCGTCGGTCGATGACTTGCATGCCCTGGCCGATACCTCGGAGAAGGGCCTGCAAAACGCACTCAACGTGATGGTGACCTACCGCTACGATACCGCAAGGCTGGAAGAAAACCGCCAGCGGTTCCTGAACCATGGTGTGGTGGCGCGGTCGAGCAGGATCGACGCCTTGCTCTCTCCCACCGCGCCCGGTGCGCAGCGGGGCCGGTCGGGCAGAACCCTTCGACTTATCTTCTCGAACAAGGAATAGGCGCAGCGGCGTTCCAACCAAACGGCATTCGGCGGCTCTCCGAAAGAGGTGAGCCGCCGCGCCGCATTCACGCAAGTTACTCCCGCCGCGAACGGTGCCCGCCCCAGGTCAGGAGATCACCACCTGAATATCGGTGTACTCCTTCAGGCCCTCTTCCCCGAATTCGACGCCGATGCCCGACTTCTTCACGCCGCCAAAGGGCACATGGGGGTGGACACCGCCATGGCTGTTGATCCAGACGGTGCCGCATTCCAGCCGCGCCGCGATGGCCTTTGCGGCCTCGATGTCTTTTGACCAGACCGACCCGCCGAGACCGGTTTGGCTGTCGTTCGCCGCCGCAACCGCATCGTCGATGTCAGAGTATTTGATGATCGGGATCGCCGGGCCGAACTGTTCCTCATCCACCAGCGGATCCCCGTTATTCAGATCCGCGATGATGGTGATCGGATAAAATAGCCCCTCGCCCGGCGCACCGCCCAGCAGCACACGGCCATGATCCTTGCTCTCTTCGACCAAGCGCGCCACTTTGTCGAACTGCGCCTTGTTGTTGACCGGCCCCAGGATCGACTCCTCGTCCATGCCGTCGCCCATCGGGATGTTGCGGGCAAATGCGACCAGGGCCTCGCAGACGGCGTCATAGACATCCTCGTGCACATAAAGCCGTTTCAACGCGGCGCAGGTCTGCCCCAGATTGATGAAGCAGCCCCAGAACAGCCCTTCGGCGATCTCTGCCGGGTCGACATCGGGCAAAACGATGCCCGCGTCGTTGCCGCTCAGCTCCAGGGTAAGGCGCTTCATTGTTTCGGCACCCGACATCATCACCTTCTTGCCCGTGTCGATTGAGCCGGTGAAGATGATCTTGCCGATGTCGGGATGCTCGGACATGGCCGCGCCCAGGTTCGACGTTATGTCATCACAAGAGATTACGTTCAGGACGCCCGCCGGCAGCACATCGTTCAGGTGCCGCACCAGCCGCAGGGTCGACAGCGGCGTGTAGGGCGACGGCTTCAGCACCACTGTATTGCCTGTTCGCAAGGCAGGAATGATATGCCAGATCGCGATCAGCACCGGCCAGTTCCACGGCGTGATCGATCCAACGACACCGATGGGCTTGCGGTGCATCTCAACCTTCATCTCGTTGTCGTCCTGAAGAACCTTCATCGGCAGCGACAGCGACGAGGTATAGGCGGCCCAGCCCGCGGCGCCCTGCATCTCGAAGCGCGAGCCGATGCCGTTCAGCGGCTTGCCCTGCTCTTGCGTCAGGATCGGTGCGATCTCGTCGCCGACCTCGCCGATCTTGGCCACCACAGCGTCGCAGTACCCTTTGCGCTCCTCATCCGACAGGGCGGACCAGGCCGGAAAGGCAGCCTTCGCCGCGGCAACGGCGGCGTCCAGGTGTTCGACCTCGCCGTTTGGGGCCTCTCCTGCGGGCATGCCGGTCGCGGGGTTGTTCACCGTGAAGGTGAAGGCGGCGTGAACCTCCTTACCGTCGATCACCATGGGAAGTTGCATAGTTTCCTCCTGTTTTTCTGAGGTACTGGAACCGGCGCGCGGGCCACAAAGACCCACGCGCAGTCAGATGTCGAAGAACGCCTCCGTATTGGAGGACAGGATCGCCGCCTTAGTTTCGGGCGAAAGGTCAGGGTGGTTGCGAACACCGAGCGTCATCTCCTGCTCGGCCAAGGGGAAGGGATAATCCGATCCGTAAAGCACCCGATCCGGTCCCATCACATCTACCACCAATGCCAGTGCCGCGTCGCTGAAGACTGCGCAATCGACATGGAAACGATCCAGATAATGAGACGGTGGATGGGGGCAGTCAGGGCTGACGCGCGGATGGTGCCGCCAGCCGTTCTCGATCCGTCCCAGAAGATAGGGAAAACTGCCGCCGCCGTGGGCAAAGACGATTCGCAGATCGCGCAACAGCCGCTCAAAAGCGCCCGAGAGAATCAGCCGCGTGATCGACAGCTGTGTCTCGGCGGGCATGCCGACCAGCCAAGGCAGCATATAGCCCTGCATCCGCTCGGGCGCCATCATGTCCCAGGGATGCACCATCACTGGCGCGCCGATCTCGGCGCAGTGGTTGAGAAAGCGGATCACCTCGTCATCGTCGATCTCGCGCTCGCCGATGTGATTGCCGATCTGAACACCGATGTGCCCGGCGGCCATCGCGCGCTCAACTTCGCGGCAGGCGCGATCGGTGTCCTGAAGCGGCACCTGGCACAGGGTGCGCAGCCGTTCGGGCGCCGCGGCACACATCTCGAGCGCGGCATCGTTGAACCGTTCTGCCGCCTCGGCAGCCTGTTCCGCAGGTTTGACATAGCCGAACATCACCGGTGTGGCGGACAGGATCTGCAGGTCGATCCCCTGCGCGTCCAATTCTGCGATGCGCGCGGGCACGTCCCAAAGCGGTCTGCGGACGGGACGAAAGGCGTCGCCTTCGATCATAACCGTTCCCAGGCCGTCCCCATCCTCGCGCAACCAGGGCCAGGAAGCTCCGATGCGGTCTGCCGCATCGCGGCTGAATCGGGGAAAGAAATGCCCATGCATGTCGATGGTACGTGCAGACATGGCGTGTCCTCAGGTGGAAGGGGCGAACATCACAGCACCACCCAGCCGTCCGGCACGTCCTTGCCCGGATGGACTGCCCCGCAGTTCGGGCAGGTCCGCGCTTCCATATCCGCATAGAAGGCATTGAAGAGCGGCGGGATCGCCTTCACGATATCCTTCACGCCGGTCTGCACGCGATGAACGCTGTGGCCGCATTCGAAACAGAACCATTCAAACGCATCCTCGGCCCCGTCGCGCCGCTCCCCCTCCAGCACCAGTCCGATCGAGCCCTCCATGGGCCGCTGCGGCGAATGGTAGATATGTGCTGGCAGGTGGAACACCTCGCCCTCGCGGATGGGCACGTCGTAAAACTCGCCGTTTTCCATGAGTTTCAGGACCATGTCGCCCTTCACCTGGAAGAAGAACTCATCCACCGGATCGTCGTGATAATCCGTACGCTTGTTGGGTCCGCCAATGACCATGATCACCATGCCGCTGTCATTGTCGAAGAGCCGCCGGTTGCCGACAGGCGGTTTCAGATGATGGGCGTTTTCCTGGGTCCAGGCCTCGAAATTGAACGATTTCCGCAGTTGCATGATGTCCTCCGCTCCATCTGTTGTGGGTGTCGCACGGGCGATCCGAGTCAGGCCACGTGTTCGGCCATCCCGCGTTTCTTGATGTCCAGCGCGACGTCAACGATCATGTCCTCCCGACCGCCGACCATCCCGCGTTTGCCCAGTTCGATCAGGATCTCGCGCACATCGACGCCGTGCCGCTCAGCGGCGCGTTCAGCATGCAACAGAAAACTTGAATAGACCCCGGCATAGCCCAGCAGGGCGGTTTGGCTGTCGACCCGGACGGGGCGCTGCTGCAAGGGCCGCACCAGTTCCTCGGCCGCGTCCATCAGCGCAAACACATCGCAGCCATGCTGCCACCCGCGTTTGTTCGCGGCGGCGACAAAGACCTCCAGCGGCGTGTTGCCCGCCCCCGCGCCCATCCCGGCCAGTGAGGCATCGACCCGCACCGCGCCGTTCTCGACCCCGGCCATGGCATTCGCGACGCCGAAGGTCAGATTGTGATGCGCATGGATGCCGCGTTCTGTCTCGGGGCGCAGCACCTCGCCGAAGGCCTGCATCCGGTCGGCTACGTCCAGCGGGTCCAGCGCGCCACCGGAATCGACGACATAGACGCAGTTCGCGCCATAGCCCTCCATAAGTTTCGCCTGCGCAGCCAGGCCCTCGGGCGTGCTCATATGGCTCATCATCAGAAAGCCGCTGACATCCATGCCGAGTGCGGCCGCCTCGCGGATGTGCTGCAGCGAAACATCGGCTTCGGTGCAATGGGTCGCGACCCGCACCGAGGTAACGCCCAGATCGCGCGCCCGGCGCAAATCCTCGAAAGTGCCGATCCCCGGGATCAGCAGCGTCGTCAGCCGCGCCCTGTCGATGACCGAAGCGGCGGCTTCGATCCACTCCCAATCCGACCGCGCGCCGAACCCGTAGTTGAACGAGGATCCCGCGAGCCCATCGCCATGGGCGACCTCGATGGCGTCGACCCCGGCGGCATCCAGCGCGCGGGCGATCTCGCGGACCTGATCGAGCGAATAGCCGTGGCCGATCGCGTGCATCCCGTCGCGCAGCGTCACGTCCTGTATATAAAGTTTCGCCGGGCCGGTCATGACGCTGCCCTTTGCGGTCGCGCGTGATGAGCAGCCAGCCGTTCCGCCGCCGCCAGCGCGGCCGAGGTCATGATGTCAAGGTTTCCGGCATAAGACGGCAGGTAGTCGCCCGCGCCCTCGACCTCCAAAAAGACCGAAACCCTCTTGGCGTCAGTCACGGGCGATCCGGCGATGCGGCTGGCTTCTGCCTCGTCTATCGCCTCGGTCAACACTTCCTGCTTCAATCGATAGCCGGGCACATAGTCGGCGACGTCCCGCACCATTCGCGCGACCGAGGATCTGATCGCCGTCGCATCGCCGCCAACGGACAGCGCATAGATCGTGCAACGCATCAGCAATGGCGGATCCGCCGGGTTGAGGACGATGATCGCCTTGCCGCGCCCCGCTCCGCCAAGCACGCGCAGCGCGTTCGCGGTTGTATCGGTAAACTCGTCAATGTTCGCCCGGGTGCCCGGCCCAGCCGAGCGGGACGAGATCGACGAAACGACCTCGGCGTAAGGTAGTTCTTTCGACACGGCGCCAATGGCCCGAACGATGGGGATCGTCGCCTGCCCGCCGCAGGTCACCATATTGATGTTCGGCGCGTCGATATGCTGGTCCATGTTCACCACCGGCACCAGATACGGCCCGACCGCGGCAGGGGTGAGGTCGATCATCCGTTTGCCGTGCCGGGCGCAAAGATCCGCATGCTTAGCATGAGCGCCGGCGCTGGTCGCATCGAAGACGATATCGATATCGGCCCAGACATCGCTTGCGATTAGCCCGTCGATCCCCTGATGGGTGGTGAAAACGCCCAGGTCCCGCGCCATGCCCAGCCCCTCGGATGCCGGATCGACACCGACCATCGCCGAGAGCGCCAGCGAATTTGACCGATGGGTGATCTTCATCATCAGATCAGCGCCGATGTTGCCGGATCCGAGGATCGCGCAGCGCGCCGGGCGGCCGATCATTGTCCGTCCTCGCCCGTGAAGCTGCATCCCACCGGCGCGAACCCATCGACTGCCAGCACAAACCGGTGCCCGGCCGTAACGGGCACCATCGGCCCCAGGGCCCCGGACAGCACCACATCCCCGGCTTGCAGCGGCCGTCCGACCGCGGCCATCTTGCGCGCGAGCCAGCAGAGCGCCGTCAATGGATCGCCAAGGCAAGCTGCGCCTGACCCGGTCGAGACCTCCGCACCATTGGCCGAAAGCGTCATGCGGCAGGCAACCAGATCGACCTCGGACAGCGCCACGCGATCGTCGCCAAGGACGTAGAGCCCCGACGAGGCGTTGTCGGCAATTGTGTCGGCAAGGCGAATGTCCCAGTCCCGGATCCGGCTGTCGACAATCTCAAGTGCCGCAGTCGCATAGCCGACTGCGGCCGTCACCGCCTCGCGCGGCGCCTCCGGATTATCCACCCCGGCCGCCATAACGAAAGCGATCTCGCCTTCGATCTTTGGCTGGATCAGGGTCGAGATCGGAACCTTGCCACCATTCGGCACCGCCATATCGGCAAAAAGCATCCCATAGTCTGGCTGATCCACGCCAAGCTGCGCCTGAACTGCCTTGGAGGTCAGCCCGATCTTCCGGCCGGTCAGTCGTTGCCCCTGTGCCAGCCGGAACGCCGTGTTTAACTCCTGCACCGCATAGGCCTCGTCGGCATCAGCGGCACCGATCAGATCACGCACGGGGGCAACTGGGCTGCGCGAAGCCAATGCTGCGCGCAGCTGCTGCGCCACTGCCTGGCGGGGGGATTGCCTGGCGGCGGGCGTAGTGTCGGCGGTCAGGCCCATATTCAGATACCCCTCAGGAATGATTGGACAAGATGGCTGAACAGCTTGGGATGCTCGATCATCGTCCAGTGGCCGCATTTGCCAATCACGTGCAGTTGCGCGTTGGGGATGAGCTGCGCCATGCGCCAAGACGCGTCGACAGGAATGATCCGATCGTCCCGCCCGTGGATCAGAAGCGCCTTATGGGGAAGCGACTTCAACGCCTCATCCCCAACGGCTAGCGCATCTAGCCACCGCTGGCGCGGCGCGGGGAACAGCGCGGCGTAGGCATCCTGGAACCCCGGCTGGTTCGACGCCTCGAACCGCAGATTCACCAGATCGTCTGTGATGAGTGCCGGGTCGTAGGCGAAATTGAGAAGTACGTCGCGCATTGCTTTCGGCGAGGGCTCATAACCCCAGAGATCGTCCAGCGCCGGCGTCAACGGCATTTCGATCCCAGTGCTGCCCATCAGTACGAGCCGGTCGACGCGGTCCGGATAAGCCGTGGCGAACGAAAGCGCGACCGCCCCGCCAAAGGAGTTGCCGACGACGCTGACCCGCTTGATCCTCAAAGCGTCGAGAAGGCTCGCCACCTGATCGGTCCAGCTTTTCAGGAACTCGTACCGCCCGGCCCAGTCCGGTAGCTCAGTATAGCCGAAGCCCAACAGATCGGGCGCGATGACGCGAAAGCCGCCGCTCATCTGCGGGATAATCCCCCGCCAATTCGCCCAAGCGGTGACCCCCGGCCCCGAGCCATGCAGGAACAACACGCACTCCGGACCTGCGCCCTCGTCGTGATAATGGGTCCGAAAATCCCCCGTCTGGATCAGAAATCCGTTGTTGTCGCTTTTCACCGGAGACCCCATCAGTTCTTAACCTGAACGATGAGTTCCGCCTCGACCGGAACGTCTACCGTCATCGTGTGGGAGTAGAGTGCGGCGCGCGCAGGCTTGCCGCGGTCAGGTCCAAAGACCTCGACAAACAGGTCCGTGGTACCGTTCAGCACCCAGGGCGCCTCTTTGAAGTCGGGCGCGGAGTGCACATAGCCCACAAGCCGCACCATCCGAACGACATTATCCAGATCGCCGACCGCCTGCTTCATCTTGGCGATGAAGTTCAGCCCCATGTGCCGGGCCGATTTGTAGCCCTCCTCGACCGTCAAATCCTCGCCCAGCTTTCCCTTAATCGGGACGATGAACTCGCCGTCCGGTCCCGTGTCAAACCCGGCAGAGCCCGAGATGAAAAGAAGCTCGCGAACCTGTACATAGGGCGCGTAATTCGCCATCGGCACGGGCGGATTCGGCAGGGTAATCCCCAGCTCCTCCAAACGCCTCTCGGTCTCTCCCATGTCGACTTTCCTCGTCGTCCTATTTTTCATATTCTATTTTATATTGTATTTCATATAAGTCAACATATGACATGGCGATTTTCGATTGCCGCCCCATACACGAGGAAGTAAGCTTATGAATAATTTGCGTCTGCTCTCGCGCTCTCCAGTCACATCGAAGAGTGAATCCCGGTCCGCATCTGGACGCCAACCATTTGAAGTAATGACTAAACCAATGCTCGAAAACGCGCACGACGTCTATGACGACCAACCCCCTCCGGGAGATGAGTTCATCCAGAACTACCTCCCCTATCTTCTTGCGCGCGCAAGCAGCCGGATGTCGGCCGAGTTTCACGAGCGGGTCAAAAACGCCGGCTACAGCGTGCCCTTCTGGCGGGTCATGGGCGCGATTCCGCCCGAAGGCGGGCTGTCGGTCTCGGACCTCGTCAATCGGACGATGCTGGGCCAGCCGACATTGACCAAGATTATCATGCGGATGGAGGACGCGGGGCTGATCTACAAGCAGATCTCGACCCAGGACGCCCGCCGTACCGAGATCGCGCTGACCGACTTTGGCCGGCAGGAGGTCGACCGTTTGATCAAGGCGGCCAAACGTCATGAGAAGAAAGTGCTGATGGATATGGACGAGGGCTCGGTCGAGAACCTCAAGGAAGCCATTCGATTTCTGATCGCGCGGCTTGAGCCGGAAATCTGACTCCAGAAGTGACTCTCGCGCCATTGACAGAGGTCTGAAATCTCGACCACTGGCATCACCCGAAGCGGTTTCAGAGTAGCGCCGCCAGGTCTGACTTCAGGATCTTGCCCATGCCGTTTCTCGGCAGCGCGTCCACAAAATGGATCTCCTTGGGCCATTTGATGCGTGAGAGCTTGCCGTCATAGCAGGCGATCAGGTCGTCCGCCGTCGCCGAGGCCGAGCTGTGCAGTTCGACAAACGCGACCGGCACTTCGCCCCAGCGCCTGTGCGATTTCCCGACCACCGCCACTGCCTTCACTGCGGCGTGGTTCTGCAGCACACCCTCGACTTCCGCCGAATAGATATTCTCGCCGCCGGAGATGATCAGACCCTTCTTCCGGTCGACAACCCAGAAATAGCCGTCCTCGTCCACGTATCCGACATCCCCGGTACGAAACCACCCGTCGTGTAGCGCGTCGCGGGTCGCAGCCTCGTTGCGCCAATAGCCGGTCATCACATTGGGCCCACGCACAACGATCTCGCCCCGCTCGCCCACCGCACTGGGCTGCCCGTCAGCGTCAACGATCCGCACATCGCAATGCAGGACCGGCTTGCCGCAAGACCCGATCCGCTCGAACGCATCGCGCGGATCGAGGCACAGCGAGGTCGGGCAGGTTTCGGTCGTGCCATACACCTGGCTGACCGGCACACCCCGGTCATGCAGTGCCTGGATCAGCGGCAGGGGCACGATTGAGGATCCAGTGTTCACCAACCGTAGGCTGGACAGATCGCAGGCCGCCCAGCCCTCGGCCCCCGTCAAGGCCTGGATTTGCGCGGGCACAAGCGTGATCAGGCTCGGCCGTCGCGTTTCGATCCGCTCGAGTGTCCGCGCGACATCGAATTTCTCCTCAAGCACCACGCATCCGCCCTGATGCAGCGTGGGCAAGGTCAGCAGGTTCAGGCCACCCCCATGAAACAGCGGGATGGTGGTCAGCGTCACGTCCCGCGCTGTGACCCCATACATCGCGATACCGTTCAGGATGTTGATCCGAAGCGCCCCGTGGCTCAGCACCGCGCCCTTGGGCCGCCCGGTCGTGCCGGAGGTATAGACGATCAATAGCGGCGCGTCGTCGCTCAGGTCCACTGCCGCGTCGCCCTCACCCGACACCCCTTCAAGCGTCGACGCAGGCGTGACGGCGCATCCGTTGGGCGCGACCTCGGCCAGCATCTCGATGAACTTGTCGTCGGCAAAGCAAACCTTCGGATCGCTGTCCTCTAGCAGAAAGGCGTATTCCGCGGGCGCGAGCCGAGTGTTGAGCGGGGCAAAGATCGCACCAAGCCGGGCGCAGGCAAAGAGCAGCACCAGGATGCGCGGATTGTTCAACCCGACATAGGCGACGCGGTCGCCCCGCTTCACCCCATAATCCTCGCGCAGATGCCGGGCAATAGATACCGCCCAGCCGGCCATCTCGCCATACGTGATGGTGCGGTCGTCGAAAACAATCGCTGGATCAGGGCCGATCCTGTCGCCCTGCCTGGCCAGCCAGTCGAAAAAATTCATCTTTTTATCCTCGGCTCGGTGTCGCGGGCCAGCGGCCGAGCGGATTTCGGCTGGCCGGAGTTCGGCGCGGCTGGGGTCTGGTTGCGGGGGCGGACCAGCGCGACATGCGCACTGACCCACCCGATCTGATCAATCCTTCTCGCCCGGCTCGTAGAGGCTCTCATGACCAAGCCGCCGCTCGATAATCTCGGCCGTCCAGGGCAACATCAGTGAACCGCAGCGGCTTTCGCGATAGATCCGCTCAAGCGGGAAGGATTTCAGCAACGTCCGTCCGCCGCAGGTGCGCAGCGCAAGCGAGGCGATCTCGTTGCAGTTCTCCATAATCGTGTATTGTGCCGCATAGCAGCTTAGCCGCTCGTCCTTGGTTGGATTCGGCTTGGCCTCGCGCGTCGTCTTCTCGAACATCGCGCGCGCGTTCTCCAGCAGCAGGCGCATCTTTGCGATCGCATACTGCTTCTCTGGCACTTTGCGCGACTTACCTAAAACGCCGGGCACCTCACCGCGCAGGTATTTTACCGTGAAATCGAACGCGCCCTGGGCAACCCCCATATAACTGGGTGACAAGCTGAAGAAGAGATGCGGCCAGTTCAGCGCCACCTTGTGGTAGACACCAACCGGCATCAGCTGCAACTGGTCGGGCACGAACACATTATCCAGCTTCAGGTTGCGCGAAACCGTGGCGCGCATCCCCATCGGATCCCAATCGCCAAAGATCTCGAACCCCTCGGTATCCCCCGGAACGGCCAGATAGACCGAATTGGTGACGCTCAAGTCCCCATCGCCCTCGTCCACCGAGCAGACCATCGAGTAGAAGGTCGCCGCACCCGAAAGCGACGCGAAATGCTTCATGCCGCTGACCAGCCATCCCCCGTCAACCCGTTTCGCGGTCGTGCCGAAAGGCGCCTTGCCTGCAGCGGCGGCAGTATTGGGCTCCGAAAACGGCTGCGCAAAGATTACGCCATCATCCAACACTCGTTTGTAAACGAAGGCCCGGTTCGCGTGTTGCATCCGGCGCTCGTCATCCGGCAACTCGATGTCGTCCGACGCTTGGCCGATCCACAGCAACGTCGCGCAGTGCATGTTGAAGGTCAGCGCCGTGGCACCGCACCAGCGGCCGATCTCGGCAGAGATATGGCAATAGGTCTCGTAACTCGCGCCCACACCGCCGTATTCCTTCGGGATGACAAGGCCCAGAAACCCGGCATCCCGCAGGTCTTGGTAGTTCGCATGCGGGAAAGACGCCTCGGCGTCATACTGCGGTGCGCGATCGGCGAACCGGGTCTCGCCTAGCTCTCGAGCGATAGCGAGAAGCGCGTCACGGTCCATGTCACTGATGGCAACCGGGCCGGTCCAAGGCGACGGCGCGTCGCCGCTGTTTACAGAATCTGGGTCTGCGGACGCGTGCCCATTGAGCGGCGCGGCCTCGGCGAGCATAACTGACGATTGTTTGGACACGTGCGTCTCCTTAGACTTTGGAAAGGAATTGTACGACCACGTTGTTGAACGCGTCGGATGCTTCGAAGTTCGCCAAGTGCCCGATGCCCGGAAAGACGACGGTCTCGGAACCGGCGATCTTGCCTGCCATCTTCTCCATGACCGGTAGGGGCGCGTTCTTGTCCTGCTCGCCCGCGATCAGAAGCGTCGGGACCGCGATCTTGGGCAGGTTTTCCCGTCCCTCGAAGGTGACGAGGTTCCGCATCGCGGTCTTGTAGGTCCCTACGGGGACTCCGGCCATACAGCGGACCGCCTGGGCGACGCCCTCAGGGGCGGCGCTTTCACCCACCATCCCCGGCACGAATTTGGCCGCGAAATCCGGCATGGTCATGTTATGGGCGTCGAAGGGTTCGAACCGGTCGCGGATGAACGCCTTCTGCCAGTCGCCATCGGGCTTGCCGAATGCGGGGCTGGTGGCCGACAGCACCGCCGCCCTGACCCGCTCTGGCCGATGCGCCAGATAGCTCTGGGCGACCATCCCGCCCATCGAATGACCGACCAGCACGGCCCGCGCGACACCCAGAGTGTCCAGGGTGGCCGAGACCGCATCACGCAGATCGGCCCAGGTCAGCGCCGGGGGCGTCGGCGTGCCGCCATAACCAGGACAGTCAATCGCGACAAAGCGCCATCCGGCCTCCACAACCGCCGCTTTTTGGAGATTCCAACTGCTGGCGTCACCCCCGACACCGTGGAGAAACACCATCGTGTCCGGCCCGTCGCCGCAGGTCGTGAATGAATGTTGAAGGGTCACGCCAGTTCCCCCACCAACTGGCCCCGTTCGATCACATGGGTGTTGTCCACATAGAGTGTGCAGTCCTTCAGCGGCAGGTCGAAATGACCAAGCGTGTAGCGATCGACCACTTCATTCGCTCCGGTGGAATAGAGGAAATTGCCCGCGAAAACCCGCTGTTCGGTACAGTTCAAGTCCGCGCGGTCATACATCGCCATCGCGTCCCAGCGGGCCTCTTTGTTCATACCCCAACCGACATGCGAGACGGCATAGGCCTCCCGGTCGCCCCAGGCGGCGAAATAGCTGCGCATGAGATCGGCATCGAGGCCCTTGCCCTCGATCTCTTTGATGAAGTCGTCCTTGATTTGCAGCGTGACCGGGCTCTCCAGAAACCGCTTGAAGGTCAGGTTCTGATCGCCGGCATTCAGTACCAACCGCCCATTGACGGCATCGCGGCGCGGGAAACACAGGTACAGCCCGCCGGGCCAGTGTGTGATCGTGCCGAGGGTCGAGGTGTAGCCCCAGCCCGAGCCCACAAGCGCCCCGTCGATGGTGATCTCCAGGTCGGTGCCCGCGTCCGAGGTTACACTCATCGTCTTACCGGACTTCATTATCTTTGTGCCGATCTTGACGCGGTCCTTGAGGTCGGCGTCCGAGGTCACCCGCTCAAGGATCTCGCGATGCTCGTTGGAAATCACCAGCACACGCGAACCCGCCTTCATGATCTCCGCCAGTTCCGGCGCATGGAGCATCGCCTCAACCGTCAGATCCGCGATGAACACGCCGCTGGTGAGCGCTTTCATCGCGGGCACTAGGCCGCAGATACTATCGGTCGCGCCGGTGGAGCGGATCGGCGCCGGCGCGCGTTGGGGCGGGGTCGGCACCACCACATGAACCGGATTGGCGCCAATGCGTAGCAGCGCCAGTTCGGCAAGCTGGACGTTCAATTGCCGCGACTGGGTTTCTGGAGAGAATTACGACCGGATCGCCCGGCTTCACGGCGCATTTCTCGAAAACATCGGCGAAGGCGTCGATCCACTTCCCTTCAATGCGATCGTTGTGCATTACCCACTCCATCTCATCATATGAATAATTATATAATAAATAAACTATGTCTGCAAGAGGAAGTTTGAGTCCCGTATGCGGAACCACACCGGTCCCGTCGAAGGGGGCAGCAGGCAGCACAAAAGTCGGCTTGGACCTGCACCCCACCGTCGCAGGTACGTATTCAACGCCCGCCCAAAGGCACAAGTGATATATATGAAAAAGAATATTATTCATGTTATGGAGGGCAATCCGACAGCAGAGGTGAATGCAATGCACAACTACCGCCGCGCGCTAGGACAGTTCGCCACCGGCATCACGATCGTCACAGCCCTCGACGCGCAGGGCAAGCCGGTAGGGCTGACGGCAAATTCCTTCACATCCGTCTCTCTCAAACCTCGGCTGATCAGCTGGAGCCTTGGAAAGGAGTCAAAGAACGCACCCGCCTTCCTCGAGGCCGAAGGGTTCTGCGTCAACATCCTTACATCGCGCCAGCAAGTGCTGTCCGACCGTTTCGCCAATGGCGGAATTGACAAATACGAAGGTGTAGACTGGGAGCCGTCTACCTGCGGCGCGCCAAAGCTGAAGGGCGTCGCCGCCAATTTTGAGTGTCGTCTTCACAGCGCCATCGAGGCTGGCGATCACTACATGTTCCTGGGTGAGGTCGTCGAATATAGTAGCCAGATCGTAGATCCATTGCTCTTCGTCGCGGGGTCATATGCACGCGTAGAAAGAGCGTCTGCCGCTTCATGACGAGCCATTGAGGTTGACCTGAGCCCCGAGTTCCCTCCAGCCGATCGGGGAGTCCTTCGGTTGCTGCGCTGCTCCCCAACCTTGGACCGCCGGAAGTTGGATTTTTCCGGTTTCTATCCCGATGGCGGGCTGGTGATCCCGTCGGGATAATGCACTGAGACCGGTACGTTGTATCCGATCGCGCTGTGGGGTCTGTCCTCGTTGTAGTGTGTTCGCCAAGCCTTCAACTTTTCGTGAGCGTCGGCAAGGCTCATGAACCAGTAGGCGTTCAGACATTCCGTCCTCAGCTTGCTGTTGAACGCCTCTATGAAGCCGTTATCCGTCGGTTTCCCTGGTCGGGAGAAGTCCAGCGTGACGTTATTGGCATAGGCCCAGAGATCCAGATCGCGGGAGATGAACTCGCTTCCATTGTTCACTCGGATCGTCTTCGGGTAGCCGACTGAGCCGCATACCCGTTCCAGCGTCTGTAAGACACCTTCGCCTCGATAACTGAAGCGCGGATCGGCCGCCGGGCACAGGCGGGAATGCGTGTCGACGATGGTCAGGATGCGCAGCTTCTTCCCCAGAGCGAGCTGATCATGGACGAAGTCCATCGCCCAGACGTCGTTCGGCCCAACGGCTTCCTGACGGTCCTCTCGAAGCTTGGCCTTCACCCGCCGCTTTGGGTGCTTGTTCCGAACCTGCAGGCCTAACTCATTGTAGATCCTACGGGTCTTCTTCATGTTGATCATCCACCCCTCACGCCGCAACAAGACATGAACGCGCCGATAGCCATAGCGCACCCGCGTCTCAGCGATCTCCTTAATCCGTCTCTCAACGGCAGCCTGATCCGTCCGCCGGGATTTGTAGTGGTAGGTGGACGTGTCGAAGCGGATGACCCCACAGGCCTTCCGGATCGACACGCCCCAATCGACGCACATCCCGGTCACGATCTCACGTAAACGGTCCCGCTGCCCGGCAGCGCATGCTTGCATGCACGAGAGGGGGGCTTCAGAGCTTTCGCCGAATGACGTCCCGAAGCAAGTCTGTCCGGGGTCAGGTCCGCGACGATCTTCTTAAGCCGGGAATTCTCGTCTTCGAGCGCCTTCAGTCGACGCATCTCGTCCGGCAGCAAACCGCCATACTTCTTCTTCCAATTAAAGTACGTCGCCTGACTGATCCCAGCCTCTCGGCAAATCTCCGCCACCGGCACGCCTTCCTCGCCTTGCTTCAGAATGAACGCCTTCTGCGACTCCGTGAACTTCGATGCTTTCATGCGTTTCCGCTCATCTCCCAGCCCGGGAAAACTAACGGAAAACTCCAGCTTCAAACGATCCAGGTTTCAGGAGGCAGAGCACACAAAGCCAAAGGTTCGACTACCGCCGGGCGGGGCACGTGGGATTTGAATCAAACCGGTCCACCTAGCAGTTCAATCATCAATAGAAATTGGTGCGGACGGCGGGACTTGAACCCGCACGATCATACGATCGAGAGATTTTCTTACCAACTACGGTTTTCACCGCCGACGACGAGTTCGTCGTTTGTGGTCTGGACTATCCCTTCGCCATTAGCACTCCCGTGCCGTTAGGCGCTGCCCGTCTAGTCTCTACACCTTCCGACCACAGCGCATTTCGCGGCCAGCTTGGCTCGGGATTGGCGTGGACCAACAACTTGGTCGTTAGCTTTCCCCGAATTTGAGCAGTTCTACACCCCTTGTTTCCAAGGGGGCACTCAAAACATGGCTTAAGTCTCTTGTGTCTACCGATTCCACCACGTCCGCATTCTTTATCAGGTTTCACACACGCGGAGACCATTGGCTACCATTTCTCGGTAAGTCCTTCGCTCCCAGCTCCTGTGTGGTTCCCAGATCATTTGTTCAAATTCACTCCTCTTCGCAAGCTTCGTGACCACATTGAAATCACGAGGCAAATTTTTCGACCAAAACCCCAACTTTTGTAAACAAAGGGGTTTTTAAGTGCTATGCATCTACCATTTCGCCGCGCCCGCAGCGGGGCGCCCGGATCCCTCCCTATACCGCCGGTGCGGCAAAAACAATTCGGACGATGCCAAAGCCTCAGATCAAGGCGCGCACGGCATTCGTGGCAGCGTCCAGTTGATCGCGATCCACGCTGCGCAACACAATATTGGTACCATAGCGCCCATCGCGCTGAAAAGGGTAAGAGCCGATGGCAACATCGGGGTATTGACCCGCGATACCGCCCAGCGCCCCCGCGACATCGCTTTCGCCGCGGTCAATGCGCACCGCTTCGGAGAGCAGGGGCGCGCCGCCGACAAGTGTGGGCAGCACACTCTCGACCATCGCCGTAAAAACCGCCGGCACACCGGCCATCACATACACATTGCCCAAATTAAAGCCCGGCGCTTTGGACACTGGGTTGTCGATCAATGTCGCACCGTCGGGGATGCGCGCCATGCGCAAGCGGGCAGGGTTCAGCGCCGCCTCTCCCTCAGGGTAGTTGGTGGCCAAGATCTTGCGCGCGTCGGCCCGCACATCGATACCCACACCAAAGGCGGCAGCCACGCAATCGGCTGTGATATCATCATGGGTCGGACCGATGCCACCGCTGGTGAACACACTGTCGTAAGCCCCACGCAGCGCGTTCAGCGCCGCGATGATCTGCTGCTGATCGTCGGCGACGATGCGCACCTCCCTGAGATCAACACCAATCTGGGCCAGCCGACCGGCCAAATGGTACATATTGGCATCGCGGGTGCGGCCAGACAGGATCTCGTCCCCGATGACCAGCATGGCGGCGGTTGGATTTGACATTAGCTTGGTCCTTGTCCTTGGTTGCCGACGCAGATAGCTCAGGGCTATGCATTTTGACCGCCCCCTGATCCGCGCGACGCTGGTCCGCAGGTATAAACGGTTTCTGGCGGACGTCACGCTGGAAGACGGGCGCGCGGTAACTGCCCATTGTGCCAATCCAGGGGCAATGCTGGGGGTGGCAACGCCCGGGGCGACAGTCTGGCTGGAGCCAAATGATGATCCCAAGCGAAAACTGAAGTATTCGTGGAAGCTGATCGAACTGCCGGGCGGCCATATGGCCGGTATCGACACCAGCGTGCCGAACCGCGTGGTCGGCGAAGCGCTGCGCACTGGGGCGGTGGCAACAGTCGCGGCCTATTCCACCATACGGGCCGAGGTGAAATACGCCGAGCGCAGCCGTGTTGACTTTCATCTAAGCAAGACAGGCTTGCCGGACTGCTATCTTGAGGTCAAGAACGTGCATCTGCGCCGCCAGGGAGACTGGGCCGAGTTTCCCGATTGTGTGACGGTCCGTGGTGCCAAGCACTTAGGGGATCTGAGCGCGATGGTGTCGCTGGGGCATCGTGCGGTGATGTTGTACCTGGTGCAGCGCACCGACTGTACCGCACTGCGCCTGGCGGCGGATCTGGACCCTGGCTATGCGCGGGCCGCGGCGGCGGCCAGTGCTGCGGGGGTCGAGATGCTGTGCTATACAACCCGGATATCCACCCAAGGCGTGTGGATGGATCGCGCACTGCCGCTGGATCTGGCGGCTTGAAAACTGTATCTTTGCGGCCCACATTGGCGTCAACCCACCGGGCCCCGGCCCGAGCACGGTCAGGAGCACCATTTTGGAAGGCATGAACTTTGGCCATTTGAACCGGGATGGCATTCGCATCCACGATCCCGCGCATTTTGCGGGCATGCATAGGGCTGGCCAACTGGCGGCGGAGATTTTGGACAGCATCCGTACCCATGTCGTGCCGGGCGTGCCAACCATCGAGTTGGACCGCATCATTCACAAGCAAGTGGTGGCGGCGGGCGCGACCTCGGCCACCGTGGGCTATAAGGGGTACAAACACGCCAGCTGCATTTCAGCCAACCATGTGGTCTGTCACGGGATCCCGTCCGAGAAACGGCTGCGCGACGGGGACATCGTGAACATCGATGTGACGGTTGTCCTGGATGGTTGGTACGGCGACACCAGCCGGATGTATGTGGCCGGCAAGCTGCCGCGCAAGGCCGAGCGGTTGATCAACATTACCCACGAGGCGCTGATGCGGGGCATTTCGGCGGTCAAGCCCGGCAATACATTCGGCGATATTGGTCACGCGATCCAAAGTTACGCCGAGGCACAGCGGACCTCGGTCGTGCGGGACTTTTGTGGACATGGGCTGGGGCGGGTGTTTCACGCGGCGCCGAATGTCCTGCACTATGGGCGGCCGGGCTCGGGGCCGACGTTGGAACCGGGGATGTTTTTCACCATCGAGCCGATGATCAACCTGGGCCGTCCCGAGACCAAGGTGCTGGCGGACGATTGGACGGCCGTGACCAAGGATAAGTCCTTGTCGGCACAGTTCGAACATTCTGTGGGGGTGACCGAAGACGGCTGCGAGGTTTTCACCCTGTCACCCAAAGGGTGGTTTCACACGCTTGACGGTGTGGCAGCCGGGGGCTGACCGGCTTTTTCCAATGCGACGCGGGCTATTAGCGGCTTATTAACCGCGCTGTGGCGGGATACCCTCATGGGACATAAGAAACCAGACTCGGCTTTCGCCGAAGCGCCTTTGCTGCCGTTCCCCCGGGCGACGATCCGCCCCGAGGCACCGCAGGTTCCGGCGCCGAAGGATCATCGTGCGCAGCACCGCAAGCGGCTGCGCGAGCGGTTCATGCGCGCGGGCACAGTGGCGGTGGCTGATTACGAGTTGCTTGAGCTGGTCCTGTTTCGGGCCATCCCGCGGCAAGATGTGAAACCGCTGGCCAAGCGGCTTTTGGACATTTTCGGGGATTTCAACCATGTGATCTCGGCCACGCCAATGCGATTGGGCGAGGTGCCGGGCGTCGGCGAAGCGGTGATCCAAGAGCTCAAGATCGTCGAGGCCGCGGCACACAGGCTTGCCCAAGCACGGGTATTGGGGCGCGAGGTCCTCAGCTCGTGGGAGGCGCTGATGACCTATTGCAAAACCGCCATGGCACACCGCGAGACCGAGGAATTTCGGGTCCTCTTTCTGGATCGGAAGAACGTTCTGATCGCGGATGAAGCCCAAGCCAAGGGCACGATTGATCATGTGCCGGTGTATCCGCGCGAGGTGGTTAAGCGCGCGCTGGAATTGGGCGCCTCGGCCCTGATTTTGGTGCACAACCACCCTTCGGGTGACCCGGAACCCAGCGGCGCCGATATCACCATGACCCATCGTATTGCGGATGCGGCAGACGCTTTGGGGATAAAGCTGCACGATCATATCGTGATCGGCAAGGCGGAGGACGCGAGTTTTCGCAGCATGGGACTGCTGTAAACCGCAGGACTGCGGTCCTTGGATTGTCGCTTTGGCCGGTTTCCCAGAGGGCGGCTATGCCTGTGCAGCGACGATAGGGAAGCCCCCCGCGCTGAAGTGACGGCGCCCGATCTCCATACGGCGAAGCTTAAGAAGCCCACAGGCGTTTTAGATGGTTGCAATGACCAAACGTCGACGCGCCAGATAAGCTTTCTTGCTGCAGACCGTGCGGTCTGCAACGGACTTATCGGGCGTCGGCGATCTGGATGTCTTGCAGGCCAAACTCCACACCCAAAACCTGGTCCGCTTCGCAACTGGCCAGATCAACCTGTAGGTCCGTATTGCGCACCAGCTCGGACTGCTCCGAACGCAGCACGCGGATCACCGGGGCAATCGCGCAGGCGGTTGCGTCCGCAACTTTCAAATCGAAGTCCACGACACCGTTCTTTGTCCGAATCGTTTGAAAGATCGTATAGACCTCGGCCCGGACGCCCTCACCTTCAACCGGACCCAGCTGGGTCAGATAACCGCCGCCGCTGCGACGGGCCAGGCGATAGTCGCGCGCATTTTCAGCCCAAATATAGTTCTCGCTATCGGGCTTGGCGTTGAATTCGCTGGTGTGCAGGTTCAGGTCGATCGTATCGGTCCAGACCACGCCGACACGGGTCATGTTCGACATGCCCTCGACGGTCTCGCGATCCACGGCCGAACCGCCATCCGGGAAAGAGACGCTGACGATCGCGTTGGTTGTAAGTGCGGGAACGACGAAGTTCGCAACGCCGTCCAAGTCTGTTTCCGCGGTGAAGACCAAACCTGCGTGTTCCACCAGGAACTGCTGCTCGGGGCGGCAAGGCGACGACAATGATGCCACCAACTCAGCGCCCGCGCTTACTTGCAAGGACAGATCGATATTGCAAGACACGGCACCTTCGCTGCCGGACGGGGCGAGCTGGGGCAGGTTCAAGCTGACGCGTGGTGCCTCGGCCAGGCCGGCATCGGGTGCTAGCGCGGCCACTTCGGTTTCGGGCTGCGCATCCTCGGCAGGGGCAGGGGCGTCGCCAGCTGCAACTGTTTCGCCTACAGGCGCTTCAACCTGGGCTGCTTCCGGCGCTTTGGCGGGCTGGGCCGGGGCAGTCCGCAGCACGAAACTATCAGTGCTGGTGTCAATCGAGGCCACGACCACTGGCGCGCTGGTCTGTACCCGGCTTGGCCCCCGGTCCCCTGAACCGACTCCCAAGTCAACCGAGGTTTCCTCCGCAACCTCGGCAGCCAAACCTAACTCTGACACCAAAGCCGTTTCACGCGGGCGCGGGGCACTGGTGTTCGACGGGATCTGGGCAACCTCGGCTTGAGGCTCGGACGGGGCAAACAACGCTTTGGCCGCCGAAACAGTGGCGCCAAAAACCGTGTTGCTGCGGACCAGGCTGGCCAAGACGCCCGAATCGTTTGGCGCCGCGTTGATCGGCGCTTCAGCGGCGGTCGGCTCGATCACTTGCGCATCGGGGGCAACTTCCACCGTCTCGGGCTGCGCGGCAGGCTGCGGCGCGACCTGAGGCTGCGTCTGAACAGTAGGCTGTGCGTTAAAGCTGGGCTGCGTCTGCGGATTAGCGACCACCGGGGCTGAAGGCTGCAACGCGGAGAGTTGGAATGGCTGCTCTTGCTGAGGCTGCGGCGGCTCGATTCCCGCGACCACTGTCGGTGCTTCAACAGGCTGCGGTACTGCCACAGGTGCCTCCGCGGGTGCCGTTCCAACGATGGGCAATTGGGTAATCCCGGTGATCGGGGCGCCCTGGTCGGGCGCTGCAGGGGCGGTCACGCCACCCGGCGCCTCAGCCAGCTGTGATGCGGGTGCGGCGGGGCGCGAAGAAGGTGACGGCGCGCTTGGCTGCGCGTTAGGCGCAGGCGCGGGCGCAAATCCTTGCTGCGGCAAGGGGGACAGTGTCGTCGGACGGCCGGGACGCGCCTGAGGTGTTGCGTCGGTGGCAGCAGCCATCGCGATGCCAGCATCCTGGCCACCCAAGTCAGGGGCAGACATGCTGGTACCAATGACAGATACCGACCCGCTGCGGGCGGAACCGCGCGAGACGTTAACCGAACTGTCGGTATTATTGGCATCCGCGACCGTAATAGACGTGCCCTCTTGACCGATTCGGCGCACCTCGGCGGTGGCCTCACTGGGGGTCAGCACCTCGGCGGTCGAGGGCAACGTCAAACGCAGCGGGCGTGCCATCGAGAATTGCGGGGACTGCTCTTCAGGCGACATGCCCTGCGCCACCGACACCACGATCGCAGGGGAGCCATCCTCGCCCGCGACCGCCAGACCGCCCTCAGCCGGAACGATGGTCAGGGTTATTGGCACAGTTTTGCAGTCCCCTTCCCAGGGCACGCAGTAGGACATCGCCACATCGCCCGAGCAGCTGGCACTTTCAGAGTATTGAATCGCCCCAGCGACGGGCGCGGCAAATCCACAGTTCGGCGCCTCGACAATCTTGAGTTCTGAGGCATCAATGGCGTCTGCATTCTTGTCGTTCAGGAGCACATCAAGCGATTGAACGCGCCCAGCGCGCAAAGCAAAGCTGTCCGGATTTCCAGAATAGCTGCCGTCGCCACCAAAAATCGACGCGCCATTCTCGCCCCGCTGGAGAATCGCACCGATTCCCACCAGCAGCAACAAAGCCGTAAACACTGTCATCATACGGTCGTCTAGTTTCACAACCGATGCCTCCACATGGTCCTAATTCGTCTAGTCTGTAAGAGAATACTCTTTAACTCTAGACGCTTACGGCGCCATTCTCAACCACTGCGCTTTCTCTGCCACACCCCTGGCTAAGCGGCCTTCAACAAACTCTTAAAACGTCTAGCGCGCAAGTGCGGCAACAATAAGTCCGAACTGCCTTTTTTCTTAACATAGTAAGGCCCTTATGCCCAATATGGCATTCAGTTTCGGGGGCTTGGGCGGCCCGTCATCGGCGGTTTCAAGCCGTTCTCAGCGCGCCACGGCGTGTCGACTTAAGCGCGAATTTGGTGCGTTCTGCCTCTCGTATGCCCGAAATACACATTCTGACATACAGATACCCAGAAATGATGCTGCAACGCGTTAAGCACGCCCGTGGCAATGTTTGAACTTGCTGCCGGAACCACAGGGACAGGGTTCATTCCGCCCCGTCGACGCCCATTCCGCTGGCATTTCATCGTCCTCGCCAGTCGCAGCACCTGCCAAGGCGGTGGCCCCCTCAGCAACGGCCCCTGCCGCGGCCTGTGCCTGTTGCGCTTGCAACTGTTCGATCAGGGCCCGTTGCTCTTCTTCCGTCATCAACTTGATGTGCGCCAACTGACGCGTGACATCGATCCGTAAACGGTTCAGCAGGTTCTCGAAGAGCGTGAAACCTTCGGTTTTGTATTCGTTCAGTGGATCGCGTTGGGCGTAGCCCCGGAAGCCAACGACCGAGCGCAGGTGTTCCAGTGTCAGCAGATGGTCGCGCCAGTTTTGGTCGATGGTTTGCAGCAGGACCTGCTTTTCAACCTGGCGCATCGCATCCGGCCCATATTGCGCGACCTTCTTGGCCATCGCTTTATCCGCTTCCGACACCAAACGTTCGCGGAAGACCTCGTCATCGACACCTTCTTCCTCGGCCCAGGCGATGATCGGCAGATCCAGATCAAAAATGCGGATCACCTCGGCATACAGCGCCTCGGCGGTCCATTGGTCGGCATAGGCTTTGGCGGGGATATGCTCGGCCACCAGATCGTCGATCACCTGATCGCGCATGTCCTTGACGACCTCGGACAGGTCATTGTCCTCCATGATCTCGCGGCGCTGCTCGAAGATGGTCTTTCGCTGGTCGTTCATCACATCGTCGAACTTCAGCAGGTTCTTGCGGATATCGAAGTTGCGCGCCTCGACTTTTTTCTGAGCCTTCTCGAGCGCTTTGTTGATCCAAGGGTGGACGATTGCCTCCCCCTCTTCCATGCCCAGCCGCTTGAGCATACTGTCCAGGCGGTCCGAGCCAAAGATCCGCATCAGATCGTCTTCCAAACTCACGTAGAACAACGTCTTGCCCGGATCGCCCTGACGGCCCGAGCGGCCCCGCAGCTGGTTGTCGATCCGGCGGCTTTCGTGGCGTTCGGTCGCCAAGACAAACAACCCACCGGCCTCGATCGCCTTTTGCTTGGCTTCGGCGATTTGCGCCTCGACCCGGGCACGAATGGCCACCGGGTCGGCGTCCTCGCCAGCGGCGTCGATTTGCTTTTGGATCTCGGCTTCCATATTGCCGCCCAATTGGATGTCAGTGCCGCGGCCCGCCATATTGGTGGCGATAGTGACAGCACCGGGCACCCCAGCCTGGGCAATGATCTCGGCTTCTTGCTCGTGGAAGCGGGCATTTAGAACCTGATGCGGCACATCCGCTTTTTTCAGCAATTCCGAGATATATTCAGATTTCTCGATCGAGATCGTGCCAACCAGGGTGGGTTGGTTCTTGTCATGCGCCTTTTTGATACGCTCCACCACCGCGTCATATTTTTCACGCTGGGTGCGATAGACACGGTCGTCCATATCCTCGCGCATGATCGGCTTGTTGGTCGGGACCTCGACAACGCCCAGGCCATAGATCGTCTGGAATTCCTCAGCCTCGGTCTGGGCGGTCCCGGTCATCCCACCCAATTTCTCGTACAGCCGGAAGTAGTTCTGGAAGGTCACGCTGGCGAGGGTCACGTTCTCGGGCTTGATGCTGACACCTTCTTTGGCCTCAAGCGCCTGATGCAAGCCGTCGGACAGGCGGCGGCCCTCCATCATGCGGCCAGTGAATTCGTCGATCAGCATCACTTCGTCATTGCGGACAATATAGTCCTTGTCGCGCGTGAAAAGCTTGTGCGCGCGCAGGCCCTGGGTCGCGTGGTGCACCAGCGTGGTGCTTTCGGGATCATAGAGCGAGGCGTCTTGGTCCAGCAGACCCACCACGTGCAGCTGCTTCTCGAGAAACTCGTTACCCGCATCGGTCAGGGTCGTCTGACGCGTTTTTTCGTCCAACTCGAAATGCTCGTCGGTCAACTCGGGGATCAACTTGTCGATCTGGGTGTAAAGCTCGGTCCGGTCTTCGGTGGGGCCCGAGATGATCAGGGGCGTCCGCGCTTCGTCGATCAGGATGCTGTCCACCTCGTCGACAATCGCGAAATAGTGATCGCGCTGGAACAGATCGGCAATCTCGGACTTCATATTGTCGCGCAGGTAATCAAAACCGAACTCGTTGTTCGTGCCATAGACGACATCGCAGCGATAGGCGGCGATCTTGTCGGCGTTCTCCATGTTCGGCACAACGACGCCACAGGTAATCCCAAGTGCTGCGTAAACCTTGTTCATCCACTCAGCATCACGACGAGCCAGATAGTCGTTGACGGTCACCACATGTACGCCGCGACCGGTCAGCGCGTTCAGATAAACGGGCAATGTCGCCATCAGCGTCTTGCCTTCGCCGGTTTTCATCTCGGAAATATCGCCTTGATGCAAAAAGATCCCGCCCATCAACTGAACGTCATAGGGGCGCAAGCCAAGCGTTCGAAACGCAGCCTCGCGCGCATTGGCAAAGGCTTCGGGCAGCAGATCGTCCAGGCTTTCGCCCTTTTCCAGACGGTCGCGGAACTCTTGGGTCTTGGCGATGATTTGTTCGTCGCTCAGCGTTTGGAATTCCGGTTCCAGCGCGTTGATCCGCGCCACCTGCGGGCGCACCGACTTGATCTTGCGGTCATTTGGGGTGCCCAGCACCGCCTTTTTGATCGTCCCAAGGCCGAGCATAGACGTTCCGTTCCTGTTCCGGGGGTCGCGCCAGGCGGCTGCAACCCGTTCAATCCACAGGCGGCGCGACTGGTCTTGTTCGTCCAGTGCGATACGTCTACATGAACGGGACGGTCCGGCGCGCCAGCCTTTTTCCTAAGGTCGAAGCCCATGTAAGCGGCACGTAGGGACCTGTCAACGCCACCCCCCGCCTGGGGCCAGACAACCGCCGCGCTCTGCCGTGCTGACCAGAGAGATCTTTATGAAACCTATCTTCGCCCTTAACACGCTGCTTGCAGTGTCGCTCAGTTTTGCCCTGCCCAGCCTGGCGCAGGAAACCACGACCGAAACCCAGACGGAAACGACCGAAGCCGAGGCGCCGGCGGTCCCGGTCACAGTCGACACCGTGGTTGCCCGGATCGGCGATCACGAAATCACCATGGGTCACGTTATCGTCGTCCGCCAACAACTGCCCCAGCAGTATGCACAGCTGCCCGATGATGTTCTGTTCTCGGGCATCGTGGATCAATTGGTGGATCAGTATTTGCTGAGCAGCCAAGTGGACGAGGCGGACCTGGCCCTGCCCCTGGCACTGCGGATCGAAAACGAGCGGAGGGCGATCCTGGCAACCTCGGAAATCGGGCGCGTGATCGAGGCGGCTGTCACCGAGGAAGATATCCAAGCGGCCTATGACGAGGCCTATGGCGATGTCGAGCCGACACAAGAGTATAATGCCTCGCATATTCTGGTCGAAACCGAAGAGGAAGCCGCCGAACTGGTAACCGAGTTAGAGGGCGGTGCGGATTTCGCGACGCTGGCGCAAGAGCGTTCGACTGGGCCCTCGGGGCCAAATGGCGGCGAGCTGGGATGGTTCGGCAAGGGCAGCATGGTGCCTGAGTTCGAGAACGAAGTGATCTCGCTTGAGGTTGGCACCGTATCCGCCCCGGTGAAAACCGACTTCGGCTGGCACGTCATCCGCCTGAACGAAACCCGCGACGTGCCCCCACCCGCCCTCGAGCAAGTGCAAGGCGAGTTGGTGGGCGAGTTAAACCAAAAGGCGATCGCGGATCGTATTGCAGCGCTGCGCGACGAGACCGGGACCGAAGTGCTGATCGAGGGTCTGCCCACGGACGCCTTTCGGGACGACAGCCTGCTTATCGAGTAGGCGCCATGGTCGGCACGCTGCCCGTCTCGCCCCTGGCCCCAAAGGCGGGGTTTCCAAAGCTGCCTGTGATCGCGGGAGTGACCTTTGCCAGCCTGGCGGCGGGTGTGAAGTATCTTGACCGCGATGACGTGATGTTGGCGCGGATCGCACCCGGCAGCAGCATCGCGGGGGTCTTCACCCAGTCCGCCACCCGGGCCGCCCCCGTGCTGTGGTGTCAGGCGTGTTTGTCCCAGGCGCCGCAGGCGGATCAGGGATTTGCGATCCTGGTGAATTCGGGCAACGCGAACGCCTTTACGGGGCAGCGTGGTTTAGAGGATTGCGAGACGATTGCCGCAGCGGTGGCCGATGTGCTGGACATTCCATCACAGCACGTCTTCATGGCCTCGACCGGGGTGATCGGCGAGCCGCTGCCTGCCAGCCGCATTACAGATGTGCTGTCGGCCCTTGTCGCTGGGCTGACGTCGCAGGGTGCGGCTGGGGCCGCGGCCGCGATCATGACGACCGACACTTTTCCCAAAGGCGCCGGGACCCAGGTTCAAATCGGCGAAAGGTCCGTGTCGATTGCAGGCTTTGCCAAGGGATCGGGGATGATCGCGCCGGATATGGCGACGATGCTGGGCTATGTCTTTACAGATGCGAAGGTTTCGGCACGCGTTTTGCAGACCATTCTGGCCGATGTAACCCAGCGCACGTTCAACGCAATCACAGTGGATAGCGACACCTCAACCTCGGACACGGTAATGCTGGTGGCGACGGGCCAGGCCCAGATGCCGGTGATTGACGACCACGAGAGTGTCGAGGCGCGGACGCTTTCCAGGGCGCTTGAATCGGTGATGCTGGATTTGGCCCATCAGATCGTGCGCGACGGCGAAGGCGCCACAAAATTCGTTGAAGTGACCGTACTTGGGGCAGAATCGGATGCCTCGGCTCGCGTGGTGGCCAAGGCGATCGGCAATTCTCCGCTGGTCAAAACGGCGATCGCGGGAGAGGACCCGAATTGGGGCCGGATCGTGATGGCCATTGGAAAGGCCGGCGAACCCGCAGACCGGGACCGGATCGGTATTTGGTTTGGGGATATTCTGGTGGCAGAAAACGGCTGGGTCAGCCCAGGATATTCCGAAAACGACGGGGCTGCATACATGCAGAAACCTGAATTGCAAATCACGGTGGATTTGGGCATCGGCCCGGGCCAGGCCACGATTTGGACTTGCGATCTGACGCATCAATATATCACAATCAACGCTGACTATCGCTCGTGACCGACGTCGTTTTGGTGTCGGCCGTTGCCCTGATTGACGCGGACGGCCGCGTACTTTTGGCACAGCGCCCACCTGGTAAGTCCATGGAAGGGTTATGGGAATTCCCGGGCGGCAAGGTCGAGCGGGGCGAGACACCCGAAGCTGCTTTGATCCGTGAACTGCACGAGGAACTGGGGATCGACACTTGGGAAAGTTGCCTGGCCCCCCTCACTTTCGCCTCACACAGCTATCCGGACTTCCATTTGCTGATGCCGCTGTTCGCCTGTCGGAAATGGCGCGGTACGCCACGACCGCGCGAAGGACAGGTGCTGCGCTGGGCCGCGCCTAAGCGGTTGAAAGATTTCCCCATGCCGCCCGCCGACATCCCGTTGATCCCGATTTTGCGCGACTGGCTTTAACTCGATTTTAGCCTTGACATGCCAAAACTGTGTGCTCACGGCCCCGGAACATCTATTTGAAGACAAGCGCACTTGTTTCGCGCTCGAAATGCGTCACATTTAACCCAGGCGCCGCAGAGTGCCGCCTTAGGTTGGGAGACCCGGAATGTTGCAAACGATTATTACTGCCAGTCACATATCGGTTCAGGGTGAGTTCGTAAAACACATGTCAGATGGCCGCGTCATGGTGCGTGTCG
This sequence comes from uncultured Paracoccaceae bacterium, assembly GCA_938049225.1. Lineage (GTDB taxonomy): Bacteria > Pseudomonadota > Alphaproteobacteria > Rhodobacterales > Rhodobacteraceae > Halovulum. The sequence continues at coordinate 31,404 of CALICM010000004.1, forward strand.
GCCGAACGCAGTTCATCGGAAATCCTATTCGGACCATGAATCACAGCGCTGGATATATGAGCGTCGCAAGCTGATCGCTATCTCGAAAAACTGACACCCACCGCTTGGCAGAAGTGGTGGTGTCGGAGCTTTTGTGAAGAGCACTGGCGCACAGCGGTGACTTTGCCCGTTTAAGGTAATGGGCGCGCCTTTGCTAAAGGGCATCAGCCCGAACCCACCCAGACAATTCCTGGCCGATCACAGCCATCATCATGGCAATATGCGCATCATCATCGTTAAGGCAGGGGATATAGGTGAAGCTTTCGCCGCCGGCCTCCTCGAAGCTTTCTTTAATCTCTTCGTTGATCTCCTCCAGAGTCTCGACACAGTCCGAGCTGAAGGCAGGCGCCATGATCGCGATGCGTTTCTTTCCCCCTTCGGCCAAGCGGGCGACCTCCTCGACCGTATAGGGCTGCAGCCATTCCTCGGGGCCGAACTTCGATTGGAAGGTGGTCTTGATCTGCGCGTCATCCCACCCCAGCCGCTCGCGCAGCAGGCGCGTGGTTTTCTGGCATTGGCAGTGGTACGGATCGCCTTCCAACAGATAGCGCCGCGGCACGCCGTGGTACGAGGTCACAAGGATATCGGGACGGGTTTCCAACCCTGCATAGGTCCGCTCGACCGATTGCGCCAACGCCTCGATATACAGCGGACTGTCGTAATAGGCCGCGACCGTGCGGATCGACGGCTGCCAGTTCATCTTCATCAGCACACGGAACGCCTGGTCACAGGCCGTCGCCGTCGTGGGTGCGGAATACTGCGGATAGAGCGGGAAAAATACGATCTTTTCACAGCCCTGATCCTTGAGCCGTTCGATCACGTCCTTGGTCGACGGATTGCCGTAGCGCATGCAGAAATCGACGATCACATCATCGCCATAACGGGCTTGGACCTGCGCGGCCACTTTGGTCGCTTGGTTGCGGGTGATCGTCAGCAGCGGGCTTTCGTCGTCCTTAGTGTTCCAAATCCCGCGATACGCCTCGCCCGAGGAAAACGGGCGTTTGGTCAAAATGATCAGTTGCAACAGTGGCTGCCACAGCCAGGGCGAGTAGTCGATGACGCGGCGGTCCGAGAGAAACTCGTTCAAATAGCGCCGCATGGACCAGTAGTCATGATTGTCGGGCGTGCCCAGGTTAGACAGGATCACCCCGATCTTGGCCTTGGGCACAGCAGGATGGTCGGCAGCGGCGTGGGTCAAACGCCCCTCGCCGGGGTGCACGGGGCAAAGCTTGTCGGTGTCAGGGTCCGTGGCGGTCATCCGGGCGTCATACATGATCACCTCCTGGCGTCAAATGTCCCTTTTAACCTAAGCCAGCGGGTAGAGGGGTCAATCGGTGTTGGGGGTGGCGCGACCCGTCGCCTCACCCGCGGGCCGCTCGGTGGTGCCCAGCGCGTCGGCCAACCGTTGCTGCGCCGAACCGGGGCGCAGGGGTTGTTGTTGAGTTTGGGCGGGCGCCCAGCCTGCCAGGAACACCAGCTCAGCCGTTGCTGCGATGCGCCCCGGGGTGTCCGCTGGGAAGCTTTCGGCATAGATCCTTGCCGCCGTGGAAAAAAAGTTCCGTGGCACAGGACGGCGGTCACGGGTTGTCATGACATTGGTTTCCCCCATAGCGCGCAGGTCGCGGATCAACGCAGGCAAGTCAGCATAGGTGATGTTCAGCGTCACACTGTCCGCCACGGGCAGCGCAAGGCCCGCGCGCTGCAACAGACTACCCAGTTCGCGCAACTCGCCCATCGGCGCCACCCGGGGGCTGAGGCCGCCACGCAAGGCCACTTCGGTCTGGGCCAGAACGGTGCGCAGTTCATGCAGCGACTGCCCGCCGAAAAAAACCGCCAACATCAGGCCGTCGGGGCGTAGCGCGCGGCGCATCTGCACCAACTGGCCCACCGGGTCATCAGCCCAATGCAGCGCCAATGCATGGATCACAAGATCCAAGCTGCCGGGGGCGAGGTCGAAAACCGGGGCATCCTCGACCAGCGTCGCGGCACCCAAAGCGCCGGTTTGTTGCAGGACGTCGCGCCAAAAAACGGCCATCGGGCCGATGATGGCCGCATCCGTAAACGTCCTGTTAACCTCGATCAGCCTTTCTGAGATCTGATCGGCGGCCACCCGATGCAGAAAGTCCGCAGGCGCCTTGGCGGCACGCGCCCGACGCAGGGCCAAAGCGGCGCGGTCGAACAGAACGGGGGGTGCGGACATGACGCCTCCTTCACCCACGGGCATTTAGGGGGTGTGGCGCGGAAAGGAAAGCGGTGTGACGGTACTGACCTCCTTTGTGGATCTGCTCTATCCGCCAGAATGCGCGGGCTGCCGCGAGATCACCAACGCCGCGCATGGCCTGTGCCCGACCTGCTGGGGCCAAACCGCCTTTATCACTGGGGCAAAATGCGATTGCTGCGGCATGCCGGTCGCCACCGCCCTGCCGGGCCAAGACATTCGCTGCGAGGGCTGCGCCAGCCATCCACCCGCCTGGGGCCGGGGTCGTGCGGCTGTTTTGTACGAAGGCGTGGCGCGCGACATCATCCTGCGCTTTAAGCACCGCGACCGGCTGGACCTGGCACCAGTGCTCACCCGATGGCTGACCCGCGCGGGCGGTGACTTGATCGAAAGCGCCGATATCATCGCCCCGGTGCCGCTGCATTGGACCCGGCTGCTGCGCCGCCGCGCCAATCAGGCCGCTGAATTGGTCCGCAGACCGGCCTTTCGCCGCCACGCACAGGTTATTCCCGATCTGGTCACGCGACGTCAGGCGACCGCGACGCTGCGCGGAAAAACCCGAACCGAGCGGCATCAGATCCTACGCGAGGCGATGGCTTTGGCCCCGCGCCATCGCCAAGCCATTCAAAATAAAACCATTTTGCTGGTCGATGACGTGATGACAACCGGCGCCACCCTGTCTGCCGCGGCCGAAGCATGCAAAAGCGCAGGCGCCGCCCAAGTCAATGTGTTGGTCGTCGCCCGCGTTGCGCGCGAGGGCTTCGGCCCTATATAACGCTTCTATCAGCTAATCGAGGCCCATCTATGAAAACCGTTGAGCTTTATACCACTCCGATCTGCGGCTACTGCGCCGCCGCCAAACGCTTGCTAGGCGCCAAAGGCGTAAGTTTTACCGAGATCGACGTGATGCGCGATCCAGGCAAGAAGGCCGAGATGATGCAGCGCGCCAATGGCGGGCGCACAGTGCCACAAATCTTTATTGGCGATGCGCATGTGGGTGGGTTCGACGATATGAACGCGATGGAGCGGGCTGGGAAGCTTGACGCGCTGTTAGCGGGCTGATGCGCGTCGGGCTGGTTCAATTGTCATCCAGCGACGATCCAGTCCGAAATCTTGAGAACACGACAGCCCTAATCCGCGAAGCTGCGGGCCAGGGCGCGGCATTCATTGCGACACCTGAGGTGACGAATTGCGTGTCCCTTTCGCGTGCACGTCAAGCGCAGGTCCTGACCCGTGAGGCCGACGACCCCACTTTAGCGGCCCTGCGCGCCCTTGCGGAAGAGCTTGGCGTAACGCTGCTGATTGGCTCACTCGCGCTGAAAACGGATGAGCCGCGCTTCGCCAATCGGTCGGTGCTGATCGGGCCCCAAAGGGCCGTGCTGGCGCGTTATGACAAGATCCATATGTTCGATGTGGATCTGGACGGTGGCGAGGCCTATCGCGAATCCGATGGGTATCGACCGGGAACCCAGGCAGTTGCGGTGGCGCTGCCCGATGGACCCACCCTTGGCATGACGATTTGCTACGACCTGCGGTTTCCCGGGCTTTACCGCAAGCTCGCCCAAGCCGGGGCGCAGATCCTGGCAATGCCATCGGCCTTTACCCGGCCCACGGGGGCGGCCCATTGGGAGGTGCTTTTGCGCGCCCGCGCGATCGAGACCGGGTGTTTCGTGCTTGCGCCCGCGCAAACCGGCACGCATGCGGCCCGCGAAGGGGATCGCCAGCGGCAAACCTGGGGGCATTCGATGGTGGTCGACCCTTGGGGGGCGGTTTTGCTGGATATGGGCGCAGCCCCCGGCGTGGCCTGCGTCGATCTGGACCTCAACGCAGTCGCCAAGGCGCGACACCATATCCCCAGTTTGCGGCACGACCGCGCCTATCAGGACCCCGCCACAGATGTCTGAGCGCACCACCCAAGATCCCCTGGCCATCGGTCTGTTCTCCGAGATCGCGACGGTGGATCAATTGATGCGCGCGCGCCTGGGCAAGGCGCTGCCGCGTGGGATGGAGCTGTCGCATTTCACCCTGCTCAACTACCTGACCGGGGTGCGGGCCGAGCGCACACCAGCACAGCTTGCCCGGGTGTTTCATGTGACCAAAGCCGCGATGACGAACACCTTGGGCAAGCTCGAGCGCGCGGGCTATATCCACATTCGCCCCGACTGGGACGACGCCCGGCAGAAATTCGTGGTGATCAGCCCGGCCGGGGTCAGCGCCCGTGATGCGGCGGTGGCCGCCGTCGCGCCGGTGTTCGACCAAACGATGCGGGACCTCGGCCCCGAAAATGTCCGCACAGCACTGCCCGTGCTGCGGCGCCTGCGCACGTTGCTGTCCTCGGACGTGTAGGGCGAAATGAGCTGGCGCAGGACGGGATAGAGATAGCCAGAACTGGACCTCAGATTGCCAGAGTTAACCGCCGCCATATATTTGCTAACCGTCGCCTTGGCCTAAGGTTGGTCGCTGAGGAGCTAAAGTGCGATCTTCCTGCGCAAGGTTGCTTATCACGAATTGTCACACATGCGCCCACGCTCGAAATTCACCGCCCTGGTTTGTTGACAAAACGCAAGTACAAGTTACGCTCCAGCCGCACCGCAAGCTTAAGGTATTTGAGCTGCCCGCTTTCTTAATTTTGCCATTTGGAACATACCATGACCAGCCGCCATTTTCCTCTGTTGTTACTCTTATTGCTTACAGCCTGCTCGGTTCCAGGTGAGATCCGTCAGCCCCTGACACCATCCAGTATCTCAGAAGCGGCGAAATTCAGCAGATTCTACTACATACCGGCAAACGCGCGACCAGATAGCCTCTTCGGGACAAAACAAGGACCGACGGAATGGATCTCGGTTAACATAAGAGGCTATGGTGCAGGCATAGTTAACAAGGGGTCGGGTCCCGGTTATCCATTTCAAGTTAAAATCTCCCATAGTCCGAGGTCGGCTGTGGGCTCCCGCGTAGAAGTTCTAGATATCGCGCTGGCTGCCGCGTCAGCGTTTGCTAGTGATGCAAACGACGCCTCCGCCGCCCGGTCGCTTGCCGATCAAGTTGCTCGTGCGACTTTCTGCAGAGGCGGCCGAGTTTCCGACAACAGGGACTTGGGCACCAGGTACAGCAATCCTGCAGACATCGGCCGGATAATCGCCCAGAACGGTCGGGTTCCCGCAGGCGTGCGCGGACGCGCCGTTCCAGCGGTGGACCGAGATCCGCTTGGAAACTGGGTTTTTAGCTTAAGGTGCAGCCTGTGGCAGCTGGACTAGAGCTGCGCCTTCTGTTTACGACTGCTGCGGTGGTTCACTTGGCCGCATGCAATGGAGACACCAAGGGATCGGCCGCGGTGCTTTTTCCGGCTTCGGATATGACCTACCTTTCCTATTCAGATCAGCATGGTGTTCAAATCGAGTATCTGGCGCCGTCTGGCAAAACCTATCTCTGGTATCCCGGAAACCGTGCAGTCGTCGCCGGAGAATGGACCGAAGTGCTGGATCGCGTGTGCTATCGCTATGGGGCGGATACGTTCAATCCTGTCACGCGGCGGCAAGGTGGAGACTGGGAATGCCGTTTTACGGACATATTGGCAGAAGCAAACCTGGATGCGCTTGCTGGCGATCCGTTTGATCTCAGCACAACTGAGTTGGTACCTTCTGATTTAGGCAAATGCGAAGTCCCAAGCAAATTCGCTTTGGAAAGAATACCCACATGCTCCGCAAAGTAACGCTGGCGGCGATCACCTGTGTGGTGGTAGCAGCCTGTGCCAGCCGGGAAGACATCGCTAGTCTGCGTCCCTTCAGCCCCTCTGACATCCCTGCCTCAGCTGAGATTCGGCCGGTGACGAGTCCCGAATTAGTGGTGGGTCACTCGCAAGGTTTTTCTTCTGTTTCGGTCAGCACACAGAGAGACACGGCGGAACAGTATTCGACGAAAGGCAGGGGTGAACCGCTGCCTGTCACCGTGTTCATCGGTATGCCTCAAGGGTTGCGCGGGCTGGTGCGCAGCGCACACCGATCGGTTGAATTGGAACGAACCGTGCAATTCAGCGGGTTGCTTACCGATGAAGTCAACCGAACTTCCGCCTTAGCCCTCGCACAGGAGGCACTGGCCAGATCATACTGCCTGGGTGGGCGTGTGACCCCGAATAACAGCGCCGTCATATTCGACAACTCCGGAGCAAGACCCGTCGCGCGACGGGTGGACGTCATACGTGTATATCCCTTTGGGGGCCGTTTTGTCCCAGGCTGGGCCGTCGAACTACAGTGTTCGCGTTGGCGCAAAACTTAGGCAGATCACGCCATTGACTTGACCGGCCATCCTACTTCTTACGCCAACGTCGTTTCACGGCGCAGCGCAAGGCGACCGGCCAACCGATGCCTCGAACTGAGTATGGTCACAGAACGTCGCACCCGCCAAAGGGAAAGGGAGGCAACGGCGCTGTCCGGCCCGTCGGCTGTCCGCTGTTGTAGCCAAACTTAACCAGCATCAGGCTTGGTGCTGGCCGTCACGTAATTCACGCTCAGGTCGCGGTCTGAGAGTGCCCAGGACCAAGAAATCGGGTTGAAAACGAAACCTTTGCGATCGACCGGTTCCATCCCCGCCTTTCTCAACAGCTCGAACAGCTCGTCCGGAGTGATGAATTTCTGCCAGTCATGCGTCCCCTTGGGCAGCCAACGCATAACATGTTCGGCACCGATAATCGCCATGAGATAGCTTTGGGGATTGCGGTTCAGGGTCGAGCAGACCATCAACCCACCGGGTTTCAGCAACCGCTGACAAGCCGTCAGATAGGTCAGGGGATCGGGGACATGCTCGACCACCTCCATATTCAGCACCACATCGAATTGCTCGCCGGTGGCCGCCACGTCCTCGGCCGTTGTGTGCCGGTAGTCGATGGTCAGGCCGGACTGTTTCGCATGGACTTGCGCTACGGGAATATTACGCTCGGCGGCGTCCGCGCCGACCACGGTCGCGCCCAAACGTGCCATGGGCTCGGACAGCAGCCCGCCACCGCAACCGATGTCAAAAATCCGCAGACCAGCAAAGGGCTTATCCATCTTGGGATCGCGGCCGAACTCAGTGCAGATCTGGTCGATGATATAGTCCAACCGCGTCGGGTTCAGCATGTGCAGGGGCTTGAACTTCCCGTTCGGGTCCCACCACTCGGCGGCCATGGCTTCGAACTTGGCGACCTCGGCCGGGTCGATTGTCGTGTCATGCGTTGCGCTCATCGGGCCAACCTGCGATTGTTGTACATTGGATAAACTAGAGCACGTAACCATGCCGGAAACCCAGGATCAAAGCAGCGCGGCACCTCGGCGCAGTCTGTACCCCCCGCGCGAGCCGTTTCGCCAGCAGGTGATGGAAATGACCGGCGGCCACCGGGTCTATGTCGAGGAATGCGGGATCAAGAATGGCACCCCGGTGGTTGTGCTGCATGGTGGGCCCGGGGGCGGATGCTCGCCGGGGATGCGACGGTTTTTCGATCCACGGCATTACCGTGCGGTTTTGTTCGACCAGCGCGGCTGCGGCCGATCCAGCCCGCATGCGAGTGTCGAGAACAACACCACATGGGACCTGGTCGAGGATATCGAGCGGATCCGCGAGGCGTTGGGGATCGAGAAATGGACCGTCTTCGGCGGCTCGTGGGGGGCCACGCTGGCGCTGATTTATGCCCAAACGCACCCCCAACGGGTCGAGGCATTGGTGCTGCGCGGGGTCTTCACGATGACCCAAGCCGAGTTGAATTGGTTCTACGGCGGCGGCGCTGGTGCGTTCTGGCCAGATCAATGGCGAGCGTTCAGCCATATGGTCCCGGCAGCCGAGCGCGGCGATCTGATCGCCGCCTATCACAAGCGGCTGTTCGGGCCGGACGAGACCGAGCAGGTGCGCTTTGCCCGCGCCTGGGCGGGGTGGGAAAGCGCTTTGGCGGTGCTGAATTCTTCGGGCAACCGCGGGGCGCCCTCGGGCAATTACGCGCGGGCGTTCGCGCGGCTCGAGAACCACTATTTCACCCACGGCGGGTTTCTTGAGGTCGACGGGCAGATCCACCGCGATATGCCCAAGTTGGCCGAGATCCCGGGGTATATTGTCCAAGGCCGCTACGACATGGTTTGCCCGCCAGTGACCGCCACCAAGATCCATGCGTCCTGGCCAGGGTCCGAGTTGCGGATGGTCACCGATGCCGGGCATGCTCTGTCCGAGCCAGGTATCTCCGAGGAATTGGTCCTGATCATGGATCAGTTGCGGGATAAGGCGCGGGTCCTGCGCCAACGCGTTCTGAACCCTTGAAGCGTTACGGCTTTGACCTGAACCTTCTGTCGCTGCCTGAAATCCAGCGGTTTCAACGCAAAAGACGATAACCGACAAACAGAAGAAGCTGCCGACGCCAGATCGCTTGCCGGACCATCGCGCCCATGGGCCCGCCGACCCAACCGATCAAAAGGCGTCGCGAAGCGACCGGACGGCATCCGCCATAAGAACCAGATCGACCCCGACCGCTGTAAAACGTGACCCACTTTCGATAAATCCACGCGCGTCTGGGGGATCAAGGCTCATGATCCCGCCGGGAACTCCAAGCGCCTCAAGCCGCTCCAAAGCCGCGTCGATCGCCTCCCGCACGTTTGGATGGTCAGTTTCGCCGGGATACCCAAGACTGGCGCTCAGATCAGCGGGCCCAATGAAGATACCGTCCACCCCTTCGGTGGTGGCGATAGCTTCCAGGTTGTTCAGGCCTTCTTCCGTCTCGACTTGCAGAATAAGGCACAGCTCATCCTCGGCGGTGGTGAAGTAGTCTTCAACCCGCCCATATCGTGTTGCCCGCGTCATCCCAGCCATGCCACGAATGCCGTTTGGGCCATAGCGCATGGCGCGCACCGCCGCTACGGCCTCGGCGGCGGTCTGTACATAGGGCACCAGAAGTGTTTGCGCGCCCATGTCCAAAAGGCGTTTGAATAGGGTCGGATCATTGGCGGCCGGGCGTACAACGGCCGAGACCTGGTGGTGCTGGCCGATCGCCTGAAGGGCGGGTAAAACCTCGACCGCTTCGATGGCCGCATGCTCGCAATCCACCAGAACCCAATCAAACCCCGCCCCAGCCAGAAGCTCTGGCACGGTGTTCCCGCCTATCGTGTTCCAGATCCCCAATTGGTGCCGCCCTTCTTTTAGGGCAGCCTTGAAGTGATTTACGGGGTTTTGCATGGGTGGGCCCTCGGGGGTGATAATGTGGCTTACCAACTTAATGGGTAAGTGGCTATCCAGGATATGCCATTATCCTATCGTGGACGCGGCGTCGTTGAGCATCGCGACGACACCGGTCAAACCGCATGCGGCCGCAGGCGCTCAACCTCGGGCCGATAGGGCATCGCGCCCGCTGGCAAGTCTGGGACGATTACCGCGTCTTCGTATTTGAGCTGTCTGACCAACACCGGCAGCAGTCGGCGGAATGCTGCAAGCATCGATGGGTCCGGCGCGGGCAAGTCGTGTTTGATCAAAGCGCGCAATCGCGGCAAATGGTAGTAGGGCACCATCGTGAACATGTGATGCTCCAGATGGTAGTTCATGTTCAGATAGATGAAACGGCTGATCGGGTTCATCAGAACGGTGCGCGTGTTCAGGCGATGGTCCGTGACATTCTCGGCCAAACCAAGATGCTGCAAGACGCCCGTCATCACATGGTGCCAGGCCCCATAAAGTCGCGGCAGACCGACGATCATCAAGGGCAGGATGGACCCCATCCAAAACGCGGCACCGATGACGCAGGCATGGATGGCCAGCCAAATGCGCGCGACACGAAAGACCTTGGCGTGATCGCTGGGGCGCAGATAAGTCGCCTCGCCCGCCGCGATGCGCCCTGAGGCATGCAAGAACATGCTCTTGAATGCACTGTAGAATTCCGGGATCCCGATAAGCTTCAGCGCCACTCCGGCCAAATCCGGCGGGCGCATGGCGACGATCTCGGGGTCGCGGCCCACGATGATCGTATCGGTGTGATGCCTGACGTGGCTGGCGCGCCAGACGACGGGATTTCGCATGATCATGAAGCTTGCGATGTGATAGACCACGGTGTTCATCCAAGGTGTCCGGAAGGCCGTGTTGTGACCACATTCATGCCAGCGGGAGTCCGACGCTGACCCGTAAAGCACGCCGTAAGCCAACCAAAAGGGTGCGGACCACCAGGAGGGCCACAGCGCGATCCCGATGCCTGCCGTCAAAGCCATCGCACCCAGCCAAATCACCGTGTCGCGCAGCGCGATGGCATCCGATTTTTCCATCAGATCGCGTATTGCCTCGGGATCGACCGAAGGCCGGAACCAAGCGGGATTGGCGATCCTGCTCTCGACGGCAACGCGCCCGGTTGGGCCGGTGAGAGAATAGTCCTTGTCCATTTCTGCACTCTGACCCACGCAACTGGCTGAGGCGGTTCGCTCGGAAACATCGCTGTCGGGGGATTGGATGTCTAGATTATTCCGATGCCCTGCCATGGATATGGTATTGCTGATCATCGGCATGCCCCGCACGGTTGCCCGGCGCCAGCCGTTTCGCCTTGAGCGTGCCGGTTCGAAAACGATCACCCGAAACGGAGGTCGTGGCGACCGTCCAACACGTCAGCCCTGATACCCAAAGACCCTGGGCAGCCAGAGGACCAAATCAGGCGTCAGGATCAGAAAAAGCAATGCCGCGATCAGCACCGCGAGGAAGGCCCAGATCTCGCCGATGATTTCCCTCAGCGGAATGCCCGTCACCGCGTTGATGACGAACAGCAGTATCCCATAGGGCGGCGTGATCAGCCCGATCATCGAGTTGACGACGACCAGCACCCCGAAGTGGACCAGGTCGATCCCCAGCGCTTTGCAGGTCGGAACGAACAGCGGGACGATCACAAGGATGATCGTCGTGGCGTCCAGCACGCACCCCAGAAGCAATACCAGGACATTGACCGCCAGCAGGAAGACCAGCGGATGCACGTCGATGCCCGTGAGGAACGCAGACATCATGCCAGGTATATTCTCGGATATGACGACGAAATTCAGGATTAGCGCCCCGCCGATCACCACGCCCACAGCGGCCGAGGAGCGTGCGCTGTCGACAAGGATCTCGTAAAGCGTCTTGATCGACAGCGCGCGGTAGAAGACCGCGGCCAGGATCAAGGCATAAAGGGCGGCGACGGCCGCAGCCTCGGTCGGGGTGGTGACGCCGCCGTAGATCCCATAAAGCAGGATCACCGGCATCAGCAGGGCCGGAAACGCCTTGCCGGTGACCCGGGGCAAGTCGCGCAGCGGCACGGGCTCTTCCATGGCGAAGCCGCGTCTGGCCGAGATGAGCGTGTTCATCCCCATCAGCACCCCGCCCATCACCAGGCCCGGTAAAATCCCCGCCAGAAAAAGCGCCCCGATCGAGCTGTTCGAGACCAGCGCATACAGCACCATCGGGATCGACGGCGGTATGATCGGGCCTATGGTGGCCGTCGCGGCGGTGATTGCGGCGGCATAGCCGCGACTATAGCGCCCCTCTTTGGTCATCATGCCGATGATGATCTTGCCAATCCCCGCCGCATCCGCCACGGCCGAGCCGGACATGCCCGAAAAGATCAACGAGGCCATGACGTTGACATGCCCCAAACCGCCCCGGAACCGACCCACCACCGCGATGCAGAAGTTCAGCAAGCGGTCCGAAATCGTCCCAGCGTTCATGATGTTCGCCGCTATGATAAACAGCGGTACGGCCAGCAGGATGAAGCTGTTGTAAAGGCCTTGCAGGATCTTTTCACCGGCCAATGCCGTGTCGAGCCCGGCCATACTCAGATAAACGACCGAGGCAAGGATGATCGCATAGCCAATCGGTGTCCCGATCCCAGCCAGACCGAAGAGCGTGACCAGACAAAGGGCCAGTTCTATGCTCACACAACGTCCTCGCCATGGCGGATGGCGTGCGGTTCGGGCTGATGCCCCGGGATCTCGTGGTCCTCGTCGGGTGGGCCGTTCCGCAGCACTTCCACGAACTGCCAAGCATATCGCAGGATGAGGGCGACCATGAAGATCGCATAGATGGAAAAAACCGTACGCATCGGGATTTTCGCGCCTGTGAGCGGGTTCTCCACTGTCATCGTCTTCCGGATCTTCATCCAGTCGATGTAGTCCCAGGTGGGCAACAGCGCCCAGCCCATGCCAATGACAATGGCCGCACAGGCGATCAGCGCCAGGATCTGCCGCAACCTGCGCGGCGCGGCCAGATACAAGATGTCAAAGGTGACGTGGTCCTTTTCGCGCACCAGAAAGGCGCAGCCGAAAAACACGATCCAGACCCAAAGGATCAGGCACAATTCCAGCGTCCAGCCGAAGGGTGTCAAAAGGACGTAGCGCGAGAAAATCTGCAAAAGAAAGGTGAAAAACATCGCCGCCAACAGTGTGGCGGCGATGAATTCTGCACCACGGGTGAACCATCTCTTGACGACGTTCATGTCAGGTCCTCCCGCCGCTGTCGGTTCGGCTTAGTTGCCGAGTGCGTTGATTTTCTCCAACACTCCCTCGGGCCAGGTGGCGGCAAATTCGCTGCCGACATATTGGGCCTGCACATGCTCGCGGAACGCCTTCAGGTCGGGTTCATAGATTTCCACACCCTCACCACGGATGAAGTCCGCCAGGCTGTTTTCCTTTTGCAGCTGCTTCAGACGGCCATAAGCGGCGGCAGCATCAGCAGCACGTTGAACGGTCAACTGCTGATCTGATGTAAGCCCCTCCCAGACTTCCTTCGAGAAGGCGATATAGTTGAGGTCCACCAAATGCGAGGTCAGCGCGATCTGCTTTGTTACCTCGTAGAACTTGGCGTCCACCACGGTCGGCAGCGGGTTGTCCTGACCGTCTACCGCACCGGTCGACAGGGCGGTGTAAACCTCGGTAAAGGCCATCGGCGTGGGCGAGGCGCCCAAGGCTGAGCCCAGGAATTGCCAGGCGTCCGTACCCGGCATTCGCAAGTTCACACCGGCCAGATCAGCGGGGGTCTGCACGTCAAGCTCGTCCCGCGATTGGCGCAGGTTCACGTGACGGCGGCCCAGATACATGACCGACAGAAGCTTGACACCCAACTCGTCTTCGACTTTCGCCTTGAACGGGTCCATCAATGGATCGTTGAAGACACGCACCTGATGCGCCGCGTCCTGATGCACATAGCCCGTGGCGAAAATCGAGAACTCGGGGAAGAATTGCGCCAACTCCTGCGCCGAGGCGATCGACATCTCGAGGTTGCCGCGGCTGATGGCCTCAAGTTCGGTGCCCTGTGCGAACAGCGTCCCGTTATATCCGGGCTGGTAGTCTGCGAATCCGGCGACCATAGGCGCGAAAACCTCGGCCATGGCGACCGAGCGTTGGTCGGTTTCGGACCCGGCAGTGGCCAGGCGCAGGGTGATCTTGTCTTGGGCGGCAAGGGGTGCTGCAGCGCTTGCCGCAACCCCAAGCGCCATAAGCGATGCGATGGCCGTACGGCGCGTAATTGTTGTGATCATGATTTTCCTCCCTAGGATTCAGACCGTCGCGATGAGGTCAGGACATTTATTGTTGGGTTTTCTCACCTTGCAAGATGTTTTGCAAAATGTCTGATATTTCAGCCTTATCTTTCGCCAAGAGCGCGCGCCGGTGTGTCCGCGTCGGCCGCTTTCAGCGCGACCGCGACACCGGCGTCGGCCGAGGTGGCGATCGCTTCGACGACTTCCAGCGAACGCGTACCCTCTATGCCGGACACCAGGGGTGCCTCTGCGCCCCGGATCACCCGTGCGAAATGCGCCATTTGTGCCACCAGCGGATCCTCGGTGTCACAGGTCAGCGAGGTCGCGGAAATGGGGGTCCACCAGTCCGGCGCGGCCGCGTGCCGCCAGATGCGCAAGTCGGGCAAGGACAGGCCCCCCTTAGAGCCGCCAATCAGATAGCAACTCTCATTGGTGGCCGGGTAAACGGGGTTCTCACGCGATGTCAGCTCCCAACTCCAGGGTGCCACGACACTGTCCGAGACCGAGATTGTTGCGACGGTGCCGGACCGAAAGGTCAGGATCGCGGTCGCAAGATCCTCGTTCTCGAACCCGCGGGCCGAGGGGACGGAAACGGCCTGAACTGTACTGACATCGCCGCAGAAATGGCGCAGCAAATCGACATCATGGACCAGATTGACCGAGATCGGGCCCGCCCCTTTGCGGGTACGCCATGGGGCCGCCTGAAAATAATGGTCCGGCTTGTAGAACCAGCAGGTCGCCTGAACCGCCCGCACGTCCCCGATCGCACCGCTTGCAATCGCCTCTTTCGCGGCTTTCACCATACCGTTGTGCCGCCGGTGATGCCCGACCAACAATGGCACGCCCGCCGCCATGGCCGCATCCGTCAGCACAAGCGCTTCGGCGGCCGTTACCGTGATCGGCTTTTCGACGAGCACAGGGCAGCGTCGCTCGATACACGCCATGCCTTGCGCGTGATGAAGCGGTGTGGGCGTCGCGAGGACCACACCGTCCGGGACCATCGCCGCGAACATGTCATCTAAATTGGCAAAAACCGGGGCATCCAACCGTGCCGCCGCAGTTTGGCTTTCGTCCCGTGGATCCACCACCGCCGCCAACGCCAGATCAGGGGATCGCCGCAACACCTCGGCATGGCGCTGACCGACCAGTCCAAACCCGACCACCGCGATGCGTGGGATGTCCGACATGGTCTGGGTCCTTCGCCTGCATGGATTGCGACAGAGCCGACTTTAGCAGGGGCCCAATGGTGCCATCAATAACATCTGATATTTTTCCTATTGTCAGGCTTTATTTCGAATTGAGATGAAGGCACAAAGGACCTAGATTGCACGATATGGTCAAAAGTATCTGACAAAACACCATGGCAAAGTCGCTCAATGTCGTTGGCGCCTCGACCTATCAACGCATCAAGCGCGACATCATTTTTGGTGACTTGGCGCCGTCCAGCAAGCTGAAACTAAACGGGTTGCGCACGCGCTATTCGGCCAGCATGTCGACATTGCGCGAGACGCTGAACCGGCTGGCCAGCGAGGGTTTCGTCGCAGCCCAAGACCAGCGCGGGTTTTTCGTCACCCCGGTCTCGCGCGGGGATCTTATCGAGATTGCCAACCTCAGGGTTCTGCTTGAATGCCATGCCCTGCGCCTGTCAGTGGAAAATGGCGACACCGACTGGGAGGGGAACCTTGTCGCCGCCCACCACAAGTTGCATCGGATGGAACAGCAAATGCTGGCCGGCGACGAGCGCGGCAAGGAAGACTGGAAGCGCTATGATTCTGAATTCCATCAAGCGCTGATCGCGGCTTGCGGGTCGCGCAACCTGTTGTCGCTGCACGCGGTGCTCTTCGACAAATATCTGCGTTATCAGATGTTGGTGTTGACATATCGCGGCGAAGAGGCGGTCGACGAACATCAAAAAATGTTCGAAGCAGCCTTGGCACGCGATGTCGACTGCGCCGTCGAGACGCTGCGCGTTCACATTGAAAAAGGGCTTGAACACACGCTCCCTGCTTTCTGACCCCAAAGTGCCTCAAACGAGGCTAATCGGCGGTCCAACCGCCGTCGACGAGAAGCGATGTGCCCGTGATCATCGCAGCGGCATCCGAGGCCAGGAACACAATCGGGCCCATCAGATCCTCGACCTCGCCCACCCGGCCCAGTTTGATTTTGGACAGAATCCAGGCAACACGCTCGGGGTTCTCAAATGTCGGCGCCGTCAATGGTGTGCGGATGAATGTGGGCCCGATGGAGTTCACGCGGATCCCATGCGGGGCGTATTCGACGCTCATCGCTTTGGTCAGCCCTTCGATCCCATGTTTGGTCGCGCAATAGAGTGTCCGATCGATGCCGCCGACATGGCCCATTTGGGACGAGATGTTCAGGATCACACCGGGCCGCTGAGCCGCCACCAGATCTTGCGCCACTTGGCGCGCGATGAAATAAGCGCCGCGCAAATTGACGTCCGTGACCGCATCGAAATCCTCGGGCGTGGTGTCGGCCATGGGCTTGTTGCGCGCGGCCCCTGCATTGTTGATCAGAATATCGAAGGGACCCGCGGTGGTGATGGCGGGCAGGGCTTGCTCCAGATCAGTTGCATCCAGGACAAGCGCCCGGGCCTGATGACCAGCCTCGCGCAGGGCGGCCGTCACCGCCTCAAGACGCTGCGCGCTCCGGGCGGCCAGGGTGACCTTGGCGCCCGCCTGGGCCAAAGCCACGGCCGCGCCCAGTCCAATACCGCTCGATCCGCCGGTGACCAGGGCATGGCGGCCATCCAGCCGGAAACTTGGGGTTTGGGGCAGGTTCATTCTGCGCCTCCTTTTGCAGCCATCTTCCTGTCCCTGATTACACTTTCGTAACCCTGACACGATAGCCCTTGCGCCATCTGTCGGAGGAGAATCCCCCTTGATCCATATCCGCCCCTGGCGTTTGGCGATGCTGCTTGCCCTGCTGTGGCCCCTGCCCAGCCAGGCCACGCAGAACGTTGCGACGATTTGCGATGCGGCAGGGGCGGCTGCTGCGGCGCAGACCGGTGTGCCGCATGATGTGCTGCGCGCGATCACACGGACCGAGACGGGGCGCGCCCGCGACGGCCAGCTACAACCCTGGCCCTGGACCGTGAATATGGAGGGTAAGGGCACTTGGTTCGACGATCGCCAGACAGCGCTAGCATATGTTTTGCAGCACCACGAACGGGGCGCACGCAGCTATGATGTGGGCTGTTTTCAGATCAACTACCGCTGGCATGGCAATGCCTTTCCATCGATCGAAGCGATGTTCGATCCCGCAACCAATGCGCTTTATGCCGCCCAATTCCTGAAGCGGCTGTATGCCGAGACCGGGTCCTGGCCCAAATCGGCGGCGGCTTATCATTCGCGTACGCCAAAGTTCGCCAACCGCTATCAAGCCCGGTTCGAGCGGATATTGGCGCGGCTGTCGGGTCAGGCAGTGCCCCCGCCGGTGCAGATGGCGGAACCGGGAAACATCCCCGATACACCCGCCACCACGGCGGTTTCCACCTTGCCGATCCTGGTCTCGGGGCCGCTGACCGTCAGCCCGCCCGCCGCTGGCCGCCGGGGCAGCGTCGCTGCGATCGACGCGCTGCCGCAAGGCGGCTCGCTGCTCAGACGCGCCCCGCGACCGTTGTTCTAAGATGGAGCTGTTCACCGCCCAACGTCTGTTCCAACCCACGGTCTTGCTGGCCGTGGCGCTGATGGCAGTCATCGTGATGATGGTCTTGCCCATGCCGCCCATCGTCTTGGACATGGGTCTGGCGGCGTCGTTTGGGTTGGCCATTCTGATCTTCACGATCACCCTCTTTATCGAGCGCCCCTTGGACTTCTCGGCCTTTCCGATGATCCTGCTCGCCTCGCTGATGCTGCGGCTTTCGCTGAACGTCAGTTCCACCAAACTGATCATTGGTGAGGGGCACAAGGGCACCTCGGCCGCTGGCGGCGTGATCGAGGGGTTCGCCATGTTCATCATGGGTGGCTCGCTGTTTCTGGGCCTTGTGGTGTTCGGCGTGCTGCTGATCGTGAACTTCATCGTCATCACCCGTGGCGCGGGCCGCATGGCCGAGGTTGGTGCCCGCTTCGCCCTGGACGGGATGCCGGGCAAACAGTTGGCCATCGACAGCGATCTTTCCTCGGGCGCGATCACCCATTCAGAGGCGCGCGAGCGTCGTCGGATCGAACAGGAGGAGACGACCTTCTTCGGCTCGCTCGACGGTGCCTCGAAATTCGTCAAAGGGGACGCGGTGGCCGGGCTGTTGATCACGGTTTTGAACTTGTTGATGGGCCTGGCGATTGGGATCATTCAGCACGATATGCCTGCGGGCCAGGCGTTCGAGACCTATTCGATCCTCACCGTTGGCGATGGACTGGTAAACCAGATCCCGGCGGTGATTATCTCGATCGCCACCGCGCTGTTGCTCTCCAAAGGGGGTGCGGCGGGCTCGGCGGATCGGGCGTTGATGCGGCAATTGGGGGCGTTTCCCACGGCGCTTTACACGGTGGCCAGCCTGATGGCGCTTTTCGCGCTGATCCCCGGTCTGCCACTGATCCCCTTCTTGGCCGGGGCGGCGATCCTGGCTGTTGGGGGCTATGCCGCCCAACGCGTGCTGGCCACCGAAAAGGCAAAGGCGATCACCGCCGCCCCGGTCGAGGCGGGGCCGACGCCAAAGAAACTGGGCGATATGCTGGACCTGGACGAAATCCATCTAGAGTTCTCGGCCGATCTGGTGGGAACGGTGATGGAGCAAGCCACGGGCCTGGACGCCCGGATCGTAAACATGCGGCATCATGTGGCACAGGAGTTTGGCTTTATCCTGCCCGAGATCCGCTTGACCGATAACCAGATCCTGCCGACCGGCACCTATGCGATCCGCATCCAAGGGGTCGAGGCCGCGCGCGGCCAGATCGAGCGGGACCGTGTGTTGATGCTGATGGCCGACGCCGCCCCCGCGCAGCCCGAGGGGCGCGATGTGGCCGAGCCGGTCTATGGCGCGCCGGCCCGCTGGATCGCGCCCAGCGCCCAAGAAGACGCGATGGTCGCGGGGTTCTCGGTCGTCAGTCCGACCGAGGTCGTCGCGACGCATCTGCTCGAGATCCTCAAGCAGAACTTCTCGCGGCTGTTCACCCGGCGCACCATGCGCCGCTTGCTGGATGAATTCATCACCCCCTCGGACCCGGACCGGGCCGCCGCGAACCGCAAGATCCTCGAGGAATATGTGCCCGACAAAGTGCCCTTGGACCAGTTGCAATCGGTGCTGCGTCTGTTGTTGGCCGAACGTGTTTCGGTCCGCAACCTGCCGCTGATCCTCGAGGCCGTGGGCGAGGTCAATGCCTCCACCCAATCCCCCGAGGCGCTGTGCGAGCATGTGCGCCACCGCCTGGGCTATCAAATCACCGCGGATCTGCAGGAGGCCGACGGCGCGCTGCCGCTGATCCAACTGGGCCCCACCTGGGAGGACCTGTTCGCCAAATATCAGATCGAGGGGCCAGCCGGCACCGTCGACGTCGCCCTGCCGCCTGGCGAGTTCAACCGCCTGGCCGAGGCTGTCGCCAGCAAAATCGGCGACGCGGGGCGCGCGGGGCGTTATCCGGCGATTGTCACCTCGACCCGCCGACGGCGGTTCTTGCAAACGGTGCTTTCGGCCAAGGGCATCCGCAACCCGGTGCTGTCGTTTGACGAGATCGGGACCGACCGCAAACCCGCGATGCTGGCGGTGGCCTGAGCGATGTTCGACATCCTGCAGGCGCTGCTGGATCTGTCGGCCACCTATCTGTTGGCGGCTGCGCTGATCTTTGCGCGCATCGGGGCAGTGGTCGGCCTGCTGCCCGGATTTGGCGAGATGTTCCTGCCAGGTCGCTTGCGCCTGGGCATCGCATTGGCGCTGACCGCGATCCTGGTCCCGGTCATTGACCGCAGCGGGCTGCCCCAGGCCCTGCCGCCGATGATCTTTGCGCAATACCTGCTGACCGAGGCCGGGATCGGCGTACTGATCGGCCTCGCCACCCGGCTGATGGTCCATGCCTTGCAACTGGCCGGGACCATCGCCGCACAATCCACAGCACTGGCCCAAATCGCGGGGGCGGGCGTGGCCCCAGACCCCATGCCCGCGATGGGTAACGCGCTGATGATCTCGGGGCTAACACTCGCCATGGTGCTGGGATTGCACGTAAAAGTGGTGGTCGCGATCCTTGGCAGCTATTCCACACTGGGCTTTGGTGTGGCCCTTTCAGGTGCGGATATTGGGGCGTGGGGGCTGGACCAGGCGGTCGCGGCCTTTGCGCTGGGGTTCAGCCTGGCCGCGCCCTTCGTACTGGCGGCACTGCTTTATAATATCGCCTTGGGCGCTATCAACCGTGCGATGCCGCAATTGATGGTCGCCTTTGTCGGTGCCCCGGCGATCACCGCAGGCACGCTGTTCCTCTTCTTGCTCGCCGCACCCATCATCATCATGGTCTGGAACGACCGGCTGGACGCGGTGCTGATGGCCCCCTTGGATTTCCGCCAATGAGTGGCGAGACCTCGGGCGGGGGCGAAAAAACCTTTGATCCGACGCCAAAGCGGCTTGAAGATGCACGCCGCCGCGGCGATATCGCCAAATCCGACGAGATCACGGGGGCCGGCGTTTATCTGGGTCTGCTGCTGGCCACATTGGCGGGGGCGGCCGCGCTGACGCACAGCACCGCGATCGGGCTGAGCGCCTTTCTTGGCCAAGCCGACTTGCTGACCGGGGTGGTCCTGGGCCCTGGCGGCGGGACGGTGATGTCCGGCATGCTTGCAAGCATTGGTTGGGGCTTGCTGCCTCTCTTTGCCCTGCCCGCGGTGGGGGCCTTATTGGCCCTATTCGCACAGCAGGGCATCGTCTTCGCGGGCTCGAAACTGCAACCCAAGCTGGACCGGCTTTCCCCCATCTCGCAGATCAAACAAAAATTCGGCCCCACCGGACTGGTGGAATTTCTCAAACGCGTGGTCAAGATGATCGCCGTCACCGTCGTCGTCTATCTGATCTTATGGGCGGAACTGGACACGGTTATCGGCACGGTCAGTGCGACGCCCGGGGCGGTCACGGCCTTGTTGCTGGACATGGTGCTGAAGCTGCTGATCGGTGTGACGCTTCTGGCCTGCGCGGTTGCGGCCCTCGACTATTCTTGGGTGCAATTCGATCACAAGCGCAAACAAAAGATGAGCCTGCAAGAACTGCGGGACGAAGCGAAAGAGGCCGAGGGCGACCCGGCCCTCAAAGCCAAACGGCGTCAGCGCGCTACCGAGATCGCGACGAACAAAATGCTGGCCGATGTGCCCACAGCGGATGTGGTGGTGGTCAACCCAACCCATATCGCCATTGCACTAAAGTGGTCACGCAAGCCCGGCACCGCACCCGTATGCGTGGCCAAGGGGCAGGGCACCATCGCCGCCAAAATCCGCGAGTTGGCCGAGGGCGCGGGTGTCCCAGTGCATCGCGACGTGCCCACCGCCCGCGCGCTTTATGATTTGGTCGAGATCGGGCACGAAATCCCCCCTGATCACTACCGCCCTGTCGCGGCCGCGATCCGCTTTGCCGAGGATATGCGCCGCCGGATGCGCGAGCGCAACGGGCCCGGCACATGACCCCAAAAGTTCTCCAAAAGCTGTCGCAACTCGCGGCGCTCAGGGCGGATTTGGCCGCGGCCGAACTCTATCGCGCCAAACAAGCGCTGGCCCAGATCGAGGCTGAAGCCCAAGCGCTGTCAACCGCCCGAGGGTTGGCGGGGCCCGCCGCAGGTGATTTTGACCCCTATCTGCTGCAATTGGCCGCGAAGCAGGACCAGCGCGAGGTTCAGGAACGTGCACGGCTGGCGCAAGCTTTCCAGGCGCAGCAAAGCGCCTTGGGCCCGAAGCACCAAGCCGCCGCAAGGGCGCGGGGGCAACTACAGATGCTCGAGGATATGCTGACCAAAGCCCGCAAAGCGCAGCAACAAGACGCTGATCGGCGCGCCGAAGCACCGCCAACATCCGCATCAGATGGAGTCAGGGCGCTGTAAGCCCAGAAAATCCAGGCATGTGCCCACTCGGCACCCAACCGAAACCCAAGTTGAGTGAATCCAGCCGGTTATGGTTCTCTGGTGTTGCAGCACCGGCAGAATGCGATGCCCTTGGCGGGCAAAGGATTGGGCAACATCCATCGCTTCCGCCGATGCCTGGGTTCCCACCGCGGTGAAGCGGGTATGAGACGGGATCGTTTGGTGTTTAGAGCTTATAGAAATATAAGCTTGAACAGATATCAGTCACAGACGATATTCTCGCCATGACGTGGTCGGTGTTAGAATACCCGGACTTCGTTGAAGAACGCGAAGCGTTGCCGGGAGACATACAAGATAAGCTTGACGCGGTGATCTTGTTTCTGGAGCAGTACGGTCCGCAATTGGGTCGGCCGCATGTCGATACGCTGGCTGGCTCCGGCCATGCGAACATGAAGGAAATCCGGGTGAAAGGGCAGGGGTCTGGCGAATTGCCTTCGCCTTCGATGAGGAACGCAATGCAGTCGTCCTGGTCGGGGGGACAAACAGGGAAAGAACCAGAAGCGGTTCTACAAGATGTTGATTGCGACTGCCGACCAACGTTTCGACGAATGGCTTGCGGCGGAGTAAGGAGAGAGAGATGATGGGTAAGGTGGGTAAGTCTTCTTTTGCAAATGCAGGAGACCGGATTCGGGCGTTGCCGACGGACCGGCGGGCGCGCATCGAAGCGCTGGCCGACGAGATGGCGGCCGAACTGCACCTTTCGGAAATTCGCAAGGCGCTGTCGATCACCCAGAAGGACCTGGCCGAGCGCACTGGTTTGGCGCAGGGCGAGGTCTCGTGCTTCGAGAATGCTGAACTGACGGGTGCGAAGATCGGCACGCTGGAGCGTTACGTCCAAGCATTGGGTGGTCGCCTACGGCTTGTGGCTGAGATGCCAAATGGGACTGTGGCTGACATCCCGCTGAAGCGTGGAAGACCGGTCAAATCGAAGGTCAGCGCAGCAAGAGGTTAACGGTTAGAGCGTGTCAGTTATTGTCTGAATCGAATGGGTGTTCCCATGCGGGTTGATCTGTGATTCAGACTCCATACGGCTTTGTTGCACAAATGGTTTGAGGGATTCACTATATGAATCCAGGATGATAGCTTTATGGCATGAGCGTTGGTCCTCTACGACATACAAGACCAAGAATTGGCCTTCGTACAACAGCGCGCTGAAGCAGCGCGGTTCTCTGTCGATCTGGTTTGATCCTGAGAGGCCTTGGCGCGCGTCTCCGACAGGCAAGCGGGGCGGTCAGCGTGAATTCAGTGACGCAGCCATCCAGGTTTGCCTCACGATTAAGGTGCTTTTGGGATGCTTCTCCGGCAGACGATAGGGTTCGTGGAGAGCCTGCTGCGGCTAGCGGGTCTCGACTGGAAAGTGCCGGATTTCAGCACACTGTGCCGTCGTCAAATGACCTTGAATGTCTCCACCCCTTATCGCGGCGGCGCAGGCCCGTTGCATCTGGGGCTATGTCATGGTGCTACCCGGGCTGCTTTTGGCCGGGCTGATGCTGGGGTCGCTGGGGCTGGTGCTGTCGAGCTTCATCCGCCAGTTGGAGAACTTCGCGGGCGTGATGAACTTCATCATCTTCCCGATGTTCTTCTTGTCCTCGGCCCTCTACCCGCTGTGGAAGATGGCCGAAAGCTCGCCCCTGCTGCACGACATCTGCGCGCTCAACCCCCTCACCCATGCGGTGGAGCTGATCCGCTTCCTGCTCTACCAGCAGCTCAACCCGCACGCGTTTGTCTGGGTGCTGGTCAGCACGCTGGTGCTGGCGGGCGCCGGCGTCTGGGGTTACGACCCCGCCCGCAGCATGGCGCGGCGGTACGGGCAGGCGCTCGACCTCTCGCACATTGCTTTGCAATGTGCTGTCGGCAGGCGATTGCATCGCAATCGCCGAGAGACCGGCGGCTTCGCCTTGATTCCGGTCGGGTAAAGCCCAGCCTTTCACGACGACATAGGCGCAGCCGACGTCCAGGGCCGCACACAAACCTCATCGTCAGAGCAGCCTCTGACGTTACCAGCAACCATCCACCGCAGGAGCGCCGCGCCCCGGCCTCAGGTCTTGTGATCGCCCACCTGCACCGCACGGCACCGCCAGCTGCGGATTTCATGGTTGGGGTGGGTGTTCACCCATTTCGCAAGTTCAGGTTGCGCGCCCATCAAACAGGCCATCGGCGTGATGTCCGTGTAGAGCATGCTCCGCTCACGGCAGTCGTCGGGGGCAGTGGAAAGACAAGCGACAAACAACAGCTCGATCATGATGTACCTCTGTCAATTTAATTTTTTGTCTGTACATCCCATACGATCAACAAGGTGAACATCAGACTAACAGACGGCCATTTTTGGGCCTGCAGCCACGCGATGGCCGAAATTTCTTCAATCTTGCGGGCCGATGACCGAAGGTTCATCACCATGAAGCGCGCTGTTCCACAGATCCCGGTCACCCCCCTCTCGCTCAAGACGCGGCTGGCGTTGGGGGCGGTTCTGCTGGCCGCGGGCACCCTGCTGACCGCCGGTATTCTGTACGTCGGCATGGCGCGGGTGGCTGACCGTCTGGACACCGCGCTGGCGTCCGAAACCCGCATGGCGCGCTATGCCACCCTGTCGACCCAGGCCGCCACCTTCCTCGTCATCGCGGCGGAGACGATCCAGAGCGGGCCGCCACCCGATGTCCGGATTGACCGACTGACCCCGGTCAGCGACCGCCTGCGCACCACATTCGCGCAATTGCGCAAAGATGTGGGGCAGGCGGTGGCCGCCGCCGAGACGCTCGGCCTTGACGAGCAATCGCGCTACGGCACCCAGTCGCTGGGCCTCGCCCGGATGGAGGCGATGCTGGAGAGCACGCTGACCGGGCTGGCCACCGACACCACCGACACCGTGCGCCTGCGCGCTCATATCGACACTTTTGCCACCAGCTTCGATCCGCTGCTGAACCAGGCCGTGAACACCGAGGTGCTGTTCCGCAACGACATTCTCGCCGGCATCGATGAGCTGCGTCTGGGGCTGACCCGCGTGGCCGCCGTGATCGCTGGGCTGACGGTGCTGCTGGTGTCCGGGTTCTACGTCGGCCTGATTCGCCCGCAGTTCCGGCGCCTTGACCGCCTGCGGGCCGCCGCGGCCCAGATCGGGCAGGAGGAGTTTGCCATCTCCCTGCCCGACACCAGCCGCGACGAGATCGGCCAGCTTTATGCCGAGACCAACCGCATGGCCGCCGCGCTTCAGGCCCGCCGGGACGAGGTGCAGGCCGAGTGGGGCCGCCTCAACGACGTGATCGCTGCGCGCACCGCCGCGCTCACGGCCGCCAACGCCCGGCTGGAGCAGACCGACGAGACCCGCCGCCGCCTGTTCGCCGACATCAGCCACGAGCTGCGCACACCGCTGACCGTGATCCTGATGGAGGCGCAGCTGGGCCGCAAGGCGGGCGCCGAGCCCGACCACGCCTTTCGCACCATCGAGACCCGCGCCACCCGCCTCAACCGCCGCATCGACGACCTGCTGCGCGTCGCCCGCTCCGACAGCGGCCAGCTTGCGCTTGATATCAAGCAGATAGACCTCGCCCGCCTCGCCCAGGAGGTGGTGGAGGAGGTGCAGGCAGAGCTTGACAGCGCGGGGCTGGAGCTTCTGCCCAGCGATATCCCCGCCCTGCCCGTCCACGCCGATCCGAATTGGGCACGCCAGACCCTTGTCAGCCTGATCCGCAACGCCATCCGTCACGCCCGCGCTGGCGGGCTGATCCAGCTGGACCCGGTGCTGGGCGACACCCACGCCGGCCTCGCGGTGACCGACAACGGCCCCGGCATCGCCGAGAATGATCAGGCGACCCTGTTCGACCGCTTCACGCAAGGCGGCTCGAACGACGCACAGGGCTTCGGCCTCGGCTTGGCGCTGGCTGCCTGGGTGACCCAGGAACAGGGGGGGGAGATCACCCTGACAAGCCCCCTGCCCCGCGCCGAGGCGCTTGGCGATGCGCCTGGCACCAAAATCGCGGTTCGCCTGCCCCGCGTCCCCGCCTAGACTGAGCCCATGACACCCCGACTCCTCATCGTCGACGACGACCCTGAGATCACCTCGGCGCTGGTGCGCGGCCTGAAGCTGCACGGCTATGAGGCGCTGCCCGAGAACCGCGCCGACCGGGCGTTGACCCAGCTGACGACCGAGGCCTTCTCAGGCGCGATCGTCGATGTGATGCTGGGCGCGGACAGCGGCATTGACCTTGTCCGCGCGGTCCGCGCCGCCGGGGTCACCATGCCGATCCTCATGCTCTCCGCCCTGTCGGAGGTCGACCAGCGTGCCGCCGGGCTGGCCGCGGGCGCTGATGACTACGTGGTCAAACCCTTCCAGTTCGACGAACTGGTCGCCCGCCTGCGGGTGCAGGAACACCGGATCAAAGCCGCCCCCTCCGCCCGGCTGGATCCCACCGCCCGGACCCTATCGACCCCCGAAATCACCGTCACACTCACCGAACGCGAATACGCGCTTTTGGACCTGCTCGCCCGCCATGCGGGCACCGCGCTCAGCCGCGGGCAGATCTTCGACACCCTCTGGGCGGGCGACGGCTCAAGTCATGAAAATGTGGTCAACGTCTACATCGGGTATTTGCGCAAGAAGCTCAGCGATCATGATTTCGGATTTGAAATCAAGACGTTGCGTAATCAGGGCTTCTGCCTGTCCGGACAACTGCCACAGGCAGGTATCGACTAAAGTCTGTGCCGTTCTTACTTGATAAGAATCGCCCCACACCGCGTGGTCTGCCATCCTCGCATGGCAACTTTAGAGCGAAGGAGACCCCTATGGCTTGGTCACGTCCCATCATCCGCGAAATCGAGTGCGGCATGGAGATCAACATGTACGGTCCGGATTCGGACGACAACGAAATTCCGGTCCTGTTCTGACCCCACCCGCGCGCGGAGGGCTGTTGATGGCATTCCGCGCGCGCATTCTCGGGGCCGCCGCCGGTGGGGGCCTGCCGCAATGGAACTGCGGCTGCACGAACTGCACCCTTGCCCGACAGGGCAAAATCCCCGCGCAATCGCAATCCTCGCTGGCCGTCACCGGCAATGGTATCGATTGGGCTGTCCTCAACGCCTCCCCCGATATCCGCACCCAGCTTATCGGTACCCCTGCCCTGCACCCCACAGGCCAGCGAGAGCTTCCGCTGGCCTCGGTCCTTGTCACCAACGGCGACATCGACCATGTGGCGGGCCTGCTCACCTTGCGCGAGATGCAGCCCTTCACGCTCTTCGCCACCGACGGCATCCATGATGTCCTGACGCGGAACCCGATCTTCGACGCGCTGAACGCCGATGTCGTCACCCGGCAAACCATCGCGCTCGACACGCCCTTCCCGCTTGCGCCCGACCTGACCGCCACGCTGTTCCCCGTCCCCGGCAAGGTGCCGCTCTACCTGGAGGGCGACACGGTGCAGACCGACCTGATGGGCGAGCAGACTGTGGGGGTCGAACTGCGCGCGGGTGGCACAAACGCGTTCTACAT
Source organism: uncultured Paracoccaceae bacterium (assembly GCA_938049225.1). GTDB lineage: Bacteria > Pseudomonadota > Alphaproteobacteria > Rhodobacterales > Rhodobacteraceae > Halovulum. Next base: position 58,688 of record CALICM010000004.1, read on the forward strand.
CCCCGGCTGCGCCCTTCTGCCGTCACAGCTTGCCGCGCGCCTCGATGGTGCCGACATCGTGTTTTTCGACGGCACCCTCTGGCGCGATGACGAGATGCAGACAACCGGCGTCGGCACCAAGACCGGTAAACGCATGGGCCATATGTCGATCAGCGGCACCGACGGCGCCGTGGAGGCCTTCAAGACACTGAAAATAAAACGGAAAATCTTCGTCCACATGAACAACACCAACCCAGTCCTGCGCCCTGACAGCGCCGAGCGCCAACTGGCCGAGGCCAGCGGCTGGACCATCGGACAGGATGGAATGGAGGTTCGCCCATGATCCAGACCCGCAACGCGTTCGAGGCCCGCCTGCGCCAGATCGGGGCGGAGCGCTACCACGACCTGCACCCGTTTCACGACCTGTTGCACGGCGGCGGCTGCACCCCGGATCAGGTGCGCGCCTGGGTCATCAACCGCTATTACTACCAGCACTCGATCCCGATGAAGGATGCCGCGTTCATGTCGCGGGTGGAGGACCCGGCGCTGCGCCGCGCCTGGCGCTCCCGGATCGAGGATCACGACGGCACCGATGACAACGAGGGCGGCATCAAGCGCTGGCTGCGGTTGGCGGTGGCGGTGGGGCTGAATTCCGACTACGTGGCGTCTTGTCGGGGCGTGCTGCCCGCCACGCGCTTCGCGGTCGATGCCTACGTGCGGTTCGTGCGCGAGAAGTCCCTGCTGGAGGCCGTGGCCGCCTCCCTGACTGAGCTTTTCGCGCCCAAGATCCACGCCAACCGGATCGAGGGGCTGCTGAAGAACTACGATTTCGCCGACGACAGCGCGCTGTCCTACTTCCGCAACCGGCTGAAGGAAGCGCCGAAGGATGTCGCCTTCGGGCTGGCCTGGGTGCTCGACCACGCCGACACTGCCGAGAAGCAGGACGCCGCCGCCGCCGCGCTAACCTTCAAGACCGATGTCCTGTGGTCGCAACTCGACGCGCTCTCCGCCGCCTATGTGACGCCCGCGCGCGTTCCCCCCGGGGCCTGGCTCCCGGGTGAGGGGCTGGCGGCGCGGAAGGCCTCGTGATGGAGGCGTCAGAGATCCCCGCGCTGCCCCGCGGCGTCCGCCTGCACTTCGACAAGATCCGCGACACCTGGGTCCTGCTCGCGCCCGAACGTGCGGTCACGCTGGACGCGGTCGGCCTTGCGATTCTGTCTGAAGTCGATGGCACCCGACCCTTTGGGGAGATCACCCGCACCCTGGCCGAGCGGTACAACGCGCCTGAGGATCAGATCGCCAAGGACAGTTCCGGCTTTCTCGACGCGCTGCGCGACCGGCGGTTTCTGGACATCCTACCATGACCCTTGCTCCGCCCCCCATCGCCATGCTGGCGGAACTGACACACCGTTGCCCTCTGGCCTGCCCATATTGCTCCAACCCGGTGAAACTTGCACGTCAAGATACTGAATTAAATAAGGAAACATGGATTTCCGCGTTTCAGCAAGCGGCGGCGCTTGGTGTGTTGCAACTGCACCTCTCCGGCGGCGAACCGGCCTCCCGCCGGGACCTGACAGAGCTGGTCACCGCCGCCCGCGCGGCCGGGCTTTACACCAACCTCATCACCTCCGGCATCGGCCTCAGCGAACGGCGGCTGGCCGATTTGAATCAGGCCGGCCTCGACCACATCCAGCTCTCGCTCCAGGGCACCGATGCCGCCATGGCGGACGAGATCGGCGGCTATCGCGGCGGCTTCGAGCGCAAGATGCAGGTCGCCGCGTGGATCGCCGACATCGGTTTTCCCCTGACCCTGAACACCGTGTTGCACCGCCGGAACCTACACCAACTCCCCCGCGCGATCGAGATCGCCCAGGAGATGAGCGCCCGGCGGATCGAGGTGGCGACGGTGCAGTTCCACGGCTGGGCGCTTCGGAACCGCGACGCCCTGATGCCGACCCGCGAGCAAGCGGCGGAGACCACCCGCGTCGTGACCGAAGCCCGGGCCCGCCTGCGCGGGAAACTGGTCATCGACTACGTGCCTGCCGACTACCACGAGGAGTTCCCCAAACGCTGCATGGGCGGCTGGGGCACAACCGGGCTGAACATCGCCCCGGATGGGCAGGTGCTGCCCTGCCACGCGGCCCAGACGATCCCACATCTGACCTTCGACCGGATCCAGGACAAACCGCTGGCCGAGATCTGGCACCGCAGCGACGCCTTCAATGCGTACCGTGGCACCGACTGGATGGCCGAGCCCTGCAAAAGCTGCGACCGGAAGACGGTCGACTTCGGCGGCTGCCGGTGCCAGGCTCTCGCCCTCACCGGCGATGCCTCCGCCACCGACCCGGCGTGCAGCAAATCACCCCACCACGCCTCGATGCAGGCGCAGGCCGCTGACCATGCGGCGCAAGTGAACGCCGCGCTGACGTATCGGATCGCCCCCGGCAAACCGGTCCCCGCCCAAGGGAAACGTTGACAGCTGTCAACATCCTCACGCCGCCGCCTTCGCATGGCGGTTCAGGCAGGCCATCACCATCGGCCCCGGGGGGGAACGCCCTTGCCCCCGCCTTCGCCGTCAAGGCCCGCAGATGCCCCAAAAGGCCGCCCGAGCGCTGCACAGGTCGCGGAAAGCCGTAGCAAACGTCGGTTATCACAAACCACTACATCGCTGGCGTAGGATTCCACCCTCTCCCGCAAGCGACCCATGATCGGCAGCGCGTCAGGGTTAAAGCGTTTGCGTTTGATCTGATGCGTTTTGCAACGCGAACGTAAAAAGCTGTTGTGGCGTTCGGTCCTATCGCTTGTGTTGGCGTCACAAATCTGCATTCCAGATTTTCAGTCCGACGGGGCAGAGGGCCCGACGGTAGAACGGATCTATCCGTCCTCGCGCACCACAGCCTGCAGCATCTGCGCGATGCCGAACAGACGACGTTCAAGAAGCACCGGGGTTTCGCACAGGTAGGTGATCGACCGCTGGCGGTCGGAGTAGATGACCTGATCCCAGTCCAGTTGCTCTTCCAGCACATCGACCTTGTCGAAATCCGGGCTGTCGGCGGCCATCAGGCGGTCCATCTCGGCCCGGGTTGCGTCGATCTTTTCGGCCAGGGCGATCTGGCCCAGCGAAAACTCTCCGATGCCGCGGATGATCCGCGCGCGGCGGGTGGAGAGCCGGTCGAACACGGTCGTGAACACCTGACCCAGATGCGCCGGGTTGCCCGCGTGGGCCGCCGCGAAGGCCTCCACCTGCGGTGTGGCGTCCTCCAGTGCAACGCGGCGCAGTGCCAGAGTTTCGCCCAGATCGCGGATGTCGCGCTGGAGCGCGTCGTCAAGCTCCGCCTCCGCCTCCGCCTCGATGGGGTAGGGCCACATCAGACCGGGCGACAGTTGCTCGACCTTGCGCTGGACGCAGGGCCATGTGGGGTCCGAGAAATCGGCGGACGTGGCGGGCCCGGCCACGGCAAGACCGATCAGAGCAACGGCAATCGAGTTGGCACGCATCATCGAACCCCTTTGGTAAATCAGCCTAGACCTTGTGTCCGGCGACTGTCCACGCCCAAGGCCACCGCCCCAATACAAACTATGGTCTTAATTCTCGAACCCGGCTGCAGGGGTCATACTCACAGATAAAAGCGGCCCGGACAACGCGGCCGGATGTGGGGAGGGAAAGACCTTGAGAACACGAGCTGCCGTGGCGTTGGAGGCTGGGAAGCCGCTGGAGATCATGGAGGTTGAGCTGGACCGCCCTCGGGCGGGGGAGGTGCTGGTCGAGGTCAAGGCGACCGGCCTGTGCCACACCGACGAGTTCACCCGCTCCGGCGACGATCCGGAGGGGATTTTCCCGGCCATCCTGGGGCACGAGGGCGCGGGTGTGGTGGTCGATGTGGGCCCGGGCGTGACCAGCCTGGCGGTCGGCGACCATGTGATCCCGCTCTATACCCCTGAGTGCCGCGAGTGCGAGTACTGCCTCAACCCCAAGACCAACCTGTGCCAGAAGGTCCGCGCCACGCAAGGACAGGGGCTGCTGCCCGATGGCACCACCCGGTTCAAAACGCTCGATGGCACGCCGATCCACCACTACATGGGCTGCTCGACTTTCGCCAACCACACGGTGGTGCCCGAGATCGCGCTGGCCAAGGTCCGCAAGGACGCGCCGTTTGACAAGATTTGCTACATTGGGTGCGGGGTGACCACCGGCATTGGGGCAGTCATCAATACGGCCAAGGTCGAGATCGGCTCCCGAGCGGTGGTGTTCGGCCTGGGTGGCATCGGGCTCAACGTGATCCAGGGGCTGCGGCTGGCGGGCGCGGATCAGATTGTGGGGGTCGACCTGAACGACGGCAAGGAGGCCATGGGCCGCCACTTCGGGATGACGGATTTCGTCAACCCCTCCAAGGTGAGCGGCGACCTGGTCGCGCATCTGGTGGAGCTAACGGGGGGCGGGGCGGACTACAGCTTTGACGCCACCGGCAACGTGAACGTCATGCGCACGGCGCTGGAATGCGCGCACAAGGGCTGGGGCGAAAGCATCATCATCGGGGTGGCGCCGGCGGGGGCGGAGATCTCCACCCGGCCGTTCCAACTGGTCACCGGCCGGGTCTGGCGCGGCACCGCCTTTGGCGGGGCGAAGGGGCGGACGGATGTGCCGCGGATCGTCGACTGGTACATGGACGGCAAGATCGAGATCGACCCGATGATCACCCACAAGCTGAGCCTCGACCAGATCAACGAGGGCTTCGAGCTCATGCACAAAGGCGAAAGCATCCGCGCCGTCGTGGAGTTCTGAGCAGGGGATGGAACTGGTTTTCGAAAATCGGAGCTTCGGCGGCACGCAGGCGATCTATCGCCACGCCTCGGCGGTGTGCAATTGCGACATGACCTTCGCGGCGTTTCTGCCACCGCAGGCCCGGCACCGGCCGGTTCCCGCGCTTTGGTATCTTTCCGGCCTCACCTGCACCCACGAAAACGCCATGACCAAGGGCGGGTTTCAGGAACATGCGGCCCAGGCCGGGCTGGCGGTGATCTTCCCCGACACCTCCCCGAGAGGGGACGCGGTCAGCGACGACGATGCCTATGACCTGGGGCAGGGGGCCGGGTTCTATCTGAACGCCACCCGCGACCCGTGGAGGCCGCACTACCAGATGTACGACTACATCACCACCGAACTGCGTAAGCTGGTGTCCGAAACGCTGCCCGTCTGCAGCCGCCACGGGATCACCGGGCACTCGATGGGCGGCCATGGCGCGCTGACTATCGCGATGCGCAACTCGCACCTCTACGAGTCGCTTTCGGCCTTTGCGCCGATTGCCAACCCGACCCGGTCCGACTGGGGCCGCAAGCAGCTCAGCACCTATCTGGGCGATGACGAAAGCGCCTGGGCGGAGCATGACGCGACCCTGCTGCTGGAAGAGCGCGGCTGGAAGAACGACCTGCTGATCGATCAGGGGACCGACGACCAGTTTCTGGACCTGCTGAAGCCGGAGGCGTTTGCCGGGATGATGGCGTCGCGGCGGCAGCCGGGGATGCTGCGGATGCAGGCGGGCTACGACCACTCGTACTTCTTCATCAGCACGTTTGCCCGCGACCATGTCGAGTGGCACGCAACTCGCCTTCATCAGGAACAGAACTAGGAAGACCCGATATGCTCAAACCCTCGCTTGCCGCTTTTTGTCTCTGCCTTGCCCCGGCGCTGGCGCTGGCCGATGGCCATGCGCTGCCCGGCGACGCGGAGGCCGGCGAAAAGGTGTTCCGCAAGTGCAAGGCGTGTCACGCGGTCGGCGCGGATGCCAAGAACAAGGTCGGCCCGGTGCTGAACGGAATTGTCGGGGCCGCTGTCGGCGCCAACGACGGGTTCAAGTATTCCGACGCGCTTCTGGCACTGACTGCCGAGGACAAGATCTGGACGCCGGAGGAGCTGGACGCCTTCCTGACCAAGCCCCGGGACTACGTGAAGGGCACCAAGATGAGCTTTGCCGGCCTGCGCAAGGAGGACGACCGCACGAACGTAATCGCATATCTCGCGACCTTTGCCGACGAAGGATCGTGAGGCAGGGCATCGCTGGCCTGCCCGGGTGCGCAAAGGCCCCCGAATGGCCCAGCATCGATCAGCGGCAGGTCCTTTCGGGGCCGAGTGCTGAAAATGCGGCTAAAGCGCCGCCAACTAGGGAGACCAAGATGAAAAAGCTTATGCTTTTGGCTTCTGGGATCGCACTTTGCTCCGCGTCGATGGCGGTGGCCAATGATGATCTCATATCCCAGATGGAGGACCCCAAACAGTGGGCGATCCAGACGGGGGACTACTCCAACCAGCGGTACAGCCAACTGGATCAGATCAACGCGGAGAACGTTGGCGATCTGCAGGTGGCATGGACCTTCTCGACCGGTGTTCTGCGGGGCCACGAGGGCTCGCCGCTGGTCATCGGCGATGTGATGTACGTGCACACGCCGTTCCCGAACATCGTCTACGCGCTTGATCTGGCCAACGAAGGCAAGATCATCTGGAAGTACGAGCCCAAACAGGACCCGGACGTCATTCCGGTGATGTGCTGTGACACCGTCAACCGCGGTGTGGCCTACGCCGAGGGCAAGATCTTCCTGCATCAGGCCGACACCAAGGTGGTCGCTCTTGACGCCGCCACCGGCGCGGTCGTGTGGGAGGCGCAGAACGGCGATCCGTCGGTCGGCGAGACCAACACCGCGACAGTGCTGCCGATCAAGGACAAGGTCATCGTCGGCATCTCCGGCGGCGAGTTCGGTGTGCGCGGGTCGGTCACGGCCTATGACATGAGCTCGGGCGAGCAGGTCTGGCGCGCCTATTCCATGGGGCCGGACAGCGACATCCTGGCCGATCCGAACACGACCACCCATCTGGGCAAGCCGGTTGGCGCGGACTCGGGCACGAACACCTGGGAAGGCGATCAGTGGATGATCGGGGGCGGCACCACCTGGGGCTGGTATTCCGCCGATCTGGAAGAGAACCTGATGTACTACGGTACCGGGAACCCCTCCACCTGGAACCCGGCACAGCGCCCGGGCGACAACCGCTGGTCGATGACCGTCATGGCGCGTGACATCGACACCGGCATGGCCAAGTGGTTCTACCAGATGACGCCGCACGACGAGTGGGACTATGACGGGATCAACGAAATGATCCTGACCGAGCAGGAGATTGACGGGCAGACCCGCAAGCTTTTGACCCACTTCGACCGCAACGGTCTGGCCTACACAATGGACCGGGTGTCGGGAGAGCTTCTCGTCGCTGAGAAGTATGACCCGGCGGTCAACTGGACCACGGGCGTCGACATGGACCCCAACTCCGAGACCTATGGCCGCCCGGCCGTGGTCGCGCAGTACTCCACCGAGCAGAACGGCGAGGACGTGAACTCGACCGGCATCTGCCCGGCGGCGCTGGGAACCAAGGACCAGCAGCCCGCGGCCTACAGCCCGGATACCCAGCTGATGTACGTGCCGACCAACCACGTCTGCATGGACTACGAGCCGTTCCGCGTCAGCTACACCGCCGGTCAGCCCTATGTGGGTGCGACGCTGGCGATGTATCCGGCGCCGGACAGCCACGGCGGCATGGGCAACTTCATCGCCTGGGACAACATCTCGGGTGAGATCAAGTGGTCGATCCCCGAGCAGTTCTCCGTGTGGTCGGGCGCCCTGGCCACCGCGGGCAACGTGGTGTTCTACGGCACGCTTGAGGGCCATCTGAAGGCGGTGAACGCCGAGACGGGCGAGGAGCTTTACAAGTTCAAGACCCCGTCGGGCATCATCGGCAACGTGATGACCTACGAGTCCGGCGGCAAGCAGTATCTCGGCATCCTGTCGGGTGTCGGTGGCTGGGCCGGGATCGGCCTGGCGGCTGGCCTGACCAACCCGAACGACGGTCTGGGGGCTGTGGGCGGTTACGCGGCGCTCAGCGACTACACCGCGCTTGGGGGTCAGCTGACCATCTTCGCCTTGCCGAACTGAACAGCGGCCTACTTCCAAAGAACACGGCTGGCGGGAATCACCCCCGCCAGCCGACCAACCAAAGCGGGTGAGGAACCATGAAATTCACAGGAAGGATTGCCGTCATCGGTCTGGCAGCGTGCATCGGCGCGGCTGCATCGGCACAGGACACGGACAACCTGACGGCGGCGTACTCGGAAGACGGCCGCTATTATACCGAGGATGATATTCCGACCTACAACGTGGCCGAGGACGGCACGGTGGACTGGCTGACCTACTCCGGGTTCCGCCGCTACCACTCGGAATGCCACGTCTGCCACGGCCCGGAAGGGGAGGGGTCGTCCTACGCGCCGGCGTTGAAGAAGTCCGCCATCGATATGGACTACTACGATTTCTACGACATCGTGGTGAACGGCCGCCAGAAGGTGAATGCGGCGGAAAACTCGGTCATGCCAGCGTTCGGCGATAACCCGAATGTCATGTGCTATCTTGACGATATCTACGTCTACATGAAAGCGCGCGGCGCCGAGGTGGTCCCGCGGGGCAGACCCGGCAAGAAAGAGGGGAAGTCGGAGGTGATCCGCGAAGATGAGAACAACTGCCTTGGGGTTTGATCCAAGACACTGGATTGCCCTGACGCTGGCGGCGCTTGCCCTCGTCGCCAGTCCGGCTGGCGCGCAGACCTCTGACCTGGTGTCGCAAAAAGCGCTCAGAGTGTGCGCCGATCCAGCCAATGCGCCGATGTCGGCGAAGGATGAGAGCGGCTATGAGAATAAGCTGGCCGATTTCATCGCCGCGAAGCTGGATCTGCCAGTGCAGTACACCTGGTATCCGATGGCCACGGGCTTCATCCGCAACACCCTCAGGGCCAAGGAATGCGACGTGGTGATGGCCTATGCCCAGGGTCATGAGCTGGTGCTCAACACCAACCACTACCTGACCTCCGCCTATTCGCTGATTGTCCCCGCCGGGGGCGATCTGGTCGGGGTGGAGACGCTGGCCGACCCGGCCCTGAAGGGGCAGCGCATCGGGATCATCGCCGGCACCCCGCCGTCCGCGCACCTCGCCCGCAACGGGCTGATCGGCAAGGCGAAGGCTTATAACCTGGTGGTTGACCGCCGTCACGAAAGCCCCGCAATCGACATGCTTGAGGACCTCAAGGCGGGGGAGATCGACGCCGCCATCCTGTGGGGACCGCTGGGCGGCCCGTTGGTCAAGGGCGGTTACCCGGACCTGACGTTGGTGCCGCTGATCCGTGAGGAATTGCCCCCGCGCCTGTTCTTCCGCATCACCATGGGAGTGCGGCAGGGGGAGAAGGTGTGGCAGCGGAAGCTGAACTCGCTGATCCGCCGCAACCAGGACGAGATCAACCGGATCCTGTCCGATGCCGGTGTGCCGCTGATCAGCGACCTGGGCGACGCGGTGCTGGAGATCTCGAATTGAGAACGGCGGGGGCGGTCGTCGTCGCCGCCCTGTTCCCCCTCGCCGTGGTGGCACAGACCGCGCCCGAACCGAGCGACTATCGCACCGACCACTACCGCGCCCCGGTGCCCGCAACGCTGGCCGGGGGGACGGTTCTTGGTCCTGAAGAGGCGCATAACCTTTGGTCCACCGGCACCGCCATCTTTGTTGACGTCCTGCCGCAGGCGCCCAAGCCCGCGAACCTTCCGGAGGGCACGATCTGGCGTGATCCGCCGCGCAATTCGATCCCCGGGGCGATCTGGCTGCCCAATGTCGGTTACGGGGCGATTGCCGAGGTGACAGCGGACTACTTCCGCACCGGGCTTGAGACGGCGACGGGCGGCGACCCCACCAAACCGCTGGTGTTCTTCTGCCTTGAGGACTGCTGGATGAGCTGGAATGCCGCCAAACAGGCGCTGGAGTGGGGATACAGGGACGTCTACTGGCTGCCCGAAGGCACCGACGGCTGGGCGCTTTGGGACTACCCGCTGGAACAAGTCAAGCCAGCGCCGGGCCAACCGCAGGCGGCAAAATAAGCCGGATCGGGCGTGGTTTCGGTGGCAATAACCTATTTCGATTAAAGTGCGGAGTAATTAATGTAGGAACGAGACACCGGCTCACAGAGCTCAAGACGAGATTCACTGATATCCCGTATTTCTGTGGCTCCCCCATTTCTTGAGAAGCTTGTTTGAATGAATTGAATTCACGCTGTTCCTCGGCTGGGCGTTGAGATATCGCGAAGGATCCTGCAGGACTGCGCAATCCCATTGTTTTTACCTTTGTGACCTCTTTCGCCAAGTTTCCATCTGTGATTTTCCAAGCGCCACTTGCAAGCATCTCTATGTCGATATCCATACCATCTTGAGATAATGATATAACGACCTGATAGGAGCTCTTCTTGCTGCTCAGGTATTGAATATCGATGACTGCGCTTCCCGCGGGCGTTCCATTTGATGGCGGGGTTTGCATTGCGCAATGCCAAGACCCGATGAGCAACTGCTCTATCTTTAGTTTCGCAGCCTGCGAAACTAAAGACGACAAGAAATGAAAGCAAAATCCTAGCGCTCGCCTAAATCCGCATCTGGATTGCAGATCAATGAGTTCAAATCCTAGTACCCCCCCAACCGCTTGTGCGCTGTCGCCACGGTCCCGTCGGTGTCGGTCATCGTGATCCCCACCGACTGGGTGCGGCTGGGCACGGAGACGCCGACGCGCGGGTTTTCCGACAGCGAGATGGAGCCGGTCAGGTCAACATACCCCGTCCCGTCTAGGTCAATCTCCACCGTCTCCACATAGCGCATCGGGATGAACAGGAGCGAGATCTGGTCCATCTGCATGCCAGAGTGCGAGGGGTGGGAGATATCGACATCCAGCTGGCTGAGCCGCTGGGAAAAGCTGGTCAGGTCGAGCCCGGTAAGGCCCGATACCCCGGCGGTGATGCCGATATGCATCTCCCCCAGGCTCGCCAGCGCCTCCTCCGCGTCGGTGCCCGGCGGGGCCGAGCAGGCGCCCTGGCCGGAGGTTTTGACAAAGGTCTCGGCGACCCACACCCGGCTGTCCGTGGTCTCCACCACCACATGCAGCGGGGTGGGGCCGTTCACGCGCATGGTCACGTCGAAGAAGAACCGCGGCTGCGGGGAGTCGAGGGTGAACACGGCCGAAACGGGCATCGGGTTTTCGTCCAGCACCAGGGTCACCTTCCCGATGTTCAAGCCTTTGGGCGCCGCAATCTCGGCGGCAATCTGTGTACGCGCGTCGTCCCGGGTGCGATAGGGCGCATCGATGGAGATGATGTCCGACCCATCAAGCAGCGTCCGACCCGGATAGATCTGTTCGCTGATGCTGTCCCAGGTGGTGTTGCTGGCCAAAGCGGGCAGGGCGGCGGCTCCAACCACCAGCAGTGCTATCAGAGCGTGTTTCATATCGAACCTCCCAACAGGAATTCCCCGAACGCGCGCGGCCCTTCCCCTGTGTCCATCGTGTGTAGCACGGATAGGGTCTGCGCGTCGATAATCGTGAGTGTGTTGTCAAACCAGTTCACCACCACGATGGCGCTGCCATCGGCGGTATCGTCGATGCCTTCGGGATACTCGCCAACCTCCACCCGGGCCACTTCGGCCAGCGTCTCCAGCGCCAGGACGCTGACGGTGTTCTCGTATTGATTGCTGACGAAGGCGCGATCCGCGGCAAAGGCGATGCCGTAGGGGTGCTCGCCCACCGGCACGGTGGCGGTCACGCGGCCCTTGGCCGGATCGACCACGCTGACATCGTTGCTGCCGACGTTGCCCACAAACAGCCGCCCATCGGGCGCGAACCGCAGGCCGAAGGGGCGGCTGCCGACTGTCACCCGGTGCAGAAGTGCCAGCCTGGCGGCATCGAAGATCGACACCTGGTCCGCGTCCCGGTCCGCCGAGGCAACGAAGCGGCCATCGGGGGAGACCGCCAGCCCGGCGGGCGCGGCCCCGTTGGTCAACTCGGCCTCAATACTCAGATCGGCGTCGTCCAATACCCAGATCCGGGCGTTGTACCAGTCCGAGATGAACAGCCGCCCGCGGCCTGCGTCATGCGCCACGCCGATCGGTCCGCCGTCCAGCACCACCTCGGCCTGCAGCGCGCCGTGGGGGTCGAAGCGGCGCACGGTCTTGCTGTCGGGCGACACGGCAAAGACCGCGCCAGCGCTGACCGCAACCCCGGCGGGTTTGCCGGGCACCGGCCAGCGCGACACCTCGGCGCCGGTGGCAAGGCCGATCACCGACAGCGCTCCGCCATTCTGACAGGTGACATACGCCACGTCCCCCGCCGCCGGTGCGGCGAGGGCTGTCAGCAGCGCAAGGGCTTTAAGAACCAGGCTTGCCAAACTGCTCCACCAGCGCGTCGAGGCCCATCTGGTACACCCCGGTCACCGCCGCCACCGCGGCGGCATCATTCTGATCCTCGGGCGGGTCGTTGTTGGGATAGCCTCGGTAGAACGCGCCGCGCCATTCGATCAGCGCACCACCACCCTCGCGCGGTTTGACGGTCAGGTGCGAGGAGTAGTTGGTGACCGGCAGCACCGCCACCTCCACCGCCGTGATCCGGTAGGAGTAGCTCATCTTCTGGGCGCTGTACTTGTAGAGCACCTCCGCAATCGTCGGGCCGTCCACCGCGCCGAGGGTCAGGAGGCGGGTCGCGTCGATGGCGTTGCCGCCGTCGCCATCGGTCTGAAACACCGCCGGGTGCCAGGACATGTCATCGAAATTGCCGACCACGGCCCAGACCGCGTCAGGCTCTGCCGCGACCTCGGCCGTCAGGGTCACTTTCTGCCGTGTCGGCCCGTGGCCAAGGGCCAGGGCGGGCAGAAGCAGCAGTGCGGCCAGGACCATCAGGAACTTTGCTCTCATCGTGTTCTCCCTATCTAATGAATGCTGTCTTCAGGATGTACCGCATGCCCCGCAGCCAGCTTTCGTCGGTGTTGGAGCGGATATCGACGACCCGGCCTTTCACCGTCTGGCCCGTGGCGACGTCGCGCAACTGCAGGTTCATGGTCAGGATCAGGTTGGAGACCTTCTGCACCTCGCCCACCAGCACGAAGTCGGCCCCGAGTTTCGCGCCCATTCGGATGTCGCAGCCGTAGCACTTGGCCGGGTTGACCACCCGCGCCAACTCTTCCCGCACAGGGGCAAGGTCCAGCAGGTCGCAGCCCTGCGCAAGGAAGGTTTCCTCCACCAGTGTAGCCACCTTTTCCAGCCGCGCGACCTCCTCCGGGCTTTGGCCCAGTTCGGCTGTCTGCAACGAGGTGTCGAGCATGGTTAGACCAAGAAAAGCGACCTTGCCGTCAGCCTTGACCGACGTGGCCCAGACGAGCAGAAACAGCAGGCAGACCAGACGCATATGCCCCTTCTTAGTAAATAAGAATCGAGCTTCATCGTGCAGGCGTTACACTCTCCGGGGAACCGATCAATAAGTATCGGTACCGGGCCGGACAAGGGTACGCCAGTATGCCCACCGGTCACCCGACGACGGGGAGGGGACGGTGCGAGTTTTGGTCATGACGCTTTGGGCGCTGTGCAGCCTGACGGCCTTTGCCGGGGCCGGGCTGGCGCTTGACGCGCGGGCGGCGGTGCTGCGGATCGACTACCCGACCCTGTTGCCGATCAGCCGCTATGACCTGACCCCCGCAGACCTGGGCTTTGCTGGGGCGGCGCTGGCCGATGAGGACAACGGCACCACCGGCAGCTTTCTGGGCCACACTTACGAGACGACCACGGTCGCCACCCCGCCCGAACGCGCGGATGCGGCGCTGGACGCGCTGATCGCAGATGGCGTGCGGATCTTAGTCATTCTGGCCCGGGCAGACGACCTGCTGCGGCTGACCGACCGCGCGGCCGAGGCGGGCGCGCTTGTCTTCAACGCCGCGGCACCAGATACCGCGCTGCGCGATCAGGCGTGCCGGGCCAACCTGCTGCACATCGCGCCGTCGCATACCATGAACGCCGATGCGGTCGCGCAGTTCGCGATCTGGAAGAAGTGGACCGACTGGTTCCTGCTTGAGGGCATCAACCCAGCAGATCAGGCGATGGGGGCCGCCTTCCGCGCCGCCGCGAATAAGTTCGGCGCTCGGATCGTCGAGGATCGCAGCTTTGCCGACCCCAGCCGCTCCCGCCGGACAGACTCAGGCCATGTGCTGGTGCAGCGGCAACTGCCGCTCGACACCCAGGGCACTCGAGAGCATGACGTGGTGATCGCCGCCGATGCCACCGACTATTTCGCCCGGTATCTGTCCTATCACCTGTGGACGCCGCGGCCGGTGATGGGGGCGGGGGGCCTGCGCCCGGTGACCATGCACGGCGCGCATGAGGCCTGGGGGGCGACCCAGTACCAGACCCGGTTCGAGGAGCTGACCGGCCGCTACGTGCAGCCCGAGGATTACAACGTCTGGCTGGCCCTGCGCGTGGTGGGCGAGGCGGTGACGCGGGCCAATACGGTCGACCCCGACGGCATCCGCGACTACGCGCTGTCCGACACCTTTGAGCTGGCCGCGTTCAAGGGCCAGAAGGTCACGTTCCGCGACTGGAACGGGCAGTTGCGCCAGCCGATCCTGCTGTACGACGGCATGATTACCGTCAGCGTCAGCCCGCAGGACGGCTTTCTGCATCGGACCTCACCGCTCGACACGCTGGGCCTTGACCGGCCGGAGAGCACCTGCACCGCCTTCAACTGAGCCGGAGATGACCATGAAAGCCCTCATCCTCTCCACCGCGCTGGCCCTCGCCGCAACCCCCGTGCTGGCGGGCAAGGCCTTCGTGTCGAACGAGCGGTCGAACGACATCACCGTAATCGACACCGAAACTTGGGAGGTGATCGAAACGTTCCACGGCGGCAACCGCCCGCGCGGGATCACGGCCAGCCCGGATGGCAAGCTGCTCTATGTCTGCGCGTCCGACGACAACATCGTGCGGGTGTTCGACACCGAAACCTACAAGGAGGTCTATACGCTTCCTTCCGGTCCCGACCCGGAGCTTTTCGTCCTGCACCCCTCGGGCAACCCGCTTTATATCGCGAACGAGGACGACAACCTCGTCACCGTCACCGACACCGAGACCCGCACGATCCTGGCCGAAATCCCGGTCGGGATCGAACCCGAGGGGATGGGGATCAGCGCGGATGCGAAATACGTGGTCAACACCTCCGAGACCACCAACATGGCGCATTTCATCTCTACCGAGGATTACGAGATCAAGCACAACGTGCTGGTCGATCAGCGGCCCCGCTATGCCCAGTACACCGCCGATGGCGCGCGCCTGTTTGTCACGTCTGAGATCGGCGGAACGGTGTCGGTCATGGACATCGCCGAGGACGGCACCCCGGACCTGGTCGACAAGATCGGCTTCGAGGTGTCCGGCGTGCTGTCGGAGTGGCTGCAACCGGTGGGGGCAAAGGTCACCTCGGACGGCGCCCGGCTGTTCGTCGCCCTAGGACCCGCCAACCGCGTGGCGGTGATCGACGCGCAAAGCCTTGAGGTGCTGGACTATATCCTGGTGGGTCAGCGGGTCTGGCAGCTGTCGTTCACCCCTGACGAGAAGTTCCTTCTGACCACCAACGGCAATTCCAACGACATCACCGTGATCGACGTCGCGAGCGAAAAGGCGATCAAGTCGATCCCCGTGGGGCAACAGCCCTGGGGCGTTGTGGTGGTCGACTGACTATCGGAAGGAAACTTGACATGATGAAACGATTGATCGCAGCGGCCCTGCTTGGCGCTTTTGCCACGCCGGTGGCTGCGGCCCCGCTGTGCGACGGCCTGGGCTTTGCCGGGTTGCTGGCGAAATGCAACCGCGGCGAGACGATCCAGCTGACGCTCGCATCCGGTCAGCCGCTGGGTGAGGATGTGGTGCTGCAGTCCGGCGCCTACTACAAGCTTGAGATCACCGCCGACGGCTCGGCCGAACTGGCGGTCGAAGGCCCCGACTTCTTTCGCGCGATCTGGATGAACGAGATCGTCATCAACAAGATCGAGATCCGCCCGATGGCCATAGACTCGATCGAGTTCGACAAGGCGGGCACGGTGGAACTGTCGTTCATAGCGATCAAGCCCGGCACCCACATCCTGCGCATCCCCGGCTCCACCGGCGAAGCGCAGCAGGTGAAAGTCAGCATCCAATGACCGGAAGACACCCCATGATCCGCACGCTTGCTGCGCTGACCCTGTTGCTCACTGGCCCCGCTTTTGCCGAGGGAGAGATCGACCCCGATATAATTGAACAGATCGAGAACATTCTGGCCGATATGGAATGCCAGATGGACCCCGACGATATCGAGGTGGAAGACGACGGCTATGAGCTGGACGACGTGATCTGCAAGGGCGGCCATCAGTTCGATATCGAACTCGACAAGGACTTGAACGAGGTCAACCGCCGCGCCGAGTAACCCGTAGGAAGGGGTATGGACCCATATGTATTCTATCAGCCTTTTTTGCGCTTCTGGCGCTGCTTGCAGGCCCCGCCGCAGCGCGGGATCTGACGAAGATCCGCGCGGCGGTGCTGAAGATCGGCACCGTCAACTGCGAGCTTGCGACGATCACCGAGAACGGGCTGGACGAGAAGCATCGCTTAAAGCTTGAGGTTCAGCCGTTTGCCGACAACGGCGCCACCCGCATTGCGGTCGAGGGGGGCGAGGCCGACATGGCCGTCGCCGACTGGATCTGGGTCACACGACAGCGGGCGGCGGGGAAGGACTATGTGTTCATTCCCTATTCCCGCGCCGTCGGCGGGGTGGTCGTGCCGGCCCACAGCACCGCCACCTCGCTCAAGGATCTGGCGAGCAGCAAGATCGGCATCTTCGGCGGCCCGTTGGACAAATCCTGGCTGATCCTGCCCGCCCGGATGGAGAGTACCGCAAAGTGCGGGGCAAGTATGCTGCCATTTTGTTGTCTTCGGCGGCTTTCATCCCCGGATACCATTGCTCGAATTTGCCACGAAGTGTTCCATCGAGTGTTCGGGCGCGGGTCTGAAGCATGTGGTGAGCCCCTTGCTTTGACCAACGCATCTGCTGACGTTTTCCGAAACGCTTGCCGACGACTGTGTTGACGGCGCTTTCGACAAAGCCGGTTGAGACGCGCTCGCCATAGCGCCGCCGTTCTGCATAGTTTGGAAGCATACCAGCGTTGTTGGTGATGTAGGTCTCAAACTCGGCGGCAGTTTTGAGCAGGGCCTTGATGCTGGCATAATCTGTTTCGATTTCATCAAGGTCCATGACCAGATCGTCGATTGCCGCCTGAGCATCGTGCAGATTTCCATTCCAGAGAAAGCCCTTGATCTGACGAGGCAAACGAGAAAGAGCCTCAGCTTCATCCGCGTTATGGTGGGCGAGCCCCTTCACGTATTGCTGCATGACCGTGAGGCGCATGGTGATATGGAACCAGTCGGGTATGTGCTCGGACGCCGGAGCCATGTGCCGCGCCATCTCGATGACGGTGTCTGTGCCATTGGTCATGAAGGTAACAAGCTGGTTTTCCTCCCAGCCCTGGTCCTTCAAGACCTCGTGCAGCCGCCGTTTTGGTCTTTCGTCGCGGCTCTGGACGAGGCCGAGATAGCGGCTCGTGCGATCTGTCGGGATGGATTTGCCCACGGTCACCTCAAAATGCGATTGCCCGGCATCGCGGGAACGAACATACCCACCGTCTATCCCGACCGTGATTTGGCTTTCGGGATTGGGCCTCTTTTCCCGTTGAACTGCGCTGGTTTCGATGAAGCTGAAGCGCTCTTCGGCCAGCTCAGATTCCATGCGCGATGCAACGTGGCCAAGATGTCGGCGAATGGTATCCGGGTTCAACCGTTCATCGACCAGTAGTGCATCCTTGAGCAAGTCCGCAGTGATCCCGAAAGACGTCAGCGAGGCCCATTTCGTCTCCAGCCAGAGCAGTTCCGGCGCGACATGGTCAGGCGGGTGGTCCTTCAATGGACTGAAGGCCTTGGCGGAACCATTATGACATTGACCGTGATAGAAACGCGGACTGGGGGCAGTGACGTTGCCAAAGAGGGTGCGATACCGGATCTGGGCCCGCGCTTTGCAGCGCAGGTTATCGCCGCGTTCCATCTTATCCAGAAGCCGGGCGAAGCCCTTACGCTGCTCAATCGACATAGAACCAGAGATCGCCTCAGTGACAACGCGATGTGGCTCGACCTGAAATCCTGCCGCAGCGATTTCACCAAGCTGGTTCTGTGGGTCCTGGTCGAGGGTCGACACTCTCGCGTAAGCAAAGGTTCGGGTCATTGACGGCGCAGTGTTCAAAGTAGATGTCCAGAACATCGCCTATGTTCAATAACCCGTCAGGCTAAATTCTGAACACTAAAATTGACCCCGTCCTAAAGGGAACCTTTCCGGACAGCCCTGTCACATCTGCTGGCGCATAAGATCGCGATGGTCGCCAGCCCGAAGCCGTTTGTTCACAGTGGCGCGAGAAAACTTCTCCTCGATGAAAGGCTTGCGTGCTGCTATCCGTTCCATCGCCGCCTCCATATCATCAGACAGGAAATCGGACACCTGCTTCGCAGGTGTATCCGCCGCAACAACGTCTTCGAGAAAGCCAGTCATGATGTCCATGTCCCACCGGGCATCGTAACTCTCCGTTTCATCCCGCGGTTCCAGATATCTGTGTGGGCCGCCGCCCACAAGATCGACCGGCGGAATTCCGCGATTCAGGTTAAAGACCGGAGGCCGTAACACTCCCGCCCGTAAAGGTGTTAGCAAGGCGCAAGCTTGCTTACGAAACAGTTCCATTTCGCCGCTCAGTCAATCCAAATGGACGACCGGGTGACAGGCCACTTGCCGTCTGGGCAATGGCCTCTGCGTTGATCCCGAAATGTCGATATAGGTCTCGCACTGTTCCGGTTTGACCAAAATGTTCAACGCCTAGACCTGCCGTTTGGTGACCGGCTACGCTGCCCAGCCAGCTTAACGTAGCGGGATGGCCATCAATTACTGTTACGATAATGGTGTGACTTGGCAGGTCTTGCAGCAAACGTTCAATATGCGCGCGCGCATCCGCGTCTCCGCGGGATCGGACGCGCTGTGCAGCTTGCCATCCGGCATTTAGCCGATCCGCCGAGGTCACCGCAAGCACACCGATGTCGCGTCGCGTTTCTGCCAGCAGACCAGCGGCAGCAATCGCCTCGGTCGCGATGGTGCCTTGATAGGCAATCACCAGATCACAGTTCGGCCCCGGTGCGCGTAGCCAATAGGCCCCATCCACGATGCCCTGACGCAGTTTCGTGTCCAGCGCGCGCGCAGGCTGTTCCAGCGGTCGCGTGGACAGGCGCAGATAGACCGCACCGCCGGTTTCATCGCGCAACCACGTGCGCTCGTCCTGAACCGCATCGCCGTCGCGTTGCATGTAGTCAAAGGCCCACTCCATCATCACCGCTAACTCGTCGGCAAAAGCAGGCTCGAAACTGGCCAGACCGTCCTGACTCATCCCGATCAGAGGCGTGGCAATCGACTGGTGCGCACCGCCTTCAGAGGCAAGACTGACCCCGGAGGGCGTGCCGACCAGAAGAAATCGCGCATCCTGATAGCAGGCATAGTTGAGTGCATCGAGCGCGCGACTGATGAACGGATCGTAGAGGGTGCCAATCGGCAAAAGCCGCTCGCCAAACAGCGAATGGCTGAGTCCGGCTGCACCCAGCAGCAGGCAAAGGTTCATCTCCGCAATGCCAAGTTCGATGTGTTGCCCCTGCGGAGAGAACCGCCACTTTTGTGTGCTGGGTATCTGTTCAGCGCGGAAGGTGTCAGCCACTTCAGATCGCCCGAATAGGCCCCTACGATTTACCCACGGCCCGAGGTTTGTGGACACGGTGACATCCGGCGCCATGGTCACGATCCGCTCAGCCAGGTCGGAATCGCCCTTGGCCAGCGCATCCAGTATCTTGCCAAAAGCGGCCTGGGTTGAGATGGCCTTGTCGCCCAGTGCCGGGATCTGCGGCACGGCAACACTGGCCGAGGTCGCACGCCGCCGCCCTTTTTTGAAGAAGGGCGCAGCGCCAAACGCCCGCTGGACCGCTTCGGGTTGACCGTCCAGTCCTTCGAGGGGGTCCCATTCGTGACCAGGCCGCACGCCCATATCCCCTTGAAACGTGGCCATCTGGCCCTTGGTCATCAGGCCGGCATGGTTGTCCTTGTGCCCGGCCAGCGGTGTTCCCCAACCCTTGACTGTGTAGGCGATGAAGGCGGTTGGTGTGTCGTCGTCGATACCGTTGAAGGCTGTAGTAAGCGTTTCGATGCAATGTCCGCCAAGGTTGGTCATCAGGCGCGCCAATTCCGCATCAGAGCGGCGATCCAGCAGCGCCGTCACCGCGCCCTGATCGCCAATCTCGTCTAGAAGGCGCGCGCGCCACGCGACCCCACCTTGATAGGTCAGCGCCGAATAGATCGCGTTGGGGCAATTGTCGATCCATCTGCGCAAGGCGTCCCCGCCTGGCTCTGCAAATGCGGCGCGCTGCAACGCACCGTGTTTCAACATCTCCACTCGCCAGCCGAAGGCCTCGAAAATTCCAGCGATCCGGTCCTTTAACCCTTCATGCACGATGCCATCAAGGCTTTGGCGGTTGTAATCGATGATCCACCAAGTGTTACGCAGCCCGTGCTTCCATCCTTCCTGCAGGCATTCGTAAATGTTGCCCTCATCCAGTTCCGCGTCGCCCATCAGGGAAATCATGCGGCCCGGCGTGGTCACACTGGACCAATCTTTGGCGATCATGAAATCCTGCACCATTGAGGCAAAGGCCGTGATCGCAACACCAAGACCCACGGACCCGGTCGAAAAGTCCACGTCGTCCACGTCTTTCGTGCGGCTGGGATAACTTTGCACGCCTCCGTAGCCGCGAAAGTTTTCCAGATTGTCGCGGGTTTGATGGCCCATCAGGTACTGGATCGCGTGGAACACAGGCCCCGCATGCGGCTTGACGGCGATGCGATCCTCGGGACGCAAAACAGAGAAATAGAGCGCCGTCATGATCGACACCATTGAGGCAGAGGAGGCCTGATGCCCGCCCACCTTGATTTCGTCCCCGTCGCGCAGGTGATTGGCGTTGTGGATGGTCCAGCAGGCAAGCCACAGCACCTTCTTTTCAATCTCCTTAAGCAGATCGAGATCGCTCATCTGCGCGCGCTCGCCTTGGCCAGCAATGTATCCTGATCGACAATGGCGCGGGCCATGCGACCTTTGCCAATCCGCCCTCCTTCATCCTCGGCCCAAACGTCGAACCAGTAGAGCGGCCCCTCGCGCTCGGTGAATTTCGCGGTTGCGCTCACGGTCGCGCCAAGCGGTGTTGGTGCGGTATGAGACACCTCGATGCGCGCGCCGACAGACACTTTTCCCTCATCCAGCAGCGGGGCAAGCAAAGCGGCGCAGGCCCGTTCCATATCGGCAATCATATACGGCGTTCCGAACACGGGCGGCAGCGCCTCACCCTCTTCGGCCAAGGCCGCCGCTGTGCGTGTTTCATCGACTGTCGCGCGCAACTGATGTGTCGCGCCGGGATTTAGCGTCGTTGCCATCTCGCCATCCTTTGCCTCAAGCGATTGTCAAAGTCAGAAAACCCGCCGTGTGAAAGCGCACAAGCGTTTCAAAGCTATCTTCAGGCGGGCGTCGCGAGGCGCGCCCCGACAGTCGTTCAGGGCGACCCGTGGCGGCACAGATCCCCAGCATCGCGGCAACCATGGCGGAGAATCCGTCAACGACATCTTCGGGGTCGGCCCCGGCCAGTGCGCGCTGCAGCTCAGCAATGTATTCGCGTGCGGTCTGGTCATAGTGGCGCGCGATGATTCCGGTCCCGAGGGGGGAATTGGCGAGCCGACCCATAAGGGCCGCGTAGTTGCGCCAACCCTCGTCACCGTGGCTGGCGGACTGGATGAACGGGCTGACATAGTCGCGCACCAACTGCATGATGGAGATCGCTGCGCCGCCCGCGCGCTGGCGCGCCTCAGCCAGCGCTTCGCGCCGCAGTCCCGTCATGATGTCGGCGCGCCGTGCGACCACGGCATCAAACAACTGCTCTTTGGGCCCGAAGTGATATCCCACGGAATGGATTTGCAAACCTGCCGCTGCAGCCACGTCTCGGATGGAAGCCCCATCGTATCCGCGATCCGCAAACAGCTGTTCCGCCGCATCCAGAATACGTTCACGGGTCTGATCAGATCGTCCCCCCTTGGGCCGCCCCGGTTTACGTGGCAGATCGGGCTCTACACCCAGTTTCAGGCTGCTAAGTTGTTGGCGCATCGTCATGCCGCCATCCTTTGCGTGGACAGTGACAGCATCTTTCGCGCCTCTTCCGGTGTGGCCGCCCGGCAGCCGAGGGTTTCGATCAGGCTCTTGGCCGTGCGCACCTGATCGGCATTGGACAACGACAGTGTTCCCGGGCCGGCCCACAGAGAATCTTCCAGGCCAACGCGCACGTGGCCGCCGCCCGAGACGACGGTCGCAGCAACGCGCATCTGATGCGCGCCTGCCCCAAGGGCGGACCAGACCATGTCATCGCCAAAAAGGCGTGCCGCAGTGCGGCGCATATGCGCAATGTCGTCGGGATGCGCGCCGATGCCGCCCAGCAAGCCAAACACGGTCTGCACAAAAAACGGCGGCTGCACCGCCCCTTTGTCCGCAAAATGCGCCAGGTTGTAGAGGTGCGCGGTGTCGTAGCATTCAAATTCAAACCGGGTGCCGTTGTCCTGGCAGGTCGCTAGAACATAGTCGATGTCGCTGTAGCTGTTGCGGAAAACGAGGTCCTTTGACCCTTCCAGATGCGCCTGTTCCCAGCCTTGCAGATCGGGATAGCGTTTCTGCATCGGGAACAACCCCATGTTCATCGACCCCATGTTGAGCGATGCCAGTTGTGGCGCAAGTTGTGCCGCCGGACGTGCGCGTTCCTCCACCATCATGTAAGGACTGCCGCCCGTGGTCAGGTTCAGGATGGCATCCGTTTGCGCCGCAATCGGCGGTACAATGCGTTGAAAACCCTCTAAACTCTGGTCGGGCTGACCCGTCTCGTCGTTGCGCGCATGCAGGTGCAAGATCGCCGCACCCGCCTCGGCCGCTGCAACGGCTGACGACACGATGGCATCCGAATTGGCAGGCAAATACGGCGACATCGAGGGTGTGTGGATCGCACCCGTGATGGCGCAGGTGATGATGACGGGGCGAGGTTTTGCCATATGCTTTCCTACGCGGTCGCCCCTTGCTCGGCATCACGGATCAGTCCGCGCAAGATGGGCGGGGTGACAGGCAATGACGTGATTTTGACGCCGTGATCGGACAATGCATCCTCGATTGCACTGCTCAGCGCGGATGGCGCGCCCAGCCGACCGCCCTCGCCACCGCCCTTGATGCCGTATTCGGTGAACGGTGATGGCGTCTCAACATGACCAAGCTTGAAGTTGCGCGGCATCTCGTTGGCCGTGGGCATGGCGAATTCGGCAAAATTGGGATTGGTGAACTGCCCGTCAGCGTCATAAATGAACTGCTCGCTCAGCGTGGTGCCGATGCCGTTGGCTGTCCCGCCCCAAACCTGCCCGGCCAACGTGCGCGGGTTCACCATCGTTCCGTTGTCATGCACGGCGGCGTAATCGAGGATTTCGACCTTGCCGGTGCCGGGATCGACCTCGACAGCGACGATGTGACAGATGTGTCCAACGATTGGATAAAAGATGCCAAGGTGGCTGCGATCCTCGGCGGGGTCGGTCGACAACGGATGATCATAGACGGCCGTTGTCTCAAGCCCACTGTCAAACTCTTCACCGTCCGGAAAGCTGAGGCGAAAGAAGCTGGAGGTCAACGCGATCTCACCAAAAGGCTTTTCCTGATCGTTCAGGCCCTTGACGGCAACCGTGCCATTGCGAAGTTCAACATCCTCGGGGCGGCGTTGCAGCATATGTGCCCCAAAGCGTTTCAACCGCTCTTCTAGCTTGATCGCGGCACTCACACAGGCACCGGCAATCATCGCGGTGAACCGGCTACCTTGGGGGCCCACACCGTTGAAACCGGACTGGCTATCGGAATAGTTGAACACGATGTCTTCTGGCGCGATGGTCAATCGCTCGGCCAGGATTTGCGCCACAACGGTTTCGGGCGAATTGCCCACCATGGGTGAATTCAGCGTCACAAACATCTTGCCCGACGGATCGAGCCTGACGGTGATCCCCTCGGGCGTTGAGGTCAGCGTGAAGCCTGGCGTTTCCTTGTTGTTGAGAGACCACCATTCGGTTGGTCCATAGACGCTGCGCTCCATGCAGGTGGCGAGGCCGACGCCGACGCACCGTCCCTCGGCGCGCATTGCCTTGGCCTTGTCACGCCAGCCGTCGAAGTCGAACATCGACTTTGCCTCGGCCAGTACTTTTTGGAAATTACCGCTGTCATAGATGTTGCCAGTTGGGATCATGTAAGGAAACTGATCGGGCTGGATCATGTTTTGCTCGCGCAGCGCCACCGGGTCGCGTCCCATTTCCTCGGCGGCGGCATCCGCCATACGTTCCATCACCCAATTGGTCACTTCGGACCCGAACCCACGATAGGGGCCCTGTTGCGTCTTATTGGTCAAAACAGCGATCACCCGCATCCCAAAACTCTGGATCTGGTAGGGTCCGGTGACCTGCGCCATCGCGTTGCCATGTGTGCCGACGCCGAATTGAAGGTACGCGCCATAATCGTCCATGACGGTAAACCGCAGCGATGTGAATGTGCCATCCTCTGCCACCGCCAGTTCAGCATCATAAAGCCGGTCCGAGCCGTGACTGTCCGAGTTGGTAAAGTGTTCCAGCCGGTCTTCAATGTACTTCACAGGCACACCTGCCAGTCGCGCAAGACCCGCTGTAAGGATGATGATCTTGTGGTTGAACACCTTGGAGCCGAAACTGCCGCCAGTAAGCACCGGAATGATCCGCAATTCACCCGGCGAGACCCGTAGCGAGCCACCGATAACGAATGGGATGAAGTTGTAGAAATTCGAATTGGAATGGATGGTATAGCCGCCTTTGAACGGATCGAATTGCGCCACCACTCCGCAGGTTTCAATCGCCTGAGCGGACGAGCGTTGCCAGCGGAGCCGTCGTTTCACGACGGTATGAGCGTCGGCAAAATGCTGATCGACGTCGCCAAAGCTGAAGCTTTCATCCAGCGCCACATTGCTTTCGCGATCTTCGGGATGCAGCAGCGCATCGCCCGTGGCTGCGGCAGATGCTTCGATGTCAACGTTGGCAGGGAGGATTTCCCACTCCACCTCGACGAGTTCGGCGGCATCCTCGGCGATGTAGCGATCTTCGGCCACAACCGCGGCGACGACCTCGCCCACGTGACGGACCTTGCCAATGGACATAGGGTGCTGCGTGATGGGGGGCGATGCAAAGCTGGGACACGGATCAACAACCGTTGCCATGTCGTCGCCCGTGTAAACGCCGATCACACCGGGCAGCGCCTTGGCCTTCGAGGTGTCGATGCTGACGATACGCGCATGGGCGTGTGGGCTCGAAACCATCGCGGCATGCGCCATGCCCGGCACCGCCACGTCATCGATATAACCGCCCTTTCCAGACAGAATGCGCGGATCCTCAACCCTCTTCATGCTTTGCCCGATCCAGGTCAGTCCGGCCCGGGGCATTTCGCGTTGACGGCTGGGTGGAATGACGTTGCTTTTCAGATGCTGTGACATGGCTTTTGTCCTCCGACGTCAGACGGGCTGAAGTGTGGTTTCGCTCTCACGCTCGCGCAGTTTTGCGGCGGCAGAACGGATCGCGCTGATGATGAATTCATAGCCCGTACACCGGCACAGATTGCCCGAGATCGCCTCGCGAATTTCGTCGTCGCTTGGGTCGGGGTTTTGCGCCAGCAATTCCTGGGCGGTGGCCAGCATTCCCGGCGTGCAAAAGCCGCATTGCAGGCCGTGTTCCTCCCAGAACGCCTGTTGGATCGGGTGCAGATCGTCACCCTGCGCCAACCCTTCGACGGTTGTGATCTCGGCGCCTTCGGCCTGCACTGCAAACATCAGGCAGGACCGTACAGCACGTCCATCGACAACCACGTTGCAAGAACCGCAAACACCGTGCTCGCACCCCACATGCGTGCCGGGTAGCGACAGTTCATGTCGGATGAAATCCGACAGCAGCATGCGCGGCGGTACGGTGGCGTGGCGCGTGCGGCCATTCACATTCACTTCGATCGATACCTTGGTCATCTTAATCCTCCCTCTTTGAGCACACCGCGCTTTATCCGGCCCTCGATACGGCAACGTTCAGAACACGCGGCAGCAATGCGCGAACGAGGTCACGTTTGTAGGCGGCGTTGCCGGTCGCGCTGTCTGCCGGGTCTGCCGCTTGCGCGGCGGCGTCCGCGACCTGAACAAACAGCGCCGCGCCCGGTGTCTGGCAAACTATGGCATCTTCGGCGGCCGTCAGCCGCGCTGCGGAAGTTTCAACCCCGGCCATCGCGATGCGCGGTGCGGTGATCTTGCCATCTTCGATTTGCAGGGTCGCCACGATCGTGCACCATGCGTAGTCACCACGGCGCATCGCCACTTCTTCAAATCCCCATCCGGTGCCGGGTAAAGGTTTGGGTATACGCACCTCGGTCAGCATTTCGTCCGCCGTGATCACGGTTTCATAGATACCGATGAAAAAATCGCGGGCCGGCACCGTTCGGCTAGAACCGACCTTGGAGAGAACCAAATCAGCCTCAAGTATCTGCATTATTGCTGGCATTTCGGATGCGGCATCCGCGTGACACAGGTTACCGCATAGCGTGCCGCGATTGCGCACTGCGGCGTGCGCAATCCAGTCATAGGCCTCTGCCATGATCGGCAAGTGTTCAAGGATCAGCGGCGACGACTTGATGGCGGCGTGACGGGCCAGAGCGCCGATGGCTATAACGTCGCCATCCTCGCGTATGTAGTTCAATTCGCTAAGCTGGTTGATGTCGACTAGGCGTGCGGGCTGCGCAAGCCGGTAGTTCATCATCGGCACAAGACTTTGGCCGCCCGCAAGGATTTGCGTGTCATCCCCCGATGCCAGCAAGCCGAGGGCCGCATGCAGATCGTTAGGCCGTTCATACTGGAATGCAGATGGCTTCATGTGTTTTCCTCCCTCTTTCTTTTCAGCCCGCGAAACGTGGCTCTGGGACACCGCGAATGCCCAAGCCGCGAATGCGAAATAGGCTCCCGGCGGCGAATTGCGGTTTGGTCTGTTTTGCAAACCCGTCATGCGCAGCGGGATGGGCCACTCGTGCCATCGATGTGACGTAGATGTCCTCAAGGTCGGGACCGCCAAACATTACCGATGTGATGTTGCGCACCGGCATGGAGATTTTCCGCTCCACACTGCCGTCCGGCGCATAGCGGATCAAATCGCCAGAAATAACCTGAGCGTTCCACAGATACCCTTCTGCATCTACAGTGGAACCATCTGCAAAGCCCGCATCATCGTGGGTCGACGCAAATACGCGCTTATTTCCAGGCATCCCTGTGGCCAGATCATAATCATAGGCCCAGATTTCATTCTTGAATGTATCGGCGAAATAGAATGTTGCGTCGTCCGGGCTCCAACAGGGACCATTCGAACATATGATCCCGTCTTCGATCTTATGCAGGCTCAGGTCCGAGTCCAGTCGCCACAGCCCACATATCCCCAGTTCTTCCATGTCATCCATGCCGCCAGCAAAGAACCGGCCAAGACGGTCGCATTTGCCATCATTCAGCCGCGCTCGGGACGGATCGTCATCGATCAATGCGATTAATTCCGTTTTACCAGTGTCGAAATCAAACGTATGAAAACCATCGGCCAGCGCCAAAACGGCACCGCCGCCTCTACGTAAAGCCATGGCACCCACATCTTTCGACAACGGCCAGGATTGTACCGCGCCCGTCAGCGGATCAAGCCGCCAGATCGCGTTCTTACCAACGCGTGGTCCGGTACTGTCGACCCAGTAAAGAAGCCCGGTCTCGGCATCCCAAACCGGACCTTCACCCAGATGGTTTTCACATTTCAGAACGCATTCTATCGTGAATTCCGCGACCACATCCAAGTCCTTGCTGTCTGAGACGACTCAGGTCCTCTGATCAGATAGCATTTTTTATACATACGTACAAATAAATATGAAGAAACCCGAATTCGCTTGTAGCAGGAGGTGTTGAATGTCCCTGAGAATTGACCCATGGGGGTCGATTGCGGCTCAGTGCCAAATTGTACGTTACCAGAATAAACCATTGGAAAACATGGATATTTTCTAGTGGGAAATTAGGAAACGCAGTCTTCTAACAACTTGTAAGCCGCTGATTTGAAAATATTAAACGCGTTAGTGTGGTTCTCTGCACTCAGCCGCACTCGACCCCGGGAACCCCCTTGCGGGGTTGATCTGCGAAAGACGGCTTGGCCCATGTTG
>CALICM010000005.1 GCA_938049225.1 uncultured Paracoccaceae bacterium
GCCGTCAATCTCGTCATAGGCCATGAAATCACCGTATTGCTTGGTGATCGCAGCCGTCAACGTCGTCTTGCCGTGATCAACATGACCAATCGTCCCGATGTTCACATGCGGCTTATTACGCTCAAACTTTTCCTTCGCCATGCGCCTTTGTCCTTGCCTTCAACCACCCGTTTTGGGCGTTGGATTTCGATCCGCGCGATGTAGTGCGGATGGGGCGGAAAAACAACCGGAAATCTGCATCATGTCGCGCGGCCCGGAAAGGCCACGAACGTGTCGAAAACGGCCGTTCTTGCGCGCGTCGGCAGGGCTGAGGTCGGGTGAACCACTTTGCAGCCCGACATGCGCCTGATTATTTCCTTCACAGCCCTGTTTCTGTCCGCGGCGCTCTTGCAACTCAGCTCGGGCGCCATCGGCCCGCTGGATGTGCTGTCGGGTCGGCAAGAGGGGGTCCAACACCCAGCTCAGACACAAGGATCAGCGATGCTATCCTCGGCCTGAGCATTCCGCCAAAGGATAGCTCTCGCGCTCCGCAAACACATGGTGCCCACGGGCCCCGTCCCCGCTTGCGGGGATGGGGGGCATAGACTTGGCCCGGAACGGGCCGCCTTTCACCAACGGAAACCGTTGGCGCCAACCACGGAGCGTCAATCAATTGAGGCGCAAAAGTGGCGATTCTCACACCTCAGCAAGAACGCCTCCATTTATTTATCACAACATCAATGATATACATACAAATGGCGCTTTAATTGTAACGAGGTTTCTGTATGCTTAGCTTTTCAAATCTTTTTAGAAGACTGTTGTTGCTGATTATTTTTATAAGTCAAAGCCTTGGCACTTCACCCGTTGCGGCCTCCACGTCCCCCGCCTGCGGGCAACAGCACGTGATCGAGCGGGGCGACACGCTCAGCCATCTTGCGCGGACCGCTCTTGGTTCCGTGTTCGCCTTCCCTATCATCCATGAGCAGAACATCGACATCATCGGCCCCGATCCGCATTTCATCCGCGCAGGAGACGAGATCTTTCTGCCCTGCCCCATGGCCGCCGGTACCGGGATAGACTGGACCGTACTGCCGCAGCCGCACGCCGTGGCGGCGCTGCAACGCGAGATGCCGATCCAGATCCTCGACATCCGCTCGGAAGTAGACGTGAAGGGTGGCGTGTTGCCCGGCAGCATCTGGATCCCCTTCGACAGGCTGCGCGGACCCGCTGAAAACCCCGGCCAACCGCCCGCAGCGGCGGATTTGGCGAACACCATCGGCAAGGCGGGCCTTCGCCTCGACCAACCAACTCTGATTGTCCACAGCAAGCCGACGCCGTTTGATACAGGACGCGCAGCTTACGTCTATTGGATGCTGAAATCTGCTGGTGCCGATCAACTCGCCATATTGCGTGGCGGAATTCCGGCCTGGGAAAAAGCGGGGCTAGCCATGGCGCCGCTGCCAAACACCGCCAGCCCTTACGACGCGAGTGTCGCCTATCGCGACACTTGGCGTGCCGACAAACTGGATATCTATGCGATCGCAACCGGGCAACGCGAAGGTGCGCTGCTGGACGCCCGGCCGCACAGCATTTTCAAACGCCTGGACAGGTTTGGCAAACCCAAAGCTTCAACCCTTCTGGGCGCACAAAACAGCCCCGTCCAATCAACCATGGAACTTCTATCGGGATATGTGTCTGCGGCCGACGGCGTAGAGGCCGTTCTCGACCACCTTAAGTCGCAAGACATAGGATGGACCCACGGACCTGTCGTCAGTTTTTGCAGCACCGGCGAGCTTGGAGCCCTCAATTGGTTCTACGCCTCGGAATTGGCCAATATCCCGGATGTGCAACTCTACCCTGAATCCACCCGTGGATGGATCGCCAGTGGTGGCATTTTGACACCTGCGGAACCCTAACAAAAGCACACCCGCACTGCCCAGCGACGTTGTGGGGCGCGCAGTCCCGGGCCGATATCCGC
Organism: uncultured Paracoccaceae bacterium; assembly: GCA_938049225.1. Lineage (GTDB taxonomy): Bacteria > Pseudomonadota > Alphaproteobacteria > Rhodobacterales > Rhodobacteraceae > Halovulum. The sequence goes on from CALICM010000005.1 coordinate 1,958, forward strand.
GGCGCGGTTGCCCCCAGCAAATCGTTCCTCTATGGGGTCTGTCACCAACAGTGGGGCAAGCATGGCGCGGATTCTCATAACCTCGGCGATTCCTTATATCAATGGGATCAAACACCTCGGTACTCTGGTCGGCTCGCAACTTCCGTCGGATGTCTATGCGCGGTACTGTCGCGCCCGGGGACACGAGGTGATGCATATCTGCGCCACGGACGAGCATGGCACCCCGGCCGAGCTGGCTGCGGCCAAGGCCGGCATGCCGGTGGCTGAATTTTGCGCGATGATGTGGCAAAAACAGGCGGATCTGGCCCAGGGGTTCGCGCTGGGTTTCGACCATTTCGGCCGCTCGTCCAGCCAGCGCAATCACCGTTTGACCCAGCATTTCGCGGGCCGTCTGGCCGATGCGGGACTGATCGCCGAGGTCGACGAAAAGATGGTCTATTCCCCCGCCGACGGGCGCTTTCTGCCTGACCGCTATGTCGAAGGAACCTGCCCCAATTGCGGTTACGAGGGCGCGCGCGGCGATCAATGCGAAAACTGCACAAAACAACTTGATCCGACCGAGTTGATCGATCCCCGCTCGGCCGTCTCGGGCGCGACGGATTTGGAGGTGCGCGAGACCAAGCACCTGCATCTGCGCCAATCGGCGCTGGCCGACCAACTGGAAACCTGGATTGACCGTCAGACCGATTGGCCGATCCTGACCACATCCATCGCCAAGAAGTGGCTCAAGGACGGCGACGGGCTGCGGGATCGCGGCATCACGCGCGACCTGGACTGGGGCATCCCGGTCAAGCGCGGTGACCAGGATTGGCCAGGGATGGAGGGCAAGGTCTTCTACGTCTGGTTCGACGCCCCCATCGAATATATCGCCGCCACCGCCGAATGGGCCGATGCCCACGGCCGACCCGATGCCGACTGGGAGCGCTGGTGGCGCACGGACAAGGGCGCCAAGGACGTGCGCTATGTGCAGTTCATGGGCAAAGACAACGTGCCCTTTCATGCACTCAGCTTCCCGGCCACAATTATCGGCTCGGGCGAGCCCTGGAAGCTGGTCGACTACATCAAATCGTTCAACTTCCTGAACTACCAGGGCGGGCAATTTTCGACATCCAAGGGACGCGGCGTGTTCCAGGACCAAGCGCTAGAGATCCTACCGGCCGACTATTGGCGTTGGTGGCTGATGGCCAACGCCCCCGAAACCTCGGACAGCGAGTTCACTTGGGCGGCGTTCCAGGCCGGGGTGAACAAGGATCTGGCCGACGTGCTGGGCAACTTCATCAGCCGAGTGACGAAGTTCTGCCGCTCTAAATTCGGCGAAACGGTGCCCAAGGGCGGCAGCTATGGCACGGCCGAGGCCGAGGTGATCGCCGAACTGACCGCCCGCACGGCCACTTATCAGGCGCATATGGACGCGATCGAGCTGCGCAAAGCGGCGGCCGAGCTGCGGGCGATCTGGGTCGCGGGCAACGAGTATCTACAGGCGGCGGCGCCTTGGGCGGTTTTCAAAACCGATCCAGACGCCGCAGCTGCGACCGTGCGCTTTGCCCTGAACTTGATCCGGCTTTACGCCGCCTTGTCAGCGCCGTTTATCCCCGGTGCCGCTGCCAGCATCGCGGGGGCACTGGATATCGACGTTCCCGACTGGCCCGATGACATCAATGCCGCCCTTTCGGCCTTGATCCCCGGGCATGGATTTACCACGCCCGAAGTGCTGTTCGCCAAAATTACCGACGATCAGCGCGAAGCTTGGGAGGAGCAGTTCGCGGGCCAGTGAGGTCGCAAAAGGAGTTGTTCTTCACCGATCTAAACGCTCGGTACGGATTAGACCTACCGCGGTCGCAAATCTAAATGGAAACCCTGGCGGCGGGACCAGCAGAGGTTTGGAGGTACCAACAGGAACCACCGCTTGATTGCTCAAGCGCACGAATGTTTTGGGGTGTTTGCCGGAGTCATCCAGACTGAGGACGCTGTACGCGACCACCGCCATTTCAGTGGATGACCGAACCGCCATCTCTACCTCTTTTTCGCACGCAGGGTTTATCAAAGGCCGCTGACCCGCAGGCAACACAGACAAACTAAGCGTATACACCTGTTCGGTGGGAAAACCTGCATCTAAAGCTCCGAGAATCCAACTCACCAACCTGCCTAAGAACCACTCGTTGTGCACTAACATGCTGTACGTTCGATACGTTTCTTCGGTACGCTCCAAGTCCACATCGTTGATCTGCAAAAAACAGATCGGTCGAAGTTCCCCCTCGTCATTTAGGCTAAAAAGTGTGCCGGGCATAACCTCGGCGCTGTATTCGGGGTTAGCAAGAAATGGCTGAGCATCAAGGCTCGCAGCAACATCAGAAGTCCTAACCTCCGAGATCTCAGCCAGCAGCCACAAAGCGGCAAAGACCAGAAGCGCAGTCATGACTGTGTCGGTGGTCTTCTTCCAGGCGTGCTTTGCAAAACGCAGAACGAAACGCACTAGTTGCCAACCAGTTCGGGCCGCTACGGTCCCGGCTGCGCCGCGCAATCTCCTGGATGTTTCCTCTGTCCTGCCCCACAAAAGGCACTGTTCCTCGAAATAGACCCAAACAAGCCTTAGAACTTTTGCATGCCTCCGGCAAAGCCGCAGTGACCTTCGCCACATGCAGGTCAAGCGAGAACCGGTGAGGCTTGACAATCGCAGCCGCAGACACACCCTTTTTGCCATGAAACTTGCACTTGTTCTTTGCCTGCTCCCGCTGCCCCTATGGGCCGCTTGCCCCCCGTTGCCCGACGCATCGGATCAGCGCGCGGCGTTGCATACCGACCTGTTGAATGCAGGCTCAGAGGCCGAAGCCGCGCAGATCGCCGCCGCGCTATGGAAAATCTGGCTGACCGCGCCTGATGCCCAAGCTCAGGATCTGCTGGATCGCAGCATGCAAAAGCGCGAGGCTTGGGATCTGGCTGGATCCGAGGCGCTGCAAGACCAACTGATCACCTATTGTCCGGACTACGCCGAGGCGTATAACCAGCGCGCATTCACCCGCTTCATGCGTGAGGACTATGAAGGCGCGCTGATCGATATAGATCGGGTTTTAGAAGGCAACCCATATCATTTTGGCGCTCTGTCCGGCCGGGCACTCGTGCTGATCCAAATGGGCCGGGCCGAGGCCGCTCAACGGGCGCTGCGCGAGGCGGTCGCGGTCCATCCGTTCCTGCGCGAAAGGGCCATGATCAACGATGACATCTGACGCCACACTCGCGCCGGGCACTTATCGGGCAACCTGCCACTGCGGCGGGGTGGAACTGCAATTGACCCTGCCGCAGGGGCTGGACAGCCCGCGCCGTTGCACCTGTTCCTATTGCTCTCGGCGCGGGGCGATTGCGGTATCCGTCCTCTTGGAGGACCTTGAGGTGATCCGCAGCGATGATCTGCGCCTTTACACCTTTAACACCGGCCAGGCGAAGCATTACTTTTGCGGGACCTGCGGGAACTACACCCATCACCAACGCCGCTCGAACCCGTATGAATACGGCGTGAACGCCGCCTCGATCGAAGGGGTCAAAGTGTGGGAATTGGGCAAGGTGCCTTGGGCAGATGGGGTCAACCATCCCAGCGACAAAGCCTAACTTGTCAGCCCCATCATCCGCCCCGCATAATAGCCCGCGACCGCTGTCCCCGCCGTCAGTGCCATGCCCCACGCGGTGTCGAAAACCACCAATGTCCAGGTCCAGCCCTTCAGCGTGGTCATATTGGTGAATTCATACGTCCCATAGGCAAGAAACCCCAGGATCAGACCGTTCAGCAGCGCCAAACCTGCCGTACCCTCTCGCAGCGCGGGCAGCGTGCAGAAATACAAAATCCCCACGATATAAAGCAGGTAAAAGCCGACCGCCGCGCCGATTTGAATATTCTCGCGCAGCAACGCGCCCACGTGGCGCTCGAACAAGGGGCGCATCACATTGGTCAGCCAGATCGCATCAATTCCCAGAAACACCACCAAACATATCAAATACAACCCAAGATAGATCATGCCCAACCCCGCACCGTTGTTGGGGGCACCTAGCCTTGGGGTGGCGGTCTGTCCAGGTCCTATTGAATAATCGTTCGATCCATCCCCTGCCGCTGCGCCTGGACCAACAGATTGTCCGCCCGCTCGATCATTGTCGCGCGGGTGTCCCCGGCCGCCAAAACAGCACCCCCGAACGAGATGGTCAACACCCCGATTTGCTGCCCGCCGTCCTTTGTGACCCAGTCTAGGGTCTTGAACCGCTTGCGGATCGCCTCGGCCACCATGAAACCAGACTCCGCATCTGAGTCGGGAAGTAGGACAGCGAATTTCGCGCCAGCGAACCGCGCCGTCACTTGACCCCCTCGCTGATCAACACGGATGTTTTCGGCCAGTATTTTCAGAATGTTATCACTGGCCGTCACCCCATATTCCCGGGCCACACGGTCCAAATTATCGACCTGCGCCATCAGCAAACACAAGGGCTGCTTGCGCTGCCGCGCGTGGAACAGGGCGTCGTCCATATGCTCGTCCATCACCCGGCGGTTCGGCAACCCGGTCAGATAGTCCGTATTGGCGACCTTGCGTGCCTCGATCAACTCGCCCTTTAGCTTGGCCACCTGGCCGCGGTTCTTCTCAAGCTGAACAGTCAGGCGTTGCGCCGCCTGCAGATGCTCTTGATTGGCGCGGTGCAATTGCTTGATCACATCCGTCACATCGCGTTTCGAGGACCCTTGCACCAAGGATTGCCGTGCATTGCGCAAGGTGCCCGAGAAAACCGAATGCTCGCGCAAATTTTCGTCCATCGCGTTCGTGACGTTGCCGATCGCGGCTTGCAAGACCGCCCCAATGTCAGACAACTCATCGCTCATCGAACGGGGCGAGACATGGGCGTGGTAGAGGGCGCGCAGCCCTTCGGCGCTCAACCCCTCGCCGGTGTTCAAAGCCAGGTCGATGGTCTCGTTCACCACCTTGTTCTCGCGCGCGGCATAAGTGTACCACACCTCAAAGATCTCGGGCGTCAACGGCGTGCCGTTTTGCTGCGCAAACCCAATCGCCCGCGCGGCAATATCGTCGCCACCGGCTGTGGGTTTGGCCGTCTGCGGCGCTGCACGCTCCGCCCCCGCGGCTGACCCGGAAAATAATCCTGACATGGCTGTGACCCTCTACCCGACCGAGGGGGACCCTGCATGATGGACGTTTCCAATCAGTAAAGTCAGCGGGGGCGAAATCGTCAAATTTTAACGGTTTCGCCCTTCGGCCTTAGCCGCCCAAACACCAGCGCATGATCGCCTTTTGCGCGTGCAATCGGTTCTCGGCCTCGTCAAACACCACCGAATTAGGGCCGTCCATGACGGTCGAGGTCGCTTCCTCGTCGCGATGCGCGGGCAGACAATGCATGAACAGGGCCTGGTTTTCGTTGGCCGCCATTAACGCATCGTTCACCTGATAGGGACGAAGTTGGTTGTGCCGCCGCGCCCGGGCCTCCTGCGGATCATGCATCGACAGCCAGGTGTCGGTCACAATCAAATCCGCCCCTTGAACAGCCACCAGCGGGTCCCGCTCTATGGTCACGCGCGCCCCGCGTTCGCGGGCGAAGGCGACGGCCTGCGGGTCGGGTGCCAACGTCGGCGGACCGGTGAAGGTCATGTCAAACCGCAACTGTCCGGCGGCATGCAGAAAGCTGCTGCACACGTTGTTGCCGTCGCCCGACCAGACGACCTTCTTTCCGGTGATCGGCCCGCGATGCTCTTCAAAGGTCATGACATCCGCCATGATTTGGCATGGATGCGAGGCATCCGTGAGCCCGTTGATCACCGGCACGGTCGCGTGTTCGGCCAACTCGTGCAGGGTTTCGGGATCAAAGGTGCGGATCATGATCATGTCGACATAGCGCGACAGAACGCGGGCGGTGTCGGCGATGCTCTCGCCATGACCCAGCTGCATCTCGGCCCCTGACAGAACCAAGGTTTGCCCACCCATTTGCCGCACACCGACATCGAACGAAGTTCGCGTGCGGGTCGAGGGCTTTTCGAAAACCAGCGCGACGATATGGTCCTTCAGCGGCAGATCCCCGTCCAGCGCGCCCTTGGGCTGACCCGCGCGAGCGTCTTTCAACGCCTGCGCTTGCATCAGCATCGCCCGCAGATCGGCGACATCCGTAGTGTGAATGTCCAGAAAGTGGTTCATAGCGCCGCCGCCAGAGCCTGGGCCGCGGTGTTGAGGCGATTAATCGCCTCGTCCACCTCGGCGTCGGTCAGGTTCAGAGGCGGCAGGATCCGCACCACATTCTCGGCCGCCGGTATTGTAAGGATATGCGCTTCATAACCCTGATTGATCACATCGGTATTCGGCGCTTTGCAGACCAAGCCCAGCATTAAGCCTTCGCCACGCACGTGGTCAAAGACGGTTGGATGGCTGGCCACCAGCCCCTCAAGCCCCTGACGCAACCGCCCCGAGATCTGGCTAACACGGTCCAGGAAACCGTCCTCAAGCATGACGCTCAGCACCTCGGCCCCTACGGCGCAGGCCAAGGGGTTGCCACCATAAGTGCTGCCGTGGGTTCCGGCCGTCATGCCTTGTGCAGCCCTTTCGGTTGCCAAGCAGGCGCCCAGCGGGAAACCCCCACCGATGCCCTTGGCCACCGCCATGATGTCCGGCGTTATCCCGGCCCATTCATGCGCAAACAGCTTTCCGGTCCGACCCATGCCACATTGGATCTCGTCCAGGATCAACAACAGCCCATGCTCATCACAAAGCGCGCGCAGGCCGCGCAAACACTGCGGCGGCACTGGCTTGATGCCACCTTCGCCAATCACCGGTTCAATGATGATGGCGGCGGTTTCAGGCGTCACCGCGGCGTGCAGCCCATCATGATCGCCGAAGGCGACATGATCAAAACCATCGAGCAGCGGCCCGAACCCGTCTGTCAACTTCTCGGACCTAGCGGCGGATATCATCCCCAGGGTCCGCCCATGAAACGAGCCGCCAAAGGTGATCATCCGGTTGCGCTCGGGCTGGCCGACGGCATGGAAATACTTGCGCGCCATCTTGACCGCACATTCCATCGCCTCGGTCCCCGAGTTGGTGAAAAACACCGTATCTGCAAAGGTGTTGTCGACCAGCATTTCTGCCAATCGCGTCTGATTGGGCACCTGATAAAGGTTCGAGGTATGCCACAGTCGTCGTGCCTGCCCTTCCAATGCCGCCACGAGGCGCGGATGCGCATGACCCAAGGCGGTCACGGCAATGCCGGCCCCCATGTCCAAATAGCGCTCACCGGTCTCGGTCTTCAGCCAGGGGCCCTCGCCCTCCGCAAAGGACAGCGGTGCCCGTGCATAGCTCGGCAATACGGGCGAAATCACGACGGTTTCTCCTTTGGTTTGTGACTTCAAAACAATACCCCGGCCCACGCTTCGGTGGCACCGGGGTGAAGACCTGTCTTGGCGCAAAGTGGCCCTTAAGTCAATTCGCTGCAGGTCTGCCGCGCCGGGTCATAGGCAGGGCCCAACGAATCGGCTAACACTTGCCAAATCGTAATTTTTCGGAGGCCTCATCGTGCGATCCGCCCCCTTTGCCCTGTTCTTGGCAGCGGCCCTGTCGTTTTCAGCAACGGCCCAAACCACCGATCCCGACGCCCCCGAGGATCCAAACGCCACACCACAAGCTGAGGGGACCGAGGCCGCAGCAGCTGAAGAACCAGCGTTCAACGGGCGCGCCACCGGGCGCTTTATTGCGGCGGATATCAATGTGCCGGTCGTGTGCACGGGCATGAACACCGGCACGCTGACGGCGCAAAGCGACCCGGGCGACACCCCCTCCGAGGACACCAATGGCGATGGGACAGTGGTCAACATCACGGCAGCCACCTCGGGGCAGATCAGCATGAACATGCTTGCCGGGGACATTTCGCTGGATTTCTCCGACACCGTGGCCAAGGTCGAGGGCAATGTGATCCGCTACGCGATCACCGCCTCGATCACCGGTGGCGTGGACGAGCGGATCGATCTGACGATCAACTGTAATTAAGCTTTCAGTCTGTACCCGGTCCGAAACCACCACCACGCCAGCGTGCCCAATGCCGCATCGGCCAACAGAATGATCCCCAGCCCCAGAAATGGGGCGGCATCCGATGTCCCCAAAACAGCATAGCGCATCCCGTCGATCACATAGAAAAACGGGTTGGCAGCACTGATGGCCTGCATCCAGCCGGGCAAGACGGTGATGGAATAAAACGTACCAGAAAGGAAGCTGAGGGGCGTGACGACAAAATTCGTGATCATCGACATCTGATCGAATTTCTGCGCCAGGATCGCCGCCAAAATCCCCAGCAGCGCCATCATCGTCCCGCCCGCCAGGACAAAATACAGCGCGAGCAACGGATGCGCCACTCCTAACCCGATCACCGGAAAGATCACCGCAGCCACGGCCAACGCGACGATCACACCGCGGATCACTCCGCCCACAGTATAGCCCACCGTCAGTTCCAACGCGCTGAGTGGCGGCATCAACGTATCAACGATATTGCCTTGGATCTTGGCCGCCAAGATGGAGGACGAGGTATTCGCGAAGGCGTTCTGGATCACCGTCATCATCAAGATCCCAGGTGCCAGGAAGGCGATAAAGTCGCCCGAGGCCGCCTCGCCCCGCCGGGCCGCCAATGCCAGCGAGAAAACCACCATGAACAGGGCCGCCGTGGCCACCGGCGCCAATAGGGTCTGTGTCCAAACGTTCGAGAAACGGCGCACCTCGCGCCCGATCAATGTCTGTAGCCCCAGCGTGTTAAAACGCCCAAACCGTCGTTCGCCCATCGCCGGTGGGGCCGTCTTGCGCGCCATATCGATCCCCGTCCTTGCCCCTGACGGGCGGTTATCTTGCTTGCCTGCCTTGTATCGCGCGCCAGCGGGGTTACAATAGGGACAACCCTGGCGGGCCCGGCAAATTCCTTTGTCAACCGCCGTATTCGCAAATCCAGGCCCGGAGTTGACCTTATGTCGTGGACCGACGAGCGCGTTGAGACGCTGAAAACCATGTGGACCGAGGGCAAGTCGGCCTCGCAGATCGCCAAGGAACTGGGCGGGGTCACCCGCAATGCCGTGATCGGTAAAGTACATCGCCTTGGCCTGTCGAACCGCGCACAGCCCGCGAAAACCGGTTCTGCCGATGAACCGGCCGCGAAGCCGACCGAGGCCGCCAAACCGAAACCGGCCGCTGCCAAGGCGCCCGATCCCGCGCCACAGCCCAAACCGGCCGAAACCCCCGTGGTGCGCGAGGTGGCCCATCGCCCCAAACCCATCGTGCCCGCGGGCCAGCCGCTGCCGCCCCAGCCCAGCCAGTCCGAGATAACCGAAGAACAGCGCGCAAACTTGGCGGCGCTCGAGAAGAAGGCCCGCAAACTCACCTTGCTGCAGTTGACCGAACGGACCTGCAAATGGCCTATCGGCGACCCCGCCACCGAGGAATTTTGGTTCTGCGGCCACCCTACACAGCCTGGCAAACCCTATTGCGAAACCCACGTCAGCGTGGCGCTGCAACCGATGAGCAGCCGCCGGGACCGTCGCGCCAGCCGCTAAGATGAAGACCCGCCGCCAGCCCCCCCGGGCCCTGATCGAGGGGCGCGCGGCGTTGATCGTTATCGACATCCAAGCCAGCACTTTTCGTGACGACAGCCCAGACCGGGCCATCGCGAATATGCCCGGCTACCGCGCGCGCATGCTGAAAGCGCGACAGGTGATCGATGCGGCCCATACGCACCAGATCCCCGTTATCTTCATTCAAGAGATTCACCGCTCTGATCTGGTCGATTTTGGGCGCGAATTGGATGGGGACGAGGATATCCACTGCCTGGACAACGATCCCAACACCGATATCGCCGCAGCTGAAATGGGGTATCTGCCGACGGACTACCTGGTCCCAAAACGCCGATACTCGGCATTTTTCGGCACCGATCTCGAGATCCTTTTGCGCGGCCTCAAGGTCCAAACGCTGCTGCTATGTGGTGGCTTGACGGATGTCTGCGTGCATTACACCTTTGTCGACGGCCACCAATCCGACTACTTCTGCCGGGTGATCGAAGACTGCGTCGCGGGATCAACCCTTGAGGCGCACGAGGCCGCCTTGCGCGCGATGGAATATCTGCAGACCGGCGCGCGGCGCCCTTTGGCCGAGGTGCTGGACGCAATGGCCGCGAGAGGTCGGGAAACCCCTCGGTAGCGGCCCGCATAGGGAACTGGTAAACCGCCCCGCGACCCCTTAAGTGTCTTCTATGCCCCAGATCGCCTTTGACAACAGCTTCGCAGCACTCCCCGACCGTTTCTATGCGCGGTTGAATCCAACGCCTGTGGCAGCACCTCAACTGATTAGGGTGAACCACAGCTTGGCCAGTTATCTGGGCCTTGACCCGGACAAGTTGGAAAGCACAGACGGTCTTGCGATGCTCGCCGGCAACACCGTACCTGCTGGTGCCGCGCCCCTCGCCATGGCTTACGCGGGCCATCAATTTGGCGGGTGGAGCCCGCAGTTGGGCGACGGGCGTGCGCATTTGTTGGGTGAGTTGATCGCACCAGACGGCAAGCGCTTCGACTTGCAGCTCAAGGGCTCGGGGCCGACACCGTTTTCGCGGATGGGCGATGGTCGCGCGGCCCTGGGTCCAGTGCTGCGCGAATACATCGTTTCGGAAGCCATGGCGGCCTTGGGCGTGCCCACCACACGCGCGCTGGCGGCTGTAACGACGGGCGAGCAGGTCCTGCGCGAACAGGGGCCCTTGCCCGGTGCCGTTCTGACCCGCGTGGCCGCGAGCCATATCCGTGTCGGCACGTTTCAATACCATATCGCCCGCGAAGATATCGACGCACTGCGCCTGCTGGCCGATCATGTCATCGCGCGGCACTATCCCCAAATCACGGGCGAGGCGTGCTATCTGGATCTGCTCAACGCCGTGATCGCGGCGCAAGCCCAACTGATCGCGCGTTGGATGGGCCTGGGCTTCATCCATGGGGTCATGAATACTGACAATATGGCGATCGGGGGCGAGACCATCGACTATGGCCCCTGCGCCTTTATGGACACTTATCACCCCGATACGGTCTTCAGCTCGATCGATCAGCAAGGCCGCTACGCCTATCGCAATCAACCTGTGTTGGCGCAATGGAACTTGGCCCAATTGGCCTCAAGCTTGCTGCCGCTGATCAACGCGGACCGTGAAGCGGCCATCGCCGATGCCCAGGCCGCCATCGATGCCTTCCCCGCGCTCTATCAAACCGCCTGGCTGATCGAGTTTGGCCGCAAGCTGGGGCTGAACGAGCCGGTTCCGGCGGATGTGGACCTGATCAACGGGCTGCTAGATGCGATGGCCCAAAGCGAAGCCGATTTCACCCAGACCTTCCGCGCCTTGGTCGAAGATGATGCGGATACATCCCTTGCCCCCATGATCCAAGCGTGGCGCGGCCAGTGGCAAGACCGTTTGGCGGCGCAAGGCAGCCCGTTGGACGCAGTCCAGCCAGGCCTGCGCGCCGCCAATCCCGCGATCATTCCCCGCAATCATCAGGTCGAAGCCGCGATCCAGGCGGCATACACCGGTGATTTCACGCCATTCCACACCCTGGTCGAGGCACTGCGAACACCCTTCGACGCCGCACCCGATAGCCCTTATCGCGCGGCACCCAAATCAACGGAAATAGTCCATCAAACCTTCTGCGGGACTTGACCCAATCGGACGAATGAGATGCCCGGGGCGTGTTTACGGTATCCGTCGCGCAGGCGCCGTGTAGCGGCAGGACCTCAGCCTTCCCAGACCTGATACTTTCATAAAGATATCGCGGTCAGATCAGACGCGTTCTGATCGGCCGCTTCGCGCGGGCAACGCCAGCCCGGTTCTCGAGATCCTATAGCGCTTCGCCTTAAACTTGAATCACCTAACGCTGCCTGAAATCATAGATTTCAACGCGTTAGGTGATGAGAAATGTCTCAAGGTAAAGTCGAAACGCTTTAATCACGCCCGCCGCCCAGAAAGCACATTCTACGCTCAGATGTAAGGACTGGGGCCGCGACTACACTGCCGCAAGCGGAGCGTCCGGACCATATCTTACAATAGCACCAGCCCTGCCAAGCCCAGAAAGACGAAAAACCCAACGATATCCGTAACCGTGGTGACAAATGTCCCGGACGCCAGCGCCGGATCTGCACCGGCTTTTTCAAGTGCCATGGGGATCAGGATCCCGGCCAATCCGGCCACCACCATATTGACAACCATAGCCACTGCCAAAACGGCGCCTAGTGCGCCCGAGCCGAACCAAACTATTCCTACCACAGAGATAATCACGGCAAAGGCCAGACCATTGCCCAGACCCACCAGCACCTCGCGCCGGATCACCCGCCAGGCGTTCGCGCGGGTGATATCGCGCGTCGCCAGCGCCCGCACCGCCACCGTCAAGGTCTGCGTCGCGGCATTCCCGCCCATCGAGGCAATGATCGGCATCAGCACCGCCAAAGCCACAATCGCCTCGATCGTCGCCTCGAACACCGCAATCACCAAGCTGGCCAAGATCGCCGTTGCCAGGTTGACCGCCAACCAAGGAAACCGCGCCCGCGCCGTGGTCCAGACCGTGTCGCTGAGTTCCTCGTCCCCCAGACCAGCCAGGCGCTTCATGTCCTCCTCGGCCTCGTCCTCGAGCACCTCCATCGCGTCATCGATGGTGATCACCCCGACCAAGCGCTCGTCGACATCCACCACAGGCGCGCTGACCATGTGATATTGGTTAAACGCATAGGCGACATCAGCCGCAGACTGGCCGACAGGGATAAGCCTGGGCGCGGTATCGGCTAACTCCAACAACGGCACTTCGCGGCGGTGGGACATGATCCGCCCCAGGGGCACGGTGCCCGCCACATGCATCCGCGCATCGGCCAGGATCACCTTGTAAAACGTGTCCGGCAGATCGTCATGCGTGCGCATATAATCGATAGCCTCGCCCACCGACCAATGCGGTGGACAGATCACCATCTCGCGGCTCATCAAGCGCCCGGCGGTATCGTCGTCATATTGCAGGCTGGCCTCGACCGCGATGCGATCCACATCGTCCAGCGCATCCAAGAATTGGGCCTGCTGGGAAGCCTCCATATCCTCTGCCAGATAGACCAGGTCGTCCGTTTCCAGCTCCTGTACAGCACTGGCCAGCGTGTCCTGATCCAGGATTTCCAAAACCTCGTCCCGGACGCCTTCTTCAAGCTCGGACAGAACCGCGCCGTCGAACTTATCGCCCCAAACATGGATCAGCTTTTGCCGATCCTGTGGGCTGATCTGTTCCAGCAAATCCGCCAGGTCGGCCTCGTGCAGCGGGGCCAGCAGCTCGACCAAACGCGACTGCGCCTGAACGTCGACCGCCGCCAGGATCGCATCCACAACGGCCGCGTTCAGCGCATATGCGTCCTCGGTCGGTGCCTCAGGATCAACGGTCGTGTTATCAGACATGCCCCACCCCACGGGATCCCAGATCAAAAGGCATGGCACACCGCGCAGGCCCTGTTATACCCGCACAGGGATAACGCTTGGGGGCCCACATGCAACCGACACTTCACCTTGGCCAGATCCTGGAATTCCCCGCCAATCCGTTTCACGAAGGCATCGAAAGCGTGCGCCATACCCGGCAGGGCGCCGTGTTGGTTGATCAAGGCCGGATCGCCGACGTCGGCACGGCCGAGGCCCTGCGCATGGCCCACCCCACCGCCGCTATCGAAGATCATGGCGATCATCTGATCTTGCCCGGATTTGTCGACGCACACGCGCACTACAGCCAGACGGCAATCATCGCCAGTTGGGGCAAACGCCTGATCGACTGGCTGAACACCTATACTTTCCCTGAAGAGGCAGGCTTTGCGGACCCCGTCTATGCGACCCAAATCGCCAAGCGGTATCTGGACCTGAACCTGGCAAATGGGATCACCACCGCCAGCGCCTATTGTACCATCCATCCCGCGTCGGTCGATGCACTCATGGCCGAGGCGCAAACGCGCGGGATGTCGATGCTTGCCGGCAAGGTGATGATGGATCGCAACGCGCCCCAGGATCTGCGCGACACGGTTCAATCCAGCTATGACGACAGCGCCGCCCTGATCGCCCGATGGCACGGGAAGGACCGGTTGCGTTATGCGATCACGCCGCGCTTTGCCCCGACATCGACACCGGAACAGCTTGAGGCTGCGGGCGCGCTATGGGCGGCCCATCCAAGCTGTGCGATGCAAACGCATCTGAGCGAGCAGCACGAGGAAATCGCTTGGGTCGGCGACCTTTTCCCTCAGGCACGGGACTACCTGGATGTCTATGAAACCCATGGTTTGACGGGCCCCGGTGCGGTCATGGGGCACGCGATCCATCTGTTCGACCGCGAGTGGGCCGCACTGGCCGAGACTGGCACCGGGATCGCGCATTGTCCCACTTCGAACACTTTTATCGGTTCGGGGTTATTCGACATGGATCGCGCGCAACGGATGCGCATCCCGACGGGCCTTGCGACGGACGTCGGCGGCGGGTCCAGCTTTTCGATGCTACGCACCATGGCCGCCGCCTATGAGGTCGCCCAGCTCAACGGCCGCGCGCTTCACCCGGCCGAGTTGCTGTGGCTGGCCACATGCGGCAGCGCCGATTTGCTGCGACTGGGCGACCAAATCGGGCGGCTTGCGGTTGGGCGTGTGGCGGATTTGGTCGTTCTAGATCTTGCCTCGACCCCCGTGATCGCACAGCGCCACGCGCGTGCAGGTGATATCTGGGAGGCGCTGTTCCCAACCATCATGCTGGGCGATGACCGCGCCATCGCCCAGGTGTTTATTGCCGGTCAGCCCATGGGCTGACCGTTGTGGTACCAGCTTAGTGCTGGGCCTGGATGAACGTGCCGTTCTGCAAATCCTGCATGGCCTGCATAAGTTCAGCCCGTGTGTTCATCACAATCGGTCCATGCCACGCGACCGGCTCTTCAATCGGGCGGCCCGTGACCAATAGGAACCGCATCCCTTCGGGTCCGGCCTGCACCGTGATCTCGTCGCCCGTATCAAACCGCACCAAGGTTCGATTTCCGGTCATATCACGGATATTCAACTCCTCGCCCGCGAATTCCTTCTCGACCCGCACACCCTGCGGGGCCGAGGCATCGCGAAAGCTGCCCGCACCAGCGAAGACATAGGCAAAGGCATTTGCATATGTATCCACCGGCAGGCTTCGGCGGGTGTTGGGCGGCACGGACACGTCCAGCACCATAGGCTCGGCGGCCACGCCATCCACCGGGCCGGTTTGGCCCCAAAAAGCGCCGGTGATCACTTTCACGCGGGTGCCGTCATCCTCGGTCACCTGGGGGATATCGCTGCTTTGGATGTCTTGATACCTGGGCGCCGTCATCTTCAACGCCGAAGGCAAGTTCGCCCACAACTGAAACCCATGCATCTGCCCCGCGGCGTTCCCGCGTGGCATTTCTTGGTGCATGATCCCGGCCCCGGCGGTCATCCACTGCACCGAACCAGGCCCCAACAGACCGTGATTGCCCAGGCTGTCGCCGTGCTCGACCTCACCCTCAAGCACATAGGTGATCGTCTCGATCCCGCGATGCGGGTGCCAAGGGAACCCTTTGGCGTAGAGCGCGGGATCATCGTTGCGAAAGTCATCCAGCAACAGGAACGGATCGCTTTCGGCGGGATCGCCGAAGCCGAACACGCGGTGCAGATGGACCCCGGCCCCCTCCATCGTGGGTTGGGCCTGGCTGGTGGATTTAATGGGACGGAATGACATGGTTCAATCTCCTTACGTTGACCCTGCATATGAGGGTTGCCGCGGACAGGTCAAAGCCAGCATACAACAACACAATATCCCCAAAGCGGAAACAGAGACCGGGGTCCCGCTTCCCACTGCCGTGAAACTGCCCTAGAAGCGCGCCATGACCGAGCCAACCGACCCGATCGCCATCCTCAGCGTTTCGCCGATCCGCCGGCTATTCTCGACCGGCGTCCAGGCGGGATTGGGGGTGGTGCTGATCTTGACGGCCGGTCAGTTGCCCGACCCCAGCCCATTGGGTCTTGTCACCCTGCTCGCACTTGGGGGTGTCGCGCTGTGGATGGCTTGGAACATGTACCAAGCGACCGGTCGCGATGTCATCCTGACGCGCGAGGCCGTGACCGATAGTCAGGGCGAGACGATTGCCCGGCTCGAGGATATCACATCGGTGGACAGTGGTTTTTTTGCCTTCAAACCCTCGAACGGCTTCCTGCTGAGATTGTCGTCCAAAGCCAGCCGCCGATGGGTGCCGGGCCTGTGGTGGCGCGTGGGCACCCGCGTGGGCATTGGCGGGGCGACCAATGGCAAGGCCGCCCGCGACATGGCCGATATCATTCGCCTAATTAAGGCAGACCCAAGCGCGGGTCTGCCACCTGAAAACTGAAAGCCAGCGCCAGAGGGATCAAAGCCCCTTGGATTGATAAGCATGGGCGACACGGCCGATTGACACCAGATAGGCCGCGACCCGCAGATCCTCAACGTCTTGCCGCTGATGCCAGACCTCGCGCATCGCCTGATAGGCCCCACGCATCGTGTCATCCAAACCGGATCGGACCAACTCCAACTCGCCCGCCCCCCGCAGGTACTTTGCCTTAAAGTCGTCAGACAGGGTCCATTTCACATCGGTGCTGGCGCTCAACCGCTCCAACTCGTTCACCAGGATCAGGTGCCGCGCCTCTTCCTGCCGGCGTTGCATGCGGCCAAAGCGGATGTGGCTCAGGTTTTTAACCCACTCAAAGTAGCTGACCGTCACACCACCCGCATTTGCATACATATCCGGGATGATCACGCAGCCCGCCTTGCGCAAAATCTCGTCAGCACCGGCGGTCACCGGACCGTTCGCGGCCTCGATGATCAGCGGCGCTTTGATGCGCGCCGCGTTGGTCATATTGATTACACCCTCAAGCGCGGCTGGGACCAAGATGTCGCAGGAATACTCAAGGACTTCCGCACCATTTTCGACAAAGGCGCCCCCCTCGAAACCGCGCACGCCGCCGGTCTCGGCGATATGCAGTTTCAGCAACTCTATGTTCAGACCTTGCTCGTTGATCGTTGCGCCGTCACGCTCGATGACACCGGTGACCAAGGCGCCATCCTCCTCGCTGAGGAACTTCGCCGCGTGATATCCCACATTGCCCAGACCCTGAACAATGACCCGCTTGCCCTCAAGCGACCCGTCCAGCCCGGCCTTCTTCATATCCTCGGCATGCCGAAAGAATTCCTGCAGCGCATATTGCACGCCGCGCCCTGTAGCCTCGGTCCGGCCCTGAATACCACCGGCATGCGGTGGTTTGCCGGTCACACAGGCCGCTGAGTTAATGTCGGTGGTGTTCATGCGGCGAAACTGATCGGCGATCCACGCCATCTCGCGTTCGCCAGTCCCCATATCGGGCGCGGGCACGTTTTGTGCCGGATGGATGAGGTCGCGCTTGATCAACTCGTATGCAAAGCGTCGCGTGATCTGCTCTAATTCGTGCGGCTCCCACGCGCGGGGATCGACACAAAGCCCGCCTTTCGATCCGCCAAAGGGGGCCTCGACCAATGCACATTTGAACGTCATCAAAGCGGCCAGCGCCTCGACCTCGTCCTGGTTGACGGCCATCGCGTAACGGATCCCGCCCTTGACCGGCTCCATATGCTCGGAATGGACCGAGCGGTAGCCGGTGAAAGTATGCAACTCGCCCCGCAGCCGGACCCCGAACCGCACCGTATAAGTCGCGTTACAGACCCGTATTTTCTCCTTCAATCCTGGCGGCAGTTCCATCATTGAAGCTGCCCGATTGAACATCATGTCAACCGATTGTCGGAAGGAGGGTTCATTGGCCGTGTGCATGGGTTATCCCTTTATGCCGGTTTGCGTTTCGTCCCTGGGCGGCAACCTAAACCATCCATCCCAAGCTGAGAAGGACCGCCATGACCGGGCACATTGATCTTGCGCCCCCTCTAGAACGACACCGGTTGCCAAACCCCTAACGGGCCCTCAGGTCCCCCTTGGCTTGGCCCGGCGGGTGGGGGCGGCGGCCGAAGGGTCTTCGGGCCAGGGATGACGGGGATAACGCCCGCGCATGTCCTTGCGCACATCACTATAGCTGCTGCGCCAAAACCCCGGCAGGTCCGAGGTGGTCTGCACCGGCTTCCCGCCTGGGGACAGCAAGGTGAGTTGCAAAGGCAGCCCCGCGACCCGCGGGTGCGCGGTCAGGCCAAACATTTCCTGCAGTCGGATTTCAATCGCGGGGGCAGCCCCCGCATAGTCGATCCGGACCCGTGTTCCGGTGGGCGCTGTGAAACGTTCCGGCGCTTGAGTGTTCAAAAGCCGCTCACCCTGAGGGCCCAGATGCGCCTTGAGCGCAGGCATCAAATCCATTGCGCGCAGATCCTCGAACCGGGTGATCCCGGGCAGGAACGGGGCCAGCCAATCGTCCAGGGCGGCCAGCAGAGCCTCTTCGGACAAATCCACGACGTCGCCGCCCGCCTGCCGCACCCAAGCTGCCCGGGCGCAAAGCGCGCGCGCGGCAGCTGTCCAATTCAGGGCGATGACCCCCAGGTCGCGGACCCCGTCCAACAGTGCCGGGACCAGCGCATCGGGCGGTGCATTTGTCCAACGTCGCGACGCCAGAACCAGGGCCCCAAACCGCTCTTCTATCACCGCCTCGACCCGTCGATGACGCGCGGACCAATGGCAGAGGCGCTGGGTCTCGATCTTGTCGGGAAAGGCGTCCCGAACCTCGGCTTCGGTCAGGGGCAAGGCCGCACGGATTCGCGCCTCACGCCGCGCCCCATCCAGATCCACCGCCACCAGCAGCCGCGCGTTTGCCATCGGATCTTCGTCCGCCAGGATCGCCCCCGCACCGCCCGACAAGACATAGCGCGGCGCGCTTCCAGGCCTGCGCAAAGCAATCCGATCGGGGAACGCCTGTGCCGCCATCAATCCTGGGCTCATCCCAGGTGTGCCCCGGGGCGCGAGCTTGCGCAACCGCTTGGCCACGTCACGCACCGCGCTGGCCGCTGCCCGATCCAGATCGCCGCCCTGCCCCTCCAGCGCGCGCAAGGCCAGGGTCAGATCCGCCCGCGCGGGACCGCGCAGCGGCGGCGGCCCCCCTTCGATCACAGCCGCGAGCGTCGCGGCCGCGGGCCCGGCCGCCAACAACATGCGCGCCAACCGCGGATGCACCGGCAAACGCGCCATCTCGCGCCCCAGATCGGTTAAGCGCCCCGAGGGATCCAGGGCGCCTAGCCTGGCCAGCAGGTCCCGTGCAGCGGCAAAGCCGCCCGCGTTTGGCGGCGTCACAAAGGCCAAACCGTTCGGCTCAGCCGCGCCCCAAACCGCCAGTTCCAAGGCCAATGGGACCAAATCGGCCACCTCAATCTCGGCCGGCGCAAATGCGCCCAGCGCCCCTTCCTCGCCTTTGCTCCACATCCGGTGACACACGCCGGGGGCCACCCGCCCCGCCCGGCCCCGGCGCTGTGCCGCCTCGGCGCGACTGACCCTTTCGGTGACCAAGCGCGACATGCCACGCGCTGGGTCATGGCGCGCCCGCCGCGACCGTCCTGCGTCCACGACCACCCGTACCCCCGGCAATGTCAGCGAGGTCTCGGCAATCGCTGTTGCCAGCACCACGTGCCGCAGCCCCTGTGCAGCGGGGGCGAGGGCCGCCTGTTGCGCTTTGAACGGCAAACGCCCATGCAGCGGCAGGATATGCGCCCGCAACCCCTCGGGCCCGCCCAGGTTTGCATCTGTCAGCCGCGACATCACTTGCGCGATCTCGCCCGCACCCGGCAGAAACACCAAGATATCCCCCGGCACCTCGGCGGCCGCCCGGGTCACCAGATCGGCCATCGCACCCAAAAATTTCGGGCCCCGCCCAAAGCCGGGCCCCAAGGGGCGATCCAACCAACGCGTCTCGACCTCAAAGGCCTGCCCCTCGGCGGTAATCACCGGCACATCGCCCATCAGCGCGGCCACCGGGCCCGCGTCCAAGGTCGCCGACATCACCAGCAGGGCCAGATCTGGCCGCAGGGCGCCGCGCACCTCGAGGCACAGCGCCAGGCCCAGATCCGCTTGCAGCGCCCGCTCGTGAAACTCATCGAAGATTACGCAGCCCACACCCGGCAGTTCGGGGTTCGACTGCAGCATCCGTACCAGGATACCATCCGTCACCACTTCGATCTTACGCCCTGGGACCGCCGCCCCGCGCATCCGGTAGCCAACCGCCCCACCGGGGGTTTCACCCAATTGCTGTGCGAGACGCGCCGCCGCCGCACGGGCGGCGACCCGGCGCGGCTCGAGCATCAAAATCTTACCTTGGATACCCCCCGCATCCAGCAGCGCCAGTGGCACGCCGGTCGTCTTGCCCGCGCCGGGCGGCGCTTGCAGTACAGCCATTCCGGGATCGCACAGCGCCGCGATCACCTCCGCCAAAACCGCTTTAATGGGCAGAGGGTCTGCCACGCGCCTTATGCCCCCAACAGCGCCCGGGCCGCCGAGCGGGCTTGATCGGTGATGACATCCCCGGCCAGCATGCGCGCGATCTCGTCGACGCGGGCAACGGCATCAAGCGGCGCCACATGGGTACGCGTCCGCGCGCCCTCGACCGCTTTGGCAACCTGAAAATGGTGCGCACCCAAAGCGGCCACTTGCGGCGAATGCGTGACCACAAGAACCTGCGCACCGCTTGCCACCTGTGCCAACCGCCGCCCGACGGCATCGGCCGTCGCGCCGCCGACACCGCGATCGATCTCGTCAAAGATCATCGTCAGGCCGCTGGCCCGGCCGGTCAAACACACCTTCAGCGCCAACAGAAACCGCGACAGCTCGCCGCCCGAGGCGATCCGCCCCAATGGCCCTGCCGGGGCGCCGGGATTGGTGGCCACCGTGAAGGTCACCGCGTCCCGCCCCTCGGGACCCGGCTCGGCATCCGTGACGCGGGTTTCGAACACGGCCCGCTCAAGTTTCAACGGCGCGAGTTCCCGCGCCATCGCCTGGTCCAGGCGTTTAGCCGACGAACGTCGCGCGGCGGTCAATGCACTGGCAGCCGTATCGAAAGCCGCTTCCGCGTCACGCTCGACCTGTGTCAGCCGCGCGACCTCGGCATCGCCACCATCGATCGCAGCCAACCGCTTGGACAAATCCCCCGCCAGATCCGCTAGTTCGTCAGGCTGCACCGAATGCTTTCGGGCCAATGCGCGGATCGCGAACAGACGCTCCTCAAGATGTTCCAGGGCCATCGGATCCGCATCCAGATTTCGCAAAACCTCCTCGGTCGCGGCTTGCGCTTCGCCCAGTTCGATCATCGCCCGGCCCAAGGCCGCCAGCGGCGCCTCCAACGCGCCTTCGGCCCGGTCGGCGACGACCTCAAGCCAGCGCATGGCCTCGGCCAATCGGCCCTCGGCCCCTTCGCCCCCCATGACCTGCACCGCGCGCGCCACATCATCGCGGATCTTCTCGGCCATCTGCATCTGTCGCCGTTGGGTGTCCAACCGGGCATCTTCGCCAGGCTTTGGCGTCAGGATTGTCAGTTCGTCCACCGCATGGCGCAAAAACTCGGTGTCGCGCGCGGCTTCGGCCAGCAGCGTCTCGGCCTCGGCCCTTGCTTTGCGCGCCGCGGACAGGTCGCGCCAAGCCTGCTGAGTGGCCGACCGCCCCGCCCCCATAGCACCGAACTCGTCCAGCAACGCCCGATGGGCTTTGCTGTCGAGCAACCCCCGGTCGTCCTGCTGCCCGTGTAATTCCACCAATGTCGCCGACAGGGCCCGCAGCACCTCGCCCGAGGCGCGCCGGTCGTTCACAAACCCCCGCTTGCGCCCATCTGCGCTGTTGATCCGCCGCAACACCAATTGGTCCTCGACCGGCAAACCCGCCTCGGCCAGCACGTCCAAAGCACTATGGCCGGGTGCCAGCTCAAACACCGCCGTTACCTCGCCCTCGGACGCCCCCTGCCGCACGATATCCGCGCGGCCGCGCCAGCCCAGCACGAACCCCAAACTGTCCAACAAAATGGATTTACCCGCCCCCGTTTCGCCCGTGAGGACGTTCAGGCCGGGGTGAAACTCCAGATCCAACGCCTCGATCAAAAGAACGTCGCGAATACTCAGATCCGTCAGCACGTCAGCCGCGCCTGTGGCTCACAACCACTTGCCCTGGATCACTTGCCGGTAAATGCGGTTCAACCAGCCACCCCCGGTGTTGCGCGCTTCTAGCCCTTGTTGGGTGAGCAGCGCATAGCTGTCTTCGTACCACTCGGTCCCCTGATAATTGTAACCCAGAATGGCCCCGGCAGTCTGCGCATCATCCGTAAGCCCCAGCGAGAGGTAACTTTCCACCAAGCGGTGCAATGCTTCGGGCGTGTGCTGCGAGGTCTGGAACTCTTGCACCACCGCGCGGAACCGATTGATCGCCGCAGGGTAATGCCCGCGCTTAAGGTAATAGCGCCCGATCTCCATCTCTTTGCCGGCCAGATGGTCCAGCGCCAGATCGAACTTCAGTTCCGCTGATTTGGTATATTGGCTGTCGGGATAACGCTCGATCGTTTCGCGCAGTGCTTGCAACGCGTCAAACGTCACACTTTGGTCCCGGCCCACATCGACGATCTGGTCGTAATAGCTGAGCGCGATCAGGTACTGTGCATAGGCCGCGTCCTGATCCGCCGGATAAAAATCGAGGTAGCGCTCAGCAGCCGCGCGCGAGCGGTCGAACAGGTTTGCATCGTAGTACGCGAAGGCGGACATGATGACCGACCGTTTCGCCCACTCAGAATAGGGATAGAGCCGCTCGACTTCGTCAAACAGTCCGGCCGCGCGGAGCGAAGCCCCTTTATCCAACTCCCGCTCGGCGGAAAGGAACAGATCCTGGGCCGAGCGGCTTTCGACCTCAACTTCACCCTCGCCGCGACCACAGGCGGTCAGACCAAGCATGCAAATCAGTACGATTCCCAGACGGCGCATGACGTCCCTCTTTTCACATATACTCAATACTAGGTGATCTAGCACATCTGTGAAACCGGGAAAAAGGGGACGTGGGGTCAAAAGACCGGCGCCCTGAAGGCAGTGTGTCAGCCCACCGCCGCCAGATCAGCCTCGACCAGACCAAAGCCAGGCAAACGCCGGGCTTGATCGTCGTCACACACCACCAACTCGACCGCCCCAGGGGTGGCAAACAGCTTGCGCAAGAGTTGGTTCGTGGGCCCGTGCCCGGCCCGCAAACCAGTATAGGCCCCGAGGATCGGCGCACCCGCCAGAGCCAAATCGCCCAAGGCGTCCAGCATCTTATGGCGCACACATTCGTCCGCCCTGCGAAAGCCCTCAGGGTTCAGCACGTCGTCGCCATCGACAACGACCGCATTGTCCAGCGTGCCACCCAACGCCAGGCCGCGCGATTGCATATAATCCACCTCGGCCCGGCGGCAGAAGGTCCGGCAGTCGCTCAACTCACGGACGAAACAGCCATTTGCCATGTCCAGTTTGCGCATTTGACGGCCAATCGCAGCATCGGGGAAGTCGATCTCGAAGGCGATCGTAATGCCGTCACAGGGTTCGATCCGTGCGGTGGCATCGCCCACGGTAATCTCGACCGGCTTGACCACGCGCCAAACCGCAACCGGCGTATCCGTCTCGTACAATCCCGCCGCCGTGATATCCCGCACGAAACGCCGCGCGCTGCCATCCATGATCGGCACTTCGGGCCCGTCGATGTCGATCAGCACATTGTGCAAACCACAGCCAGCAATCGCAGCCATCAGATGCTCAACGGTCGACACGGTCACGCCCGCCGCATTCGACAGTGTGGTATTCAGCATCGTATCGGCAACGTTTTTAAAGGTTGCTGGGACAAAAGCATCCCGATCCGTCACGTCGACCCGGCGAAAACGAATACCATGATTTGCCGCCGCGGGGCGCAAAGTGATGCGTGCCGGCCGGCCCGAATGCAATCCTGTGCCGACGAATTGCACGTCGCGTTTCAAAGTCGTCTGCACGAGCCCCTCCTTCAGATCAGCCGCCAGCCCTTGACCGGTTGCGATCTGGCTGAAATTTGACGCGCTGCACCAAACATCGAAATTTAGAGAAAAATACGCTTTGGGGGCCCAGTTATTCAACACAAAGATTATGTCACATTACTACAAGAGTAACATAAGTCGCTGATTAACCATAAAATTTGAGCGCCCGAATCGGACGCCCTGTTCACGATAAGCGGAGCACCGCTTGAACGTCAGTTTGCCTGACGTCTGAGGAAAGCTGGGATCTCGTGACGGTCCCGCTCGTCATTTTGGCCGTTTTCCGCCGCTGTCAGGGGTGGGGATTGCCGCGGTGCGGCATCACGCTCGTCCCTGTGGCCCTGTCCGGTCATCCGGTGGATCAGACTGTTGATCGCAAATCGCGAGCCCTCCTCCACTGCCTGGGGCCGCGTCGGGCGCGGCGCAGGCGCTTGGGTTTCCGGCACGCGGTTCACCGCCGCCTGCAATCGGGCCAAGGCCTCGGGCGTGGGATCGCCGGGTTGACGCGGCTCGGCAGCACCTTCGGGCGCTTCAACCGATTGATGTGCGACCGGCAACTCAGGCTGGGTGGGCTGCGGAACAACAGCGGGTGCCTCGGGCACTGTTTCACGCACGGCCTGAACATCAGCAAAACTGCGCGCCGCGATCTGTGGTTCAGGCGCGGCCTCGGGGGCAGCCTCGACCACCTTGGGCGCGGGGGCGGGCTCGGTACGGGTCTGCTCGACCGGCGGCTGGGATTGCCCCTCCTGCAAATCAATGCCCGTGGCCACGACCGACACACGCATCCGGCCGCTCATCTCGGGATCCAGGGTGGAGCCGACAATGATGTTCGCCTCGGGATCCACCTCGCCACGGATCCGGTTCGCCGCCTCGTCCAACTCGAACAGTGTCAGATCGGGGCCACCGGTCACGTTGATCAAGACGCCCTGCGCGCCTTTCAGGCTGATCTCGTCCAGCAGCGGGTTGGCGATGGCCTTTTCGGCGGCATGCACCGCGCGATCCTCGCCTTCGGCCTCGCCGGTGCCCATCATCGCCTTACCCATCTCGTCCATGACCGAGCGGATGTCGGCAAAGTCCAGATTGATGATCCCGGGCCGCACCATCAGGTCGGTCACACCTTTGACGCCCTGGTAGAGCACGTCGTCCGCTAGGCTGAACGCCTCGGTAAATGTCGTTTTCTCGTTCGCCAGACGGAATAGGTTCTGGTTGGGGATCACGATCAGCGTGTCAACCACGCGCTGCAACTCGGCCACGCCTTCCTCGGCTTGGCGCATCCGGCGCCCACCTTCGAACTGAAACGGCTTGGTCACAACGCCAACGGTTAGCACGCCCATCTCGCGGGCCGCCCTTGCGATGATCGGCGCAGCACCCGTCCCGGTACCGCCACCCATTCCAGCGGTAATAAAGCACATATGAGCGCCGGCCAATTGATCCACAATCGCCTCGATCGACTCTTCAGCGGCAGCCGAGCCAACGTCGGGGCGCGCGCCAGCGCCCAAACCTTGGGTCACCTGCACACCAAGCTGCAGCTTTTGCACCGCTTGGTTTTGCGCCAGGGCTTGCGCGTCCGTGTTCGCCACCACGAACTCGGCCCCCTCAAGGTTTTTTTCGATCATGTTGTTCACGGCGTTTCCGCCAGCGCCACCCACACCGAACACAGTGATACGTGGACGCAGATCATGCTTCTCGGGCATGCTGAGAGTCAAAGCCATTTTTATACCGCCTGTAATAGTGACCGCTTGATTAACCTACGGTTCTTTGCCGTTTCTGCTGATTCGCAAGGTAGCTCATCCGCCCGCTTACGTCACGGATTTTGTGCTGTTTATGGCACAGAACCGCTTATTTTGTGCCTGTCACCAGTTCTCGCGAAACCACTTCAGCGCCCGGCGCACCCGGCGCGCGCCGATCAAATCGCTGGGCATCTCGAAATCCCAACACTCGTCCTGGGGGTGACTGGCATGCAACGCCAAACCGACGGCCGCCGCGAACGCGGGCCCTGTTGCGGCCTGCGGAAGGCCCTGGACGCGCAACGGTTTGCCGATCCGAACCTGTCGCCCCAAAATCCGCTGCGCCAGGCTCTCTAACCCCGGCACTTGCGCGGAGCCACCAGTAAGCACCACCCGCTGCCCGGGCAGATACTCAAACCCCGATGCGTCCAGGCGATCCCGCACCTCCTCAAGGATCTCCTCCATCCGGGGTCGCATCACGCCGATCAACTCGGACCGGCTGACCTGTCGACGATCCTCGACCCGCTCGTGCATGGCAGCATGCGGCGAGGGGATTTCGATCAAGTCCCGATCATCCATCCCCGTGGCCATGACCCCGCCATGCACCGTCTTGATCCGCTCGGCCACCGACATCGACACCTGCAAGCCCTGGCAGATATCAGACGACAAATGATGCCCCCCCAAAGGCACCGCGTCCGCGTAAATCATATGCCGCTTGGCAAAGATCGAGATGCCGCTGGTCCCACCGCCCAGGTCGATACAAGCAGCACCCAATTCCTGCTCATCCTCGACCAAGGCCGCGATCCCACTGGCATAAGACGAAACGGTCAGCCCCGCCAGCTCAAGGTCACACCGCCGGATACAATGGAGCAAGTTGTGTACCGGGGCCGCATCGACCGTCAGCAGATGCATATCGACGGACAGTCGACCGCCGATCTGGCCCCGCGGATCGTTCAAACCCGTGCGCCCATCCAAGGTGAAGTTCACCGGCATTGCATGCAGCGCCTCGCGCTCGGCGCCGTAATCCGGCACATCGCAAGCGGCCAGCACATGGCCGACGTCCTGCTCGGACACCTCACCGTATTCCACCCGCACATCGCCACTCATCCCGTAAGAGCGGGGCAGACCGCCACCGAAACACGCAATCACATGGTCGACCCGCACATCGGCCATCTTTTGCGCCGCTTGCACAGCGGTGCGGATCGCCCGCTCGGTCTCATCCATCGCGGCGATCTCGCCCGTTCGCACCCCACGCGATCGGGTGGTCGCGGCCCCGATCACCCGAAACGCGCCATGGGTCAGGCCGCGTTTGGGCAAACTGCCCTCGCCCTCGCGCCCCGGCGCGAACTGTAGGACCAGGCAGCTGATCTTGCTGGTGCCGATATCCAAAACAGCCACCACACCTCGCCTGAGCGCCGCCTCGCGCCGGGCCCGCATCGCGCGCTGCGCTTCGAACACATGGCTCATGTGTCTTCTTCTCCGATTAGTCCGCGCGCACGGCGCAACTGGTAAAGAGCATCCGCGCTCAGGCGTAGGATCGGCCGACGGCCATCGCGCATGTCGACCGCAACCAGATCGCGCGACAAGATATCGTCGGCATCATGCAGCGCCATGACCCGGGCCAGCGCCTCGGCCGCGCCCACCTCGGGCAGCAAAATGCGCGGGCCGTCTTGCAACGCGATCGTCCAGCGCCGTGCGCCCACCCTACGCAAAGCGCGGATGTCCCCCGCGATCGGCTGCGCCAAATCCAGCAGCACCAGCGCTTCGGCCACCGCCTTGTTCGCCCCCTCGCCCACCAGGATAGGCAAATCGGGCCGCACGGCCCTGTTGGGGATCACGCCAAGGCGCATCCCCTCGGCATCGATCAGTTTTAGACCCTCGGCACTGCGCCACAGCACTTTCGGCTCGCGTTCGGTGACCGAGATCTTGAGCAGCCCACCGCCCTCAATCCGGACATGGGCCGCCGCCACCGCCTCGATCGCCGTGATTTTTTCATGCAGCAGCGAAAGGTCCAGATCCATCGAACTGACTGGCAGCGACAGATCCATATTGTCTTTTAGCGCCGTCGCCATGTCGGGGCTCATGTCGTCCAGGACGATATTGGTAACCATCAAGCCGGGATGCGAGGCAACCTGCTGACGCAAAGCCGCCGTCTGCGCCTTGGACCACGCCTGTACATCCGGGTTCAAGGCGATGCTCAAAACCAGGCCGAGAAGCGCGCCCAAAGGCAAACCGATGCGGACCAAATTTCGGATGGCGGGGGTGAGCCACAGGCGCTGAAGCCTGTACTTCACCCGGCTGGGCGCGGGGTCACGCCGAACCTTTACCGGAAGCACGAAGCATCCTCCACCATCCAGGAGACAAGCTGCCCAAAGGGTATTCCGCAATGGGCAGCTTGTTCCGGTGCCAGGGAGGTGGGGGTCATCCCTGGCTGTGTGTTGGTTTCTAGCAAGAAGAGACCGTTTATCCCCCTGCTTTCGTCCCAACGCAGATCTGTGCGCGATACGCCCCGACAACCCAGAGCATTGTGCGCACGTAGTGCAAAATCGAGGCAGGCGTCGAAAATCTCTCCCGGCACGTTTGCCGGAACCACGTGACGCGACCCGCCTTCAGCATACTTTGCCTGATAATCGTACCAACCGTTGGTTAATATATCGGTAACGCTGAGCGCCCTGTCGCCCATGACTGTAACAGACAACTCACGTCCCGGAATAAACGCCTCGGCCATCACAACCTCTGGCATGTCCGGGTTCAAATTTGCGGGCCCGTTGGCCCCTTCAGGCACGATGTAGACCCCCACCGAGCTGCCCTCGTTATAGGGCTTCACCACATAGGGTGGCGGCATCGGGTGATTCGCACGCGCCTGATCGGCGCTCACCAACTCGTGACGCACCACCGGCAAACCGTGGGCGGCATAGATCTCTTTGGTGCGGACCTTGTCCATCGCCAGGGCCGAGGCCATGACCCCGGAGTGGGTATAGGGAATACGCAGCCATTCCAGGATGCCCTGCATGCAGCCATCCTCGCCCCAGCGGCCGTGCAAGGCATTGAACACAACATCCGGGGCGGCGGCGGTGAGCTTTGCAAACAGGTCTTCGCCCGCGTCGATCTCGACAACGTCAAAGCCTTCGGTCCGCAAAGCAGCCGCACATTCGCGTCCCGTGACAAGCGAGACGTCGCGCTCGGCGGAAGGCCCGCCCTTTAGCACTGCAATGCGGGTGTGTGTCCTGCTCGACATAACCCGCCTCGGTCTTTGCCCTGGGGTTTCGGCTTCTGCTGGCCGCCCTCAGGGTCGTTTTATGGTCATGCTGTCAGCCCACCACCCCTTGTTAAGGGTCACCCACGCGCATGATCTCCCACTCTAGGTTGATGTTGAAACAGTCTGAAACTCTTTTCCTGACCGCCTCGCCCAACTCCTCGAGGTCTGTGGCAGAAGCGTCACTTTTGTTAATTAAAAAATTCGCGTGCTTCACGCTCATCTGCGCCCCGCCGCGGATGGCACCTTGCATGCCCGCGTCCTGGATCAGCTTCCACGCCTTCAGGTCATGCACATCATCGCCCCGACCGGTCGAGCTGTATCCAGCAGGGTTTCGAAACGTCGACCCGGCCGAGCGTTCCTTGACCGGCTGCGTTTCGGCCCGCTTGGCCAGCGCCGCCTCCATCCTTGCCTCAATGTCCTTTGGCGCGTCCTGCGCGCCTTCGAACACGGCATCGATCAAGATCATATCCGGCGGCAACGCCGTTGATCGATACGCGAACCCCATATCCGCAGGACCCAAGGTGACCAGAGTGCCATCGCGCGACACAGCCCGCGCTTCGACAAAGACATCCGCGACATAAGATCCATAACAGCCCGCATTCATCCGGCACGCGCCGCCAACGGCCCCTGGGATGGTTCGCAAAAACCCCAGATCGATCCCCGCCGACGCCGCCCGCCGCGCGACATGGGCGTCCAACAGCGCGGCCCCGGCACGCACACGGGTGTCGCTAAGCACCTCGAACCCACTGAACCCCCGTCCTAAACGGACCACGACACCGCGGATGCCGCCGTCACGAATGATCAAGTTCGAGCCGACGCCCAGGGGGAACACCGGCACATCCTTCGGTAGTGCTGCGAGAAACGCCTGCAGGTCCTCAAGATCCGCGGGCTGAAATAGCCACTCGGCCGGGCCGCCGACGCGTAGCCAGCTTAGCTCGGCCAGGGGGCGCCCCGGCGTGAGCACCCCGCGCACGCGGGGCATCGCATCGGTCATCCGCGCCACCGATAGGCAATCCGTGCGGCCAGCCAGGCCAATGCGGCGACGCAGACCGTCAATCCAGCAGCCAAACCAACGATCACCCCCACCTGGTCCGAGATCAGACCGATCCCCGCCCAAACGGCCGCTGGCCCCAATGCAAGAACCCAAGCCACCCGGCGATAGACCGCCTTGGGCAACACCTGTGCCATGAGAAAAAAGGTCACGAACATCAACAACGGGACAGCCAGCAAATAGAGCAGCATCGGTGTCTGCATCATCAGCCCCTTACAATCCCCGGTGCGATGCAAACCGCCGCAACCATGCCCCCACATACCGCAAAGGCCACCGCAAGATCGAAGCCCCGGCGACCCCCACGATTAGCGCCACCTGCCATCCATTTTGTACCCCCACATACCCCACAATTGGCAGCCCCGTGGCGATCAGTGCATAGGCCTGTGGCCAGTGGCTGCGCTTTGAGGGCAGCATCGCCACCACATTGGCGATAACAGCCCAAAGACACGCCAACAGAAGCGATGTCATTGCTGCCCCCGCAACCGACGCCACAGGTATTTCGCCGCAAACAGCGCCGGATAGCGATAGATCGACAGCGCCGCCAGAAACAGCAAGACCGCCCAGAGCACGCCGAAATCAACGGCCACGGCGACCAGCACCGCCGGAAACAGCACCAACATCGCCACAGCATAGGGTTTGTGTTGTGGAAAAGGCATCAGGGCCACCAGCGAGACCAAGACGACCCAAACCAACCCCAATGCAGCGCTCCAGATCATGCGTCCGTCAGCGCCTCCGGCAGATCATGCGCCCAGCCCGAGATGCTGCCCGCGCCCAGACATACGACCATATCCCCCGGCTCGGCCACCTCGCGGATAAATCCGGGTAAACCTGCCTCGTCATCCAGGGCCACCGCCTGCCGGTGCCCATGCGCCTTAAGCCCCGCGACCAGGCTGGCACGATCCGCCCCTTCGACCGGGGCTTCGCCAGCGGCATAGATATCCGCGATCGCCACCACATCGGCGTCGTTGAAACAGGTGCAAAACTCTTCGAACAAATCGGACAAGCGGCTGTAGCGATGCGGCTGATGTACCGCGATCACCTTACCACTGGTCGCCTGCCGTGCCGCTTTCAGCACAGCCGCAATCTCAACCGGGTGATGCCCATAATCATCGATGATCGTCACGCCACCAACCTCGGCCACCTTGGTAAACCGCCGATTAACACCGCCGAACCCGTCCAAAGCGCTGCGGATCTCGTCATGGCTCACGCCCAAATGCCGTGCCACTGCAATCGCTGACAGAGCATTCGAGACATTGTGGTCCCCCGGCATCGGCAAGCTGAGCCCATCGATCACATCGCCCTCGCCCGACAGCACCACATCGAACTTTGCCACCCCGCCTTCGTAGCGCAGATCCATCACCCGTACGTCCGCTTGCGGGTTAAACCCATAGGTGATCACCCGCCGATCATGGATCCGCCCAACCAGCGCCTGCACCTCAGGGTGATCGATGCAGCAGACGGCCACACCATAGAACGGGATATTGGACACGAAGGTATCGAAAGCCGCGCGCAGCGTATCGAAATCACCGTAGTGGTCCATATGTTCCGGGTCGATATTGGTCACAATGGCAATCGTCGCGGGCAGTCGGTTAAAGGTGCCGTCGCTTTCGTCCGCCTCGACCACCATCCATTCGCCCGCGCCCATCCGCGCATTGGATCCATAGGCATGGATGATCCCACCGTTGATCACCGTGGGGTCCAACCCGCCGCCATCCAGCAGGGCGGCAACCATCGATGTCGTCGTGGTCTTCCCGTGCGTGCCAGCCACCGCCACGTTGTTCTTTAGCCGCATCAACTCGGCCAACATCTCGGCACGTCTGACAACCGGCAGCTTCAAGCTGCGGGCTGTATCCAGCTCGGCATTCCCCGGCTTGATCGCCGACGAGATCACGACCACCGCCGCCCCTTTCAGGTTCGCCGCCCGCTGTCCAATGAAGATCGTCGCACCCCGTTCCGCCAAACGCCGCGTGATTGGACTCTCGCGCAAATCCGATCCCTGCACCCGATAGCCATGGTTCAGCAGAACCTCGGCGATGCCCGACATGCCGATGCCGCCAATCCCCACGAAATGGATCGGTCCAATATCATGCGGCATGCGTGTCGCGGCATTCATCGATCAGGATCCTTTCGCAAGCGTCTCGACCAGATCCGCCAAAACCTCGGCCGCGTCGGGTTTGCCCAAACGACGCGCCGCGGCGGCTGCCTGGGCCGCCCGGGTGGGATCGGCCAGAAAGCCCGCGATATGCCCGGCCAACACCTGGGGTGTCAATCCGTTTTCCGGCGCTAAAATCGCTGCTCCCGCGTCCACCATACCACGCGCATTCGACGTCTGCTCATCCCGGATCGCCTGCGCTAAGGGCACCAAAATCGCGGGGCGCCCGATCACCGTCAGATCCGCGATCGTCGAGGCCCCGGCCCGGGAGATCACCAACTGCGCCCGCGCCAACCGTTGCGGCATATCATCGAAAAAGGGCCGGATGTCCGCCGGTAATCCCAGCACCATAAAAGCGCTACGGACCTCGTCCTCATCCGCCTCGCGCGCCTGTTGGCTGATCACCAACCGCCCACGCAGATCCTCGGGCAGCAGCGCGATCGCCTCGGGCACGACTCGCATCACGCTGGCCCCCTGGCTGCCACCAAAAACAAGCACCTCAATCGGCCCATCCTCGCTGGGCGGATGATACCGGCAATCGGCCACAACCCGCACTTTGGTCCGCACCGGATTGCCCACATGCCGACCCGGGATGCCGCCCGGGATCGTGGTTGGCCAGGTGCCGCAGGCAACCACATTCACCCGCTTTGCAAAGACCTGATTGACCCGCCCCAACACACCGTTCTGCTCGTGGATAAGTCGCGGCACGCGCAGAACCCAGGCCGCCGCCATCGCAGGCAGCGCCGGATACCCCCCGAACCCCGCCACCACAGCCGGTCGGTCGCGAAGCATCGCCCAAACAGCGCCCAAAATGCCAAGACCAATCCACAGCGGCACAACGGCTTTGGCCATCACCCCGCCGCGCGCAAAAGTGGCCGAGCGCAGCACCTGCCGTTCCACCGCCTCAGGGAAGCCACCGGCATAGCGCGCACCCCGCAGATCCGTGCTCAGCTTCACCCGCCAACCGCGGCGCAGCATCTCCTCGGCCAAGGCTTGCGCGGGGAACATGTGCCCCCCGGTGCCGCCCGCCGCGATCACAACCAACGGGGTCTTCACCGACCCCGTCCAATAAACTCAGACAGATGATCCTGAGGCCGCGCCCGCGTCAGCGCCAAGAGCATGCCCATCGACAGCCCCGCCGCCAGCAACGACGATCCACCGTAGCTTACGAACGGCAGCGTCATCCCCTTGGCGGGCAACAGCCGCACGGCGACACCCAGGTTGATCAAGGCTTGCATCCCAAACAGGGCCGCCAGCCCAGTGCCCGCCAGCCGCACGAAGGGGTCCCGCTCGCGCACCAGCCGCACGAACGACCGGATCACCACCATCGAAAACAGCACAATGATCAACAGGCAGATCAGCAGCCCATATTCCTCGGCCGCGACCGCAATGATGAAGTCAGTATGCGCATCGGGCAGCGACCACTTCACCGTGCCTTCGCCCACGCCGACGCCGAAAATCCCGCCCTCCTGAATCGCATTCCCGGCAAAGCCTATCTGGGTCCGATCCAGATCCGGGCTGAGGAACCCATCGATGCGCCGGGCCACATGCTCGGAATTGGCATAGGCAAAGACGCCCGCCGCCAGCACGCCTGCGGCAACCAAAACCAGCAATAGAATTGGCGCACCGGCGATAAAATACATCAGCCCCCAACTGGCCAGGATCAAACAAGCCTGGCCAAAGTCCGGTTGCAGCGCCAGCATCAGCGCCAGCACAATCGCTGTGATAAACGACAGGGTCTTGCCCGGCGGTCCACCGATATCGGTACTCGCCGCCATCAGCCATGCGGCAAAAATCACGAACCCTGGTTTCAAGAACTCCGAGGGCTGCACGCTGGCGAAGCCCAGCGAGTACCACCGCACGGCACCCTTGCCGAAATCCGTGCCCAGCATCGGCAGCAGGGCCACCGCGACAGCGGCAATCCCAAACCCAAGGATCGCTTTGCGCCGGATCTGCGTGGGCGACAGCATCGAGGCGACAATCATCGCCACCAGCGCCACCATCCCAAAGACCGCCTGCCGCGTCACATAGTGAAACGGCTCCAACCCATTGCGCTGGGCAAGCGGGGGCGAGGCCGCGAGCCCCAGCAACATCCCCACCAGAAACAAACCGACCACGGCCCCAAGCGACCAGCGATCCACCGTCCGCCACCAACGCGGCAACAGCGGCTCGCCCGGCTTGGCGGCAACCGATCCATACACCATTTCGGTCATAACGACCTGCCCTTAAACCGACGCCCTTCGGCGCCCCTGCCTCTGACTGCCCGCTTGTACCGCAGGTCTAGCCCCTGTCTTCCGCCGCGCAGCCTAGCCGGTTTCGCATCGGCACGCTAGTCCTTTGCCACCCTCTTCGCGCGGTCTCCGGCGCCCTAAACAACCGCATCACGGGCCGGGCTCACGTCAACCGCAGCCGCATCAATCCATAGCCAGCAACCCCAGCCATCCCCACAGCCCCAACCCAATACGGCAAACGCAGAGCCGCCTCGCGCCCCAGCCCAGGCTCGGCCCAGGCCACCAAAACGCCGCCCAGCAGGGCACCCAGCGGCATCATTCCCCAGCCAAAGAACCGGTAAATGCTGTTCACCCGCCCCAGCAGCCCATCGGGGATCAACCGCTGGCGATAAGACACGGTCACCACATTCCACAGTAGTGAGGCAAAGGTCTCCAGAAACAACGCCATACCCGCAATTATAGGGTCCGAGGTCAACGCGATCACGACCAAAGGCACCGGGAACATCAACAGCGCCAAATGCAGGCTTCGCTGCCGCCCCAGCAGATCCACGATCTTCGGACAGACCATACCGCCCAGCACGCCACCTGCAGCCCCTGCAATCAGCAACAGACCATAGCCTGCGGCCGACAGGCCCAGAACCTCCTGCGAGACCAGGATCAGAACCGTCACCGCCATAAAGGACGCCGCGTTCAACACCCCCAGCATCACCGCCAGTTGCAGGATCGCCCGATGTGCCAGCATCCAGCGCGCGCCCTCGATCACCTCCGCCCAGACCCTCTGACGCAGCGGCGCCACCCGGACCGGCATCGCCACGCACCACATCACCCAAGCCGCCAGCCCGAATGTCACGG
This sequence comes from uncultured Paracoccaceae bacterium, assembly GCA_938049225.1. GTDB lineage: Bacteria > Pseudomonadota > Alphaproteobacteria > Rhodobacterales > Rhodobacteraceae > Halovulum. The sequence goes on from CALICM010000005.1 coordinate 37,235, forward strand.
CGTTCATCAGAAAGGGCGCGGGCACCGCCCATGCAATCAAAACGCCCGCCAGCGGCGGCCCCAGGAACGAGCCCATGATCAGTTCGACGCTCCAAAGCTGCCCGTTGGCCCGCTCCAGGTCTGCTGCCGGGATAACCGACGGCAGGGCGGTTTGTGCCGCATTGTCCCGCACCACCTCGGCCATGCCCAAAAAGAACGCCAACCCCGACAACGCCAGGATATAGGTCGTCGCGTCGCCTTGCCCCATGGGCAGGGCCGGAAAACTCAGGATTAGCCCGATGATCCCCGTTGTAAGCAACAGCCGGAACGCATCCGCCTGCACCATCAACCGCCGCCGATCGAACCGATCCGTGATCACCCCTGCTGGGATCGCGAACAACAACCATGGCAGCCGCGTCGCAAAAGCCACCAGCGAGATCAAAAGAGGGTCTCGCGTGATCAAGGTGGCCAACCACGGAAAGGCCAGCGCCGAAATCCCATCCCCTAAATTCGACACGGCCGAGGCCGAGAACATCAGCCGAAAATTACGATTGACCACCAGCAATGACATCCACACAACAGGGGCCAAGGGACCGGTGCTGTCAACAGCCAGAGCGGGATAGGCCCCCCCAAGCTATGCCAAAGCAATCGGGATAAAGTATTTGCACACGCGACAGGCTGGGGCCCACTCCCGCAGCGGGCAACCGTCCACCCGGGATCATCAAGGGCAAGGCACCTTTCTCGCAACTACCGATCCCTCAGAACACAGATCGCTTTGACAGCCGCTTGATCCGTATCAATGTGATGGGCCACGCGCCCCTGCTAGGGTCCCTCCACCTGAAGGGATGGAGGACACCATGACGGCATGGAACGCCAAAAGGGTACAACTGCAAGCGCGCCGAGACGAACTGACGGGGCGCTTGCAGCACTTTGAGGAGGCATTGGACGCGCCCGCCCCTCGCGACGCCGAAGACCGCGCAACAGAGCGCGAAGACGACGAGGTCATGGAACGGCTGGGCAACGCGGGGCTGGCCGAGATCGAGAAGATCGACGCAGCACTAGCCCGCATCAACGAGGGCACCTACGGCGTCTGTCAAAACTGCGGCGAGCAGATCCTTGCGGAACGGCTCAACGTTCTGCCCTACACCCCGCTCTGCCGCCGCTGTGCATCCTGACCGATGTTCGAAACCCTAAAAGCTTCGGTCTATGCGTTGCTGGACGAGATCATCGCCCAGCCCGAAGACCCCCATGCGCTGCAAGAGCGCCTGCGAGAGGAATTGCAACAAATGCGCGCGCTCGGACAAGCCATGCCTCAAGACCTAGTGGCGCTCGAACACTGGCTGGACGACGCGCTAAGCCTTCCGCCCGAAACCCGCCCGCCGATGCCAGCCGAACTTTCGCAAAGGAAAACATAAGGCGTGTTATCGTAGGCGGCGATTGGTCTTACAGCGTTTCGCCTTTAACTTGAATCACCTAACGCTGCCTGAAATCATAGATTTCAACGCGTTAGGTGATGAGACATGTCTCAAGGTAAAGTCGAAACGCTTTAGTGTCGCTCCGCCCGATAGGAGTCATCGGGCAACATCAGACCGTTTCCATGGGCGGAGCTCATTCCGTACTCAACAAACCAAGTTTCAAGCAATTGGCTGTGGCCTACCGCGCCGCTTAACGCTCCGAGCCAATCGGCTCCAAGGCGTAGCCTGTCAGTTGTCGCGTACAATCAGCCAAACCGTGTGTAAATCGACAGTTGGATCCTCGGGCGCGAAATCCAACACGTGGCACCCCGCTTCGGTGATCAAAGCCTCATAGACTTTAAAGCGTTTCGCCTTTACCTTGAGACATGTTTCGTCACCTAACGCGTTGAAATCTATGATTTCAGGCAGCGTTAGGTGATTCAAGTTTAAGGCGAAGCGCTCTAGGCGCCAGCGACGCGTGATAGACCGCCTCGCCCCCCACCTTCCCCATGACATCCCCATCGCGCGGCCCGGTTGTCATCAACAGCCGCCTACCCTGCGCCAAATGCGCTAGGATCCGCAGCAGGCACGGCCCTTGATCCTCTCGCTTGAGATGGAAGAAACTGTCCCAGGCAACAATCGCGGCAAACGGCTCGCCCAGATCCAGCACCCGCATATCGCCCTCGACCCACCGCGCGCCGGGTACCGCCGCCCGGGCCAGATCCAGCATCGGCCCCGCAAAATCTACACCGGTCAGCGCAAACCCTTGTGCATCCAACCAAGCCCCAATGGGCCGCCCCGAACCGCAGCCCAAATCCAGCACCGCCGCCCCAGCATCGAGCCCCACCGTCAGCCGTTTCAGCCATCCCAACTCGATCAGCGTCTTGCGCCGCTCCGCATCCCACTGTGCCGCTTGCCGCACATAAACGCCGCGCACCGCCTCGGGCGTGGCTGTCATACCAACCCTTCGACCAGCCGCACAAAGGCATCCCCGCGCGCCTCGAAGCTGTCGAACTGATCGAAACTGGCGCAAGCGGGGGCCAGCAGCACCGTGTCGCCCGGTTCCGCCTCGGCCGCCGCCGCCGCGACCGCCACCTCCAGCGTTCCGCTGACCTCATGCGGCACCGCGCCCAGGGTAACCGCAAATGCGTCACCCGCCGCCCCGATCAAATAGGCCTTGGCGACCTTTCCGAACAACGGCGCCAGCGCCTCGATCCCGCCGGCCTTGGGCTCGCCACCCACGATCCAACGCACCCGATCAAAGGCCCTTAGCGCCTGCGCCGCCGCATCCACGTTCGTCGCCTTGCTATCGTTCACAAAGGTCACACCACCACGGACCGCCACCACCTGGCTGCGATGCGCCAACCCCGGGTAGGACCGCAGCCCTTCCTCGATCTGACGCGGCCCCAAGCCCAACGCCCGCAACACCGCCCAAGCCGCACAGGCGTTCTGATGGTTGTGTGCGCCGGGCAGACTGGCAACCCCGCGCAGATCGATCGCGGCCACCTGCCGCCCCCGCCGCCACTCGGCTAAAAAGCCCTTGCGCGCGAACACCGACCAACCATCCTTGATCTGCACCGAGTTCGCGATCCGGATCACCGGGTCCCCATTCTCGGCCACCTCGCGCATTTGGCCCGCCAGGAACCGCCCCTCCGCCTGATCCACCCCGATCACCGACCGCTCTGGCCCGCCTTCCGCGAACAACCGCCGTTTGGCCGCGAAATACCCGCCGATTCCACCGTGCCGCTCCAGATGATCCGGGCTTAGGTTCAAGAACACTGCGATATCCGGCGCCAAGGCCCGGGCCAGTTCGATCTGATAGCTGCTGAGTTCCAGCACCACGACCTGGCCGTCAGTGGCAGGCTCCAGATCCAAAACCCCGCGCCCGATGTTGCCACCCATCTGCACCGGCCGCCCAGCGGCCGTCAGACAATGTGCGATCAAAGCGGTCGTCGTCGATTTGCCATTCGACCCGGTGACACAAACCACCTGGGGCATCCGCTCCATCACCTCCCAATCGGCGTCGCCAAAAGACCGGAAGAACAGCCCCACATCGTTGTCGACCACGACCCCACGCGCCTGCGCCGCCGCGACGACCGGGTGCGGAGCGGGATACAAATGCGGGACCCCCGGGCTGACGACTAACGCCATCACGCCCTCCCACGCTGCATCCCGCCGCAGATCCGCCACCGCAAACCCCTCGGCCTCGGCCGGCCCGACATCGCCATCGTCCCAGCACACAACCTCGGCCCCACCAGCCCGCAACGCCCGCGCCGCCGTCAACCCCGAGCGGCCCAACCCCAGCACCGCCACCCGATGCCCAGCGTACCCTCGAACCGGGATCATACCAGACCCCACTTTGTCCTCAAAATATCCCCGCCGGAGGCTCCGGCGCCACCCCCAAGCACCACACCTAAAAAACCCATCACCACGCAATCACCTTACGGTCCCGAAAGAACCCGCCCGTCGGCCCATCCTCGGGCAGCGTCGCCAGCCATATCGCCGTCTCCGCGCCTTCCTCGGGGCTGCGCGTCGCCCCCGCACCGCCCATCCGGGTCCGCACCCAGCCCGGGCACATCGCGTTGACCTTCACACCGGGCGGCAAATCCCGCGGCAACGCTTTGGTCAGCGCATTCAAAGACGCTTTCGCCACTCCATAAGCCCCCGGCCCCGCCAAACCTTCGGCAAAGCTGCCCCAGTCAGACGAGATATTTACAATGCGCCCCCAAGCAGTCTTGCGCCAGTGTCCCATATTCATGCGGATCAAATCAAAAGGCGCATGTACCATGACCAACATGGCGGTGGTAAATTCTGCGGGGTCCTCCAGCATCGAGACATCCTGCAACACACCCGCGTTGTTGACCAAGACGTCAACGCCGCCCAGGCCCTCCATCGCTTCGGAATAGACCTTGGGGTTCAGCAAATCCAAATGCACAGAACGGCACCCCAAGTCCGCGGCCGCAGCACGCCCCAAATCTGGATCCCGAGCGCCAATCGTCACATCCAAACCGTAGGCAACCAGCCCGGCCGCGATCGCGCGCCCGATCCCCCGATTCCCCCCAGTAACCAAAGCTCGCCGCATCTCGCGCTATTTACCACAACTTTCCGCAAACGTTCCCACCGGCGCCTCTCGGCGCCTGCGTCGACTCCTGATCTCTACTGTCATCAGAAACCACTGCTCATTGCTACCAGAGAGTGGGTCTCCTATCGATCAAGGTGTAACGCCACGCCTGATATTCGCAGCTTCATCATGTCTTCCCATGCGTTCCAGTACTACTTCCAAGTTCAGCCGGCTTTCCGCAGTCTCTAGGTGGTCCAAACCAAATCTCTCAATGCCAATCTTCAGTGCGGAACGATGAAGCTGCTCGGCCTCCGCTAATTCGGAGAAGTTCATAACCCCAGATAACTGCTTAGACACAAGACACACACCAAGACTATCCTTTCGGATCGCCGTTTTTGGATGGCCTTCGCCAAGACTCTGAGTTGTGATCCGCAATGCATCCCGGAATAGATGTTCCGCCTCGGCGGGCCGATATGTATTCATGAGGATTTGAGCCAATATGCTCACGCGGATAGCTGTGTCTGGATGATCAGGCCCAAGAACCGCTTTCGAGATATCAACAGCCTCGCGCGCGAGGGGCTCGGCCTCTACGAACTTGCCACGTTCGTTGAAATAGGCAGCCAGATTATGGAGCGCCCGAGCGGTGTCGGGGTGTTGTCTTCCATTAGCTCTCTCACTTTCCAGCACAGCCTCCTCAAGTGGTGCCATTGCCTCGCCAAATCGATGCAGACCCATCAGGATGAGTCCTAAGTTCCCAAGTTGAATATACAGCGACTGCTCGTCTTGTGGTCGCAACTGCCTCGTTATCCCAAGGGCCTCTTGGATCACCGGAAGGGCTGCGGAGTATCGGCCGACAATTCGCAAACTTTCGGACAAATTGCTGAGCGCAGTGGCCGTCTTTTGATCGCGATTGCCGTGTTCCGCTCGAGCCAGCTTAACAAGCTCCGTGTTCGCTACAATTGCCTTCTCGTATTGACCGGCACGCCGGAGAAATACACCGGACGTTTGCAGATACTGAATCGTTGGGTTGAGCCGAGCTGCCTCCTCATAGTGTTCTGCCGCGTCCAGCCAGCGCACTTGGGCCTCAGCGATTTCGCCTCGCCCATAAGAAGCGCGTGCCGACCGTTCGACCGCAAGCCCATCCCGAGCCTTAATTTCAGCAAAGATCGCATCAGCTTCGGAATAGTCACCCCTTTCCAGCTTTTCGCGCGCAATTTGCAGGCGTTCCACACCAATATCATTGCCCTCTCGGACCAGCAGCCGCTCTAACTCCACGATACGCGCCCAAGCCTTTTCGTAGAACACAGTGATATTGGCGAGCTGTCGTTCCAACTCATCCAACTCCGACTGTGAACGTTCGGCATTCGTACCGGTCGATGCCGCCAATTCCGCGCGCACTTCTTGGGCGCGCACCTCCAGTTTGTTCTGGAAATCTTCCAAGGTCATCGTGACCATCGGTTGGGGCGATGTTGGCCCGTTTGATGGACGTGGCGTCTCTCCATTTCCGTAGTCGCCGCCGCGTTGCCCGCGCAGCTTTCTGGCAAGCCACCAAATCGCACTGCCGATTATCCCCAGCACAGCCAAGAGCAACGCCACCAGGTCGGTTATCGCATTCGACTTGTCCTGATTCTGTTGATCGTCGTACCAGCCCGAAAGCGAGTTCCAGACATCCACCAACCAATCGACCAATCCCAATGACCTTCCTCCAATAGTCGCCAGACTATCAAAGATGCCGCCCCTGCCCAGCCCCTATCGCAGCTTCAGCGTCGCCAGTCCGATCAGCGCGAGGATCACGCTGATAATCCAAAAGCGGATCACGATCTGGCTTTCCGCCCAGCCCAGTTTTTCGAAATGGTGGTGGATCGGCGCCATCAGGAAGATCCGCTTCTTGGTGCGTTTGTAATAGACGACCTGGATGATCACGCTGAGTGCCTCCACCACGAACAACCCGCCGATGATCGCCAGCACGATCTCGTGCTTGGTCGCCACTGCAATCGCCCCCAAAGCCCCGCCCAACGCCAGGCTGCCCGTATCGCCCATGAAGACGGCCGCAGGCGGCGCGTTATACCACAAAAACCCCAGGCCCCCGCCGATCAAAGCGGCCGTGAACACTGTAATTTCACCCGTGCCCGCCACATAATGCACGTCCAAATACTCGGTGAAATCGGTCCGCCCCACCACATAAGCGATGATCCCGAACGACCCCCCCGCGATCATCACCGGCATGATCGCCAATCCGTCCAGCCCATCGGTCATGTTGACGGCATTCGCCGCCCCGACGATCACGATCATCGCAAAGGGCACAAACAGCACCGACAGGTTCAAGAGCGTGTCCTTGAAGACGGGAAACGCCAGATGGCCCGACAGCTCTTCGGTGTGCAACAGCATCGCCCAGACGGCCGCCATCGCTGCGATCCCAAATCCGATGCCCAGCCGCATCCGCCCCGAGATCCCCGCCACATCATGTTTGGTCACCTTCGAATAGTCATCCGCGAAGCCGATCAGCCCAAAGGACCCGGTCACAAACAGCACCAACCACACATAGCCGTTGTCCAGCCGCGCCCATAAAAGCGTGCTCAGGAGCAAAGCGGACAAGATCAAAAGGCCACCCATCGTCGGTGTCCCCGCCTTAGCGATAATATGGGTCTCGGGGCCATCCTCGCGGATCGGCTGGCCCTTCTTCTGCTTGCGTTTCAGAAAGTCGATCAGCGGCCGCCCAAACATGAAGCCAAAGATCAAAGCCGTCAGGAAGGCGCCGCCCGCGCGAAAGGTGATATAGCGGAACAGATTGAAGATGTCCCCGCCGTCCGACAGCTCGCTCAGAAAATACAACATCTACTCGGCCCCTTGCCCGTCCCACGGCTGCACCTGTCCCAGCGCTTTGACCGCGTCTACCAAAAGCCCCGCTTTCGAGCCCAGCGAGCCTTTGCACATCACAACATCACCCGCGTCTATCAGGCGCCGCACCTGACCGGCAAGCGCTTGGGACGTCGGCGCCCATTGTCCCCGCTTTTCAATCGGCAGCGCGTCATAAAGGGCACGCATAAGGGGCCCCGCGCAATGGATCAGATCCACTTTGCCCAAGGCCGGATGGTTGGCCAACGCGGCGTGCATCGCCTCGGCTTGCGGACCCAATTCCAGCATGTCGGCCAGAAGCGCGATTCGCCGCCCACGGTTCACCCGCCCGACGCCATCCTGGGGTTGGCTGAGCGCAAAAACCTCGAAGGCCGCGCGCATTGCAGCCGGGTTGGCGTTGTAGCTCTCGTCGATCAAAAGAACCGAACCATCGATCCCCCCCGGCCCCAAGGCGACCCGCCACCGCGCCCCACGCCCCTCGGGCGCCGACCAGCTGGCCAGGGTCATCGCCGCGCGCGGCACGTCCATGCCCAACAGATCCACCGCCGCCAATACCCCCAACGCATTGCTTGCCAAATGCCGCCCCGGCTGGCCGATCTTGAACATCAGCGGCACGCCCCTGGTCACGGCTTGAACGGTCGTCGCGGTCTCGGTCAGGGTCACCCAGGACAATCGGTACTTGGCGCCGGGATCCGCGCCAAAGCTGACAGCGCGCGCGCCAAGGTCCCTGACATGCGCCGCCTGAATATCAAAGGTCTCGCAATCCAAATTCAGCAGAACAACCCCGCCTGGCTCCAGGCCCTGGGCGATCTCGGCTTTCTCGTGGGCGATCCCCTCGATGCTGCCGAAGGCCTCAAGGTGCACCGCCGCCACGGTCGTGATCAACGCGAGATGTGGCCGGGCCAGGCGGGCCAGCGGCGCGATCTCGCCCGGGGCATTCATGCCGATTTCGATCACCGCGAACGCCGTATCGCGCGGCATCCGCGCCAGTGTCAGCGGCACACCCCAATGGTTGTTATAGCTCTTCTCGGCCGCGTGGACCTGGCCCTGGCGGCCCAAGGCCGCGCGCAGCATCTCTTTCGAGCCGGTCTTGCCCACCGAGCCTGTCACTGCCACGACCTTTGCCCCGGTCCGCGCCCGTGCGGCCCGGCCCAGCGCGGTCAGCCCCTCGAGCGTATCCTCGACGATCAGCAGCCGGTCTTGAGAAACACCCTCAGGCACATGGCTGACCAACGCTGCCACCGCCCCCTTTTCCAGGGCAGCCGCCACGAACTCATGACCATCCCGCTGATCCTCAAGCGCGACAAAGAGGTCCCCCGACCGCACAGTCCGGCTGTCAATCGAGATCCCAGTCGCGATCCAATCACCTGTAACACGCCCGCCCGTGGCCGCCGCCGCCTCGGATGCCGACCATAACGCTGTCATGCCAACCGCCCATCCAAGGCCGCCACGGCAATGCTTGCCTGCTCGGCATCGTCAAAGGGCAATACATCGTCGCCCACGGTCTGCCCCGTCTCGTGCCCTTTGCCCGCGATCAACAGGGTGTCCCCCGGCTGGAGCGCATCCACGGCGGCCAAAATCGCCTCGGCCCGGTCACCGATCTGATTGCCCTCGGGCACGCCGATCATCACCTCGCGCCGGATCTCGGCCGGATCTTCCGATCTGGGGTTATCATCCGTCACAAAAACCACATCCGCGTTGTCCCGCGCGGCCGCGCCCATCGGCACGCGCTTGCCGGGGTCGCGGTCGCCGCCCGCGCCAAAGACGACCAACAAACGACCCATCACATGCGGCCGCATCGCGCGCAGCGCCGTCTCCAAGGCATCTGGCGTGTGCGCATAGTCGACATAAACCGCCGCGCCGTTGTCGCGCACCGCCGCCCGCTGCATTCGCCCGCGCACGGTCTGCAACCCAGGCATGACACGAAACACCTCCGCTGGCACCGCCCCGCAACCAACCGCCAGCCCGGCCGAGATCAAGGCATTCGCCCCTTGAAACCCACCGATCAGGTCCAAGCGCGCGACATGCACATCACCACGCCACGCAAAACGCAGGTCTTGACCGGTGGCATCGAACCGCTGCCCCAACAGCTGCAAATCCGCACCCGTGGCCGTCCCCACGCGCAGCACATCCTGCCCACGACCCGCCCGCAGGCCAGCCAATCGATGCCCGGCAGGGTCGTCGACATTAAACACCCCAACACCCTGAGGCCCCAACACCCGTTCAAACAACCCCGCCTTCGCCTGATAGTAGTCTTCAAACGTCGGATGATAATCCAGGTGATCGCGGGTGATATTGGTAAAGGCCGCCGCCCTGAGCCGCACACCGTCCAAGCGCCGCTGCGCCAACCCGTGGCTGGACGCCTCCATGGCCGCGTGCGTCACCCCCTCGTTCGCCAAATCCGCCAACAACCGGTGCAGCGTGATTGGTTCCGGCGTGGTATGGTTCAGCCCGCGCGCCACAGCCCCCTCGACCCCGGTGGTGCCAAAGTTCACCGCCCTTTCACCCAAGGCTTCCCAAATTTGCCGGGTGAAACTGGCAACGGAGGTTTTCCCGTTTGTCCCGGTCACGGCCACCATGACGTCGGGCTGGGCGCCGAACCAAGTCGCGGCGGCCTTTGCCAAAGCCAGTCGCGCATCGTTGTGCACCACAACGGGCACGCCCACCTTGCCCAAGATCTTGGCCCCTGCGGGGTCTGTCAGCACCGCGACAGCCCCCATGCGCAGGGCATAGGACACAAAATCCGCCCCGTGGGCATGCACGCCCGGCAGGGCGGCGAACAAATGCCCTGGCAGCACATCGCGGCTGTCCACGCTGAGGCCAGTGATTTCAGCTGTGTGGGACCAATCGCCCGCCTTCCGCGCGCCGTCCAACAGACCCAAGGCCGCCAGGGCCCGTGTGTTCTGCCCTTCGGCCATGGCGGTCCCCCTTTAGTTTGAGGCGCGAACGCTCTGCGCCCCTTCTGCGCCCTCTTTAGGCAAGGGTCGCATGTTCATCAATGGCGCGATCCGGCGGATGATCTCGGACGCCACGGGCGCGGCGGTCCAGCCCGCCGTACGGCGCGCTTCGCGTCCGGACCGGTCTTCGGGCTCGTCCAACGCGACGACCAAGACATATTCCGGATCATGCGCGGGGAAAATCGAGGCAAAGGTGCCGATCACCTTTTCCTTATAGTACCCACCCGTGTGTTTGGGCTTATCCGCCGTCCCGGTCTTGCCACCGACCCGGTACCCTTCGGCATTCGCAAGCGTCGCAGTTCCCCGCACGACCACCTGCCGCAACATCTGGCGCGCGGCGCGGCTCGTCTCGGCCCGCACCACCCGATCCGCCTCGGTTGGCAGGGGCGCCCCCGCCAATAGCGTGGGCCGCACCCGCAACCCGCCATTTGTCAGGGTCGCATAGGCCGTCGCCAAATGCAGCGGTGTCGCGGCCAACCCATGCCCATAGGATATCGTCATGGTCGAGATTTCGGACCAACGTTTCGGCACCAAGGGCCGAGTTTTGCCGGCTTCGGGCAGCGTCACTGGCACCGGCTCCATGAACCCAAGCTGTCGCAGAAATTCCTTCTGCCGGACCGCGCCGATTTCAACCGCCACGCGGGCCGTGCCGATGTTCGAGGATTTAACGATCACATCCCGCAAACTCAGCGTCGGGCCATAGTTCCGGAAATCGCGGATCCGAAATCGCCCCCAAGTCAGCGGCCCTGAAGTATCGATCACCGTGTCCGGCCCTGCCAACCCCAGTTCCATCGCCTGGGCTGCCGTAAAGATCTTGAAAGTCGAGCCCAGCTCGTACACCCCCTGGGCCGCGCGGTTGAAGATCGGACTATCGGACGGATCCCCGCTGGCGGGCGGCAAGGGTCGTTTATTCGGATCGAAATCGGGCAGCGAGACCATGGCGACAATCCGCCCGGTCTTTGCCTCCATCAACACCGCCGCAGCACCCTTGGCGTTCATCAGACGCATGCCGCCCGCCAAGACGCGTTCCACTGCCGCCTGGACCGACAGATCGATGGTCAGCTGCAGCGGCGCGCCTTCGTTCACGGGATCGCGCAAGAACTGGTCGAAGGCCAACTCAACCCCGGCCGAGCCAACCACTTCGGCCGCATGCACCCCCTCGCGCCCATAGCCGTATCCGCCCAGAATATGGCTCGCGAGGCGCCCATTTGGATAAAGCCGCATCTCTCGCGGGCCGAACAACAACCCCGGCTCACCCAGGTCATGCACCGCCTGGCGTTGCTCGGGGCTGAGCGTGCGCTTGATCCACAAAAACCGGCGTTTTCCGCTGAACCGCTTCAGCAATTCGGTCTCGTCAAGATCATCAAAGATCCGCGCCAATCCCGCCGCCGCCGCGACCTTGTCCACCATCAAATACGGCTGGGCATAGAGGCTGGCGGTCTGCATATTCGTCGCCAGGATCGCGCCATTGCGGTCCACGATATCCGCCCGCTGCGCAACGATCCGCGCGGCACTCGCCGTCGCCTTGGGCTCCACCGGTTCCGAGGACGCAAGCACGCTCATTCGCGCCGCCACCGTGCCAAAGGCCAAAATAAAGGTGGCCGCCAGCAACCACAGCCGATGCTCGGCCCGCCGCCGTTCAGCGCGGTGGCGCAGACGCATTCTGGCGGCGCGCTCTTCTGCCTCGACCCCATCCGGGTTCTCGCCTTGCGCGCGGGCCTTGAACACCCGGGCCAAGGGGCGCAACGGCCTGCGCGAGGTCATTGCGTCGCCCCCCCAAGCACTGCATCCAGCACATCGCCTGCCAGCCGGTCCTCGGTCGCGGCTGGGGGAAAGGCCACCTCGGCCGGATCCGCGAAATGACCTGCCGTCATCGGGGCCAGGCCCAACTCGGCGAAATACTCTTCGGCCAGGACGCGGAGCCGATCCGGCCGGTTCAAATAGGCCCATTCCGCGTTTAACATCGCGATCGTGCCGCGCTCCTGCGCCATCTCAAGGCGCAGCCGCTCCACGTCGCGCACCGCTTCCTGGGTGGTGTAATTGACTTGGTAGGCCCAAAAGGCAAAAGCTACGACCAAGGCGCTGGCCGCAATATACAGCAAGGTTCTCATAAAACCCCCTCGATCGCCACGGCGGGCAATCCGAACACACGTATCTCGACATCCCCCGCCGGCGCTTCGGTCCGCCGGGCCATGCGCAACTTGGCGGATCGCGCCCGGGGATTCGCGGCCACCTCGGCCTCGGACGCCTCAATGGCCTTGCGCGTGATCAGATCGAACCGCGCGTCTTCCACGACCACTTCGGGCTGATAGCGGCTGCCTTGCGCGGCACCGCCGCTGCGGGCCCGCAAAAACCGCTTCACGATGCGATCCTCCAGCGAGTGAAAGCTTACCACCGCCAAGATGCCGCCGGGCCTGAGCGCCCGCTCGGCTACCATCAGTCCGCGCGCCAAAACGCCCAATTCATCATTCACAGCGATCCGCAAGGCCTGAAAACTGCGGGTGGCCGCATGTGGCTGCCCGGGCTTGGGGCGCGGCAATAGCCGTTCGATCAGCCCAGCCAACTGCCGCGTCCGCGTAAACGGCACCGCGACGCGATCCGCCACCACCGCCCGCGCGATCCGCCGGGCGGCCCGCTCTTCACCATATTGATGCAACACATCCGCCAATGCGGCCTCGCTCAGCCCGTTTACCAGATCCGCGGCACTCGGCCCTGACTGCGCCATGCGCATGTCCAACGGCCCGTCTTTGGTGAACGAAAACCCACGCCCCGCTTGATCCAACTGCATCGAGCTGACGCCAATATCCAAAACAACACCGTCCAGCGCCTCGCCCGCCAACGTGTCCAAGTCGGCAAAATTGCCCTGCACCAGGCGCAGCCGGTCCCCATACTCGGCGGCCCAGTCCCCAGCCCGGGCGAAAACCTCCGGATCTTGATCGACCCCGATCACCCTTTCAGCCCCAGCCTCTAACAAGGCTCGGCTGTATCCACCGGCCCCAAAAGTGCCGTCCAGCCAGACGCCTGAGATCGGGGCGGCACGGTCTAAAAGCGGCGTCAGCAGCACGGGAATATGCGGCATGGACATGGCCACAGTCATCCGCCCAACCGTGCCTTATCCAGTAAGGCGAAGGGGCTGTTGGCCTCGTCCTGACCCTCCAGCCATGCGCCAAGACCCGCCATATCGGCGGCATAGGCGCTGGGCTCCCAAATTTGAAACTTATCGCCCATCCCCGCAAAGGTGGCTTCCGCCGTCACACCGATCATCTGGCGCAGCTTCTGGGGTAGGACCATGCGCCCATTCTCGTCAACCTGGGCATAGATCGACTGGGTGTTCAGAATACGCTCAAGCGCCACCCGATCCTTCGAGAACCGCGGGAGGGCCGAGACCATGTCGTCGACCTCTTCGATTGAGCGCATCGAATACCCTTCAAGGCATTTCGATCCAGGCAGACCATAGACAATGACCAAATTCGGCTGGGCACCGGCGACCCAATCGGGGTCCCCCTCCTCTAGGACACGGCGGAAGGGGGCCGGGATCGACACCCGGCCCTTACCGTCCACTTTGTGGACGCTTTCGCCTCTGAAACGTCGTGCCACGTTTCAACTCCTGCCCAAGCCCAACGGGGTCGATCCCGGTGGGGCCAATGAAAAAGGCGGCCGCGCTCTTATCTGGCACGGTCCGCCTTTGTCTTGCCGTTTCGGCCGCGTCCCTCAGGCGTTGACTGCTCGGATGCCGTCAGGGACACTTATTCTTGCGGGAAAGAAGCGGGCCTGTATGAAACCTGCTCTGGTTTGGTCGTCTCCGAAGTCTGTCGCCCCGTGATCCGTGCCGCGCCTTTCCGTGAGATGAGGTATGGCATGGAACTACGTGGTAATCAATGGGAATTTTATGCACAGCGTGGGATTTAACCAGGATTCATGGTGGATGATCTCACCAATACTCACATACCAGTGTTAAGTTAATACAACATAAGGGCTCATCCCCAATACAAACCACCATATATTGCGAATACACTTTGTGGGGATCAGTTCCCATCTCAGGCCTATGAAATCCCAGCGCACCCCAATAATTTCGACGGCATGCTGGTTTCTCCCCATGGTTATCCACAGGTTCCTGGTGGAATTGCCCGTTTCGTTGAGTCGCGGCATAAACAAGTAAGCCCTCCGCTTCCCGCCTCAGGCCCGCGATCGCTGAAAAGAACATCGTTCATTTTTTGAAACATTGCTTCTGGGCCCTCACGACTGCGGCACTCCAATCGGGGCTTTGTGACAGAGGTCTGTTACAACTTCTCACAGCCTGCAGCCTCGCACTGACCTTCCCGTGAGCCCCCCTGCCCCGGCGCCATGAAATCAGCCATCTATGCTCCATCCCGCAGACATTCTCTGAAAGGTGCTGTCATGAAAACGCTCTCAACTGCCTGGACCGTCCTTATTGCCGGGGCCCTGGCCACGGTTGCTTTCGATCTTTTTGGCCAAACCCTCAGCCCGCTGCTGTCTTTTGTCCCCACCCTAGGCCCCAAGCTGGCGCCGGTGCCGCTGGCTACATCCTCCCTGGCCGCGATAACCGGTATCCCTGGTAAAGAGCTTTCGGCCATTGGACTGCCGCACGGTCTGCACATCCTGACCGGCCTAATCGCCTATCCGCTCGGCTGGCTGCTCGTTGCGCGTCCAATCTGGAACCGAACCCTGCCAAGCTTGCCCTGGATCGTGCCGGCAGTGGCCTATGGCGTCGGACTGTGGATCTTCGCGCTTTATGTCATGGCGCACCTGGTCGCCGGCATGCCCGCATTCCTCGGTTTTTCGGGTATCACCTGGGTCGCACTTTGGGGACATATCGTGTTCGCCGTAGTCGCAGCCGCGGTGATCGAGGCCCGCATGCCCGCCACCGCCTCTTCGCGGCGCGCAACCTCCATCGCGCCTGCTTGATCGACAACCCAGCACAGGACGCGCCTGCCGCATTGCGCGCCCTGTGCTCTGATGGTGAAAGCTGGCCACTGACCTGAGCAGGAAAGCCATATGCAGCCGATTCGGACTAGCCGCACAATTTCAGGTTGATTCGCTGAAATTCGCTTGAGTCTGATGGACAATATTTTGAGCATCAGAAGTGTAATCTTGACTAGACACTTTCCTGCCAAAATTGAATTTCGTTAATTTTCGCGACAATCCCGCCTCATGACACCTTGGCCGATCCAGTTTGATCACCTCGCAGCCACAATTTCAGCCGCCTAAAGCGTTAAATTGCAATGTGTGACCCCGCCGACCGCCTTACTTGCACTGCAGCCTCTTACACTTGGTAAAAATTAACCTTTAGGCAAAAAGCAGCCAAAACTCTCCTATCTAGGGCTCGTTATGTTAACACTTAGTTTACCTATATGTGGGGAGACACCCCATTGGCGCCACATTCCTGCCTTGATCTGTGCCTAACTTCTGCTTCAAGGGGGCGTGTAGAGCAGTTCTTGTCGGACCGGCCGACACAAGGAACAGCGTAGAGTAGCGTCAACGGGCAAGTTTTTGAGTGTGTGTTCGCCCAATGTACCCAAGATCCCGGCCAGCCCCCGGCCGGAGCTTTGACCCAGATTAAGGGGGGTCAGTTATGCAAAGTGGGCGGCAAAAAGACCCCACAACTGTAGCGTGAGTAAGTAAGTGTAAACACGAGTGAGTAGCAAAACCGGGGGGCGTTTCCCTCTCAGCGGGGAAATCGCCTACCCCTCCGGTTGTGTTTCAGCGGCAAGCAAATCACGTCAAACGACATTTCTGTGACCGACGACAGGTCAATGGCCCGGGTTCAGGCCGCGCGGATAACCCGCCGTTGTCCACACGTCTAGCCGCGTCCGCCGGGCGGCGACACCCGCGGCAAATGCGCTATATCGCGTCCCCCTTGAGCACCCGCAGGCGTTGGATCAAGCTTGAAGTATCCCACCGCCCCCCGCCCAGCGCCTGCACATCGCCATAAAACTGATCGACCAAGGCCGCCACCGGCAGCGAGACGCCCAGCCCCTTGGCGGTTTCCAGCGAGATCCCCAAATCCTTGCGCATCCAATCCACCGCGAAGCCATAGTCGAACTTCCCGTCGACCATCGTCTCGGCCCGGTTCGACAATTGCCAGGATCCACCGGCCCCCTGGGCCACCAAGGCCGCCACCTGTTTGGCATCCAGCCCTGCGTTGGTCGCGAAGTGCAGGGCCTCAGAAATGCCCTGCACAATGCCTGCAATACAGATCTGGTTCGCCATCTTTGTCAGCT
This sequence comes from uncultured Paracoccaceae bacterium, assembly GCA_938049225.1. Taxonomy (GTDB): domain Bacteria; phylum Pseudomonadota; class Alphaproteobacteria; order Rhodobacterales; family Rhodobacteraceae; genus Halovulum. The sequence continues at coordinate 53,784 of CALICM010000005.1, forward strand.
GACCCGCACCCACCTCGCCAAACCGAATGGTGGCTTTGGCATAGGCGTCCATCACCGGTTGGGCCGCGTCGAAATCAGCCTGAGTTCCGCCGCACATGATCGCCAGTTGCCCATTCTCGGCCCCCGCTTGGCCGCCAGACACCGGCGCATCCACAAATCCCAGACCTTGTTCGGTCCCAGCCGCAGCCACCTCCCGCGCGACATCGGCCGAGGCGGTGGTGTGATCAACAAAGACCGCCCCGCCTTTCATACCCGCAAACGCCCCGTCTGGACCAAAGACGACCGAGCGCAGATCATCATCGTTGCCCACACAGGCCATCACGAAATCGCAGTCTTGCGCGGCTTCACGCGGGATTGGTGCAAAGGCACCGCTGTGCTGATCGGCCCATTTTTCGGCTTTGGCTTCGGTTCGGTTATAAACCGTCACCTCGTGCCCTGCGGTTTTCAGATGTCCGGCCATCGGGTAACCCATCACGCCCAATCCTAGAAATGCGATTTTCGCCATTGCATGGCTCCTTCCCGTTTGTCTCGTTAAACCGGTATAGCGGCGGTTTACGCAGGTGACAGCCGCCCAATGCCCTTGACGAGGATTTTTTAGGCATTGGAAGGCGGCGCCTTAGCGGTACAGCATCACCGGAATGCGGCAGGCGCGGATCAGGTCGGCGGTGACCGACCCGGTGAACAACGCCCGGACGCGACTGTGGCCAAAGGCGCCCATGACCAGCAGGTCGTGCTCGCCCTTTGCCACGGCGCTGGCGAACGCGGTCTCGGGGGAACCCGGGAGGATTTCTGAAGTCGCGGGGCGGCCAGCGGCCGTCAGGCGTGTCTCGATGGCTTCGATCTGGGCCTGCAGGTCCGGCGTATCGGTACCGACATGAATGACATGATGCGCCAGTCCCGCGAACAGTGGGTTTTCGGCGATGTCGTCCAGCGCTTTTTGCACAGCCGCGCCACCGTCATAGGCGATCAGTACGCGGCCGATCTCGCGATAGGCGCGTGCCGCTACGAACACCGGCCGATGCACCGCACGGACCGCACGTTCGAAATTCGAGCCCAGGTTGCGCGCGGTATCGTCCGAAGTTTCGCCGCGTTTACCGATCAGCAACAAGTCAGCATCGCCTTCCAGGTCGATCAGCGTATCGACGAAGTAACCCAGGCGCAGCTTTGTGGTAACGGTTTCCACGCCTGCCTCGCGCACCAGCGCCTCGGCATCGGCCAGAATCTCGCGGCCCAGGGATTGCGCGACGCGCGCGCGGGCACCATCCAACTCGGCCAACTCCTCCAACAAGGCCGTGCGGGCCCCCAAAGTGATGTTCCCACTCAGGTTCTGTTTGTCACCCTGCTCAGGCCGACGGATGACGTGCACCAGTTCAACCTCGGCACCTGTGCGCGCGGCAATCCAGGCGGCCGAGCGGCACAGGCTTTCGGAATAGGTCGAGCCATCGACCATGGCGATCAGTTTGGGCATTCCCGTCTCCCTAGTGGCCGAACAGCCGTTCCATCGCCCCCGGCTGGTCGTGGATCGCCAGCTGGTCGACGATGGTCTCGCTGGCCTTGTTCATCCCGATGATCTCGACCTCGGCCCCCTCGCGGCGGAACTTGAGCACGATCATGTCCAGGGCTGCAACCGAAGAGATATCCCAGATATGCGCCTGACTAACGTCGATGGTGACCTGCTCTAGCGCCTCACGGAAATCGAAGGCACGGGTAAAGGTCTCGGCTGACGCAAAGAACACCTGACCCTGAACAGTGTAGCGACGGGCGCGACCATCCGGGGACAGTTCGGAAGTGACACGAAAAATCTGACTGATCTTGCCCGCAAAGAAGATCCCCGAAAGCAGCACGCCAGTCAGCACCCCGATGGCCAGGTTGTGCGTGCCGACGGTCGCGGCCACGGTCGCCAGCATCACAATGGACGAGCTGCGCGGATGCGTGCGCAGGGTTTTGAGCGAGGACCAGCTGAATGTCCCGATCGAGACCATAATCATGATCGCCACCAGCGCGGGCATCGGGATTTGCGCTACCCAATCGCCCATCGCCACGATCAGGAACAGCAAGAACACCCCGGCAGCGAAGCACGACAGCCGCCCGCGCCCGCCGGATTTCACGTTGATCATCGACTGGCCGATCATCGCGCAGCCCGCCATGCCGCCGATGAACCCGGTGGCAGTATTGGCGATCCCCTGGCCGATGCACTCCTGATCGCGGTCGCTGGGCGTGTCGGTCAAGTCCTCGACGATCTGGGCAGTCATCAGGCTTTCCAGCAGGCCCACCGCGGCGACGGCGGCGGAATAGGGCAGGATGATTTGCAGCGTTTCCAGGGTCAGGGGGATATCCGGCAGCAAGAACATGGGCAGCGTGTCGGGCAAAGCGCCCATATCGCCCACGGTGCGCACGTCCAGGCCCAGGGTGATCGCCAGTGTCGTAAGCACCACGATACAGACCAGCGGCGAGGGGATGGCGGTGGTGATCCGCGGGAACAGATAGATGATCGCCAGCCCCGCCGCGACCATCACATAGGTCAAGTTGTTCACGCCTATCAGTTCGGGCAATTGCGCCATAAAGATCAGGATCGCCAGGGCGTTGACGAACCCGGTGATCACCGAGCGTGAGACAAAGCGCATCACCTGACCCAGCTTCAGCAGCCCCGCCGCGATCTGTAACAGCCCCGCCAACACTGTCGCCGCCAGCAGATACTCAAGCCCATGCTCCTTGACCAGCGTGACCATCAGCACCGCCGTTGCGGCCGTCGCGGCCGAGATCATGCCGGGACGGCCGCCCACGATAGCGGTGATCACGGCGATTGAGAAAGAGGCATACAGCCCCACTTTGGGGTCCACGCCCGCAATGATTGAAAAAGCAATCGCTTCGGGGATAAGGGCCAGCGCCACCACCAATCCGGCCAACAGGTCGTTACGAACATTCCCGACCCATTGGTCGCGATAAGCGGAAAGGGAGAACATGCAACCTCGGGGCTTTTGTGCAGTGCGAAAGGGTGCCACATAGCACGTCCCACGACGGTGTCACCCCCGTTTGTATGCGGCGTTATGGCCAGGCCAGCGCCGGACCAGTTTTGAAATAGGACACATTATTGGTGAAGGTCGAGGACGGGATCAGGCGGATCAATCGGCCATCCAGGTCATCAATGCGTGCAATCTGGTCTATGAACCAGGGGTTCCAGGTCATCTGATCACGGCCAAGGTACTTCTGCAGCAGGCGGCGGAACAAGGCGGGGTCCATAGGGTGGAGGGTGGCCGTTCCGCGCAAGCCCAGATGCAGCAGGATCCCTGTATCGGGCTCAAACCGGGTGATATCGACAGCGCAGCGCGGGTCAACCTGCAATCGCCGGGTCGAACTGCCATCCCGGGCACCCAGTATCCAAACGGCTTTGCCTTCGGACAAAAACCAGACCGGGGTGACACGCGGACCATCGGCGCTTTGAGTGGCCAAGCTGGCCAACAACGGTTGTGTCAGCAGCGCCTGTGGATCGAACGGCGTTGGCATTCAGCCATAGGGGTTTTTGGGGCCACGGTCTGTGGACAGGCTGCGTGTCGCGGCGGTCGTAAGGGCCTCGATGGCATCCGCCAGATGCTCTTCGGTGATGTTGTGATCGCCGCGCGCCAGCCGGATCTGGTTCGCCTCGAACATCACCGAGCCAACCGTCTGCCCCTCGGGTGGGACAAAGCGATAGCTGGCCAATTCGATCAGCAGGCCCAAGGGATCGCGGAAATAGATCGAGTCCATGAAACCACGATCCTTGACCCCGCTGTGATCAATGCCGCGCGCGTCCAGGCGCGCAGCCACCTGCCGAAAGGTGGCTTGACTGATGGCGAATGCGACATGATGCACATTGCCAGGGTCGCTGGGTGGCGGGGTCGGGTCAGGCTTGCGCGTCTCGTTGCAAAAGACCGTGATGAGCCGCCCATCGCCCGGGTCGAAGTAAAGATGCGCCTCCTCCGGCCGATCCAGATTGGGCTGGTCAAACACAAAGGGCATACCCAGCACGCCTTCCCAAAAGTCGATGCTGGTGGCGCGATCCGCACCGTTCAACGTGATATGGTGAACGCCTTGTGTTTGGATCTTTTGCATAAAGCCCCCTTAGTCTGCTTCCGAGGATTTGGCCCAAAGGTTGATGTCCTCTTCATTCGCCAGCAGGTCAATCTCGGCCAGTTCACTGTCTGTAAACTCAAGGTTACCGACGGCCCCCGCACAATCCACCACCTGGCCGGCTTTGCTGGCCCCGATCAGCGCGGTCGTAATCCCCCCACCGCGCAATACCCAGGCCAGGGCCATTTGCGCCAAGGTCTGACCGCGCCGCTCTGCGATGGCGTTCAGGCCGCGAATATTCTTGATCGCACGCTCGCTCAGAAACGCTTGCCGCAGGGACTTGCCCTGGGTCGCCCGGCTGCCCTCGGGGATTCCTTTCAAATATTTTGCCGTCAGCATGCCCTGCGCCAGCGGTGTGAAGGCGATGGAACCGATGCCCAATTCAGCCAGTGTGTCCTTTAGCCCGTCCGTCTCGACCCAGCGGTTCAGCATATTGTAGCTGGGCTGGTGGATCAGGCAGGGGACACTCAATTCCTTAAGGATCGCAGCCGCTGCGCGCGTTTTCTCGGAATTGTAAGACGATATCCCTGCGTACAGCGCCTTACCCGATTTCACGATGTCTGCCAGCGCACCCATGGTTTCTTCCAGCGGGGTATCGGGATCATAACGGTGCGAATAGAAGATATCGACATAGTCCAGACCCATCCGCCGCAGGCTGGCGTCGCAGCTGGCCATCAAATATTTGCGGCTGCCAAACTCGCCATAAGGGCCGGGCCACATGCGGTAGCCCGCCTTCGAGCTGATGATCAACTCGTCCCGATAGCCCCGAAAGTCGGTGCGCAGAATCTCGCCAAAGGCCTCCTCGGCCGAGCCCGGCGGTGGGCCATAGTTGTTGGCCAGGTCGAAATGCGTGATGCCATGGTCAAATGCAGTGCGGCAGATTTCGCGCTTGGTTTCATGAGGAAAGTCGTACCCAAAGTTATGCCACAACCCCAGCGAGATCGCGGGTAGCTGCAACCCAGATGCGCCGCAACGGCGATAAACCATGCGGTCATAGCGGTCTTCGGCGGGGGTATAGCTCACGGGTCTGCTCCTGATCATCTGCACGGGACGGGGCTGTTGTGGCAGCTTGCCGAAGCCCTTGCAATGGGGACCGGTCGAGACAGGGGGGCGGCCACAAGGCGCCTTTTGAGGGGCTTGGCTTGGTGTTGGACTGGACGTGCCGGAAAAACCCTGCAACGGTAGACGCCGCCCTGCATATCAGGAACGCTGCATGCCACGTTTTCGTTTGGTCCAGTTGTCTGACCCTCATCTCAGCCGCTCGCACCCGATGTTCCATCACAATTGGGAGGTCGCCTTAACCGCTGTCGCCGAACTGGCCCCGGATGCGATCTTTGTCACGGGGGACCTCAGCTATAACGGGCCAGACTCGCCGGATGACTTGGATTTCGCGCAAGCGCAAATGGCGCGGCTGGACGCGCCCATCGTGCGCTTTTTGCCAGGTAATCACGATGTGGGATATTCCCCCGCCATCCAAGATGCGGAGCAGGTGATGACCGAGCACCGGCGACAGGCTTGGCTGGACCGGTTTGGTCCGGATTATTGGCAGGTGGATCTGGGCGACTGGCGATTTGTGGGGTTGAACCCGTTTCTAGCCGACAGCGGTCATACGGCCGAGGCGGCGCAGGACGCCATGCTGGCCGAGGCGCTTTCGACGGCCCCCGGCCCGGTCGGCATCTTTACACATGTCCCGCCCTTTCTGGCCGGACCGGCCGAAGATTATGTCGACGGCTTCAATATGCATCCCGCCCCCAGACATCGCTGGTTGAGCGCACTCGCCGGAAAGGCGCGGTTTGTCGCCTCGGGGCATCTGCACAAAAGCCGGTCGTTTCAGCATGCGGACGTGGCCTATCATTGGTGCCCGGCCCTGTCGTTCATGCAATCCAACGGCAACCCATTTGCCGAGGACGCGGAACCCTGGGTAGGGTTTTTTGTGCATGACTTCGATGGGGCGGATCACAGTGTTACGCTGGTCGCGCCCCAAGACATGATCAATATGGATATCCGCAACTGGGCGGATGGCCCAGATCACAGCTATATGCGGATCGCCAAACGTCCTTTCCCGATGCCATAGAGGGGGCTCTTGCGGGCGACACGACTTTGGCTGGGCGGATTAGAACTCTTGGCACGGGCGATGGTGCTGGCGGCGCCCGGGACGACCAGCTAGGCTTCGGTGATCCGCAGACTGCCCACCCTAAACTGGATCCAGCATGACATATCGCTTTTCCGCCAACACTGGCTTTTTGTTCAAACATCTGCCTTTCGCCGAACGTATCGCGGCAGCCACAATCGCGGGCTATGACGCCATTGAATTCCACGACGAGGCTCAGCGCGAAAACCCAAGGCACATCGCTGACCTGTTGGCGGAACATAAACTGCCGCTATGCGCGCTGAACACAAGCATGGTGGATGGACCGGGACGGGCTGCGATCCCCGCCGAGGTGGATCAGGCGCGGCGCGACATCGACGCGGCGGCCGCTTTGGCCGAGCGGCTGAACGCAGGTGCTGTACATGTCTTGGCAGGCCGGACCGAGGACCCCGATGCCGCTGCGACTTATGTCGCCAATTTGCGTTATGCATTGCAAGCAACCGATCGCACCGTTCTGATCGAACCGCTGTCGTCGCAGGGAATGCCGGGGTATTTTCTGAGCCGGATTGATCAAGCAATGCGGTTTTTGGGCGAGGTCGGGCACCCCCGCCTGAAGATCATGTTCGATGTGTTTCACATCGGTATGACGGAAGGGGTCGATCAGGTCGTGCCGGTGTTCGACGCGCTGCAGGCACATATTGGCCATGTACAGATCGCGTCGCTTCCCGATCGGGCGGATCCGGATACGGGGGAGGGAGATATGGCCAGCATCTTGTCGGGGATCCAAGCCGCGGGATACGGCGGGATCTTTGGATGCGAATACCACCCGTCGAGCGCGGCCGAGAACGGCATGGCCTGGGCGGGACGTCTAGGGCTGCGTTAGCGCAAACGCGTTGCGCGAACAGTCCTCCAAGACAAGGGCGCGTTCCTCGGCGAATGGAACCACCGAATCATCATTTGTGGAGCTTGCCCCCAAAGCCCATGCTCGCCAAACTGGGCACGAACTCAAAGGCCTTACTCGATGACATCAGATACCAAACTGCGCGAGTCGATCTGCACGTTGGCGAAATCGATGTTCGACCGGGGCCTGACCGGGGGGGCGAGTGGCAATATCTCGGCGCGCACAACAGATGGCGGACTGCTGGTCACGCCGACCGGAACATCCTTTGGCAGCTTGGACCCCAGCCTTTTGGCGCATTTCGATGCGGTCGGTCGCCAAATCGGGGGGGATTCCCCCACCAAGGAGATGGCGCTGCATTCCGCGTTTTATGACACCCGTGCCTGCGGCGCTGTAGTGCATTTGCATGGGACCCATTCAACCGCGCTGTCGATGCTGCCAGACACCAACCCCGAGGATGTCCTGCCACCGCTAACCGCCTATGCGATTATGAAGCTGGGGCGGGTGAAGCTGTTGCCCTACTTTCGGCCCGGGGACCCAGCAATGGGCGCGGCGGTGCGCGGTTTGGCAGGTAAACGAAGCGCCGTGCTGCTGGCCAACCACGGGCCTGTCGTGAGTGCGAAGGACCTGGAAGCCGCTGTATATGCGACTGAGGAGTTGGAGGAGACCGCGAAGCTGACCTTGCTCACACGGGGGCTACAGCCGCGCTTGCTGACCACAGCACAGGTGCAGGATCTGGTGACGACCTTTGGGATCGAGTGGGAGGACTAGGGGGGGCGGAGGGGCCAGCCTTTCGCGCTCGCCGGGATATTTTTTTGGAGAATGCTGAGGGATCGATAGGCATTCCGCTTGCCCTAACCGGGAAAGATAGGGAAATAGGGGCCGGGTAAAGAGAGGATCTTGATGTTTGCCAGTAGTTTCCCGGATCGGGCAGAAATTGCGGCCCTGACAGCACGAATGCTGCTTGAGGTCGAAGCGGTGCATTTTCGGCCCGAGGAGCCCTATATCTTCACCTCGGGCCTGGCGAGTCCGGTCTATATCGATTGCCGGAAGTTGATCTCGTACCCGCGGATCCGCGCGGCGCTTATGGATTTTTCGGTGGCGACCCTTGCCCGAGAGGCGGGTTTTGAGCAATTCGACGCGGTGGCGGGGGGCGAGACAGCGGGGATCCCTTTCGCCGCCTGGATCGCCGACCGCTTGGGTCTGCCGATGCAATATGTGCGCAAAAAACCAAAGGGGTTTGGACGCGATGCCCAGATCGAGGGGCTGATCACCGAGGGACAGCGGGTGCTGTTGGTCGAGGATCTGGCAACTGACGGAGGCTCGAAACTCACCTTTGCCGAGGCGATCCGCCGGGCAGGGGCGCACTGTGCTCATACATCGGTGGTGTTTTACTACGACATTTTCGCGGGCGGCGTTGAGACGTTGGCCGAGAACGGCTTGACGCTGCACTATCTGGCGACCTGGTGGGATGTGCTGGCCGCTGCACGCACCAGCGGGGCGTTTGATGCCGGGACAATCACGGCGGTCGAGGCTTTTCTGAACGCCCCCTTGGAGTGGTCTGGCACACACGGCGGGGTCACAGCTTTCGCGACCCAAGACTAGGGGAGTTTGACCCCGGCCCGGTCCGCCAGAATTTTCGCCACGGCTGCATCGGCCTCGCGGCCTAAACCCTGGGCCGACGCCTGGGTGAACAGTGCAAGGGCGGCTTGGCTGAGCGGCAGATCGGCATCTGCGGCAGTTTGCGAGACAATACCAAGATCTTTGACAAAGATATCGACAGCCGAGAAGGGTGTATAATCGCCCTCGACCACCTGGCGCCCCCGGTTCTCGAACATCCACGACCCGCCGGCGCTGTCGCAAATCACATCATAAACAGTCTGCAGATCCAGCCCCTCGCGGGTCGCCAAGACCATCGCCTCGGCCATCGCCGCGATATGGACGCCGGCGAGTAACTGGTTTATCATCTTGATCTTTGAACCGACACCGGGGGCCTCGCCCAAACGGAAAACCTTGGTGGACACCGCTTCCAGCGCGGGGGCCGCTTTATCGAAGGCTTTGGCGGCACCCGAGGCGATGATCGTTAACTCGCCGCTGCCCGCCTTGGCGGCTCCGCCCGAAACGGGCGCGTCGATCACGGCCATGCCCGCCGCCACAAGGTCCGCCGCGATGCGCACTGCTTCGGCCGGGGGAATGGTGGTGCAAAGGACGAAAACCGCGCCCAGGGGGGCCGCGCTGACAGCGCCACGACCGCCAAAGAGTACAGCCTGTGCCTGCTGCGCGTTGACAACGAACACGAAGACAACATCGGCATCGCGAGCAGCCTCCGCCGGGGTAACAGCGGGGCGACCACCGGCCTCGGAAAACCGCTCAAGCGTTTCTTCGACGACATCGCAACCCGCCGTTTGAATGCCCGCCCTGAGCAGCGAGACTGCCGCCCCCCAACCCATCGATCCCAGTCCAATCACAGCTGCTTTCATATCAAGCCCCCCGGCTCAAAGTACGTTGCACGGCGTCTTGCCAGCCTGCATAGCGCCGGGTGCGGGTGTCAGTGTCCATTTGCGGTTCGAACCGCTGCTCCAGCGCCCAATTGGCCGCGAATCCGGCTTGATCCGGATAGATCCCAGCCCGCTGCCCCGCCAACCAGGCCGCCCCCAGGGCAGTGGTTTCCAGCACTTTGGGGCGATCAACCGGGGCGCCCAGCATATCGGACAGAAATTGCATCGACCAATCCGAGGCGGACATGCCGCCATCGACACGCAGCACCGCTTGGGCCTGGTCCGCACCCCAATCCCCCTGCATTGCTTCCCACAAATCACGGGTTTGGAAAGCAACAGATTCGAGGGCCGCACGGGCAAATTCGGCGGGGCCGGAAGCACGGGTGAGACCATAGATCGCCCCGCGGCAATCGGCGTCCCAATAGGGCGCGCCAAGGCCGGTGAAGGCCGGAACAAGGTAGAGTTCCTGTGCAGGGTCGGCGGCCGCCGCCAAGGGCTGAGTTTCGGTTGCGTGGCGGATGATTTTCAGGCCATCGCGCAACCATTGGACAACAGCGCCCGCGATAAAGATCGACCCCTCAAGGGCATAGGTCGGCTTGCCGTCAAACTGATAGGCGATGGTGGTTAGCAGGCGGTTGGTACTGGTCACGGCGCGGTCACCTGTGTTGAGCAGCGCGAAGCAGCCTGTACCATATGTGGACTTCAGCATGCCCGGTTCGAAACAGGCTTGGCCAACCGTGGCCGCCTGCTGGTCACCGGCGACGCCCAGGATTGGGATCTCGCGTCCGAACAGATCGCCACGGGCCATGCCGAAATCGGCAGCGCAGTCTTTCACCTCGGGCAAAAGCGAGAGGGGGATGTTCAGCAGCGCGCAGATCTCGGCATCCCAACTGCCCTGATGTATGTTATAAAGCATCGTGCGGGCTGCATTTGTGGCATCGGTGACGTGTTGACGGGCGCCCGTCAGGCGCCAGATCAGGAAGCTGTCGACGGTCCCAAAGGCCAGTTTGCCCGCCTCGGCGTCGGCACGGGCCCCCTCAACGGTGTCCAAGATCCAGGCGAGCTTCGTCGCGCTAAAATAGGGATCCAGCAGCAGGCCGGTTTTGGCGGTGATCATCGGCTCGTGACCTGCCGCCTTGAGCTCGGCACAGCGATTCGACGTTCGTCGGTCCTGCCAAACGATGGCATTATAGATCGGCTTGCCGGTCTCGCGGTCCCACAGAACAACAGTCTCGCGCTGGTTGGTAATGCCGATGGCCGCGATTTCATCAGGGGTTAAACCGGCACGTTCAATCGCTGCGCGACATGTCCCTGCGGTTGTAGACCACAAATCGGCCGGATTATGCTCGACCCAGCCTGACGCAGGGAAATGCTGGGTAAACTCCTCCTGCGCGCTGGCCACAGGCACCATATCTTGGTCGAAAACGATGGCGCGACTGGACGTAGTCCCTTGATCTATGGCCAAAATGTGGCGCATGATCCCCCTCCCCATTAGTATTGTCTTTACGCAACAGTTGCATTGGGGCCACCTCTACCGCAAGCCCCGAGATTTCTGTTTTCGTGCGCGGTGGCGACGTGGCGCCGGTTCTTCTTATCACTTTTGGTCAAATACTAACGGCAGATGTTTTCACACTGCCCAAAGAAAAAGCGGGCCCAAGGGCCCGCTCGTTCAAAACCGCGCTGTCTGGTCTTCAAACTAGGCCGCCGCGCGGCGTTCGCTTTCTTCGCGGCTTAGCGCAACCGAAGTCCTTACGCCTTGCGAAACAAAGGTCATAAGGCCTTTGACCGCCCGCTCGTTTGGATCGATTCCGGCACAGCTAAGTACCTCACGACCATCACGAGACCGTGCCCAACGTGCAATCACTTCTTGCCCGTTGCCGTATTTCTTATCATCAGCGATCGCATCGTCCAGCGCGGCCAGTACAACGGCCGCGAACAACTTCTGTGCCCGCTTGCCTTGATCGTTTGCGAAAGCTGTTGCATCTACATAATCGAACATTGCGTCCCCTTCTGGGATTCTCCGTCTGGTTTGCGGTGCAATATGACGGTTTTTTAATCCTGAGCCAATGCGTTTTACGCATAGCAGCTATGACGCATCATCGCGCCAGACACGCATAGCGTGTTTGTTATTCTGAGTCACTACAATTTATGGATCATATTCGCCTCGAAACAGCCAAACTCGTTAACGGGATCTAGGTGCAATATAAAGGTTAACAACCCCTTAATGATCTATTCAATCTGTGATTGAGTGTCGCGAATTTCATTTTGATCACAGGCAGTCATTTCCGCGCGAGAAACCCAGCACGGCACCGTCCCTGCCGCGTTGCGCGCAATTTCTCAACGCCATTACAAAATTCAGCCGATATTCAGCAGAATCATCGCAGTGGCTTGAGCAGCACATCGCTTCGCGATACTTTCCCCGCGGGGGCCAGAACCGAGGGCAAAATGACGGACCAGGTTCGGGCACGGGTTTCGCACCTGTTTGCACGTACCGGCGCGGTCGCGCTGGATATTTTTCGTGTGGCCGCTGGTCAGGCGAAGCGTGCCCGACCACATGTTCAGGCCGCCATGCGTGTCGTTGGGGCGTGGATTCTGCTTCTAACCGAAAGGACACTTCGCATCCTTTGGCCCCTTTGGGCCGCCGGATGGGCCCGAACTGTTCGTCTGTACCACCGTCTATCCCTGCGCCAAAGATTGTATACAGCCGCTGGACTCGCGGCGGGCATCGTCGTTTTGGGGTTGGCCATTCCGCAACAACAGGAAACGTCGGAAGGTGTCGCCAAAGCGCAGGCGAGCCCTTCTCCCCCTGTCGTTGAACGACGCTGGCGGATGGCAAGCTACCCCTCTCTCGCGACTTGGTCCCGAGGGGCTGAAACTGGGCCGGAAGCTTTGCGCTATGTTGAGCAGCAGATCGCGACACGAAATGGGGGTGAATTTCGCAGCGTGATGACCGTGAACCCCGCGCTGATGACCCTGACCGAGCAGGCCATGGTCGGGCAGCCGATGCAAGCGGCCCTTTATGAAAAACAAGGCGAAAGCGTCGCGGTGGCCTTGGCGCGGATACAACGGATCGACGCTCTTTTGCTGATCGATGCCTGCGGGGACGAGGTCCAGGTCAAGATCGCAGGGCTGAACTTCGTGCGAATGTCCGACCCTGATCAGCAGGGGTTCTCGGCGATGTTGCCGCGGCGCAATGGGGATTTCTTGATGATCCGCTCGACCCTTTCACAAGCCGAAGTGCAAAAGCTTGTCACCCCTGCCAGACTGAAGGAATTGGGTTTGGTAACAGGGCTTTAGGCCCTTTGAATTGCGGGCAACCCAATCCGAAAACCAGTTTCCTTTCTTTCGGATTGCGCTTTAGCCGAGGAGGCAGCGGGTCAGCGCCGAGTCAGGATCGCGCAGACCATCGATCACATCGAAATGATGCCGAACCGGCTCCTTAACCTGGGCCATATCCGCCCCCAGGCCGGTCCAGATGTTGGCCAGCAGCGTGGACTGGCGAACAAACTCGGGGCGCTCGTCGGCCCCGACCCAGACGGTCACACGGGTGCCTTCGACGGGGATTAGCAGGGCGGGGCTTTCGGCCTGGGCCATGTCCAATTCCAGGCGGAAATCAGCATTCATCTGGGTCCGCAGCAAGGGTCGCAGATCGTGCGCCCCGCTGATCGAGACGACATGCGCAATCCGCGCCGCCACCGCCTGCGGCAAGCGGCTGTTTGCACAGACCTGGCGGGTCACCAAATGGCCGCCAGCGGAATGTCCAACCAATCGGATCGGCCCAGGATCAAAGCGGCCGCCGCCGCAATGGCTTTGGTCGTTTCGGTTGTGATTGCGGCAATGGAACAGTCTGGAACCAAGGTGTAGCTCGGCATCGCCACCGCCCAGACCGCAGCCAGAGGGCCCGCAGCCAAATGCGACCAATAGGACTTATCAAAAGCCCGCCAGTAACCGCCATGTACAAAGACAATCAGACCCACCGGCGCGCCTTTAGGCCGAAACAAATCGAACCGATGACGCGGGCCCGGCCCGTACTGCAGGTCCAACTCGGCGTTGTGCGCCGCACGAAACGCCGCTGCCTGGTCCACCCAACGCGTGATAAACTCATCCGCCCCCGGAATATGGTCCCGATTGGCATAGGCGTCATCCCAGTCCGCTATGTGCATCGCACCCCCATCTCCTGTCCCCAAATATCCCCGCCGGAGGCATCCAGCGCGGGGCATACGCGCAACCTCGTTTAAACACCCAGACGGTCCCGCATCGCATACCAGGTCATTGCCAGAACCAACAGCGGATGCCTCAGCACCGCGCCGCCCGGAAATCGGCGGTGCGAGAGCCGGGCAAAGTGAGAAAACCCGTCGGGCGCGCCCAGCACATGTTGGGCCATCAGTTTGCCCGCCAGGCTGGCCATCGCAACACCATGCCCGGAAAAACCGCCCGCGATCAGACGCGTGTCGCCATGGCTGCGGAAATAGGGCAGACGGCTGCGGGTAATCCCCAGGGTGCCGCCCCAGGCATAATCGATCCTGGCATCCGCCAGCTGCGGATAGACTTTCAGCATATTGGGCCGAACCACTGCGGCGATATCCTGAGGAAAACGATAGCCATAGGTCTCGCCACCACCGAACAGCATTCGGTCATCGGCCGTCAGCCGATAATAATTCACCACGAACTTGCTGTCGTTCACGGCAACTTTGTTACGGATCAACCCTTCGGCCTGGTCACGGCCGAGGGGCTCTGTCACCGCGATGAAATTGTTGATCGGCATGATGCGCGCCGCGGCCCGCGGCTCTAACCCGCCCAGATAGCCGTTACAGGCATAAAGGACATGGTTCGCCGTGACGCAACCCGCCGCCGTCCGCACCTTATGCGGTGCGGTATCGGTCACCGCCTCCACCCGGCTCACTTCGAAGATTTGGACCCCACCCGCTTGGGCCGCAATCGCCATGCCCAGCGCATAGTTCAAAGGGTGCAAATGCCCTGCCCCCTGGTCCAGGACACCGCCCTTGTACATATCCGTCCCAACAGCGCTTCGCACCGCGGCCAGGTCCAGCGGCGTGAGTTGGTCATAGCCCAAATGGCTCTGAAGATGGTCGACCTCGCGGTGGGCCGCACGCACACCCGCCGCCGAAACCTCGGCGTGGATCAAACCGGCGCGCAGGTCGCACGCAATCTGATGGGTGGCGATTGCGGCGCGCACGGTTGCCTTGGCGTCTTCGGCCAAGTGCCAAAGGGTGCGCGCATCATCCACCCCCAGCAACGCCTCGAGCGTCAGTTGGTCGACCCTCTGGCCACTGCCCAACTGACCGCCGTTGCGGCCCGAGGCCCCCCAGCCCACATGATTCGCCTCGAGCACAACAACGGACAGGCCCTGGCCCATCAGCGTCAGCGCCGCCGAAAGGCCCGTGAAGCCCGCGCCGATGATGCAAACATCCGCCTGGATGTCACCCTCAAGCACCGGACATTCGGGGAAACCGTTGGCCGTCGCATGGTAATAGCTGGGCGGATAAGCCCCGCCGGGATCATTCGCGCGCAGCAGATCCATCAGACGTTCAGCAATAGATGTTCCCGCTCCCACGGGCTGATGACCGTCAGGAACCCTTCCGCCTCGTGCCGTTTCAGCGCTGCGTAGACTTGACAGAACACAGGTCCCAGAACCTCGACCACCGCAGGCTCCGCCTCGAAAGCATCCAGCGCCTCAAGCAAGCTGCGCGGCAACGCATAATCGTGGTCATAAGCTTCGCCCACCACCGCGCGACGCGGCGCCAACGCTTGTTTCATTCCCAAATAGCCACAGGCCAGCGAGGCGGCCAGCGCCAGATAGGGGTTCGCATCCATCCCAACGATCCGGTTTTCGACCCGCCGCGCTTGTGGCGTGCTGACCGGCACGCGCAGACCGGTGGTGCGGTTGTCCGGCCCCCATTCCAAATTGATCGGCGCGGATCCCTGCGGTACATAGCGGCGGTACGAGTTCACATAGGGTGCCAACATCGGGATGACATTGGGCAGATAGCGCTGCTGCCCCCCCAAAAACGCGTGAAACAGCGGTGTCTCGGCGCCCCCATCGCCCGCGAATATCGTCTGGCCTTGGCTGTCCAGGATCGACTGGTGGATATGCATGGCCGAACCAGGCTCGTGCTGCATGGGCTTTGCCATGAAGGTGGCGAAGCAACCTTGGCGCAGGGCGGCCTCGCGGATCGTGCGTTTGAAAAGAAACACTTGATCGGCCAGGGCCAGCGGGTCGCCATGGACGAAATTGATCTCGATCTGACCCGCCCCGCCCTCTTGGATGATCGTATCGATCTCAAACCCTTGGGCTTCCGCAAAGTCATAGATGTCGTCGATCACCGGGCCGTACTCATCGACGGCCGTCATCGAATAGGCTTGGCGGCTGGCGACCACCCGGCCCGTGCGCCCCATGGGTGGCTCGATCGGTTGATCCGGGTTGGTGTTGGGCTTGGTCAGATAGAACTCCATCTCGGGCGCCACGATGGGCCGCCAGCCTTCGGCGGCATAGAGATCAAGCACACGTTTAAGCACGTTGCGCGGCGCAAAGGGCACGGGCACCCCGTCGAGATCTGCAATGTCGTGTATGACTTGGATGGTCACATCCTGCGCCCATGGCGAGGCAGCCGCAGCGGTGAAATCCGGTGTCAGCACCATGTCGCTCTCGGTCCATTGGTGCTTGATGTCCATGTCGACATAATCGCCGTCAATGGTCTGGTAAAAGATCGATTTCGGCAAATACATCCGATCGGCGCGCGCGAATTTGGTGTCCGGCATCGCCTTGCCGCGGCTAATCCCCGCGATATCGGCGACCACGCATTCGACCTCCTCAACCCGGCGACCGTTCAACCAATTTCGCGCGGCAAGGGGCAGGTTTTGGGTCCAGTCCTCGGGGCCATGTGGCATAGCGCAGATCCTATTTTCGATCGTCACAGCAATAGGCGAGGCGCCGCGTCGCCGCAACCAGCCGCGTTAGAGCCGCCCAACCGGAACATGCCGTGCGCCTTTGGCTTCGGCCAGCAGACACAGCCAATCATGCGCGACCGTGGCTGCCGCAATCGCGGTGATCTCGGACACATCGAAGGGTGGCGAGACTTCGACCACATCCAACCCCACCAGGTTCAGCCCCTTAAGCCCTCGCAGGATCTCGAGCGCCTGCCAACTGGCCAAACCACCCGCGACGGGCGTACCCGTACCCGGGGCAAAGGCCGGATCCAGCACGTCGATATCAAAGCTGATGTAAACCGGGGCCGTGCCGACGCGTGCGTGCAGGATCTCAATCACCGCATCGACACCGTGGCGATGCACCCAAGGGGCGGTCAGGATCTCAAGCCCCCTATCCTGGTCATGAAAGGTCCGGATCCCCACTTGCGCCGAGCAGGCAGAATCGACCACACCTTCGGTGATCGCGCGGCCCATCATAGTGCCATGGTCGACCCGGCCTGGATCATCCGGCCACAAATCGCCATGCGCATCAAATTGGATCAAGGCGACCGGCCCGTACTGGGCAGCGTGCGCCTGCAGCAAAGGCCAAGCGATGAAGTGATCACCGCCCAATGCCAAGGATCTTGCCCCGCTGGCCAGAATTGTCGCGGCCTCGGCCTCAATCGTCGGGGCGACGGTCTCGGGATGATGCGGGTCCAACATCACGTCACCGCGGTCAACCACAGCCAAAACATCGAACGGGTCAAACCCCCACGGAAACGCCGACAACTCCGCCAATTGGGCCGAGGCCGCCCGGATCGCCCGCGGCCCCAAACGGCACCCAGGCCGATAGGTCACAGCATTGTCGAACGGCACCCCCCACACGGCGACATCGACCCCATTCAGATCCCGCGAATAGGGGCGCCGCAGAAAACTCAGCGCCCCGCCATAGGTCATCTCGGCCCAACGCCCCTTTGGATTGGCTTTACGAAACGCCTGATCACCACTGTCCATTATGGCCTCCCCGGCACATCCTCATCAACACAAGGTACAAACCTCACCGACCGGCGGGCAGGGGGCGGCGGGGTGGGCGGGTGGGACGCCGCCCCCTGCCCGCCACTACCGTCGTCGCAACACCAACCCCGCCAATAAAATCCCCAGCGCCACCACCGCCAAAATCAACGTTGCCAGCGCATTCACCTCCGGACTTACCCCCAACCGCACCTTCGAGAAAATCACCATCGGCAAGGTCGAGGCGCCTGGACCAGAGGTGAAGCTCGCCACCACCAGATCGTCCAGGCTTAACGTAAAGGCCAACAGCCAGCCCGCCACCAAAGCCGGGGCAATCACCGGCAAAGTGATGTCAAAAAACACACGTACTGGCCCCGCGCCCAAGTCCTGCGCCGCCTCCTCAAGGCTGTCGTCCATATCCACCAACCGTGACTGCACCACCACCGCAACATAGGCCAGGGCAAAGGTCGTATGCGCAATGACAATCGTCATCATCCCCCGCCCTGCAGGCCAGCCCAGCGCCCGCTCCATACTGACGAACAGCAACAGCAGCGACAGTCCGGTAATCACCTCGGGCATCACCAGCGGCGCTGTGGTCATGCCCCGCAACACCGGGCGGCCCCAAAAGGCGCCGACCCGCAGCAGCACATAGGCGGCCAAGGTTCCAAACACGACTGCACCCGTCGCCGATAGCGCCGCGATCTTCAAGCTGATCCAAGCCGCGCCCAGGATCTGCTCGTCGCGCAACAGCTCGCCGTACCATTTGGTCGAGAAGCCGCCCCATACCGTCACCAGTTTGCTTTCGTTGAAGCTAAAGACCACCAGACTGGCAATCGGTGCATAGAGGAAAAGAAACCCCAGTCCTGCGGTCAGCCACAAAAACCACGACCGCCGCATCACGCGCGCTCCATCGATCTTTGCAGCCACAGGATCGGACCGACGATCAGCAGCAGCATCGCAATCGCCACGGCCGAGGCGACCGGCCAGTCGCGGTTGCGGAAATACTCGTCCCACAGCACCCGTCCGATCATCAGCGTATCCGGCCCGCCCAGCAGCGCGGGGATCACGAACTCGCCAATCGCGGGAATAAAGACCAGCATGCAGCCCGCCAGGATCCCCGGCAGCGACAGCGGCAGCGTGACACGCAAAAACGTCGCCGCGCTTGAGGCCCCCAGATCACTCGACGCCTCTAACAGTGCCCCATCCAGCTTCACCAAATTGGCGTAAAGCGGCAGGATCATGAACGGCAGATAGGTATAGACGATGCCGACATAGACCGCGAAATCGGTCTGCAGCATGACCAGCGGCTGGTCGATCACCCCGGCCCAGATCAGCACATTATTGACGACCCCATTGCCCTTCAGCAGCCCGATCCAGGCATAGACCCGCAAGAGGAAACTGGTCCAAAACGGCAGGATCACCAGGAACAGCAGCACCGTCCGCCAGGGCTCGGGTGCGCGGGCAATCGCATAGGCCATGGGATAGCCGATCACCAGCGCCAGCAGGGTCGAGATCAGGGCAATGCGGATCGAGTTCAGATAGGCCGTGATGTAGAGGTTGTCCTGACCATAGAAATACTTAGGTAAAATGAGCTTGTAGTTCTCAAAATCCCCGGCAAACACACCATCCTGAAACAAATCCGTATAAGGGGGCCTGGCAATGGCTGGGTCCACCAGGCTGATCCGCGCAACCTCCAAGAACGGCAGCAGAAAGAACACGCCCAGCCACAGCATCGGAATGGCGATGACCAGCCAGCGGCGGCTCATGCGGTCAGCACCACGCCCGCGCGGGTCGGGAAGCTGACAAAGACGTGTTCGTCCCAGGTGATCGGCGCGCCGTCCCCGTCACCATTGGCCACACTGACCTTTAGCGTGCGACCACCCTCAAGCACCAGCTTATAAATCGTGATATCGCCCATATAGGCATAGTCCTGCACCGTCGCGGGCAGGGAATTCGCGGCATCGACCTGTTTGCGCGTCAGTCGCATCTTTTCGGGCCGCACGGCCACGGCCACCTCCTGCCGCGCGCTCAGTCCCTGCACCGGATCAACCAGGATGGGGCCCACATCGGTCATCACTCGCATCGCATCGGGCGCCGCCACATCGACCCGCCCCTCGAACAGGTTCACCGTGCCGATGAAATCCGCCACGAACCGGCTGCCCGGGTGCTCGTAAATCTCGCGCGGCTCGCCAACCTGCACGATCCGGCCTGCGTCCATCACCCCGATCCGGGTGGACAGCGTCATCGCCTCCTCTTGATCATGAGTAACGACGATAAAGGTGATGCCCAGCTGGTCCTGGATGTTCATCAATTCGAACTGCGTCTCTTCACGCAGCTTCTTGTCCAGCGCACCCAATGGCTCGTCCAACAACAACAGCTTGGGCTTTTTCACCAGGCTGCGCGCCAGCGCCACCCGCTGCCGCTGGCCGCCCGACAGTTGATGCGGCCTGCGCCGCGCCAACCCGTCCAGTTGCACCAGGTGCAACATGTCTTTGACCTTGTCCGCCACCACGGCTTTCGCAAGGCCCTCGCGCCGCAGCCCATAGGCCACATTGTTCTCGACGCTCATATGCGGAAAGAGCGCATAGGACTGGAACATCATATTCGTCGGCCGGGCGTTCGGCGGCACCCCGGCCATATCCTGCCCATCAATGCGCACCGTCCCTGCGGATGGCGTTTCAAATCCCGCCAGCATCCTAAGCAACGTGGACTTGCCACAGCCTGATCCGCCCAACAGGCAAAAAATCTCGCCCTTCCAAATATCCAGCGAGACGTCATTGACCGCTGCAACATCCCCGAACCGCTTGGTGATCCCGTCGATCTGGATGAACGGCGCATCGGCCCCGGCACGCCAGGGTTTGACATGTACCGCAGACCGATCACAGTCCACATCTTCAGCGTGCACCCGCGATTTTCCTTTTGTACGAGGTGACTTCAGAACCCGTCACCTTGCTAAATATTTTCTCGGTTCCAGTGCTACTGAGTATCGCAAATTTCTTCTTCAAAAATACCATACAGATCAGCGGCAGTTCGTATCCGATAATATATAAGGTGACGCATTTCTTCGTGCCTTCGCTGAACACACCGGCATAGCAAATCGTTGCTTGGCTGGGGTCTAACCCCGAACGCTTTAACAGCAGTGCCAACGCCGGGCCGGCATCACATTTCTCACAAAGGGCAATGCCCTCCTTTATCTGAGCGTTAGAGAATGAGGAAAGTCGGTCACCCACGGGGTGACCCTCCGCAGAGAAGAACTCAACACCAAACTGGTCAATGGCACATAGCCGACGCGCTGCATTGGTCTGTATCGAAAAAACCGTGCGCGACTTTCCTTCAATTTGCACATACATTCCCACCCCAACCGAAAGCGGAAATTCTGGCTCAGGCTTGATCGAAACTGCAGCGTATCTGAGGGCAAACGTCGCCCTATCGGAAAGCGCGCCGCACACAGTCGCGTACCCACGTGCTTCGATTCGTCCGCTTCGATGCGGATTCTTATGTGCCAGTTCGGTGTAAGCTGACTGGATTTCGGCATCTTCCACCAATTTGAGATTTGGCCAGCTTGCTATCCAACGCGCCAAAGCCTCGTGTAAAGATGCCTCACGGTTGACCGCGAAAAATTCTTTGTTGAGGGTATCTAGCTCGCTTTTTTGCTTTGATGGTACGGCATCGTAATGCACTTCCACGGAATCGAGGCTCTGAATTACGCGCACCGCTTGTGCGAATATGTCGAGGTGTGCAATCGCCCCCATTGCCGTGAGCCCCGCAATCACATCATCAATGCACGCTTTGCCACCTTTGTTATTATGAAAAAACTGCCGATGGCCACCGTTACTCACTTGTGCCAAATAGTAATCACAATGAAACGCCTGTCCCACCTCTTCAGGGATTTCATTTTGCTCATAGTAGCCCTGGATGGTCATAATATTGGCAAAGTCCACCACCGACTGTGTCAGCGCATAAGGATCTTCGCGCCAACTCGAGACCGCCTTTGCCCCGACGATAATGGGTATCTTGGGCGTCCCCCTTCTTAGCCTGCTCCGCGGAAACTTAAGGATTGGTTTCACTTTGTTTCGCTCCTGTGGGACGCCTTATGGGCCGCGCGCGGCGGCCCCGGGCAGCTACTGCCCGGTCTTGACCTTGGTCCACAGACGCGTGATCGCCCGGTCCGTGCGACTGTCGTAGGGCACGCTGGACCAAAGGTTTTCTTTCACCGCTTCGGTTGGGAAGATCCCAGGGTCCGACAGGATTTCCTCTTCGACTAATGGGATCGAGGCCGCATTGGCGTTCGCGTACCAAACATAGTTGGTGATATCGGCAGTGATCTGTGGGTCCATCACGAAGTTGATGAACTGATGCGCCGCCTCGGGGTTCGGCGCATCGGCGGGGATCGCCATCAGATCGTACCAGCCCAAAGCCCCCTCGGCAGGCATCGAATAGGCGATCTCGACACCGTTCTCGGCCTCGGCCGCACGCGCCTGAGCGATGAATACATCGCCGGAATAGCCGACGGCCACGCAGATATCGCCATTAGCCAAGTCATTGATATATTGAGAGGAATGGAAATAGCGCACATAGGGGCGCACGCCCAGCAGCACCTCGGCCCCCTTCTCAAAGTCACTCGCCGACGTCGTCTCGGGATCGCCGCCTTGGTACTTCACGGCTGGCGGCAGCATCTCGGTCGGGGCGTCCAGGAACGCCACCCCACAAGCCGCCAATTTCTCCATATTCTCTGGTTCAAAGACCAGTGCCCAACTATCGACCGGCGCATCCTCACCCAAGATCTCCGCGACCTTTTCGACATTGTAACCAATGCCGGTCGTCCCCCACATGTAGATGACCGAATGCGCGTTATCAGGATCGTAATTCGCCGCCGCCGCCATCAGGTCCGGGTCCATGTTCACCAGATTGGGCAGTTTGGCCTTGTCCAACGGCTGATAGACGCCGGCCGCGTTCTGGCGCTGAAAGAAATCCGAGGTCGGCACCACCAAATCATATCCCGAGTTGCCCGCCAGCATTTTGGCCTCAAGCACCTCGTTGCTGTCATAGACGTCGTAGTTCACGTCGATCCCCGTCGCCGCCTCGAATTTCTCGATCGTATCCTCGGCGATATAGTCGGACCAATTATAGATATTCAGCGTGCCTTCGGCGCACACGGGGGCGGCCAGCAGGGCCGTGGTCAGGGTCAGCGCGATCCGCGTCTTCATAAGTCGATCTCTCCCGATGCAGAGGTGGTGGTTCAAACTCCTAACCTATCGCGCAACCCGTACCACCAGCTTCCCAGGATGGAATAAGGCACGCGCAGGGTCTGTCCGCCCGGAAACGGGCTCCACGGCAGATTGGCAAATGTATCGAAGCGCGACAAGTCACCATTGATGGCTTCGGCCAGGATGCGGCCGAACAAATGGGATCCGGTCACGCCATGCCCGGAATAGCCATGCGCAAAATAAGTGGCCGGACCGAGGCGGCCCATTTGCGGCACGCGGCTAAGCGTCAGGGCGAAGTTGCCGGACCAAGCGTGGGTGATGGCAACATCCTTCAGTCTGGGGAAGAGCTTTTCCAGGTTCGGGCGAAGTTTGGCTTCGATGTCTTTGGGCGTCGCCCCCCCATAGACCGTGCCACCACCGAACAGCAGCCGTCCATCCGCGCTCAGCCGGTAATAGTCGAGAATATACCGCATATCCTCGACACACCGCTCGGTCGGAAGAAGCGCCCGGCCCCGGTCCCCAAGGGGTTCGGTCGCGATCATCTGGGTCGAGGCGGCCAGAACCCGCGTTGCGAGTTCCGGCACGGTACGCCCCAAATAAGCGTTGCCCGCCATCACCAAAACCCGCGCGGTCACCCGGCCCCGCGCGGTTGTGACGAGGGGTTGGGGCAAGCTGGTATCGACGCTAATCACCCGCGACCGCTCATAGATCACCCCGCCCAAGCCTTCGAACGCCGCCGCCTGCCCCAAGGCCAAATTCAGCGGGTGCATATGCCCGCCCGTGTGGTCGATCATGCCGCCAACATAAGCATCCGTTTGCACATGGGTCTGGATACTGTCGCGATCCAACATCTCGTGCGCGTCCATCCCAAAGCTGGACCATAGGGCGCGCTTTTCCTCAAGCGCGCGCAACTGGACCGTGGTGGTCGCGGCGAAAAGGTTGCCAGGTTTCAGATCGCAGTCGATCGCATAGCGCGCGACGCGGTCGCGGATGATATGCCCGCCTTCGCAGATCAATCCGCCGACAAAGGCCTGCGCCTCGCGGCCAAACATCTGTCCGATCTTTTCCAGCGACGCATTCAGCCCATTTACGATCTGCCCGCCGTTGCGCCCCGAGGCCCCCCAGCCCACGCGGGCCCCTTCGAGCAGCACAACCTTGTGACCCTTCTCGGCCAATTCCAGCGCGCAGGACAAACCGGTGTAGCCTGCGCCGACGATACAGATGTCCGCCTCGATGGCCTCCGTCAGAGACGGGCGGTCAGGGGTCGGATGGGCCGTGGCCGCGTAGTAAGACGGCGGATACTCGGTTTCCGCACTCACAATGCGGCCCAACTTGCGCTCAACATCCGCCACAAGCGCCGGGCGGGGTGGGCGGGGGGGAGCCGCCCCCGCCCGGCGCTGACGCTCAACACCTCAGACCACCTCCAAGTACGAACGCAGCTCAAATTCGCTCATCCTGGCCTCGAACCTTGCCAACTCTTGCGCCTTGGCATCGGCAAACATCGCGACAAACGCGGGATCAAACACCCGGGCTACCGCCGCGCTGCCACGAAATGCCTTGATCGCATCGGACCAGCGCACCGCCAGTGGCGCCCCTTGCGCAGTCTCTCCGCCGGGCGACAAAGCGGCTGGCGGCGCGGTCTCATCCTCCATCCCCGACAACATCGAGCCGAGAACTCCCGCGATCACCAAATAAGGGTTCGCGTCCGCGCCCGCGACACGGTATTCCACCCGCCGCGCCGTCGCATCACCGCCCGGAATTCGCACCGCAGCAAAGCGGTTTTCACGTGCCCAATTGGCATGGGTCGGCGCATGCGCCCCTTCTTGCAGCCGCCGATACGAGTTCAAATGCGGCGCCAAAACCAAGGTCATCTCGGGCATCGCCGCCAGCGCCCCAGCCACCGCGTGCCCCAAGCGCGCAGCACCTTGCGGATCGCGGTCATCGAACAGATTGCGCCCGTCGGCATCCAACAGGCTGGCATGCACGTGAAATCCATTGCCTGCGGCCGTGTAATAAGGTTTCGCCATAAAAGTCGCGGCCAGTCCATGCCGCCGGGCGGTGCCACGGATCAGCCACTTCAAATAGACCGCGTCGTCCGCCGCTTTCAGCGCATCCGCGCCGTGGCGCAGGGTGACCTCGAACTGACCCGGGCTGCCTTCAGCAATCGCCGCCGCCGCCGGGATCCCCGCAACCTCAGCGGCCCGGTACAAATCGTCAAAAAACGCCTCGAACCCATCCAACTCGTCCAACGCATGGATCCCATCCGCGATCAACCGCCGCCCCGTGGTGGGCGAGCGCGGGGGCGCGGGGCACAGCGCCTCGGGGTCCAGCAAATGGAACTCCAATTCTGTTCCAACCACCGGTGTCAGCCCCATCGACGCCGCCCGCGACAGCACGCGGTTCAACGCGTGGCGCGGATCAAACGGGCTGGGGGTGCCGTCTTCGGAAAAGAGCCACAAGGGGACCAGCGCCGTCGGGCTACCCAACCAAGCCATCTCGAACGGACCCCGTCCGGTGGGGTGCGCGATCCCATCCGCGTCCCCCGCTGCCAACAGACCGCTTCCGGCGATATCGCGCCCCCAAATGTCTTGCGCCGCCAGCGTCAGCGGCATGCGCACACCCCCGCTCAAAGCGGCGCTTGCTTCGGGGACGGGAAGGCGCTTGCCGCGAAAACACCCATTAAAATCGCAAATCGCCACACGCAGGCTGCTCAGCCCAGTGCGGGCCTGGAACCAAGCCTGTAGGGCCGCCGTATCCTCGGTGTCAAAAGAGGGCGTGGGCTGCGTCATGGCCGCGAACGCTAACAGGTCGCGCAAAACCCACAAGCGGAATTTGGCGGCCGCATATTGCGACTACCCCAGCTTCTGCCACTCCATGATCACAAACATTGGCGCGCGCTTGAAGGGGTCGGCAACCTCGTCGGGGCCGCCGGTGGGCACTGGTTCGGCGAAATGTGTCAGGGTCAACCCACGCGCCAAAAGCGGCGCCATATATCCCTCTAGGGGTCGATGAAAATTGCGCACTTTGATACCGCGCCAGCCGATCCAATAGGATCGCTCGGAATGATAATTGTCGCAACCAAAGGGCTGCGGACCGGGGCCGCGTTCGCGCAACCAGCCCGCTTTGACATCTTCATCAGGGATCGCGGTCGCGAAGCTGGACAGGTTCGCCACCAAGAACCGCCCACCGGGACGCAGCACACGCAACACCTCGTCATAAGTTGCTTCAAGGTCGCAAATATCGATCAGCGTCATATACGAGACCACCAAATCGACCGAGGCGTCGCCCAACGGCAGATCCTGGGCCTTGCCGCGCAGATAGAACCCCTGCGGATCCCGCTCGATCGCCACCTCCAGTAGTTTTTCGGTCGGGTCGATGCCTGTGACGCGCAGCCCTTGGTCGCGCATCTTGCGGCTAAAGCGCCCCTCGCCACAGCCTAAATCCAGGGCTGTCCGCGCCCCGGAGCGTTTGACGCGCGCCACCATCGGATCGTCCAGAACGAACTCGCGGGGGTAGTCCCCACGTTCGCCCATATCGGCAACCCAGGCGGCCGCGGAAGTTTCCCAGCCATTTGTCGTCATCCCGCTAAAGTATTAATGGGCAACGTCGTCGAAAATACATTTCAAAACAACAAAGTGATAAAAATCACACCGGCAAATTCGATTGCGATATTCCGCTTATGCAGGCAAAACACGCCCAATCAGCAAAGGATCCGACCATGCACGCCAGCCTGTTTCGCGAAATGACTTGTGATCTGGGCGAAGGGCCGCTTTGGGATGGCAAACATCTGTGGTTCTTCGACATTCTGGGTCAGGTAATGTACCGCCTGAACGCCCATGGCGACGATCTTGAGCAGTGGGAGGGGGAGCGGATGGCGACCGCTGCCGCCCGCACCACAAGCCCCGCGACGTTGATCGCGACCGAAACGGACCTGATGATGTTTGACCCAACGTCACAAACTGGTGAAACCCTGTGCGCCCTTGAGGCGGATCAGCCCGGCACCCGGTCGAACGACGGGCGGGCCGACCGACAAGGGGGATTCTGGATCGGAACGATGGGCAAAGCGGCGGAACCTGGCGCGGGCGCGCTCTACCGGTATTACAAAGGCGAGCTTCGCCAGTTGCGCGCTGAGCTTACCATTCCCAACACGATCTGCTTCTCGCCCGATGGCCGCGAAGCGTATTTCAGTGACAGCGCTTTGGGCACGATCTGGCGCTGGACGCTGGGGCCTGACGGCTGGCCGATTGGCGCGCCTGTCACCTTTCACCAGATCGAAACCCCTGACGAGGCACCCGATGGCGCCGTGGTCGACGTCAACGGCGCCCTTTGGGTGGCCATCTGGGGCGGATCGCGCATCCAGCGGATCACACCGGACGGGGTCGCGCGCGAGGCGATCCCGCTGCCGGTCCCGCAACCCAGTTGCCCTGCCCTGACGCCCGAGGGGCGGATGTTCATCACCACCGCGCGCGAGGGGATGTCCCAAGCAGCGCTCGCCGCCGCCCCACTGTCTGGGTCGCTGTTTGAGGCGCAACTGCCCGTGCGGGCCCTGCCCGAGCCACAGGTGATCTTGCCATGACCCCAAGGGCCCTATTGCGCGCACTGTTCGACGCAGCAGTCGACGCCGCCCTGCCGCGCCATATCGTGCCGCCTTTCGTGCCCCAGGGGACCAGGCCGCTGACGGTGATCGGGGCTGGCAAAGCCTCGGCCGCGATGGCCGCGGCGGTCGACGCGACATATCAGGGTCCCCTCTCCGGCCTGGTGATCACGCGCTATGGCCACACCGTGCCCTGTGAGCAGATCGAAATCGTCGAAGCCGCGCATCCAGTACCCGATGCCGCGGGGGCTGCAGCGGCGGCACGGTTGCTGGACCTACTCAAGGCGCTTGGGCCCGGGGACGAGGTTTTGGCGTTGATCTCGGGCGGGGGATCCTCGCTTTTGACCCTGCTCCCTGAGGGCTTGCCGCCCGAGGATGCGATCGCGCTAAACCGAGCGCTGCTCGCCTCGGGCGCCTCGATTGACGAAATGAACTGTCTGCGCCGCCATCTGTCGCGAACCGCCGGCGGGCGGTTGGCGGCGGCGGCCTACCCGGCGCGGATGACAACGCTGATGATCTCGGACGTGCCCGGCGACGACCCGATCCACATTGCCTCGGGGCCGACGGTCGGGGATCCGACGACGCTGGCGGATGCGCGTGCGGTGGTCGAGAAATACAAGCTGGATCTGCCCCCGGCGATCTGGGCGGCGCTGAAGGATCCGTCCAATGAAAGCGTGAAGCCGGATGATCCGCGGCTGGCGCATACGCAAGCGCACATGATTGCCGCCCCCCAAGCCTCGCTTGAGGCGGCGGCGGCGGTTGCGCGGGCTCAGGGGCTGGCGCCCGTCGTGCAAGGGGACGCGTTCGAGGGTGAAGCCCGTGTCTTGGGGGCCCATTTCGCTGCCCAAGCGCTGGCCCATCAAGCCGATATGCCTAATGGGGCGGCGCCGGTCGTGATGATCTCGGGCGGCGAGACCACGGTGACCCTGCCCAAGGACGGACGGACTTTGGGCGACGGCGGGCGGAATGTCGATTTCCTCATGGGTCTGGCGCAGGCCTTAGATGGTGCCCCAGGGATATGGGCCTGCGCGGGCGATACGGACGGGGTGGATGGGCTGGCCGAGGTTGCGGGGGCAGTTGTAACGCCGGACACGTTAGCGCGGGCGCCGTATAGCATCGACGCCGCGCTGCACGCCTATGATGGGCATGGTTTTTTCGCCGCATTGGGCGATCAAATCATCACCGGCCCGACCCTGACGAATGTGAATGATTTTCGCGCCATCCTGATCTTTCCGCACCGGGCCTGAGGGGCCTTAGCTAGACGGCGGGCAGGGTGGCACGGTGATGTCCAGCACCGGATCATCGGGGCTACATTCCTGGCCCGACACGGGGTAGCGCCCCGGACCTGCGCAGCCTGCCAGAACCAGCGTGGCCAGGGTTAGAAAAAGGGTGGTCTGGGATAACATGGGATCCTCATTCGGTTATGCCTGCAAACAGGGCGGGCGCAGCAGCGGCCCCGCCCTGTTCGGTTTACAGGGATCCACAACCGTCTTCTTGATGGGGATCAATTCGAACTGGCACCCAAGTGCCTCACCCCGGCCCTTGGCGGTACAATTGGACAACCCCGGTCATGTTATCCGCGCCAAAGCCGTGCGCCATAGCCTCGGCAAAGACCGCCCGTACGGCGGTGCTAACCGGCAGCGCCGCACCACTGGCCGAGGCGGCGAGATAGCCCAGGTCCTTTTCCAAAAGGGTGATGGGAAAGGCGGGCGGGAAGTTATCGGACAACATTGCCGCCCCAGCCATTCCGGCAACCGGGCTGGCGACGGGGGTCTTGGCAAACACATCGACCGCGCGGCCCGGGTCCAACCCCGTGTGATCGGCAAAGCCGATCAACTCGGCCACCAGCGCCATCTGCGTGCCAAGGGCCGCGTTGACGAACAGTTTCATCGCCGTGCCCGCGCCCAAGGCGCCCAGGTGATGCGTCGCGCCTGACATAGGCGCAAACGCGGGCGCCAACGCCTCCACATCTTGCCCCGGCCCACCGGTTAGAAAAATCAACGCCCCAACCTCGGCCTGAGGCAGGGACCCGGCCACGGGCGCATCGATCAGAACGCGGTCCACGGCGGCAAAGGCACGGCCCAATTCTGTGACCCAGGGGATGGAAAGCGTCGAGCTTTCCACAGCAACAGCCCCTTCGGGAAGGGCGTCCAAAGCACCGTTGGCCCCCAACCATACCGCGCGCGAGGCCGCGTCATCCCGTAGCATCGCAAAGGCCACTTCCGCCCCAGCAACGGCAACGGCGGGTGTCGGGGCCATCGCAGCCCCGGCGGCCACCAGCGGCTCGGCCGCCGCCGCGGTGCGGTTCCAGATGGTTACCTGGTGCCCGGCGTCCAACAATCGCCGCGCCATCTGCTGGCCCATCGCCCCCAGGCCCAAAAAAGCGATCCGCATTACGCCACCCTCCGATCCATCGCCGCATCGGCGATTTGCGCCCGCACGGCAGCCGTTTGCGCCTCAAGCACGGCCACATCGCCCGTTGTGCCCTCCAAGCCAATCACATCGACCTGACCCACGCCTAAGAAACCCAACAGGAACCGCAGATAGGGCGCGCAGAAATCCGCCCCGGCCAAGGGGCCATCGTTGAGGTAACCTTGGGCGCCATAAGCGATGATCGCAGTCGCACTGTCCGCCTTGACCAGGCCCTTGAAGCTTTGGCCATCGTAGGAAAACGTCTTGCCGATCCGCACCACTTGGTCGATCCAGGCCTTCAGCGCCGAAAGCACACCAAAATTGTATATCGGTGTGGTAATAAGCAGATGATCCGCTGCCTGCAGATCGGCGATCAGCTGATCCGACTGCGCCGTGGCGGCGATCAGCGCGGGTGTCATGGTTTGCGCATAAAATCCGTTGATTGTGTCGTTCTCGATATGGCCCGGGGCAGCGGCCGCCAGGTCGAGCCGTTTGACCGTGCGCCCTGGTGTTGCCAGCCAGGCCGTCTCGAAGTCATCACCAAGTGCGCGGGACTGCGAGTTCGCCCCCCGCGCGCTGCTGTCCAATCGTAGCAGATGTGCCATGTTCGCCTCCATCGATTTCGATAGAGCTGAAGTAATCCGTGCGATAATTCCGAAAAACCCGGTTGCAGGCATTATATTCATGCGCATACTGCATGAATGGATATTCAAACTCTCAACTACTTTGCCGAAACCGCCCGTTTGGGCAGTTTCTCGGCCGTGGCCCGCCAGCAAGGCATCGATCCCTCCTCGATCTCGCGCAGCATCTCGGCGCTTGAGGCGGAACTGGGCCTGCGCCTGTTCCAACGCACCACCCGCCGCCTGTCTTTGACCGAGGCAGGTGAGCGGTACTTCGCCCGGATCGCGCCCCTGTGTGACGAGTTGACCCGCGCCGCAGACGAGGCCCGCGCCACCGCCAACGGCCCCCAAGGCACGCTTCGCCTGACCTGCTCGGTCTCGTTCGGGCAGATCTGCATCGTGCCTTTGCTGGCCGATTTCCGGCACCAGTTCCCCGATCTGCGCCTGGACCTGCTGCTCAGTGACGCGCCGCTGGACCTGGTGGCCGAGCGGATCGATCTGGCGATCCGCCACAGCCCCGCACCCGACAGCACCCTGATCGGCACCCGGCTGATGACCATGCGCTATCGCGTCGTTGCCAGCCCTGAATGGGCCGCTGCGCATCCGCTGAACACGCCCCAAGACCTTAGCCGCGTCAGCGCCCTGCGCTTCGCTTTGCCCGATTTCGACCGTCGCTGGCTGTTTCGCGATGCCACAGGCGTGGTGACCGAGGTGCCGGTGCACGGCGACATCACCATTTCGAACGCTCTGGCCCTGCGGGCTGCCGCGATCCAGGGTCTAGGCCCCGCATTGTTAGGTGACCGCATGATCGGCGCCCCGCTTAGCAGCGGCGCGCTGATCGATCTGTTCCCCGACCATGACGTGACCGCGACCAGCTTTGATCCGGGTATTTGGGCGCTTTATCCCTCGCGCAGCTATCTGCCTGCCAAAACCCGGATGACATTGGACTTTCTGCGCGCCCGGCTGGACCGATAAGGCGCGACAATCTGGATATATATTTCATCCACCCCACCCTCGACTGACGCGTCGCAATCGCTATCCTGCGCGGCGGAGGCCCCATGACCCAACACCAGCAGCCCGACCTGAACCTCAGCCCCGATGTGGCCGACGAGATCCGCCAGACGACCTGCTACATGTGCGCGTGCCGCTGCGGCATCAATGTCCATATCAAGGACGGCGAGGTGAAGTATATCGAGGGCAACCGCGACCATCCGGTCAACCGCGGCGTGCTCTGCGCCAAGGGCTCGGCCGGGATCATGCAGCACCATTCGCCCGCCCGCCTGCGCGCGCCGCTAAAACGGGTCGGCCCCCGGGGATCCGGCGAATTCGAAGAAGTCACTTGGGACGAGGCGCTGGAGACCGCTGTCGCCTGGCTTGGGCCCTTGCGCGAAACCGCCCCCGAAAAACTCGCCTTCTTCACCGGACGCGACCAATCGCAAAGCTTCACCGGCTGGTGGGCACAGCAATTCGGCACCCCCAATTACGCCGCCCACGGCGGCTTTTGCTCGGTCAATATGGCCGCCGCCGGGATCTATACGTTGGGCGGCGCGTTCTGGGAGTTCGGCGCACCGGATTGGGAGCGCACCCGGCTCTTTATGATCTTCGGCGTGGCCGAGGATCATGACAGCAACCCGATCAAGATGGGCCTGGGCCGGCTGAAGGAACGCGGCGCCAAGATCATCGGCGTGAACCCTGTGCGCACGGGCTATAACGCCATCGCCGACGAATGGGTCGGCATCACGCCGGGCACCGACGGGCTGTTTATCCTTTCGCTGGTGCACGAGTTGCTTAAGGCCGGGAAGATCGACCTTGAGTATCTGTGCCGGACAACCAATGCGCCGGTCCTGCTAGACCAGGATGGCCTCTTCGCCCGCGATGCGAACGGCAAGGAACTGGTCTGGGACCGCGCGACCAACAGTAAGCAACCGTTTGACAAACCAGGTGTCAAACCAGCCCTACATGGGTTCTATGATGGTTTGTCCCCCGTCTTCGGTAGCCTCGCTGACCGCTACCTCGACGACAGCTACGCGCCCGAGGCTGTTGCCGACCGTTGCGGCATTCCCGCCGCCACCGTCAAACGCATCGCCGCCGAACTGGCCGAGGCCGCCTTCGACCATGAAATCACAATTGATCAACCCTGGACTGACTTTCGCGGCACCCGACATCAGACCATCACCGGCCGCCCGGTCAGCTTTCATGCCATGCGCGGCATCTCGGCCCATTCCAACGGCTTTCAGACCTGCCGTGCGCTGCATATCCTGCAACTGCTGCTTGGCAGCGTCGAGGTGCCCGGCGGCTTCCGCTTTAAACCGCCCTATCCCAAACCCGTCAGCGCCCACCCGCGCCCACACGCGGGCGTCACCCCCGGCAAACCGCTCGACGGCCCGCATCTGGGCTATCCCCGTGGCCCCGAGGATCTGCTGCTGCGCGAAGATGGCAGCGCCAAACGCATCGACAAAGCCTTTACCTGGGAAGCGCCGCTCTCGGCCCATGGCATGATGCATATGGTGATCTCGAACGCCCATGCCGGCGACCCCTACCCCATCGATACGCTGTTTTTGTACATGGCGAACATGGCCTGGAATTCCTCGATGAATACCAAAGGCGTGATGGAGATGCTGACCGACAAAGACGCGGATGGCGACTACAAGATCCCCCATATCATCTATTCCGATGCCTACTCATCCGAGATGGTGGCCTACGCCGATCTGATCCTGCCCGACACCACCTATCTGGAACGCCACGACTGCATCAGCCTGCTCGACCGCCCGATCTGCGAGCCCGAGGCGGTGGCCGATGCCATCCGCTGGCCGGTGGTTGCGCCCGACCGGGAGGTTCGTGGCTTCCAAACCGCGCTGATCCAACTGGGCGTCAAACTGGGCCTGCCCGGAATGGTCGATGCCGAGGGCGCCGCGATCTACGCCGACTATGCCGACTACATCGTCAACCATCAGCGCCGGGCCGGGATCGGCCCGCTGGCGGGCTTTCGCGGTGACGGCACCCAAAGCGGCCGCGGCGCCCCCAATCCCGATCAGATCGAGGCCTACAAAGCCAATGGCGGCTTCTGGATGGAGCACATCCCCGAAGAAGCACAATTTAACAAACCCTCGAATATGGCCTATCAGCAATGGGCGGCAGATATGGGCTTTTACGTCTCGGACGCGCCAGAGCCCTACCTTTTCCAACTCTACGCTGAGCCGCTGCGCAGGTTCCAATTGGCCGCCGAGGGCCACGGCGCGCAGCAGCCCCCCGAGCACCTGCGCGCGCGCTTAAAACAGGCGATGGACCCGCTGCCGTCCTGGTACCCCCCTTTCGAGGAAGCCGGCGTCGATACCGCACAATACCCCTTGCACGCCATCACCCAACGCCCGGCTGCAATGTATCACTCCTGGGGCAGCCAAAACGCCTGGCTGCGGCAGATCCACGGGCACAACCCGCTCTATATCTCGGGCGAGACCTGGGAGGCGCACGGCTTCCAACCGGGCGACTGGGCGACCCTGACCTCGCACCATGGCAACATCACCGTGCCCGCCGTCCGCATGGATGCACTCAACCCCCACACCGTCTGGACCTGGAACGCTATCGGCAAGCGCAAAGGCGCCTGGGGGCTGGACCAAGGCGCCCCCGAGGCCACAAAAGGCTTCCTGCTCAACCACCTGATCCACGAGTTGCTGCCCCCCAAAGGCGACGGCTTGCGCTGGACCAACTCTGATCCCGTCACCGGACAGGCGGCCTGGTACGACCTGCGCGTCAAGATCACCCGCGCGGCTCCTCAGGCCCAGACAGCCCCCGACACAGGCGCGCAAACCTCCCCGGTCGCCCCGGGGCCCAAAACGCTGCAATACGGGAAAGCTTGGACATGAGCGACTGCGAGCGCCTCCCACTTTGTCCCCCAAATATCCCGGGGAGCGCGAGGGGCTG
>CALICM010000006.1 GCA_938049225.1 uncultured Paracoccaceae bacterium
TCAAGGCCAGCTCTGAGGCTGCAAAAAAAACAGGAAAGGAGGCCAAAACATTGACCGCATCATAGACTACGGCGCATAACTGAGGGTGGGTCAAATCTCGGTGAAAATACCGGGTCAGTTCTCAGTGACATTCAACAGGCGTTTCGACTTGATCCTCGCGGAGTCGCTGGATCGCCTCTCCCGGGACCAGGAGGACATCGCTGGGCTCTACAAGCGGATGCGCTTTGCAGGTGTGAGTATCGTGACGCTGTCCGAAGGTGAGGTCAGCGAATTGCACATCGGTCTCAAGGGAACGATGGGCGCACTCTTCCTAAAGGATCTAGCTGACAAGACCCGGCGCGGTCTCCGCGGGCGCGTCGAGCAGGGTCGCTCCGGTGGTGAGCTTTGTTATGGGTATGACGTCGTTCGCACGGCCGATCCGGACGATCGGGGCGAGCGGGAGATCAACCCAGCCGAAGCAAACGTCGTTCGGCGCATTTTCAGGGATTACTTGTCCGGACAATCATCGCGGACGATCGCAATGACCTTGAACCGGGAGGGCATTTCGGGACCGCAGGGCAAGGAGTGGGGGCCGTCGACAATCCACGGCAACCCGAAACGAGGGACGGGCATTCTCAACAATGAACTCTACATCGGGCGGCTGGTCTGGAATCGCCTGCGATACATGAAGGATCCAGACACCGGTAAGCGCGTCTCCCGCCCGAACCCAGAAAACGAGTGGGTTGTCCAGGAGGTCCCGGATCTTCGGATTGTGGACCAAGATCTCTGGGACGCAGTGAAGAAAAGGCAAAAGAGCCTTTCGTTTGATACGTCGCCGACAGGCAGCAATCCGATGAACGATAGACGGCGGCCGAAGCACCTCTTCGCCGGCCTCATCAAGTGCGGTTGCTGTGGTGGTGGGTACTCCCAGATCTCGAAAGACCTGCTCGGGTGCGCAGTGTCGCGGAACAAGGGCACATGCGATAACCGTCTGAACATTCGTCGGGATGCCTTGGAGGCGTCGATCTTGAATGGCTTTCGTAAGCATCTCATGTCGCCGGAGCTCTTCAATGAGTTCTGCGCGGAGTTCACCCGGGAGGTAAATCGGCTTCGGATCGAGCGCGGGGCGGACCTGGCCAGCTGGAAGAGCGAACTCGAAAAGGTTGACCGAGAGCTCGACAAGATGGTCGATGCCATTCTTCAGGGCTTCCCGCCTGCAAAACTCAAAGATAAGGCCGAGAAGCTGGAGGCGAGGAAGGCGGAGTTGAGCGAGCTTCTGGAAAATGCCGATGAGCCGCCGCCATTGCTGCACCCGAACATGGCGCAGATGTATCAAGATCGGATCGCCAAGCTCTGCGAGAACCTGCAATCCGAGGAAGATCGTGGCGCCGCCGTCGACGTGCTTCGATCACTGGTAGATGAAATCAGCCTCGTGCCGCAGAACGGCGAACTCTCCATCGTTCTTCGCGGCGACCTTGGGGCGATCCTGCGCTTTGCAGCCGGAAAGCAAAACCCCGACTTCCTTTCGGAGGCCGAGGCGCTAGACAACTTGCTATCGCAAGGATCGTTGGTTGCGGGAGGGCGCAGCAGACGATCCCGGCGCGCCGGCGGCCCAAAAGCAAAAACCTCCGCGGCAGGACCGGCGGAGGCATCGCAAGTATCGTTGGTTGCGGGGGTAGGATTTGAACCTACGACCTTCAGGTTATGAGCCTGACGAGCTACCGGGCTGCTCCACCCCGCGCCGAGGAGTGTGTGGATACTCCAGGAGCACACTGGCTGCAAGTGGATTCTAGGGCGCTTTGCGTCTGATCGGATTTGGGATCCCCATTTGGCTTGAGGCGCGATTTCTTTGTTTTGAAGCAAGCAAGGGAATAATATGAGCGAACCTCATCCTATAGAGCTTCGCCAGCGCGTTGTGGGGCATGTTAAGGCTGGCAGCACACATATCATTCAGCGGCAGCGCGTTTCGATGTCTCGGTCAAATTCGTGATTGACATGGTCAAGTTGAAGCGCGCGACCGGGTCGCTTGCGCCGAAACGTCAGGGCAATCCGGGCATCGGCAAACTGACGCCTCACGAAGGTTGGGTGCGCGAACAGGTCGCGGCCAAAGGCGAGATCACGCTTGACGAGATGGCGGTGCGTTTGGAAGCGGAGCGTGGTGTATCTGTCGATCCCAGCTAAGCCTGGCGGCTTTTCTATCGGCTCGGTCTGACGCATAAAAAGGCATTCCGGCGCTTGAACAAAAGCGCGCCAAGGTTGAACTCAACCGCAACGGGAACACACCGTCGTATTGCAAGGGCCTCAAAGCCCGTCAATCTGAGAGGGATCCGGTTCGCGAACATCATCAGGGCCAGCGGTCGAAAATGCCGCGCAAACAGGCCGGACAAATGACCGCCAGCACTGTCCGTATCGCAGAAGAAAACTCTTGCAAACCCGGAGTCGTCCACAAATGCAGTGCGGGCTGACCAGTCACCAGGCCGAGCAGATCAGGACCATGGAGGTCGCGACCGCCCATGATCAGCGATCCCGCCATGTAGACGAGCAGGATCACGATCAGGATGAACGCCCACCACGATGCCGGGCAGCGCCACAGCACGAGTCGTGACAGAAACCCCCGCAATCCGGAAAGGCCACCCGAAGCGAGAACGACCCAGAACCGCGCTCTGATCTGATCCTAAAGGCGGCCCTTAAAAAGGGTTTTCGGGGTGGAGTTTTTCAGGTGTTACTCACGTACGGTTACGTCGGCTCCATACAGCCAGTCGAATCGCGCTAACAGCCCACCTGGCGCGCGCTGAACCAGGCTTAAACCCAGCCCCCGCGCGGCGCGCGCGTACCTCGAGCGTAGGTGATAGATCCGGGCATTGCGCGCTGCGACCGTCTGCACCCGGCTGGTGCGGGGGCGCCGCAGGGCCTGATACTGCGCCAGCCCTTCCGCTACTGGGCCAAATCGCAGGCATTCGGCCAAAACCCAGGCATCTTCGATCGACATCGCCGCCCCCTGCGCCATAAAGGGTAACATCGGGTGGCAGGCGTCCCCCAACAATCCCATATGTCCCCGATGCCAACGGGGCAGGGGACCATGGGCGAACAGGCCCCACAAGATCACCTCCTCGACCTGGTCCAATACCCCCCCCAGCGGCCATCCGGCAAAAGCTGTCCGCAGCTCCTCGGGATCGCCCGGACTGTGCCAGCCTTCGGCGGCCCAATGCATTCGTTCTTCGACCGCGACCACATTCCAAACAGCGCCCCCACGCAGCGGATAAGCGACCACATGTCGCCCCGGGCCCATCCAAAGCTGTGTCGCTGCCGGATCCAAATCGGCCCCCGACACCAGAGCCCGCCAGGCCACTTGGCCGGTGAAGGCTGCCTCGACACCTGGGTTTAGTTCTGCCCGAAACATGGATCGGATCCCATCCGCAGCCACGACTAGATCGGCTTCGGGTATCGCGTGTGGTCCGACCTCGGTGCCAAATTCGAACGCCACACCGGCACTTTGGGCCGCGGCCACCAGAGCCGCGAGCAAATCCTGCCGATGAAACTGCTGATAAGGCGCGCCATAGCGCGCCTGAGCCGCATCGCCAAAGGGCACCACCGCCTGCAGGCGCCCGCTGGGTCCGTCGCGCATCTCGACCCGCGCCGGCCGCATGCCCTGCGCCTGAACGCCCAAAGCGGTGAGCACCCGCATCGCGTTGGGGCCCAGTTGCAACCCCGCACCCACTTCGCCCAAGGCCACGGCCCGCTCGAACACGGTCACCGACCAGCCCGTCCGTGCCAGCGCTAAAGCCGCCGCCACCCCGCCGATCCCCGCGCCCACAACGGCTGCCTTCATCCGTGATCCCCCACAAAAAAGGGCCCCGCCAAGGGGGCCCGTCTTTGATCGTGTCGCATTTAATTAGTCGTCGCGATGCACCTTTTCGCGCCGCTCGTGCCGCTCTTGCGCCTCCAGGCTGAGCGTCGCGATGGGCCGCGCATCCAGGCGCTTCAGCGAGATCGGCTCGCCCGTCGCTTCGCAATACCCGTAAGACCCGTCCTCGATCCGGCGCAGGGCGGCGTCGATCTTGGATACCACCTTACGTTGCCGGTCGCGGGTGCGCAACTCAAGCGCGCGATCCGTCTCTTCCGAGGCGCGATCCGCCACATCGGGGATGTTTCGTGTGCCCTCCTGCATGCCCTCTATGGTGCCTTTGCTGTCGGCCAGAATGGCGTTCTTCCAGTTGGTCAATTTGTCACGAAAATACTCAAGCTGGCGGTCATTCATAAAGGGCTCGTCTTCGGCGGGGCGATAGTCGGTGTCGAAATTTGTCTCGGCTTTCATATGCTGCACTACCCTTTGATTTCGGTACGCCAGCGAGCCCGTTGCGAAGGGGGCTCAGCCGCGCACCTTTGCTCTATCCGCCGCCCGTGTACAAAGAATTGTGAGTCTTGTCGACTCAAACAACAGCTTCCCGTTGGATTTGTTTTAACAATAGCTTAATTGGCGGGGTTAGTCGAAAACCGGAGGCCGTCTGTGCAGTTTACGTCAACCGAAACCTATATCGCCACACGGGATCTCACGGTGGCCGTGAACGCTGCGATCACCCTGGAACGCCCGCTGCTGGTCAAGGGCGAGCCGGGGACCGGTAAGACCGAATTGGCCCGACAGATTGCCGCCGCTTTGGACCTGCCGCTGCTCGAATGGTCGGTCAAATCCACGACGCGTGCGCAACAGGGCCTGTATGAATATGATGCCGTCAGCCGCCTGCGCGACAGCCAGTTGGGTGACGCCCGGGTCGCCGATGTCGCCAACTACATCAAACCCGGCAAACTGTGGCAGGCTTTCGCGGCCGACACCCGCCAGGTCCTGTTGATCGACGAGGTCGACAAAGCCGATATCGAGTTTCCCAACGACCTGCTGCAAGAACTCGACCGGATGGAGTTCTTTGTCTACGAAACGGACGAGATCATCCGCGCCCGCCACCGCCCCATCGTCATCATCACCTCGAACAACGAGAAAGAGCTGCCAGATGCCTTCTTGCGCCGCTGCTTTTTCCACTACATCAAATTCCCGGATGCCGAGACGCTGACCCAGATTGTCAACGTCCACTTTCCGGACATCAAGCCTGGCCTGGTCCGCGCGGCCCTGGAACAGTTTTTCGAGATCCGCGAGACGCCAGGCTTGAAGAAAAAACCCTCCACCTCGGAAGTGCTCGACTGGTTGAAATTGCTGATGGCGGAGGATCTGGATGCCGCCGACCTGCGCGGTCCGGCCAAAGACGCGCTGCCCCGCTTGCATGGCGCGCTTTTGAAGAACGAGCAAGACGTCCATCTGTTTGAACGCCTTGCGTTCATGGCGCGCGGTGGGCGATAACCCCCGCGCTTCCTTGACGCGGGACAAGACGCGGGCCGCCCGTTATGCTGCGTTGCAACAAATATAGGACGGCGCATGCCCAAACCGCGGAAAACTCGACCCTTCGACCCCACCCACGGCTGGCTGGGATATGGCTTTGCCGTGTTGCGCATGCAGCAGTCCGCCGCTCAGGTGATTGCGCACCGCAGCGTGCTGATGACCAGCGGCAAGATGGGGTTGACCGAGGCTTCGACCATGATCACCGAGAAGTACATCGCCTTGGCCAGCGGCACGATGCAGGCGGGGCTCGCCGCCGCGCGCGGGGCGGATCCCGCACAGATCGCCAATGCCGCTTTGCAGCCCGTGCGTGCCAAAGCGCAATCGAACGCCAATCGCCTGCGCCGCTGATCGGCGGGCTTGTGCTGGAAATCAACACTGGCGCATAAGGGGCTGACGTCGTGTAAGCCACAGGATCTGACGATGGATATTCGCGCTCTGACCCCGGCGGATGAACCCGAATGGCGCGCCCTTTGGACCGGCTATCTGACGTATTACGAGGCCTCTGTTTCTGAAACGGTCTATCAAACCACCTTCGCCCGACTGACCGGTGATGACCCCCGGGACTTTCATGCTCGCGTAGCTGTGAGGGACGGTGCGCTGATCGGCCTTGTTCACTACCTGTTTCACCGGCATTGTTGGCGCGTGGAAAACACCGTCTATCTGCAAGACCTTTTTGTCGTCCCCCAGGCGCGCGGCACCGGCGCGGGCCGGGCGCTGATCGAAGAGGTTTATGCGCAAGCCGATGCCGCGGGATATCCTTCGGTCTATTGGCTGACCCAAGACTTCAATGCAGCCGGCCGACAGCTTTATGACCGCGTTGGTCAACTCACCCCCTTCATCAAGTACCAAAGGCCCCCAAACCCTTGATCCGCAAATCCCTTTCCATCCTCGCCTTCCTCGCGCTAGTCGGCTGCGAGATGTCCGAACCAACGGCGCCAACCCGTGCAGTGGCGACGCCGGACGATCTGACCACGGTCTCGTTCCCGGCCGAGACGATGCCTCGTGGCGTGCCGCGCTCAAATATCGCGCTGTCTCGTGATTTCATCGATCTGACCTTCGCGCTTGAGCGCGGCGAACCCTTGCGCGGGCTCTTGCGCCACGAAGGGCCGATCCGCGTCCACCTGAGGCCTGGGCCGCTGCAGGCCTATGCGCGTGACGTTGAAAACCTGCTGGCCCGCTTCCGGGCCGAGGCCAATATCGATATCGCCAGCACACCCAGTGCCGCCAGCGCGAACATTCATATCGATGGTGTGCCAATCCGCGAGTTGCAGCGCGTCGATCCAGGCGCGGCCTGCTTCATTATCCCGGGCGAGACCAGTTGGGAAGGATTTCGCAACAAACCCGCCCGCCAGCGGGTCCGCTGGTCTGAACAGCGGACGCTGACCACCATCGGCATCTTCATCCCCTCAGACAGCTTTCCGCAGGACATCCGCGATTGCCTGCACGAAGAACTGGCGCAAGCGCTTGGCCCGGCCAACGACCTCTACCGGCTGTCGGACTCGGTGTTCAACGACGATAATTTCCATTCTGTGGTCACGCCCTTCGACATGCTGATGCTGCGCGCGTTGTACGATCCGTCGCTACAGTCCGGCATGCCGCGCAGTGTGGTCGCTGGTCGGATCAACGGGATCCTGGACCGCATTAATCCGGGCGGGGCAGGGCGCGGCAGCCTGCCGATGGCGCCCGCCTCGCCCGAATGGAACGCGCTGATCGAACAGGCACTCACCCGTCGCACCTCGCCCAGCCGCCGCATCGCCGCCGCTGATCGGGCCGTGGCCCTCGCC
Source organism: uncultured Paracoccaceae bacterium (assembly GCA_938049225.1). GTDB lineage: Bacteria > Pseudomonadota > Alphaproteobacteria > Rhodobacterales > Rhodobacteraceae > Halovulum. Next base: position 7,150 of record CALICM010000006.1, read on the forward strand.
CGCCAAATGCGCCCCGTTGACCACCGTGCCGGTGTGGCCCTGATCACCCGGGGCCGTCTGTTGCGCGACACTCAGCCGGCCCGCGCGGTCGCCGATTTTGTTGAAGGCTATCAACGCCTGCGCGGCCTACTTGGCCCTGACGACATTCGCACGGCGCAATCGGCTTTGCATATGGCCATCGTTGGGCTCGAGGCGCGTGACTATCCGGGCGCCCAACGGGTCGCCGAAACCGCCATCCCCGTGGCCCGCCGTGGCCAAAACGCGGTCCTGCTCAGCAGTTTGCTGTTGGTCCGTGCCAAAGCCCTAGAAGCGCAGGGGCGTCTGTCGGCGGCGCGCGACGGGCAACTGGACCATCTGCGTTGGGCGCGCTATGCCTTCGGCGACACAGACGGCATCCGCGCCCGCCGCCAAGCGGCCCTTGAAAAAGCGACCGAGGATTTGCCGCTCACCAACTAAACGAAGGACGGCACATCATGCTTTCGGTTCTCGGCCTTTTGACCGGCGCTGGCGTGGGCTGGCTTCGCGCCACCAAGCGCGGGGGCAACACGCTGGACAAGGCGCAATATGCCGCCGGATTTGGCATTGCCGGTGGTCTTTTAGGGGTGATTGCAGGTATTATCCTGACCTATCTGCTGCGTTCCTAGGGCCTGCTTATCCGATGTACACCGGCTTTTTCGAAACTCTCCGTGCCGCGGGCGTCCCCGTCAGCTTGCGCGAGTATTTAACGTTTCTCGAAGCGCTGCAAACAGACCTTGTGCGTTATGACGTCGACGGATTTTACTATTTGGCCCGCAGTGCGATGGTCAAGGACGAGCGCCACCTGGACCGGTTCGATCAAGCTTTCGCGCATAGCTTTGCGGGGCTAGAACATATCACCCCCGAGCAGTTGTTTGCGCAAGTCGATATTCCTGCCGACTGGCTGGAAAAACTTGCCGAAAAACACCTGACCGAGGAAGAGCGTGCGGCGATTAATGGCACCGGCAGCTTTGATAAACTGATGGAGCTGCTCAAACGGCGTTTGGCCGAGCAAAGCAAGCGCCACCAGGGCGGCTCAAAATGGATCGGTACCGCGGGCACCTCGCCCTTTGGCGCTTATGGGTACAACCCCGAAGGTGTACGGATCGGTCAAGACCAGTCGCGCCATCAACGCGCGGTCAAGGTTTGGGACAAACGTGAGTTCCGTAACTTGGATGATACGGTCGAGCTGGGTACCCGCAACATCAAAGTGGCGCTTAAGCGGCTGCGCCGCTGGGCCCGCGAAGGGGCGGCCGAGGAGTTGGACCTGGACGGCACCATCCGCGCCACGGCCGAGCATGGGTATCTCGACGTCCAAACCCGCCCCGAGCGGCGCAACGCTGTTAAGGTCCTTTTGTTCCTCGACGTCGGCGGCTCGATGGACCCTCATGTCAGATTGGTCGAGGAGCTGTTCTCGGCCGCCCGCGCCGAGTTCAAACACCTGGAATACTACTATTTCCACAATTGCGTTTACGAGGGGGTCTGGCGCGACAACACCCGCCGCTGGAACGCCCAAACCCCCACCGCCGAGGTGCTGCGCACCTATGGCCCCGACTACCGCTGCATTGTCGTGGGCGATGCCGCGATGAGCCCTTACGAGGTCCTTTACCCGGGCGGTGCGAACGAGTTCATGAATGCCGAAGCAGGCCAGGTCTGGCTGCAACGCCTGCGCGAGACCTGGCCCGCCAGCGTCTGGATTAACCCCTTGCCCGAAGCCCATTGGCGTTATACCCAATCGGTCCAAATCATCGCCGAGATTTTCGAAAACGCCATGTTCCCCATGACCCTAGAGGGCATCACCAATGCTGTCCGCAGCCTTGGCCGCTGACCGATGATCGAGCATCGGACACAACCCCAATCCGTCAACACCCTTCTCGAGCGTTTGGCGCAGATGCACCGGCTGGATGACGAGGGCTGGGAACGGCACGCCAACCCCCTTAGTGGTGCGACCCGTATGGCGATCTTGCCGCTACTCACCCTGATCCTTTTTGCCCGGGGTTGGTTCGGTTGGTGGACCGTTCCATTTGTCTTGGCGCTGGTCGCCTGGACCTTTGTGAACCCCCGCGCCTTTCCACGCCCCAGGCATACCACCCATTGGATGTCCCGTGCCGTGATGGGCGAGCGGGTGCTGCTGAACGCGGACAATGTTCCGATCCCGGATCACCACCGGATCGCTGCCAGACGTCTAAGCTGGATCGCCGGTGTCGGTCTGCCCGCCTTGATCTGGGGGCTGTTGGTCTTGGATCCCTGGGCCGCGCTCTTGGGTCTTGGCCTGACTTTGCTCGGCAAGCTTTGGTTTCTGGATCGCATGGTTTGGCTCTACGACGACATGGCTCGCACCACCGCGCAATATCGCGCCTGGCAACGCCCCTAAGTCGTACGGCGGTTTCGCGGCTTGCCGCGGCGGCAAACCCACCCCATATCCCCTTTATGATCAAAGTGCTCCCTATTTTGCTGGCGGTCCTGACCGGGTTTGTCATGTACATGGCCTCGACGTTTCGTCTGAAGCGCCAACTCGACCGTCAATCGACCGAATTGGCCGATCCACGCCTGGCCGCGCTTACCAATCGCCTGGCGCAGGCGTTGGATCTGCCCCGGATCAAGGTGCATATCTTCGAGATCGCCCCGATCAACGGCCTGGCCGCCCCTGATGGGCGTATTTTCATCACCCGGGGGTTCTATGACAAATATCGCCTGGGCGAGGTGACCGCCGAGGAATTGGTCTCGGTCATCGCGCATGAGTTGGGTCATGTCGCCCTGGGTCATTCCAAACGCCGCATGGTTGATTTCTCGGGTCAAAACGCCGTGCGGGTCGTTCTGACCATGGTCCTGGGCCGGTTTGTCCCCTTCGTTGGCCCCTATATCGCCAATGCCCTTATCACACTCCTCGCCGCCAGCCTTTCGCGTAAAGACGAGTTCGAGGCGGATGCTTATGCCGCGGCCCTGCTGACCAAAGCGGGCATCGGGACCGCGCCGCAAATATCGCTGTTCGAGAAGCTGGACAAAATGACCGGCGCCGGGGGCGCAGGGCCGCTGGCCTGGATGCTTAGCCACCCAAAAACCGACAAGCGGATCGCTGCCATCCAAGCGCTTAGCCGTGACTGGGTGCCGATCGCGGATTGACCCCTGGCGCTCAGGCCGCGGTTCGCACGGCCTCCACCACAAAATGCCGGATCCGCTTGTCCAGATCCCGCACTTTCGCGGCAATCTCGCCCGCCGCGTCACGGTTGCCCGCGACCAAACCCGCTGTTGCTTTGGCATCGGTTTCGATCCGGGCCACGGCGCCATTGATCTCTTCGATATTGCCGGTCTGCTCGGTGCCCGACGCGACCACTTCTGCCAAGACGCTGGTCATCTCGTCCAGCAACGCTGTGATTTCGGTCAGCATCTCGCCGCTGTTTTTGACCTGGGCAACGCCTTCGTCGGTGTGCCGAACGCTTTCGCTGATCAGCTTTGTGATCTCGGACGCGGCCTCGCTTGAGCGTTGCGCCAGGCTGCGCACCTCCGAGGCGACCACCGCAAAGCCTTTGCCCGCTTCGCCCGCGCGCGCAGCTTCAACTGCGGCGTTCAGCGCCAGCAGATTGGTCTGAAACGAAATAGCCTCAATCACCGAAATGATCTCGGTCACGCTGGCCGAGCTTTTCTCGATCTTCAGGACCGACCCGATGGCGCGCTCCATCACCGCGCGCCCCTCGGTCACACGCCCGCCCAGCGCATCGGCCAACCCATCCGCACGCGCCAAGTGGTCCCGGCTGCGCAGGGCGATATCCGACATCTGCTGCATTGCATTGGCGGTTTTCTGCAAGGCTGCGGTTTGGGCTGCCGCGCGCTCGGCGGCGTCCTCGGCGCGCTGCGAGATTGTGTCTGCCGCCATCGTCGAGGCGCGAGACGCGCCCGAGACCATCGTGATCACTTCGGCCAAATGTATAATTGCATCATCCAGGCGCTGACGGCATTCCCGAAACCGCCCCTCGCCCACGGCCGCGCCCAGTGCCTCGGACGGGCGCAAATCGCCTTGGGCCAAACCTGCCAACCGTTGTTCCATTGCTGCGAGTGAGGCCTCGGTCGTCTTGAACAGCGCGTTCAACCGATCCGCCAATGTGTTGAAAGCCTCAAAGGCGAATTGTTGCGTCACACGGTGCGAAAAATCGCCGCGCAAACCATGTGCGACCATGGTCGAGAATTCGGCATCCATCAGTGCCAACATCTCGGTTTGCTCGGCCTGTCGCCGCTCGGCCTCGGCTTGGCGCTCGGCATCTGCTGTTTCCACGGCGCGCTGCGCTTTCTCGGCCGCGCGATGCTCCTCGCGCACTGTGGTCATCAAGCTGTTGCGCAGCAGAACCGAATAGATCAGCACGGCTGTTTCCACCACCAAAATAACCGCATGCATGATTGTCCGTGCCAGATCCGCCCCCCCGGGATAGATCAATGCAGGCAAAGCGAAGTTCAGCACCAGATGGTGCACCGCCACCAGTCCCGCACCCAAGATCAGCGCCCGAACGCTTTGTAATGCCGACAGCATCGCCATCACCGCAAAGAAATACATATGCGTGTCGACCTGCCAAGGATGGCTTGCAAATTCGGCGGTCAGCAAACCGCACTGACTGATCATCGCTGCCGCAATTGCCAGATCCGCCTTCGCGCGATCCAGCCGCAAGACCGCCTCGACCATCAGCGCCAGGCCCGCGGACATCATCACAAGTGTCAGCCAGTCCTGTCCGGTCCAAACCGCTGCTAGGCCGTTGATGGCGACGTTTGCCCATGTTGCCATGGCCAACAGGCGCGGGACATCAAATTTCGAGAAATTGGTCGTCTGAGTCATACTTTTAGTCCGCATAGGGTTCTTAGAGTGTCCAAATCCAACAAAAAGACCGGGGCCTGAGCCCGCATCGCTGCGGCCATGCTGGGGCGTTGGATCACCGCAAGCGTTGCGAAAGCCGCAGGCAAGCCCACCGGAGTGGCCCCAGCGGCCCTGATGACTGCTTCCCGGTCGATCCAAGGCGGCGCGATCACCAGCACCTCGCCCATGGCCTGATCCGAAAACCGGGGCAGGGCGGTGATGGAGACTGCCAACAGGCCGCTCAGAATGATCGCGAAGATCATGCCGCCCCCCAAGGCCTGCTTAGGCCACTCTGTTGTTTTTGGTTCCATCCGGCGGTCTTTGGGCCAAAAGGATTGCCAATTTACAAACCGCCAGAGAGATCAGCGCAATTGTAGGCAGTTCTTTTCGCCAGCGACTGGCCAAGCAAAGCCGCGCGGATGCCAGGGATGCGGAGCATGCACCGCCCTAAGCGTCTAAATCGACCCAGATCGGCACGTGATCTGACGGCTTCTCGCGGCCGCGGACCTCGGCATCGATCTCGCAAGCCTTCAGCCGATCCGCGGCCTGTGGGCTCAGCAGGAAATGATCGATCCGGATGCCATTGTTCCGTTCCCAAGCCCCAGCCTGATAGTCCCAAAAAGTATAGGTCTCGGCAGTCCCGTTCACGGCCCGCAGGGCATCCGTGAACCCCAAGTTCAAAATTCGGCGATAGGCCGCGTGGGTTTCCGGTCGAAACAGCGCGTCGCCCTCCCAAGCCTTGGGATCTGCGCAATCCTCGGCCTGTGGGATCACATTATAGTCGCCCGCCATCACCGCGATCTCTTCGCTCGCAAGCAGGGCCTCTCCTCGCGCTTTCAATCGCTCCATCCAGCCCAACTTATAGTCGAACTTCGGTCCTGGCACCGGGTTGCCGTTCGGCAGATACAGCCCGCAAACCCGCACCGGCACGTCACCCATCACCATCGCCTCGATCCAGCGGGCCTGTTCGTCGGTTTCATCCCCTGGTAGCCCCCGGCTGATATCCTCAAGCGGCAGCCGGCTGAGCAGGGCCACCCCGTTGAACCCCTTCTGGCCATGGGTTTCGACCGTATAGCCCAGATCCTCGATCGGTTCGCGTGGGAAGCCATCGTCGACCGATTTGATCTCCTGCAGGATGGCAACATCCGGTTTGGCATCGGCCAACCAAGCCAAAAGCGCGGGCAGGCGGGCTTTAACCCCGTTGATGTTAAAACTGGCGATCTTCATTTCAGCCCCCTTTCGCTAATGCGCTAACACCGCAGGCCCGGTTAACACAATGTTAATTCATGGCGGGTCGACTGCGGTCATGGAACCCCATGTTGTGAAAATCTTCGGCGAACGGAACACCGGCACGCGGGCTTTGGGTGCATTGGTCCGGCAGGTGCCCAATGTCACCCACCGCATTCGCCCCCGCAGCGAGATCCCGCCCTTTGACGGCGCGGTCGAGGCGGCCATCGAGTCGCAGATGCGCGGCCACTGGCGGCGCCTTTATCTGCACGCGCTGCGCGACGATCAAGCCGCCACCTATGCCCAGGACGACCCCTGGAAACACGCATTGCCCAGACTGACCGACAGCATGATCGAAGCACGCGTCAAAACCCTGCTGCTGGTGCGCAATCCCTACTCTTGGCTGATCGGCCTGGCCCGGCGCCCCTATCACCTCAAAGGGCCCCAGGCCCAGACGCTGGACGACTTCGCAGCCCGCCCTTGGATGACCGAACGGCGCGAGGGGTTGCCCGCGGTTCTGGCCTCGCCGCTTGATTTGTGGTCACGCAAGATGCGCGGGTGTTTGGACTATCGAACTGCAGCACATGAGGTGGGCTTACCAAGTAAAATCATAAGGTTCGAAGCGTTTGTTCAGAACCCAAAAGCGACTGCCGCGATGGGCTTGCATGATCTAGGCATCCAGGCCCAACCGCTCAGCGACATGCCGAAGAACACGAAAGAAAAGGAACCGGACCTTACCGTTCTGCAACGCTATTACACGCAGGAGCTGTGGCGCGCCCGTCTGACCCGCGAAACGGTGCGCCGGGTGAATGCGCGGGTCGATTGGGACGTCGCCGGTGCTTTGGACTATCAGCGGCTAGATCCCCATGATTTCCCCGAGGTTCTGCCAGAAGCCGAGGCGCAGGCGATGCGCGCCGAAATGGCCAGCCTAGCCAGCCCCGTGCATTGGCCTGCGTCCCAGGCGTTACATCGAGAAACTGGTACCGCAGCCGCAACTTGACGTCGCATTAGGGTTCGCGATCACAAAGCGTGCACCGATCAACTCGTCGGAAAAATCGATCACCGCATCGCTTAAAAACGGCAGCGAGACCGGATCGACCAAAACCTTCACGCCGTCTTTTTCCAGTACCAAATCCTCGGCGCTGGGGGCGTCTTGCAAACTGATTTCGTATTGAAACCCCGAGCATCCGCCGCCTTCGACCGCCACGCGCAGGCATTTCGGCGCGCCCGTGTCGGCGCTAATTTCGGCCAACCGCGCAAACGCTCGGTCGCTGACTTTTGGGGGCAGGGCCAGGTCCATCTTTTCCCAAACCTTTTAATACTATAGGTCATCGTCAATGTAAGGTGCCTGCCGCCCAGCAGCAAGGCCCGTGAACAGAACCGGACCCGACATGCGTGCGCCATTTGCCAGCGATCCGACCCAGAGCCGCGGCCGCTTGACCCCGGAAGCCCGCTCTGCCCATCGGTCCGAGTTTCAGCGGGACCGGGATCGGATCATCCATGCCTCGGCGTTCCGACGGCTGAAGCACAAGACGCAGGTGTTTGTCGAGCACGAGGGGGATTTTTACCGCACCCGCCTGACCCATTCGATCGAGGTGGCCCAGGTCGCCCGCACCCTGTCCAAGGCGCTGGGATTGGACGATGAATTGACCGAAGCCGTGGCTTTGGCCCATGACCTTGGACACCCCCCCTTTGGCCATACGGGCGAGGAGGCGCTGGCGGACGTCATGGCCCCCTATGGCGGCTTTGACCACAATGCCCAGGCGATCAAGATCGTTACCCAGCTTGAGCAGCGCTACGCGGCCTTCGATGGTCTGAACCTGACCTGGGAGACGTTGGAGGGGATCGCGAAACACAATGGCCCGGTCACCGGCGATCTGCCCGAAGCGCTGGCGCGCTATAACGCCCTTTATGACCTGGAACTGGACACCCACGCGGGCCCCGAGGCGCAGGTGGCGGCCCTGTCCGACGATATCGCCTATAACAACCACGACCTAATGGACGGCCTGCGCGCCGGGCTGTTCACGGTCGAGGACATCTGCCAATTGCCGCTTGTCGGGCCCGCCTTCGCCGAGGTGGATCTGCGCCATCGGGGGCTGGAAGAGGGCCGCCGCCGCTATGAGGCGCTGCGCCGGGTCTTTGGTGCAATGGTCGAGGATGTGCTGCGGGAAAGCCAGCGCTTGCTGATCGAGGCAGCACCCGAGAGCGTCGAATCGGTGCGGCATCTGGGCCGCCCGGTTATCCGCTTTTCGCCCGCTATGTGGGTCGATTTGCGCCAGATCCGCGCGTTTTTGTTCGATAACATGTATCGGCACCCCAAGGTGGCCGAGATGCGCGTGACCTCGGACCGGATTGTGCGGGACCTCTTTGCGCTTTTTCTGAAGGACCCGGCGCAATTGCCCGAGGCGTGGCGCGATGCGGTCAGCGCGATGTCGGAACGGGATCTGGCACGGGCGATCTCGGACTATATCGCGGGCATGACGGATCGTTTCGCGATCACCGAACACGCGCGCCTGTGCCAATGCGCATAACGCACCCCGCCATCTTTTGTCCTCGAAATATCCCCGCCGGAGGCATTGGTCCAAAGACGCCCCGCATCCCATCTGGCGGGCCCACAACAGCTGTGTTACGCCCTGCCGCGACCGACCCATAGGTGAAACGATGAATATCTTTGCACAGATCCGGCGCGTTGTGATCACAGCACTTGAGGCGATGGTCGCCGAAGGCGCGCTACCGACCGGCTTGTCCTTCGACAATGTCACGGTCGAGCCGCCGCGCGATCCCGCCCACGGGGATTTGGCCACAAATGCGGCCATGGTCTTGGCCAAGCCCGCCGGACTAAAGCCACGGGATGTGGCCGAGGTTCTCGCCGGGCATTTGGCGCGGGATCCCCGGGTGGTCGAGGCGACGGTGGCAGGCCCAGGGTTTCTGAACCTGCGGCTAACGCCGGATGTTTGGCGGGGCGTCGTGTCTGCTGCGGTGCGGCTGGGTCCGGCGTTCGGGCGTTCGGATCTGGGCAAGGGGCAGCGGGTGAACGTCGAATATGTGTCCGCGAACCCCACCGGGCCGTTGCACGTGGGACATACCCGGGGCGCGGTGTTTGGCGACGCGCTGGCCAGCTTGTTGGATTTCACTGGGCATCAGGTGACGCGCGAGTATTACGTCAACGACGGCGGCGGTCAGGTCGATACGCTCGCCCGGTCGGTCTATCTGCGCTACCTCGAGGCACATGGACGCCCGGTCGAGTTCCCGGACGGCACATATCCGGGGGATTATTTGGTTCCCGTGGGCGAGGCACTAAAGGCCAAGGTCGGCGACAGATTTGTCGAGATGGGTGAGCAGGGCTGGTTGGCCGAGGTTCGGGAGTTCGCGACCGAGGCGATGATGGCGCTGATCCGCGAGGATCTGGCGGCCCTGGGCGTGCGGATGGATGTGTTTTTCTCGGAAAAAGAGCTCTATGGCTCGGGCCGGATTGAGGTGGCTTTGGCCGCTTTGGACGACAAGGGTTTGATTTACGAGGGCAAGTTAGAGCCACCCAAGGGCAAGTTGCCCGAAGATTGGGAGCCGCGCGAACAAACCCTGTTCCGCGCGACCGCGCATGGCGACGATGTCGACCGGCCGGTGAAAAAGTCGGACGGGGCCTGGACCTATTTCGCGCCGGATATCGCTTACCATTTCGACAAGATCGAGCGCGGGTTCGAGGCATTGATCGACGTCTTTGGCGCCGATCACGGCGGCTATGTAAAGCGGATTAAGGCGGCGGTCTCGGCCCTGTCGGACGGACAGGTGCCCCTGGATATTGAGCTTACGCAACTGGTGAAGCTGTGGAAAAACGGCGCGCCGTTTAAGATGTCGAAACGCGCAGGCACCTTTGTGACGCTGCGTGATGTGGTGGATCAGGTGGGGCCGGATGTGACCCGCTTTGTGATGCTGACCCGGAAAAACGATGCGCCGCTGGACTTCGACTTCGACAAAGCCTTGGAGCAGTCGAAGGACAATCCGGTATTTTATGTCCAATACGCGCATGCGCGAATCGCGTCTGTATTGCGCAAGGCCGAAGGCTTGGACTGCTCGGATGCAACACTGGCCGAGGTCGACCTGTCAGTGCTGACGCACCCCGAGGAATTGGGCCTGATCCGCAAACTGGCTGAATGGCCGCGCCTGGTCGAGGCCGCCGCGCAGGCGCACGAGCCGCACCGGGTGGCGTTTTACCTCTATGACTTGGCCAGTGCCTATCACGCGCTGCAGCATCAAGGAAAATTGAATGCTGATCTGCGGTTCCTGCGGGCCGACGCGCCCGCACAGACCCAAGCACGGCTTGCAATGATCCGTGCCGTGGCGGTTGTTTTGGCCGCAGGACTTGGTATTCTTGGCGTGACTCCGGCGGAAGACATGTAAAATGCAGATTTCGGGGTTTATCGGGGAGGAGCTACCTTATATGGTGGTCCCGAGCAGAGGCGAGCATAGATGCAGGATGTCTTTTCCGACGAGATGGACGGGGGCGATTCCCCCGGCGGCCCGGGCCGTTGGGTTGCGCTTGCGCTAAAATGGGGCGGTGCGGCGCTCTCGCTGCTGCTGGTGGCGATGATCGTGCTGTGGGTCTATCGGTTGGGTGTGCGCGATGCGCAGGACATTCCGGTAATCCAGGCACTGGATAAACCCGCACGGATTACGCCAGACAACCCAGGTGGCACGGTGATGCCGAACCAGGGGCTCGAGGTTAACGAGATCCTGGGCGGCGCGGCGGCACAGAACCCCAGCGAGACAAGGCTTGCGCCAGCAACCCTGCCCCTGGGGGATGATGACACGCCCGCTGTCACTGGGCCGCTGCGTGATCAGCTGTTTGGCAACCTCCCAGCCGAGGAACTGGCGCAGTCGCAGACCGACACGTCGGTCAATCCGCAGGACGAGATCGACACGCTTTTGCGCCAAGCCCTTGGGTTGGAGGAGGCGGCGGCACCCGCCGAACCCGCGCTGCCTGCCATTCGGCCACGCGGACGCCCTGAGGGTTTGCCCGCCGTTACCACGGTTCCGGACGCGCCGCTGGGCCCCTTGGATCCCGCGACACTCGTGCCGGGCACGTTGTTGTTGCAATTGGGCGCCTTTAACGAGGTCACCCAGGCCGAGCGCCAGTGGGATCGTTTGGTGAGTGCGCATTCGGATCTGCTGGGCGACAAGCAATATTTTGTGCAGCGGGTCGAACAAAACGGACAGATCTTCTTTCGTCTGCGGATGGCCGGTGTCGCGGATGAAAACGCACAGAGTGCACTATGTCAGGCCTTGAAAGCGCGTTTTGTGGAATGCGTGACCGTGACTGTGCGCTAATGGCACCCCGGGCCACAATTTTTGGTTGCGCGGGGCCGCGATTGACGGCGGCGGAAACGGCGTTCTTTCGCGAGGCGGATCCCTGGGGATTTATTCTCTTTCAGCGCAATGTGGAAAGCCCTGACCAGTTGCGGGGCCTGACGCAGGCTTTGCGTGCCGCGGTCGGGCGTCAGGTGCCGATCCTGATCGATCAAGAGGGCGGGCGTGTGGCGCGTATGGGTGCGCCGCATTGGACCGAATGGGACAATGCACTGCCCTTTGCCGATGCACTGCCGCCTGATGCGCGCGCGCAAGCGATGCGGCTGCGCTATCAGGTGATCGCGTTGGAACTGGCGGCGGTGGGCATCGATGTGAACTGCGCCCCGATGGCGGATCTGGCGGGGCACCGCACGCACCCAGATATTCGGCAACGATGCTACAGCACCGACCCGGCCGAGGTTGCGCGGTTGGGACGTGCAGTCGCAGATGGGTTGATGGCAGGGGGCGTTCTACCTGTCCTTAAACATATGCCGGGACACGGACGGACGCCGTTGGACAGCCATGTGGATTTGCCCATGGTCGATGTGGCCTTAGAGCAGCTTGAAGCGACGGATTTCGCACCGTTCCGGGTGTTGGCCGATCTGCCAATGGGGATGACCGCGCATATTGTCTATCCCGCGCTTGATCCTGACGCGCCGGTGACGCTGTCGCGGGCGGGTATTGGATATTTGAGGGACAAAGTGGGGTTCGGCGGTCTGCTGATGACCGACGATGTCTCGATGGGCGCGCTGCGGATGCCGCTGGACCTGCGGGTGCGTATGGCCCTGGAAGCGGGCTGCGATGTGATCCTGCATTGCAACGGTGATCGGGGCGAGATGGAAGTGGTGGCCGCCGTCGCCCACCGTTTGACCGGGGCATCGGCGGCACGCGCGGACGCGGTGCTCGCCGCGCGGGGGGCGCTGCGCCCGGACCCCACCGATATCCCTGAGCTGTTGGACCAGATCCGCAGCCAACAAACGGAGTTTGGCCATGCCTGATGATTTCGCCCTGGATCCGGGGCTTGAAACAGCCGAGCGCTTGGCGGCGGAGGCATTGGTGGTCGATGTCGATGGCTTCGAGGGGCCGTTGGATTTGCTACTAACCCTCTCGCGCACGCAGAAGGTGGATCTGCGCAAGATCTCGGTCCTGGCCTTGGCCGAGCAGTATTTGCGCTTTGTGGAAGAGGCAAAGCGCCTGCGGATCGAACTGGCCGCGGATTATCTGGTGATGGCGGCCTGGCTGGCGTTCCTGAAATCCCGGCTGTTGCTGCCGCCGGATCCGGCGGACGCGGGCCCCTCGGGCGAGGATCTGGCGGCGCATCTGGCGTTCCAATTGGAACGGCTTGAGGCGATGCGCCGGGCGGCGGCGCAGATCATGGGGCGGGACCAATTGGGGCGGGATTTCTTCGCGCGGGGCGAGCCGCAAGTGGTCTCGACCAAGCGCAAGGTGCGCTACGAAAGCTCGCTACTGGAGTTGATGCAGGCCTATGCGCGCATCAAAACCCGTGATGATTTCGAACCGCTGCATTTGAAACGGGGGCCTGTTTATACGATGGAACAGGCCTTGGAGCGGATGCGCGGGCTGATCGGCGCGGCGACGGACTGGGGCGAGTTGGAACGATTTTTGCCTGAGGGCTGGCAGGTCAACCCGAAGAAGCGCCGCTCGGCGCTGGCCTCGACCTTTGCGGCGACGCTGGAGTTGGCGAAGGGCGGTAAGCTGGAGTTGCGGCAAGAGAAAGCCTTCGCGCCTTTGCAGGTGCGCGCCCGGGGGACGGGCGGATGACGCCCGACGAGGACCTCTCGACCCTGTTCGAAGCCCCGCCGATGGCCGAGCAAGAGCGGATGGTCGAGGCGGTGCTGTTTGCCGCGCGCAAGCCGCAGACCTTAAGCGAAATTGCCGCCCGTCTGCCGCATGGCTCGGATCCCAGCGAAGCTTTGGTGCATCTGAAGAAACGCTACACGGGGCGCGGGGTGGATTTGGTCAAGATCGGCGATGCCTGGGCCTTTCGCACTGCACCTGACCTGGGCTTTTTGATGAGCCGCGAGACCGAGGAGACGCGTAAGCTGAGCCGCGCCGCAATCGAGACGCTGGCGATTGTCGCATATCATCAACCGGTCACCCGGGCCGAGATCGAGGAGATCCGGGGTGTTTCCGTGTCGCGCGGGACGATCGATCAGCTGCTGGAACTGGAGTGGATCAAGCTGGGGCGACGTCGGATGACGCCGGGGCGGCCTGTGACCTTCACGGTGACGCAAGGCTTCCTGGACCACTTTGGACTGGAAAGCGCGAAGGATCTGCCGGGTATCAGGGAATTGCGCGCTGCCGGTTTGCTGGACAACCGCCCGGCCCCGAGCGGGGCTGTGCAGGAGGAGGCCGACGGCGAGGACGGCGATCAGGAAGACATGTTCGACTGAGATTTGCGGGTTCTTTGGAATGGAACTGGTGTGCTCTTTCAATAGCAGATCCGCGCGCCTATCTACTGCTAGGCTGAATGGGTGGTGGTGGTTGATTGTCTTGATGTACCCACCAAGCTGGGGCTGCCAAGCTTCAGCACAAAAGATGCGCCGCGCACGCCACTGTGACAGGGAGGGGGCCAATGGATCTGAACGCGGATTTTGACAAGCGGGTGGTGGTCCATTCGGAACAAGAACCTTGGCAAGCCTCGCCGATGCCAGGCGTGGATCGGCGGATGTTGGACCGCATCGGGGGCGAGGTCGCGCGGGCGACGACCATTGTCCGCTATGCCCCAGGCAGCAAGTTTTCGGCGCACACTCATACTGGTGGCGAAGAGTTCGTCGTGTTGGACGGCGTGTTTCAAGACGAGCACGGGGATTTCCCTGCCGGGACCTATGTGCGCAACCCGCCAACCACCAGCCACACGCCGGGTTCGGAACGGGGCTGTACGATTTTTGTGAAACTCTGGCAATTCGATATGGCGGATCGCAATCAGTTTCGACTGAATATGGCGGCGGAGCTAGCCAAAGCTGGACCTGCTGTCGAAGGTGTGGCCAGCGCAGTGCTGCACCGCGATGATCGCGAGACGGTCACTTACGTTGAGGCAGAGGCTGGGGCCGTTATTGCTTTTGACGCGCCCGGCGGGGCAGAAGTTTTGGTATTGAACGGTGGGGTTACGGACAAGGGCGATGTTCTGACGCAAGGATCCTGGCTGCGGGTGCCCGCGGGCAGTGCGGTGAACGCCGTCGCGGGGTCGGATGGTGCGAAACTGTGGATGAAATCCGGGCATTTGCCGTTCGCGGCAGCGCCTGATATGTAGTGAACTGGGGGGGCTTACACCCCCCAATACTGGTTTACTTTACGTCTAACATCGCCTGGGCAAGGACCGCCTCGGAGGCCGCAAGGGCGGGGCGGGCCATAGTATATTCGGCTTTTGTTTCCAGATCCGGGAACAGGGACAGCACTTCATCCCGGGTCGCTATGTCGAGGGCATTAAGACCAGCGGCACTAGGATAGAAGCTTTCCGAGGGCGCACCGTTCGAGAAGATGATTTCATGCTGGTCGAAGAGAATATGGTAATACTCTACTGTTCCTCCTGAGGCCCTAAGGATCGAGTGATCATTGATCAGCGATGCGGCCGTGGCAAGGATTTGGTCGGTGCCGAACAGTGCCTTAGCGCGCCAGCCGGTCAACAACATGCGATGGTTAGGCGAGACCTTGAGGTCGGAGGTGTTGCCCAGCGCACCTTCGCGGATCAGGACCGGGGCAAAGTGGCCCTGTGCGGGCCGCGTGGTGTTGCCGATCCAGCGAATAGGCTGCAGGCCGTTGTCCATGGTTTGCACCAAATCGCCGAGTTGTAGGTCTTCTATGGTGACCTCGCCCCGCTCGGTTAGAATGCGCGTCCCGGCGGTGAAGCATACGATTTCGGCGAAAGTGGCAAAATCGCTGAATGGCACTGGATCAGGTTCGATGTTTTTGTATACGATTGTGACTGTGGTCCCTGCCGGGGGTATTTCACCGCCTATGAACGCAACAACATCTGTACTTGTGCTGTCGACGGCAACCACCCAGCCAATTGTGGTGCTTTGTGGTGCCCCCAAAGCATCCGTCCAGGACAGCACTATGGTTGCCTCGAGCTCGGACGTCAGCCCATTGATCGTCGGTCCGCCGCCATCCAGCAGAGTAAGGATTTGGTTGTCATCTTGATCGTTCTCATAGATCGAGTTTGTATCTTCGACGGATGCGTTTCCTCCGGTTGCAAAATCGGCCTCGGTGAACGTGTAGGTTCCGCCAACGGGGGTGTTGAGAAACAGCTCTTGCGGGGTGCCGCCAGCGATGTATCCGAATTGAAAAGTGGGCATTGCTGGAACTCCATGGGTTAACCTTTGTTAACGTGGTGGCGGTGCATTGTGTTTGGAGTGTGGCCAAGATATTGCGATATGATGGTCTGAGACAGATCCGTCGTGCTCTGAGTGGTTAATGGTTTCTATCGACGTTCGAGAGTGCGTGGATTTGCGGCTCAAAACCGGTCCGTCATGCCGCCATACACCCCTTCCTTTTTACGTCATTGCGTGAAATAGGAACGAGCGAATGCGATCCTGCGCGAGGAGTGTGCCAGTGGAGATTCGTGAAGCCCTGACGTTCGATGATGTGCTTCTGGTGCCCGGGGCATCGCGGGTCTTACCGGCGGAGGCGGACACGCGCACACGATTGACCAAGGCCATTGGGTTGAACATCCCGCTTGTAAGCTCGGCAATGGATACGGTGACCGAGCAAAAGATGGCGATTGCGATGGCGCAAGCGGGCGGTATTGGCGTGTTGCATCGGAATTTGGACGAGGCAGAGCAAGCCAAACAGGTGCGGCGGGTCAAGCGCTTTGAAAGCGGTGTGGTCTATAATCCGATCACCTTGACCCCAGACCAGACACTGGCGGATGCCAAGGCTATGGCTGAGCGCTATCGGATCACGGGCTTTCCGGTGGTGCGCGACGGGCGGGTCGTGGGGATCCTGACCAATCGGGACATGCGCTTTGTGACGGACGAGGCGACACCGGTGCAGGCCATGATGACCAGCGACCGCCTGGCGATGCTGCGCGAGCCCGCGGATTTGGGCGAGGCCAAAAGCCTGATGCATGCACGGCGGATCGAGAAACTGTTGGTCGTGGATGACCAGAACCGATTGACCGGCTTGCTGACGATCAAGGATATCGAACAGGCGGTTTTGAACCCGCAGGCCTGCAAAGACGACCTGGGTCGGTTGCGGGTGGCCGCGGCCTCGACCGTTGGCGACAAAGGGTTCGCGCGCTCGGAACAACTGATCGACGCGGGCGTCGATGTGATCGTGATCGACACCGCACATGGGCATTCGGCCAGCGTGGCCGAGGCGGTGTCCCGGGTGAAACGGCTGTCGAATGATGTGCAAGTGATCGCCGGAAATGTGGCGACGGCGGCGGCTGTGCGGGCCCTGGTGGATGCCGGGGCGGATGCGGTGAAGGTCGGGATCGGGCCAGGCTCGATCTGTACCACGCGAATAGTGGCAGGCGTGGGCGTCCCACAACTGACGGCGATTGCGGATTGTGCCGAAGGTGCGGGCGATGTGCCGGTGATCGCCGATGGCGGGATCAAGTTTTCGGGCGATTTTGCCAAAGCCATCGCCGCGGGTGCCGATTGCGCCATGATCGGCTCGATGCTGGCGGGTACAGATGAAGCGCCGGGCGAGGTGATCTTGTATCAGGGGCGCAGTTTTAAGGCCTATCGTGGCATGGGCAGCGTTGGTGCAATGGCGCGGGGCTCGGCCGATCGTTATTTCCAGGCCGAAGCCTCGGGCGACAAGCTAGTGCCTGAGGGGATCGAGGGGCAGGTGCCCTACAAAGGTTCTGCCGGGGCGGTGATCCACCAGTTGGTTGGCGGCCTGCGCGCAGCGATGGGGTACACCGGCTGCGGTACTGTGGCCCAGATGCGGACCGGTTGCGAATTTGTCAAAATCACAGGCGCGGGGCTGACCGAAAGCCATGTGCATGATGTGCAGATCACCCGCGAAAGCCCAAATTATCGCAGCGGGTAGCCAGTCATGACCCCTGCGGCACGGCTGGCGGCAGCGATTGAGATCTTGGATGACATTGTCGCGGGGGATCCGGCGGAACGTGCGTTGACCCGCTGGGCGCGGCGCAGCCGGTTTGCGGGCTCCAAGGATCGGGCGGCGGTGCGCGATGTGGTGTTTGACGTGCTGCGGCGGCGACGCAGTGCGCTGTGGGCCTCGGGCGCGGTGGCCGAGACGGGGCGGGCCCTGGTGATAGGTGCCCTCGCGCTGACCACCCCCGAGGCGTTGGCCCAATTTGGTGAAGGGCCACATGGCCCGGAACCGGTGGCCCCTGCTGAACGGAATGCGCTGCGCGGTTTGGAGGACGCGCCGCAGGCTGTGCAACTGGACGTCCCGAATTTTATGTATGATTTACTCATCGCGCAGGGGATCGACCTTGCTGAAGTGGCGGCACTACGGGCCCGTGCACCGGTGGATCTGCGCGTGAACAGTCTTCGAGGGAACGTTGAGCGCGCGCAAAAGGCGCTGTTGGCCGACGGGATAGACACGATGCCCGTCGCAGGTGTGCCGGGCGCATTGCGGGTGCTGCGGAACCCACGCAAAGTGGCTGGAAGTGCGGCCTATGCCAAGGGGCTGGTCGAACTTCAGGACGCGGCAAGCCAATTGGTTGCGCTGGCATTGGACCCAAGCGCAGGCGATAAGGTGCTAGATCTTTGCGCGGGGGGTGGCGGGAAGACTCTGGCTTTGGCGGCCGCGATGGGCGGCGGCCCCGTTTTTGCGCATGATATAAATCCCGGCCGCATGCGCGACTTACCTGTGCGAGCAGCCAGGGCTGGCGCTGACGTACAGGTGATCTTGCCCCAGGACCTGGACGATATGTCCGCGCAATTTGACCGTGTTTTGGTGGATGCCCCCTGCAGCGGCACCGGGGCCTTTCGGCGCAACCCGGATCAAAAGTGGCGGTTAACGCCTGAGACTCTACGAGACTTGCAGGTCACGCAGGCAGCCGTCTTGGACCGTGCTGTGCGTTTGACGAAAGCTGGGGGCAGCCTGGTTTACGCCACCTGTTCTATTTTATGTACAGAGAACGAGCATCAAGTGGCTGCGGCTTTAAGTCGTTGGCCTAACACACGAAAAGAGGACGAACATCGCTTGGCCCCGGGTGGGGTCGGGGACGGCTTCTACATTTGTAAAATTTTAATCAACTGACACAACCTTTACGTGTGTCAGATTTGACCCATATGTTAACATCAAGTTCACCACTAGGTGCGCAATTACCCTTTGTAGCCTTAGGACCTTTCGAGTGACACCAATAGATGACCGACCCGCGCCCATAAGATGGCCGAAGCGTTCGCAGCTGTTGCGCCCACCGTTCTTGATCGGCTCTGCCACACTGCTGGTGGGGATGGCGATCTATATGGCTTGGCTGTCTGCTGGGCCTGTGACCGGGATGGTTTTGGCGATAGCGGCCGCGGGCTTGTCGCTTGGCTTTGTTGCTTTGAAAAACCTGTCAGGCTCCAAGGGTTTGGACGCGTCTTGCTTAGAGGTATTTGAAAGCTCACCTTTGCCAAGTTATTTGGTGGCCACCGACGGGCGGATCGAGGCACACAACGCGGCAGCGCGTCGCCAGGCGCCCGTTGGACAGCAGCTAACAGATGTCTTGGCAGGGGCCCTCCCCGACCAGGAGGCGGATCTCTATCGCCTGGGTCGTCGTGCGGATGCCGAAGGTTATGCCATCCAAAACGTGCAATTGGATGGATCAGATTGGACTCTCTCCGCAGAACCATTTGGGCGTGGGCGACAGGTGTGGCGGCTACGCAGAGAGCCGATGGAGGGCTTTGCGCCGTCGCCGCATGCCGCGACCCCTGAAGAGGAGGCGCCACGGATCGCAGTGGGCACCCGCGCCCGTTGGACGGCCTATAGCCCAGACACGATGCTTGAGGGGCTGCCGGTCGCGCTGGCCCGTTTGGACGGGCAAGGGAATGTTCTATTCGCCAATCGCGCGGCCAGACGGCTGCTGGGCGAAGATAGCGTTGAAGGGCGGCAAATCTCCAGTTTCCTTGAAGGATTGGGCAAGCCGATGTCCAGCCGGATTGTCGATACGATGGCCGGCAAGGCCCAAGGCCGGTCCGAGGTCGCCCGTGGATTGCGACAGGGGATTGAGGGCTTTCTGCAAGTCACCATGACACGGATGGAAAGCCCCGACGGCCCCACGGTTCTGGCTGTTATGAGCGACGCGACGGAATTGAAGACGCTTGAGGCGCAGTTTGTTCAAAGCCAAAAGATGCAGGCGGTCGGCCAACTGGCTGGGGGGATCGCGCATGACTTCAACAACCTGCTCACCGCGATCAACGGGCATTGCGACTTGCTGCTTTTGCGGCACTTGCAGGGAGATGGGGATCACTCGGACCTTATCCAAATTCGACAGAACGCCAATCGCGCAGCGGCGTTGGTCCGGCAGTTGCTGGCGTTTTCCCGAAAGCAAACCCTGCGTCCGCAGGTTTTGCATTTGTACGACACACTGGCGGAACTGGCGAACTTATTGAATCGTCTGCTGGGCGAGAAGGTCGCGCTTGAGATCAATAACAGCGAAAACATCTGGCCGGTTCGGGTAGATGAACGGCAGTTGGAACAGGTGATCGTTAACCTGGTGGTGAATGCGCGCGATGCGATGCCAACAGGGGGTGTCGTTGCTTTGATGACCGAAAAGCACACTTTGACAGAACCGCTCGAACGGGATCGTGCGACTGTGCCTGCGGGTGATTACTCAGTTGTCAAAGTGTCTGACTCAGGGGTTGGCATCCCGCCGGACCGCCTTGCCAAGATTTTCGAGCCTTTTTTTACGACAAAGAAAGTGGGCGAGGGGACTGGACTGGGGTTGTCCACAGCCTATGGCATTATCAAGCAGATGGACGGCTTTATTTTTGTCGACAGCACACCCGGCGAAGGGTCTGTCTTCAGCATTTACTTGCCCGCGCACGAGGCCGCGGGGGCCGTGGTCGATGTTGGGCCTGAGAAAGAGGTTGCCGCACAACCCAAAACGATGGCGGGGCACGGTGTCATTCTCCTGGCCGAGGATGAGGCCCCCGTGAGGGCCTTTGCGGTCCGCGCGCTGCAGATGCGGGGCTATACGGTGCTAGAGGCGGATTGCGGCGAACGCGCATTGGAAATTCTGGAAGATGAAACTGTCGAAGTGAATATGTTCGTTTCGGACGTGGTCATGCCTGGTGTAGATGGTCCAACTTGGGTGGCTGAGGCGTTGAAAAAACGGCCCAATGTCAGTACGGTTTTCATGTCGGGCTATTCTCAGGACACCTTTGTCGATGGAAGGGTTGAGATCCCACGCTCAACTTACCTGGCCAAACCCTTTACCCTGAATGATTTGATCGAGCAGGTGCGCGATCACATGGAGAAGTACGGTCCCTGAAGTATTCCACCCATAATTTGGAACTTGATTTGTCGGCTTCTGTATTCACGCAAAGGGCGGGGTCAGTGAAAGCGGCAGGACATACAAACTAAGCCCACAATCAGGTAGCATGAGTAGCCGCCGGTCGAGTTGCTCTTTCCGCTCCGTTCCCGGCTCATCCGGTCATTGTGAAATTCATGGAAGCCGACGTCGTCGCTGTTCGTCCGGCCTTGTCGAGCAATAGCTGAAAGTTGGTGATGGCCCTGAGGGGCGGCATATCATGGCGGTGTTGACGCGCCGCAATTCTCGCGGAGAAAGGGATATGCCACATGACGAGAGATACCATCACCACCTTGCCTGATCCAAATGGATTTT
>CALICM010000007.1 GCA_938049225.1 uncultured Paracoccaceae bacterium
ACCTGCTCCGCAGATCACCATACCGGCCAGCGGCTTCTGAAAACGCCGCACTTAAAGGCCTGACAGAAGACCGCACTTGATCACATGCTCATCGGAACAAAATCTTCTTGCATCACGGGCGGCAACCACAGAAGACTCTAAAAGAGAGTAATACTCCAGGATTGTGGTTCCCGGGTTTGCCGGTTGAAGTCCAATTAAGTTGAGTTGCGTGGACAAATCCCCACTTATGTGCTCTCTGCCCCTCCCCATGGGGTCGTTGGCGGGGTAAGGCTCGCGAACATCCGATCTAGTCACGCGACGCTGCCGCTTTGTAACCGATCGGTTTGGTTTGGTTCAGGGCCGTACTTCCAAACGGCCACCGCCGCGCCATGCCACCATCATTCCTCTGCTCCAACCCCCAAAATTCTCCAAAATACCCCGGGGAGTGCGAGGGCCTGGACCCTCGCGCCCGCCTTTGCCAACGGCTCAGCCGTCGATCATCTCGGCTTGGGTGACAATCACCTGCGCCTGCCGGATCGACGCCAGATCGACCAATCGGCCCTTATAGACGGCAGCCCCCTGCCCCGCCGCCTCGGCCTCGGCCATTGCCGCCAGAATCTCGCGCGCTTCGGTCACCTGCGCCTCGGACGGCGTGAATACCGCATTGGCCAGCGCCACCTGCTTGGGGTGGATCGCCCATTTCCCAACCATCCCCAAGGTCGCCGCCCGCCGCGCCTGCGCCTCAAAGCCTGCGTCATCCGAGAAGTCCCCAAAGGGCCCATCCACCGGCAGCACCCCATGGGTTCGGCAGGCGGCGACAATGGCCGCTGTCACCCCATGCCAAGGGTCAGCCCAATGGCGGCTACCGTCTGGGGCCACCATGTAGTACCCCGCCTGCGTACCGCCGATCCCTGTGGTCGCCATACCCATTGAGGCAGCGAAGTCCGCGGCCCCCAGGCTCATCGCCTTCAACCGGGGCGTGGCGGCGGCGATCTCCTCAACATGCGCGAACCCGGCCGCGGTTTCTATAATCACTTCAAAATCAATTGGTTTGGCGCGCCCCTTGGCCACCTCGACCGCGCTCACCAGCGCGTCCACCGCATACAGATCCGCCGCGCAGCCGACTTTGGGGATCATGATCTGGTCCAGCCGATCCCCAGCCTGCTCCAGCAGATCCACCACATCGCGGTACCAATATGGCGTGTCCAACCCGTTGATCCGGACCGAAAGCACTTTGGGACCCCAGTCAATCGCGCCGATCGCGTCGATCACATGCGCCCGTGCCGCATCCTTGTCCCCAGGCGCGACGCTGTCCTCAAGGTCCAGATTGATCACATCCGCGTCCGAGGCCGCCATCTTCTCGAAAATCGCCGGGCGCGAGCCGGGGCCGAACAGCTGGCACCGATTGGGACGGGCGGGGGCGGCGGGTTGAACAGTGAAGCTCATGGAATTCCTCACGACAGGAAATTGCGATTATGCTGCGCTGCACATCACAATATTGCGCCGCAATGTCAAGCGGCGGCCACCACCTGCTGACGCCTGATCACATAAAGCGTGGTGAAAAAGCACAGTACCGACGAGAGCAACATCATCAGCAACAGCGGCCAGGCCCCGGTTCCCGGCCCCAGCAAGGCGCCGGTGATCGCAGACAAAGCCGCCCCGCCGCCGATCGTCAAGGCCCCACCCAGCCCCGAAGCCGACCCCGCAAGATGCGGCCGCACCGAAACCACCCCAGCATTCGCGCTTGGCAAGGTCAGGCCGTTGCCAACCCCAACCAGGCAAACCGTACCAAACAACGTTATCGGATGGGCCAGCCCCACGGCGAAGGCACCCATCCCAATCAACAATCCGGCCGAGGCAACCGCCCCGCCCAATAACATCATGGTGTTGATCCCAATACGTTCGGCATAACGGCCCGACAAAAAGTTACCGAACATGTAGCCCAGTGCGATCAAACCGAAATACAGGCCCAACTTGCCGGGCGACATGCCCAAGACATTCGTCGCCACATAGGGCCCACCGCCCAGAAACGCAAAGAACGACCCTGACGCAAAGGCGGCCGCCAGCGCATAGCCCCAAAACCGGCGCGAGGTGACCAACTCGGGATAGGCCCGGAACTGCGCACTGAAGTTGGCCGATTGATGCAAGTTCGTCTCGCCCATATCCAGCCAGACGATCACACCGACGACCAGCCCAAACAGGGCCGTAAAGACGACGCTCGCATGCCACCCCAACAACTCGTCCAGAAATCCGCCGACCATCGGTCCGACCATCGGCACCAGGGCCATCCCCATCGTGACGTAGCCAATCATCGAGGCGGCCTTATCCGGTGCTACCATATCCCGCACGATCGCCCGGCTCAGCGCCAGACCAGACGCAACCGCGGCTTGCATCATGCGAAACGCCAGGAAAACATAGACATCCGTGGCCAACAGGGTTCCCAGGGTTGCCGCCAGAAAGATGCCCAAGCTGGCCAACATCACCGGGCGACGCCCAAAACGGTCACTCAGCGGGCCAACGATCAACTGCAAAAGTGCCGTGACCCCCAGATAGCCCGAGATCACAAGCTGGATGACCGCATAATCCGCCTGGAAATAGGTCGCCATTGAGGGCAGCGACGGCAAAAAAATGTTCATGTTCAGCGCGCCAAGGCCCGCAATCAGCACCAGCGTAACAATGTTCGGCGCTGTCGTTCTGTCCAGCCACCGCGCCGGGGCCGCTGAACCTTCAATGTTCGCCATCAACGCTCTACGAATACGTAGCTCCAGAATTCAGGACGCTACATTAAGATCTAAACACCAGATACTCGGAAAAACCTGTTAAATACTTCACTGCAGATCCGAAAAAGCGTGCTCAATCCGCTCGAGCGCATCACTGAGCGTCGCCCGCGAAGTTCCAAAATTGAACCGCATGAACATCTCGCCGCCCTTGCCAAAGGTCGGGCCATGGTTGGCGGCGATCCGCGCGTCCTGTTCGATCCGCCTCGTGAACTCCTCGACCGACATACCGGTGCCCGAGAAGTCGACCCATGCCAGATATGTCGCCTCAAGCGGGATGCTGCGCAGGCCGGGCAGTGCGTTGACCCTGTCGTCAAACATGCGGCGGTTGCTGTCCAAATAAGCGATCAACGCCTCAAGCCAATCGACGCCATAGGCATAGGCCGCAGTGGTCATCATCGCACTGATCCGGTTCAGCCCCGTCCCCGACGCCTTGAG
Source organism: uncultured Paracoccaceae bacterium (assembly GCA_938049225.1). Lineage (GTDB taxonomy): Bacteria > Pseudomonadota > Alphaproteobacteria > Rhodobacterales > Rhodobacteraceae > Halovulum. Next base: position 3,195 of record CALICM010000007.1, read on the forward strand.
CACGCCTTGCATCTTCGCCCGCAGCACGGGATCGGGGATGATCGCCTGAGCGTTCTTGCTGCCTGCAATATTGAAGGTCTTTGAGGGCGCGTTCAGCATGATCGTGCGGTCCATCGCATGGGGCGCCGCATTGGGCATGACCGTATGTGTGTGGCCCGGAAAGACCAGGTCCTGGTGGATCTCGTCAGACACCAGGATCAGGTCGTAGGTTATGCAGAAATCCGCCAGATCGCGTAACTCCTCAGGCGTCCAAACACGCCCCCCCGGATTATGGGGTGAGCAAAGGATCACCATCCGTTCGCTACCGTCCATTTGGTCAGCAAGCGCCTCAAGGTCCATATGGTAACGGCCATCGACCAGTTGCATTTCCGACTGGATGCCGCGCCGCCCGTTTGCGTCGATCATCCGATGAAAGGCATGGTAGACGGGTGTGAACGTGATGACCCCATCGCCAGGCTCGGTGTAGGCCTGCAGCGCCGCGCCAACCGCATGCACCACACCGTGGGTGCTCAGGATCCACTCAGGCTGAACCTGCCAATCGTGCCGCGCGGCCATCCAATGCCGGATCGAGGCCAGATAGGCCGTTTGGTCCCCATGGTAGCCATGCACGCCATGCTCGGCCAATTTCATCAGTGTCGCATTGACCGCTGGCGGGGACGCAAAATCCATATCCGCCGTCCACATCGCCAGGCCATCTTTGGGCGAGACACCGTAGTACCCCTCCATCTCATCCCATTTGTCGCTGTTGGTCTTGCGACGGTCGATGGTCTTGTCAAAGTCGTATGGCATGATGGGTCCTGAAACTTCGGTCGATCCGACGCAAGCTAGCGTCATGGGCGCTGGGCGCAAGGGTCTGGTTGCAGCGCGCGGTTTGATCGCCTAAGTGACGGCTATGACCCGCCGTGCGATCCTGATCCATCCCGACCCCCGCCTGCGCAAAGTGGTGCCCGCCATCGAGACGGTCGATGCAGAGGTGCGCAAACTGGCGGACGACATGCTGGAAACCATGTATGATGCGCCGGGAATTGGGCTGGCGGCACCTCAAATCGGCGTGATGGGCCGCGTGTTCGTGATGGATTGCGACCGCGATGCGCCGGGCGAACACCCGACGGTATGTATCAACCCCAAGATCACGTGGACATCGGACGCGCGTGTGACGGGCGAAGAGGGTTGCCTGTCGATCCCAGACTATTATGCCGAAGTGGAGCGCTTCGAAAAGATCCGCTTAGCATTCACGGATCTGGACGGTGCGGCGCACGAAGAGGAATACGACGGCCAATGGGCGATCTGCGCTCAGCACGAGTTGGACCATTTGGATGGCAAGCTGTTCATCGACTACTTAAGTGCGATGCGCCGCACGATGGTGACCCAAAAGATGAAAAAGCTGAAGAAAGAGCGCGCGCGCGGCTGATGCCCCGTCCGTTCGTGATGTTCCCCGATCCCCGGCTGCGCCAAGTCGCCGAGCCCATTGCGGCAATCGATCAAAGCGTGCGCGACCTGTGGGACGAGATGCTGGCGGCGATGTACGCTATGCCGGGCGTTGGGTTGGCGGCGAACCAACTGGGTGTGCTGCGACGGTTGATTGTTGTCGATGCCTCGGACAGCCGCGACCAAGCGCTGCGATTGGCAAACCCAGTGGTGCTGCATGCGAGCGGCCAGGACCGCGCCCACAGCGAAGGCAGCCCAAATCTGCCGGGCTTATGGGCCGAGGTGACCCGGCCCCGGGCCGTCACAGTGCGCTATTTGGACCAGGATGGCGCTGCGGCGGAACGTGAGTTCGTAGGGCTTTGGGCAACCTCGGTCCAGCATCAGATCGACCATTTGGACGGGCGGCTGTTCATTGATCATCTCAGCCCGACCAAGCGGCGAATGCTGGTCGCGCGGCATCTGAAGCAGATGAAGAAAAACAACCGAAAGGGCGGCTGATGCGGATTATCTTCATGGGCAGTCCGGCGTTTTCGGTACCGACGCTCGATGCCCTTGTGGCAGCGGGGCACGAGGTCGTGGCGGTTTACTGCCAGCCCCCACGCCGGGCCGGGCGCGGCAAACAAGAGCGCCCAACGCCAGTACATGCGCGCGCCCTTGCATTGGGACTGCCGGTCCATTGCCCAAAGACGCTTCGCGATAGCGCGGCGCAGGAGGTTTTTGCCGCCCTCAAGGCAGATGTTGCGATTGTCATTGCTTATGGGCTGATCCTGCCGCAAGCGATTTTGGACGCGCCACGGCTGGGATGTTTGAACATCCATGCCTCGCTGCTGCCGCGCTGGCGCGGGGCCGCACCGATCCACCGCGCGATCATGGCAGGGGACGCGGAAACCGGTGTCTGTATCATGCAAATGGAAGCGGGTTTGGACACGGGCCCGGTTTTCGCGCGAAAAGCCCTGGCTATTGCGCCCAACGCCACCACCGGCAGTGTGCACGACGCCCTCGCCGCCCTGGGGGCCGATCTGCTGACGCAGGTTCTGCCCCAATTGCCGATGCTCGCAACGCCACAACCGACGACTGGGGTGACCTATGCCCATAAAATCGAGAAATCCGAGGCGGCGATAGATTGGACCAGACCGGCGGTCGAGGTGGACCGCCAGATCCGCGGACTAAGCCCGTTTCCCGGCGCCTGGACCCAAGTGGGGGCAGAGCGTGTAAAACTGCTAACCTCAACCGTCGCGCCGGGGTCCGGACGTCCGGGCGAGGTGATCGGGCGGCCCCTAACGGTGGCCTGCGGCACCGGCGCTGTGGCCGTCGGCCAGGCGCAACGGGCGGGGCGGGCAGCGCAGTCGGTCGATGAGCTGCAGCGGGGGTTTGCGATTGCGCTGGGTCAGATCCTTGGCCAAGCGGGTGGCGATAGGATAGACTGAACGAAATTGTGCGAGGCGGAGCATCCAGCATGCAGTTTGTGTTTTTCATCATCATCGGCGCGGCGGCGGGCTTTCTGGCCACGCGCATGATGAACATTAATTTGGGCGTGCCGCAGACCATCGCCTTGGGCGTTTTAGGGGCCATCCTGGGCAGCTTGGTGCTGCGCATTCTGATCAGCGCACTTGGCATCGCGGCAGGCTTTATTGGCGCGGTCCTGGGCGCGGTCATCCTGCTGTGGGCCTGGAAGGTGTTTCTGAAGGACCGCTGACCTGTTACCAAAAGGCGGCCCGTTCCGGGCCAAGTCTTTCCTCCCCAGCCCTGCTTTCGCAGGGCCGGGGCCCGCCGCCTGTGGTAACCACGGCGCATTACGCGAACTTACGGCTAATTGGGAGAGGTTAGGGCAAGAAAAACATCCTCGAGGTCTGCCTCTTCCGTAGCCACGTCGCGGATGCGGATGTTTGCCGCGCGAACCGCATCGAGAAGGGTTTCGGCGCTGGTTGTGCCCCTGCGGTAGGTGAGCGCAAGACGCCCATCGGGCCGCAACCGGGCCTCCACGCCCTGCGGCATCACCGGTGGCTGATCCAGCGCTTTTTCAGGCGAGATGACCATGGTTTTGCCGTCTAAACGGGCCAGTAAATTGGCGGTCGCGTCATGGGCCACCAGCACGCCATTGTCGATGATGCCGATCCGGTCACACATCTCTTGCGCTTCTTCCAAATAATGCGTGGTCAAGATGATCGTTGTGCCGGCCGCGTTCAACTGACGGATATAGGCCCAGAGCATCCGGCGCAGCTCAATGTCGACACCGGCCGTCGGCTCGTCCAATACCAGCACCGGCGGCGTGTGGACCAGGGCTTTCGCGATCAGTAAGCGCCGCCGCATCCCCCCCGAAAGCGTCCGGGCATAGGCGTCGGCCTTGTCCGCCAGGCCAACGGCCGCCAGAATTTCGTCGGTGCGGCGGTGCGATTTGGGAACGCCGTAGAGGCCCGCTTGAACCTCCAACGCGGCACGGGGGCTGAAGAACGGATCGACGTTCAGCTCTTGCGGCACAACGCCGATGGCCGCCCGCGACTGGCGCGGGTTCACATCTTGATCAAAGCCCCAGATCCGCACCGTGCCGCCGGATTTATTCACCAACCCCGCCAGGATATTGATCGTGGTGGATTTGCCCGCACCATTTGGCCCCAGCAACCCAAAGATCGACCCCTGGGGGATCGCCAGATCCAGCGCCTTGAGCGCCTGTTTCGGCGCCGCCCCGGACCCGCCGTAGGTCTTGGTCAATCCGATCAACTCAACGGCATTCTGGGGCATAGCGATCCTGTGCAAAAGGCGCGAGACGGACTTGTCGCCGATCAGCGGATCGCTATCATGCCGCCCAGGCGCGGTCCACCGCCGGGCCGCCAAAACGGAGCCTGCCCAGATGACCCAAGCCCCCCCCGAGGTTGAGATCACGACACAGACCCGCATCGCCTGCGATGGTGGCGCCTTGGGGCACCCCAGGGTCTGGCTGCAGATCGACCCCATGCAGGGGTTCGTGGAATGCGGCTATTGCGACAAACGCTATGTCCTGAAGGGCGGATCGGCAGACCCGGACGCGTAGTCCACGCCCAACTCGACACGCAAATGCGCCCGCGTGGCGGCCTCGAACGCTTCGGGCCACGGGATCCCGGCGTGTGCCGCGAGCCGCCGCGCGCGTGGCAGGAAAATCTGCGCCATGACCATATTAGCCGCAAGCAAGCTCTCCCGGGCTGGCGCAGCTTGCGGCAGGGTTTCCAACACAAGGCGTTGCTCTTCGGTGAGCCCCGTATCCAAGGTGAACATGCCCGTAGCCCGCTTGGGCCCATTCTCGGCCAGCATAAGATCGATCAAGAGACCGCGCAGGAGGCCAAGTCCGGTGATCGAGACTTGATACTGCGCACGCCCAAGTGCGACTGGCAGCAACCCCAGGACGCGAAGGAACTCCTCGATCAGGTAAGGCAGCGATGCTGCCGGGTCCCGCCTTGGCGCCTCAGGCGGCAGGGTTGAATGAAGATCCCCGGGATCGTGCAATGGTCTGAGCATGTCTTGGCCACGCCGATCTAAAGCCGCAGTGCCAGCTACATGCAAATCGGCCCGGACCCAGCTTTCGGTGATGATATTGACCAGCGGCCAACCTGCTGGCCTGCGGCGCGACAAGACCAACGGCTCGATCCCGGCCATAGCCTCGACCCATAGGGTGCCAACACTCTCTGCCGCCTCTGCCGCGCCATCCTCCACAATCACCAGAAAATCGATGTCGCTATAGCGATCCTCGGTCCCTGCGCCCCGACTACCCGCCAGGAACAGCGCCCTAACGCCGGGCGCTTGGGACAGCTTTTGCGTGGTCAGCTCAATCATCCGGTCTTGCAACATCGCCCTGCCCCGTCTGTGGGATGGTCAAATCGCACATGCCGCGCCATAACAGCGCTGGGAAATTGGGAAGCGAGGACGTCATGACACAGTCTTTCGGCAAGGGCCACCACCTGCATCTGATCGACGGCTCGGCCTTTATCTTTCGCGCCTTCCACGCCCTGCCGCCCCTGACCCGTAAGTCCGATGGTCTGCCCATTGGCGCGGTCAGCGGCTTTTGCAACATGATTTTTAAGATGGTCGAGGATAACGCAGGTCCTGATGCGCCGACCCATGTGGCGGTGATCTTTGACAAAGGCAGCCACACGTTTCGCAATGAAATGTACGACCAATACAAGGCCAACCGCGATGCCATGTCCGAGGATCTGCGCCCTCAGATCCCGCTGACGCGCGACGCCACCCGCGCCTTCAACATCGCCTGCATCGAGAAAGAGGGGTTCGAGGCCGACGACATCATCGCCACCTACGCCCGCGAGGCGCGCGAGGCGGGGGGGCGGGTGACGATCATCAGTTCGGACAAGGATCTGATGCAGTTGGTCGGTGGCGGTGTCGAAATGTTCGATGCGATGAAGAACACCCGCCTGGGCCCCGAGGAGGTAGAGGCGAAATTCGGCGTCGGGCCGGATCGGGTCATCGACGTGCAGGCCTTGGCGGGGGACTCGGTGGATAATATTCCCGGCGCACCGGGCATAGGGATCAAGACCGCCGCCCTGCTCATCCAGGAATACGGGGATCTGGACAGCCTTTTGGAACGTGCCGACGAGATCAAGCAACCCAAACGGCGCCAGACCCTGATCGACCATGCGGACCAGATCCGGCTGAGCCGCGATCTGGTGACACTGGATCAAAATACGCCTGACCTGGAACCGCTGGATGCTTTGGAGGTTCGCGAACCCATAGCCGAAGACCTGCTCGGCTTTCTGTCCGAAATGGAGTTCCGGACCCTCACCAAACGCATTGCCGAGAAGCTGGGAATCGACGTGCCCGAGATGCCCGAACCCATCGCACGGGGCGCGACCCCCAGCGTGGAATTGGGGTTCGACACCGGCGCTTATACCTGCGTGCGCGATGCCGAGGCATTGCACACTTGGGTCGCGCAAATCATGGCCCGGGGCTATGTCGCCGTGGATACCGAGACGACCGGATTGGACGAGATGCGCGCCGATCTGGTCGGGATCTCGCTGTCGGTCGAGCCGGGGCAGGCCTGTTATATTCCCTTGGCGCATGTCAGCGGCTCGGGCGACCTGCTCGGCGCGGCCGAGCGGGTCGCAGGGCAGATGACGGTCGATGCGGCCTTGGCGATCCTGAAACCGGTTCTTGAGGATGACAGTGTCCTGAAGATCGGCCAGAACATGAAATACGACCTCAAGATCTTCGCCCGCTACGGCGTTGCGGTCGCGCCCATCGCCGATACGATGCTCATGTCCTATGCCTGCCATGCGGGCCTGCATGGGCACGGAATGGACACACTCAGCGAGCGGTATTTGAACCACACGCCGATCCCGATCAAATCGATCCTGGGGACCGGCAAATCGCAGATCACCTTTGACCAGGTGCCCATCGAGGACGCGGTGCCTTACGCTGCTGAGGATGCGGATATCACCCTGCGGCTATGGAAGCTGCTGGCGCCCAAAATGCCCGTAGAACAAGTGACGACGGTCTATGAGACTATGGAGCGCCCGCTGGTGCCGGTCCTCGCACAGATGGAGATGGCGGGGATCACGGTGAACCGCGACCACCTGAGCCGCATGTCCAACAGTTTTGCACAGAAAATGGGGGGCTTAGAGGCGGAAATTCATGAACTGGCCGGACGTTCATTTAATGTGGGCTCGCCCAAGCAACTGGGTGAGATCCTGTTTGACGAGATGAGCCTGGAGGGCGGCAAAAAAGGCAAGACCGGGGCCTATGCCACCGGTGCGGATGTGCTGGAGTCGTTGGCCGCGCAAGGGCACGATCTGCCCGCACGGGTGTTGGATTGGCGGCAGCTATCCAAACTGAAAAGCACCTACACCGATGCCCTGCAGGAGCATATTCACCCCGAGACCGGGCGGGTGCATACCTCGTACTCCATCGCGGGGGCGAACACCGGGCGCCTGGCCTCCACCGACCCGAACCTGCAGAACATCCCCGTCCGCACCGAAGAGGGGCGGCGGATCCGCGAGGCCTTTGTTCCCGCGCCGGGTAAGGTCCTGCTCAGCCTTGATTACAGCCAGATCGAGTTGCGGATCCTGGCGCATATCGCCGGGATCGATGCGCTACGGCAAGCCTTTCACGATGGGCTCGACATCCACGCGATGACGGCGTCCGAGATGTTCGACGTGCCCTTGGACGAAATGACGCCAGATGTGCGCCGTCAGGCCAAGGCGATCAACTTCGGCGTGATCTATGGCATTTCGGCCTTTGGCCTGGCCAACAATCTGCGCATCCCGCGCGACCAAGCCAAGGGGTTCATCGACCGCTATTTCGAGCGGTTTCCCGGCATCCGCGAATACATGGACGACACCGTCGCCTTCGCCAAAAAGACTGGCTATGTCCAAACCCTGTTCGGCCGCAAGATCCACACGCCCGAGATTGGCGCCAAGGGTCCCAAAGCGGGCTTCGCCTGGCGGGCCGCAATCAACGCGCCGATCCAAGGCACGGCCGCCGATGTGATCCGTCGCGCGATGATCCGCGTGCCTAAAGCGCTGGGGGATCTTCCGGCAACCATGCTGCTGCAGGTGCATGACGAACTGCTGTTCGAAGTGGCCGAGGACGCGGTCGACCCCACAATCGCCGCCGTGCGCGCGGTGATGGAGGGCGCCGCGGACCCTGCGGTACATCTGTCCGTCCCACTCACCGTCGACGCAGGCACTGGCGCCAATTGGGCCGAGGCGCATTGAAACCCTGCTAGGAAATCTGGACCCTCGGCGAGCACCTACAGCAGTCAGCGACACCGCCCGCGCAGTCGTCTCCTCATCTGGAGGGACACCAAGAATTGGGCTGGAACCACGAAGGCTCGCCCGCCTTCGAATGTCAAGGTCAAGCCCAAACCCACCAAAAAGAGCATTGCTTGGCCGCCTGGCTATGGCGTAGAACAATAAGAGAACAAGCGCCGGGGGATGTATGTCGGAGCTTTCCAATTATCGGGCGAATTCGGGAAAACTGGTGCCAGTCTTCACAATAGAAGTGCAGACTTTACCGGAAGACACGGATCGCATCCTAGATGAAGTCATGAAAGTTCATCCCTTGAGCTTTGGGCGCTACCAAAGAAATGCGAGCGTCTCAGCGCTTGGGAAGGAAACTGCTCAACCAGAGCCGAGTTCGACAACTACAACGCATGTTGACGGTTTCGAGGTTGGTTCGACAGAGACCTACCCAATGGTCGAGCTGAAAATCTCGATTGATCGTGACCTTGCAGAGCTTTAGAAGGTGATGGACGCAATAATCTACGCACACCACTACGAAGAACCAGTGATTTTTATTCGGGAGGATTGGGCGAGCCGCGCCGCCTACGATCCACAAAGTGACAATGCAAACCGTTGGTGGAACAATGGGAAGGGGCTGCCTAAGAGGATCGACTAAGCGAGCGACAGCAAAGTCAGCGCATTACAGAATACGTTGCTTATTGACGTCACCTCCAACATTTACGGGACTGACCGTCGGCCCACAATGAACATCAGGCGGTGTCCAAGCCTGCCACCAGCCCCCCCCGGTCGGCGGGACTACCGCTCGACCCGCCTTCGAATATTAAGATCGAGCCCAACCCCACGCCAAAGCGCCCGCCGGCACGGAACAAAAGACGAAACAGCCAGCCGCTTTGCCGCTCACGGCTGATCTTGGCGTTTCAAAGCTCAGCGAGCCCGGTCAGATGGCGGCTCTCAGCCCATTACTCTGATCTTCCGCGATGCGGCGAGTAGCTCTTGCCGCGAGTTTAACCCGCCTTACCCGTTTCGTCCTGCTTCGTTCGGATCGCTGGAGAAAAGTGCGATCTTGTTGCCTTGAGGGTCGCGAAGGTAGCCAACATAGAAATGGGGTCCATAAGAGCGACGGAAGCCCGGCTGGCCCTCGTCGGAACCGCCAGCGGAGAGCGCGGAGGCGTGAAGGTCACGAACTTGCTTTTGATTCCGCGCCTCGAATGCGACCATAGAACCGTTGCCAGCCGAGGCTAGGCGTCTATCGAAGGTTGGTTTAACGTAGAAGTCAGGCAGAACGGGAGGCTGACCCGGTTGTACGGGCAGTGCGTAACTCAGGCCCTCAGGACCCTCCTCCAATTCGTAGCCAAGGACTGGCAGGAAAGCGGAATAAAACCGTTTCGCGCGCGCGATATCATCCGCACCGACTGTAACGTAGGCAATCATATTTCGTGCTTCTTTATGGGAATTTGGTTATTCAATCGAAATCACTGCATTGTTGTAGGCCAAGACAAAACTAAGCTCAACAAAAGACCCTTTCTTGACCCCAAAAACGACATCAGTGCAATTGCAGCGAAAGCGCACTTTCTCCGCGCATAAACCAATTCGGCTTGCTGCGGGCGAAATCGCGTAGCTGGCGCATCGCATCACAGAATACATTGCTTGTTAACGTCACGTCCAACATTGATGGGACTGACCGTCGAACCACAACAAAAGTAGGGTGATGTACAAGGCCGCCATCTGGCCCCGCCGGTCGGCGGGACCGGCACTGTCGGGCTATCCCGTCAGCTGAACCATATCACCGCCTTCAACGGGTGGATTACTCACAGTGACCTGGTTCGGATGCACGTCGAACTGTGTTGCCAGCACGCTCCTGTTTCGAGGAAACCCGTCCACTGGACACATTTCTATTCCCTCACACTCTTGTCACCCTTCAAAGCCGACAACGCGACTTTCGCCTTGAAAGCAGGGTTGTGATTCCATCGTGTTCGTCTTGCCATTTTCGCTCCTTCGTCCCGGCAACGCTGCCAGATCAGGAGCGGAAAATCCACCTAACTCAACTGTTCAGATTTGTCCCGCCACCTCTCAGAGAGCCCCGCTTGACCGTTCATTGACCGACGCCTAGGGTCGTTCTCGGGCCTTTAACCTAGGAAACGTTATGTTTGATCACCTAGAATTTTCCGTTGAAAACATTAATGATGCACGCCGCTTCTATGTACCAATCTGTAAGGCAATTGGTGCTCACGAGGTTTTTTTTGATGCAGATTCTGGCGAACTCGGAATAGGGTCGGACAACAGCGTCAATTTTCTACTCACAGAAGGGAAATTGACTACGCCCAAACTTCACATTTGCTTCAAGGCCTTGAGCAAGGAAAGTGTTGAAACAGCATATTTAGGTGCACTATCTGGAGGCGGAAGCTGTAATGGGAAGCCAGGTTACCGGGACCACTATGCAGCAGGCTATTTCGCTGCTTTCATCATAGATCCTGACGGGCACAACGTCGAGATTTTGTTTCGAGAGCCAAGTAACATAGCTGGGGGGGCGTAAGCCGCCTCAGATTAGAGTTTGCGTTGATTTATCGGCGCCTACGCAATGATTGTGATGCCCCGCGCATAAAAGAATACACTGCTTGTTAACGTCACGTCCAACATTGATAGGACTGACCGTCGGCCCACAATAAACATTAGGCGGTGTCCAAGGTCGCCATCAGACCCTGCCGGTCGGCAGGATCCGCACTGTCGGGTCACCCCGTCAGCGGAACCATATCACCGCCTTCAACGGGTAGATTAAAGCGTTTCACCTTTACCTTGAGACATATCTCATCACCTAACGCGTTGAAATCTATGATTTCAGGCAGCGTTAGGTGATTCAAGTTTAAGGCGAAGCGCGATAGTCACAGGCTTTGATCATTTGAACAACAAAAACATGGTCCACATATCACGGGTGAGGACCTAGGGGGCGGTTGTTAACATCTCTTGGCCCGATTTGATCAGCGCTTTCGTGCAGCCCAGCGCCCGCAGCGAACGCTCGGTTGTTTCATCCGCGACGCGCAGCGGTTCGGACCCGTCAGTCCGCACACCAGATTGCGCCAGATCCGCCGCGCCGTGGATTGCACTCCACAGAAAATAGATGTCCTCCATCTGAGGTGGATCCGCCAACCCACCCAAACGGTGCATATCGCGGCAGTTCTCGACCGTGCAATCCAGGACGGTGTAGCGCATTAACTCTGGATCGTGCTTCAGATCCTCGCGGCACAACACGCCGATCCTACCGAACATCATCCGCCATAGGGTGGGGTTGCCATAGGCGAAGCACACAAAGGCGCGCCCCATTTCAAAGGCCCGCGCGACGGAATGCTCAGCGGACGAGGCCACGCACCCCTCGGCGCGGATCTTGAAGAACACTTCGCGAAGATGCAGGAAACCCTGGTGGACAACCGCCTTCAGCAACGCGTCCTTATCGCAGAAATGTCTATAGACCGCGCCCGACGACACCCCCAGATCCCGCGCCGCCGCCCGCAGGCTCATGCTGTCGATCTGTCCTTGATCCGTCGCGCGACGGGCATAGACGACCAAAGCGTCCCGTAAATCGCCACGGCGAAGAGGAGGTATGTCATTCATGACCCAGTTGTAAGCATTGATTACAACTGGGTCAATTCACCAGGATGTGGGGCCCAAAGATACCATCGGGTCTTTGAGCCACGCGGCCTAGAAGTCGCTTGTGATACCCTTGCTTTCCCAGTCGCCAAAGCGGATCGGTTCTGGACCATCGCGACCGCCCAATTCCGTGGGCAGGCCCAAGGGACTGGCCGCCTTGCGCCGTGCTTCAGCCTCGGCCAACGCGCGTTTTGCCGCTGCCACCCGGCGGTCGGTCGCGCTGGCCTTTATGTCATGGTTTGGTTTTGGATCTTGGGGCACGCCCTTCTCCTTTTCCATCTGCCTCGTTATATGGGGCGAAAGGTGTAACGCAACAAGGGACTGTTGGGCATGAACCTGGTGCGTACCGGTGTGCTGCTGGCGATACTCACCGCTTTGATGATGGGGGTTGGCTTTTTGATTGGCGGTGGGACTGGCCTGCTGCTGGCCTTTGGTGTCGCGGTGGCCACCAATGCATATGCCTATTGGAACTCGGACAAACTGGCGTTACGGATGCACAATGCACGGCCGGTTACAGCGATGTCGCATCGCCCGTTGATCGAAACCGTTGCCAGACTGGCGAAGGAGGCCGATCTGCCGATGCCGGGAATCTATGTCATCGATACGCCTCAGGCCAACGCCTTTGCCACCGGGCGCAACCCGGAAAACGCGGCCGTTGCGGTAACCCTAGGTCTGTTGCGGAACCTAAATCAGGCCGAAGTCGAAGGGGTCATCGCACATGAACTGGCGCATATTAAGAACCGCGATACCTTGACCATGACAATCGCCGCGACCGTGGCCGGCGCGATCACAATGCTGGCCAATATCGGCTTTTGGATGGGAGGCAATCGCAACGAGGGGCATTTCGGCCGCTTCGGAGTGCTGATCGCGGCCCTTTTGGCACCCACGGCCGCGACGCTGATTCAGATGACCGTCAGCCGCACGCGCGAGTTCGCGGCCGATCGGACCGCCGCCGAAATCACCGGGCAACCCCTGGCCCTGGCCAGCGCGCTGAAGACAATATCCAACGATGCCACTTGGACCCGTATGGGCAGTGCCGAGGCGCATCCAACCGCCGCCCATATGTTCATCATCAACCCCCTGCAAGGTATGCGGATCGACAAGTTGTTCTCTACCCACCCGCCAACCGCGCACCGTATTGCAGCGCTTGAAGCTATGGCGCACGAGGGGGCGTACCGGCAGCCCCGGCTCGAAACTTTCTCGGAACGTATCAACTTGCGCCCAAGCTCAATCCCCAAAGTCCTGCGTCGATGAGCGGTGGCGGGCTGATCCCGCGCCGTGGGGCGGTAGCACTGCTGCGCGGTGTTCTGGACCACGGCCGGATGCTGCGTGAGTTGACCAGCACACCCGATGGCCCGCTGGCCGCCTTGGCCCCGGACGAGGCCGCACGCGCCCAGCGCCTGGCCACGGGCACCCTGCGTCACACGGCCCGGATCAACGCGCTGCTCGCCCCGCGTTTGCGCAAACCGCCCCCCGCCGAGGTGATGCATGTCCTGCGCCTTGCCGCGTGGGAGATCCTGGTGGCAGGTGTCCCCGCCTATGCCGCGGGGGACAGCGCGGTGCGCCAGGTGCGTGGGCTACGGCGTCACCAGCATTTGTCCGGTCTGGTCAATGCGGTCGTGCGCGGCCTGGGTCGCGATGGGGCCGAGGCCTGGGCGGAGATGCCCGCCGCCGTCTTGCCACGCTGGCTGGACACGCCGGTGCGCGAGGCTTTTGGCGCCGAGGCTGCCGTGGCCATCGCGGCGGCGCATCAGACAGCCCCGCCTACCGACCTGACGCTGCGGGAGGCCACTGGGGCTGCTGAACTGGCTGACACATTGGGTGCAATATGTCTTCCAACCGGCGGTCTGCGGTTGGCCAACCCCGGCCAGATCAGCACTTTGCCCGGTTATCAGGACGGTGCCTGGTGGGTCCAGGACGCCGCCGCCGCCATGCCGGTGCGGGGCCTAGGCGATATCACCGGCCTTAACGTGATCGATCTTTGTGCGGCACCTGGCGGCAAAACGATGCAGCTTGCAGCGTTGGGGGCGCATGTGACTGCGGTGGACATCTCGGCGGATCGCCTGAAACGGTTACGCGCTAACCTGCACCGCACCGAACTGAACGCCGAGGTCGTCGTCGCAGACGCGCTGGCCTGGTCGCCCGAAAAACCGGTCGATGTGGTGGTGCTGGACGCGCCCTGTTCGGCCAGCGGCACACTGCGGCGCCACCCAGATCTGCCCTTCGTCCGCAAAAACCCCGATCTTGCCCCCCTGCTGGCGCTGCAGGCCAAGCTGATCGACCGCGCGCTTGGCTGGCTGCGACCGGGGGGGCGGCTGCTCTATTGTACTTGCTCGCTTATACCCACCGAAGGCGAGACACAGGCCGAGGCTGCCCTACAACGCCACCCGGACATTGAACCAATCCCGGTGGACGTCATCCCTGGTGTGCCGGATACTTGGCGCACTGACCAGGGCGGTCTGCGCCTGCGCCCCGACTTTTGGGCGGATACGGGCGGGATGGACGGTTTTTTTGCCACGATCCTGCGCAAGCGGGCCGCATCTGGATGACAGTCTGCCGCCCGCACGCTACAGTTCGTGGCACAGTAACCCACAGGTCCAAGATCTATGTCCGGTCCGTTGTCCTCGCTTACCCAAGGTCTGACCCAGGTCGCCGCCCGTAACAACGACGCACGCCTGCGGCAGCGGCTTGTCCGTTTGGCTGGCAACAAGATGTTCACGGGCCTGGCCCATACCCCCACCCAACGTCATTTCGGGGACTTTCAGAACGCCAAACGGCTGCTTGAGGGCACCCTGCAGCTGGTGGATGCACAGGTTCCGCTTTCCCAGTTGACCCCATGGGAGGTGCGTTTAGAGGGCGCCGCCGAGGAGGTCCAACTGCATGGGTTTGCCTGGCTGGACGATTTCGCCGCCCTGGGCGGCAAGTCCGCTCGCGCCGCCGCGCAACGTTGGGTGCTGGGATGGTTGGATCGCTACGCTGGCGGCGCGGGGCCAGGCTGGCACCCAAGCACCGCAGCCCATCGCCTGCAACGGCTGCTGACGCATCTGCCGTTCCTGCAAAAGGATCTGGCTGAAGAGGCTTGGATCAAGCTGCAAGGCACGTTGCCTGTGCATTTTGCCTATGTCGGCGACGCCTGGCCCGAAGAGGGTCACGACCTGCACCGTATCCTAACCCTCAGCGGCTGGATCCATGGCGCGGCCTGCCTTGAGGGGGCGCAAGAACAGCTCCCAACCGCATTGGCCACCCTCTCGAACGACCTAGAGGTGCGGGTTGCGGATCCCAGCACGCTGGCCGACCGAAACCCCTCGGATCAATTGGCTATCTTACAAACGTTGCTGGATATCCGTGCCCTGCTCGAGGACATCAAGGTGCACCCGCCCCATGCGTTGGAGGTGGCCGTCAAACGGATCGCGCCCGCCCTGCGCTTACTGCGCCATGGCGACGGCAGTTTGGCGCGGTTTCACGGCGGTGGCAGCGGGGCCGAGGGGGCCTTGGACCGGGCCCTGGCCGAAAGCCGGGTGCGCAGCCGCCCCACCGACGCACCCGCCCTGGGCTATGTTCGCCTGCATGGCGGACGGGTGCAACTGATCGTCGACTGCGCCCGCCCGCCTGAGCGGTCCGATACCGCCCACGCCAGCACGCTGGCGTTCGAGATGTCCTCGGGTCGTCGCCCGATCCTGGTCAACTGCGGCCCCCCCTCGTCCCGGATCGAGGTCTTGCGCCGCATGCCCCGCACCACCGCGGCGCATAACACCCTGGCCTTGGACAAAATGTCCTCGTCCCGCTTTGGCCCGCCGCGCACCGCCGGACGGCCGGGGTTCGACGCGCTGCTCACCCGCCCTTCGATGGTCACTCTGGCGCGCGCCCAAGACACCAGCGGCATGTGGATTCAATCACGTCACGACGGGTATCTCGAGGATTACGGCCTGCTGCATGAACGCCGTCTGTTCATCGACACCCAGGGGCATCAGGTCTTGGGCGAAGACGTGCTTCTTGCGCCCGATCAAAAGGCCCAGCGCCGTTTTGCCAACCGGATCAAAGGTGCCGCCAAATTGGGCGTATCGATGACCATTCATTTTCACCTTCACCCAGATGTCGAGGCCGAGGCGGTGCGCAGAGCCGAGGCCGTGCGCCTGACCCTGCGCAGTGGCGAGGTTTGGCTGTTCCGGGCCATGGGGGGCGAGGTGAGCCTGGCCACCAGCATCTACTGCGACCCCGCCTTGCCGGAACCGCTGCCGACCCGCCAGATCATCATCAACGGGCGCTCTACCACGCATAAGGCCGAGGTCAGCTGGTCGCTGACCCACGATGGTGGCGCCGCACGCGCCACCCGGGATGTGGCCGTCACCCCATTGCACCTGCGCCAAACAGCAATTGACGCGCCCCGGACAGACGGGCAGTAAAGCGGCGTCTTGTAACACGACTGTTTTTCGGAGTCCGCGCATGTCTGACCGCCCGCTCATCCCGCAACGCGCGCTGCTGTCGGTCTCGGATAAAACCGGTTTGGTTGACCTGGGCCAAGCCTTGGCAGCGCGTGGGGTCGAGCTGGTCTCGACCGGCGGCACGGCCAAAGCATTGCGCGACGCGGGGCTAACGGTGCGCGATGTCGCCGATCTGACCGGCTTTCCCGAGATGATGGACGGAAGGGTCAAAACCCTGCACCCGGGCGTCCACGGTGGGTTGTTGGCCCTGCGCGACAACCCCGCGCATATGGCCGCCTTGACCGACCACGACTTGGCACAGATCGACATCCTGGTCGTCAATCTCTACCCGTTCGAAGCGACCGTTGCCAAAGGGGCCGCCCCCGCCGAGGTGATCGAGAACATCGACATCGGCGGCCCCGCGATGATCCGCGCCGGGGCTAAAAACCATGGCGGTGTGGCTGTGATCACGGATGCCGAGGACTATGCGGCGCTGCTTGAAGAGCTCGACACGAACCAAGGCGGGACCACGCAAGACTTTCGCACCCTTTTGGCCGCGCGCGCCTATGCCAGGACGGGCGCCTATGACGCGGCCGTCTCGGCCTGGATGGCGCGCCACGCAAACGATCCGACGCCGCGCCACCGGGTCGTCGCAGGCCGTCTGGCGCAGCCGATGCGCTACGGCGAAAACCCGCATCAGACCGCCGCCTTTTATCATGATGGCAGCGGGCGTCCCGGGGTTGCAACGGCTCAGCAGCACCAGGGCAAGGCACTGTCTTACAACAACATCAACGACACCGACGCTGCCATCGAATTGGTCGCCGAGTTTGACCCCGACGCGGGCCCGGCCGTCGCGATTATCAAGCACGCCAATCCTTGCGGTGTCGCACAGGCCGCGACCCTGACCGAGGCCTATGGCGCCGCATTCGACTGCGACCGCACCTCGGCCTTTGGGGGGATCGTGGCCCTCAATCACACCTTGGACGCTGAAACAGCCCAAAGCATCGTCAAGATCCTGACCGAGGTTGTCGTGGCCCCGGATGTCACCGATGAAGCCCGGGCCGTCTTCACAGCCAAACCGAACCTCCGCCTGCTGACCACGGGCGCGCTGCCCGACCCCGCATCCCCTGGAACGGTTTGGAAGCAAGTCGCGGGCGGGTATCTGGTTCAGGACCGTGACAATGGTCAACTGGTGCCCGACGCGCTGAAAGTGGTCACCGAACGTGCCCCGACGCCGCTGGAAATGGCCGATATGCTGTTCGCCTGGCGTGTCGCGAAACACGTCAAATCCAACGCCATTGTTTATGCCCGCGACGGGCGCACCGTTGGGATCGGTGCCGGCCAGATGAGCCGCGTTGACAGCGCCCGCATCGCCGCCCGCAAAGCCATGGACATGGCCGAGGTGTTGGGACTGGCCAAGCCGCCCACCGACGGCGCGGCCATGGCCTCGGACGCCTTTTTTCCCTTTGCCGACGGGTTGATGGCCGCAGTCGATGCGGGGGCGACGGCGGTCATCCAACCCGGCGGCTCGGTCCGCGATGCCGAGGTGATTGAGGCCGCGAATAAAGCGGGCCTGGCGATGGTTTTCACCGGCATGCGCCATTTCCGGCACTAGTATGACACGTACCGCTGCCTTTGCCCTGACCGTGACAGCCGTGATCACCATCGCCATCGATCAGGCATCCAAGCTTTGGGCCCTGAAAGGGTTGGACCTGCCCAACCAGCCGAATGGCGTCGAGGTGCTGGCGCCCTATTTTCAGCTTCAGATGGGCTGGAACACCGGTATCAACTTTGGCCTGTTCGGCGGCGGGACCGAGTTGCAGCGCTGGATCCTGGTCGGCTTGGCTGTCGCGGTCTCTCTGGGTCTGACGATCTGGGTGCTGCGCGGGGGCACGCGCTTTATCGCGATCGCCAGTGGGTTGATCATCGGCGGCGCGTTGGGCAACGCCTGGGACCGGGTGACGTACGGCGCGGTCGCCGATTTCCTAAACGTCAGTTGCTGCGGCATCGACAACCCATATGTCTTTAACATCGCCGATACCGCGATATTTCTGGGCGCCGCCGCCCTGATCCTCAGCCCAAACCCGGCACAGAAGGCGTGACGCCGCCCTTCGGCTGCGTTATGAATCTCAACATGATGATGCAATCCCTTAAGCCCTTCCAATGCGTGCTGCTTATTCTTGCCGCCGTCGGCCTGTCCGCCTGCGAGGAAACGGCCGACGACCGCGATCTGTTGACCCGCGTGATGTCTGCCAACACCCAAGGCCCGGAAGAGTTCGTGGTCGTGCCCAACAAGCCCCTCACGCTGCCGGAAGATCTGGCCAGCTTGCCCCTGCCGCAACCCGGGATCACCAGCCGGTCTGAGCAGAACCCACGCGCGGATGCCATTGCCGCGCTGGGCGGCAGACAGCAGCGCGCGGGGACCGACCGTGGTCTGTTGGCCGCTTTGGGCGTGACCCAGGTGGATCCGAACATCCGCACGACCTTGGCACGCGAGGCGCGGGAATTTCGTGAGAACAACCCTGGCTTGATCCTGGATCGAATGATGGGCCGCATGACCGATCCGGTCATCTATCGCGGTCAATTGCTGGACCCCGCAGCCGAGGTGGAACGCCTGCGCGCCGCTGGCGTGCGCGTCCCTCAGATGGCGCCGGTGCAGTAACGCATTTGCCATCGCCCCAACCCTTGTGTCTGACCGCAACTGCCTTAGGTTCCGCCGCAGGAGGGCCATGCTCATGCGCATAATTTTGATCTTTCTCATCGTCTTGGGTTTGCCCAGCTTGGCGGCTGCTGGCACCCAGGATGGGGTGACGACCTTCCGTCTGGACAACGGGATGGACATTGTCGTGATCGAAGATCATCGCGCCCCGGTTGTCACTCATATGGTCTGGTACCGCGTCGGCGCGGCCGACGAACCGCCCGGCAAATCCGGCATCGCCCATTTCCTTGAGCATTTGCTGTTCAAAGGCACCGACGATCTAGCGCCTGGGGACTTTCAACGGATCATCGAGGCGAACGGCGGCAATGACAACGCCTTCACCTCGTATGACTACACAGCGTATTTTCAACGGATCGCCGCCGATCGCCTTGGCCTGATGATGGAGCTTGAGGCCGACCGGATGCGTGATCTGGTGCTGTCTGAGGCGGATGTTCTGACCGAACGCCAAGTGGTATTGGAGGAGCGCAACAGCCGCGTTGAAAACAACCCAGCGGCGATTTTTGGCGAACAGCGTACTGCCGCACTCTATTTGAATCACCCCTATGGCATCCCAATCATCGGCTGGCGGCACGAGATGCTGGGGCTGACCCTGGACGACGCACTGTCCTTTTACCGGACCTATTACGCCCCAAACAACGCGATCTTGATTGTCGCGGGCGACGTGCGGCCCGATCAGGTGCTTGCCCTGGCGCAAGAACACTACGGCCCTC
Source organism: uncultured Paracoccaceae bacterium (assembly GCA_938049225.1). Classification (GTDB taxonomy): domain Bacteria; phylum Pseudomonadota; class Alphaproteobacteria; order Rhodobacterales; family Rhodobacteraceae; genus Halovulum. The sequence goes on from CALICM010000007.1 coordinate 22,837, forward strand.
TGGCCCCCTCGGACCTGCCGCCGCGCGTCAGGCCGCAGGAACCGCCGCAGCTGGCCGAAAGACGCCTCAGCTTCCGCGATCCCCGCATCACGCAGCCTTATGTGATCCGTACCTATCTGGCGCCACAGCGGAAAGCCGGGGACCAGAATACCGCCGCCGCCCTTTCGATCCTGGCGGATCTGCTGGGCGGCGGGGTCACCTCGCATCTGCTGCAAAGCCTGCACTTTGATCAGAAGGTCGCGCTGGATGCGGGCGCGTTTTATAGCGCGACGGGCCTGGGCCCGAGGGCATTTGGCGTTTACGCAATCCCTGCGGATGGGGTGACCGTAGAGCAAGCCGAGGCGGATCTGGATGCCGCCATCGCCGCCTTTGTTCCAGATGCCGCGGCACTGGAACGGGTGAAGACCAATATCATCGCGGCGCAAGTCTATTCCCTGGATAATCAGGCCAGCCGGGCACGCCGCTATGGCGTGGCCCTGACCAGCGGACTGACGGTTGAGGATGTTCAAAGCTGGCCCGACGTGCTGCGCTCGGTCACGCTTGAGGACGTCCAGGCCGCCGCCGATGTGGTTTTCGACCGCCGTCGTTCGGTGACCGGTTATCTGCTGGGCGAAGACGAGGTGACCCAATGATCCGCATCTTGACTTGGGGCTTGATAGCGCTGCTGGCCGCCCTGCCCGCCCGCGCCGCGACCGATGTGGTCGAGGTGACCTCGCCCAGTGGGATCACCGCATGGCTGGTGCAGGAAAACAGTATCCCGATGATCGCCTTCAACTTCCATTTCGAAGGTGGCGCGGCTTTGGAGCCAGTGGATAAGCTTGGCGTCACAAACATGATGGTCGGCCTGCTTGAAGAAGGGGCGGGTGACTTGGACAGCCTGGGTTTCGCCACCCGGCGCGAGGAACTGGCAACCCGCCTGCGGTTTCGGGCCGGGCGCGATGGGATCTCGGTCTCGGCTAGGGTGCTCAGCGAATTTCGCGACGAAAGCCTGGCGCTGCTGGGTCTGGCGCTGAAGCAGCCCAACTTCCCTGAGGAGGCGATCACCCGTGTGCGGGCGCAGGTCGTCTCGAACATTCGCTCGGATCAGACAAACCCCAACACCATCGCCGGGCGCACCTTTGCCAGCCGCGCTTTTCCCGATCATCCCTACTCAAGACCGCTCAACGGCACACTCGAAACCGTCGCCACCCTCACCCGTGAGGACCTGCTTGCCGCGCATGCCCGCAGCCTGGCACTGAACCAACTCACCGTCGGCGTTGTCGGGGATATCTCGCCCGAGGAACTGGGCCCCGTCCTTGATCGCCTTTTCAGCGGCCTGCACAAGACCGGCCCCGTGTTGCCGCCACCGACGGCCCCCATAGACGCCGCTGAAACGGTCGTAATTGATTTCGATGCGCCGCAATCGATTGTCAGCTTTGGCCACAGCGGGATCCCGCGTGACGATCCAGATTTCATCGCCGCCTATGTCGCCAACCAGGTCCTGGGCGCCGGTGGCTATGGCTCGCGCCTGACCGAGGAGGTGCGCGAAAAGCGCGGCCTGACCTATGGCATCAGCAGCTACCTGTCTCCGGCCCGCCTTGGCTCGCTTTTTGCGGGGTCCGTGTCCAGTGCCAACAACCGCGTCGGCGAAGCGATCAAGGTTCTGCGTGCCGAATGGGCGCGGATGGACCGCGAGGGGATCACCGAACAGGAACTGGCCGACGCCAAACGTTATCTCACCGGCGCCTATCCGCTGCGCTTTGACGGTAACGGCTCGATTGCCTCCATCCTTGTCGGCCTGCAGCGCGAAGACCTGCCCATTGACTATATCGCCAACCGCAACGGGCTGATCGAGGCGCTGACCTTGGATGACGTGAACCGCGTCGCGGCCCGCATCCTGAAGCCCGAAGCGTTGCGTGTGGTGGTGGTGGGCCGCCCCGAGGGCGTGGTTGCAACCGAATAGGCCGCCCGCAGATCCTCTGGCGGAATCATCTCGGTGCATGCTATCTATTGTGGCATGAACCTTGAAACCCCCAAGATACAGCCGGATCCACCCCGCATTCGGCAACTAGACGACGCTGCCGCGAACCGTATCGCGGCGGGTGAGGTGGTCGAGCGTCCGGCCTCGGCCGTTAAGGAGCTTGTTGAAAATGCCTTGGATGCAGGCGCCAGCCGGATCGATATTGTCATCGCCGATGGTGGCAAGCGGCTGATCCGGGTGACCGACGACGGCCATGGTATTCCGGCGCAGGATCTGGCGCTCGCCCTGTCCCGTCACGCCACCTCGAAAATCGACGGTTCGGATCTTTTGGACATCCACAGTTTCGGCTTTCGGGGCGAGGCCCTGCCGTCGCTGGGTGCTGTTGCCCACCTGCGCCTGACCAGCCGTACCCAGGGCGCGCCCGAGGCCGCCGAGATCACTGTTGCCACGGGGCGCGTGGGTCCAACCCGCCCGGCCGCCCTGCGCGCGGGCACGGTGGTCGAGGTGCGGGATTTGTTTCACGCCACGCCCGCCCGCCTGAAATTCCTGCGCACTGATCGCGCCGAAACCCAAGCCATCAGCGATGTCGTCAAACGCCTCGCCCTCGCCGCGCCGCATGTGGGCTTCACCCTGTCGGATGCCAGCGATGGCACCGCGCCAAAGGTCACCTTCCGGGCCGACCCAGCGCGCGGTCCGGAGGCCATGCGCCAACGTGCCCGCGCGATCTTGGGCGCGGATTTCGACGACAACGCCCTGGACATTGACACCACGCGCGAGGGGATCCGCCTGCACGGCCTGGCTGCCTTGCCGACATTCTCGCGCGGGGCAGCCGTCGCGCAATACTTCTTCGTCAACAACCGACCGGTGCGCGACAAGCAACTGCTGGGCGCCCTGCGCGCCGCCTATGCGGACGTGCTGGCCCGTGATCGTCACCCGGCAGCCGTGTTGTTCATCGACATCGACCCCCAGCGCGTTGACGTGAACGTGCACCCCGCCAAGGCCGAGGTCCGGTTCCGCGACCCCGGTCTGGTGCGCGGGTTGATCGTCTCGGGCCTGCGCCACGCCTTGGCCCAGGCCGGGCACCGCGCCACTACGACCCTGACCGACCAAGCCCTGGGCGCCTTCGCCCAGCCCAGGCCGACAGCCCCGGTCTATCAAATGGATATGGCGTCGCGCCCCAACGCACAGACCCGTGGTTTTGCCGAAGACCTTGCCAGCTTCTCGGCCCGGGTCGAGCCCATCCCCGAACCAGACACCCCCGATGACCCCCAACACCTGCCCCTAGGTGCGGCGCGCGCGCAACTGCACGAAACCTTTATCCTGTCGCAGAGTGAAACCGGCATGATCCTGGTCGACGCCCATGCCGCCCACGAGCGTCTGGTCTATGAAAAACTCAAAGCCCGTCTGCGTGAGAGCACCGTTCCTGCCCAAGCGCTGCTGATCCCTGACATCGTCGAACTACCCGCCGATGACTGTAACCGGCTGGTCAATGCCGCCCCGGACCTCGCCCGCGCCGGTCTGGTGGTCGAGGCTTTCGGCCCTGGCACCATTTGCGTCCGCGAAACCCCCGCCTTGCTGGGCGAGGTCGCCTGCGCACCGCTGCTGCGCGATATCGCTGACGAATTGGCCGACCTGGGCACCACCGACACGCTGACCGCGCGCCTGGACGCGGTGCTGTCGCGCATGGCCTGCCACGGCTCAGTCCGCGCGGGTCGGCGCATGTCCGCCCCGGAAATGAACGCGCTTTTGCGCGAGATGGAGGCGACCCCGAATTCGGGTCAATGCAACCACGGTCGCCCGACCTGGATCGCCCTGTCCCTGGCGGATGTCGAAAAACTCTTCGGTCGCCGATGATCGCCTATCTGGATAGTCTGGATTGGTCGGACCCGATGTTGCTGGCGGGTGTCGGGGCCGCTGTGGGTCTGCCGATCATCGTGTTGTTCCTGATGCTCGCCCTCGTCCTGCGCGCCTCGGGCCGCGCCGCCCGTGCCACCGGACCGCTGGCCGCCCAGGTGGGCCACCTCGATCAGACCGTTCGCGGCCTGGGCGAGGGTCAGCAACGCTTGGCTGGTGGGCTGCAAAGCGTCGCCGAAAGCCAAGCCACCGCTCAGCTCACGATGATGCAAAATATGGAACGCCGCCTGGAAGAGGTGCAGCGTCAGATGACCGACAGCCTGCACGGCACCAGCGTGCGGACCACCCGCTCGCTGACCGAGCTGCAGGAACGGCTGGCGACCATCGACAAGGCGCAAACTAAGATCGAGAAGCTCTCGGGCGATGTTCTGGGCCTGCAGGACATCCTGTCCAACAAACAAACCCGCGGCGCGTTTGGCGAGATCCAACTCCAAGACATCGTCGCCAAGGCCCTGCCGCCCAACGCCTTCAGCTTTCAGGCCACGCTGAGCAACCACAAGCGCGCCGACTGCCTGATCGACCTGCCCAACCCGCCAGGCCCGCTGGTGATCGACAGCAAATTCCCGCTTGAGGCTTACGAGGCGCTGATCGCTGCCAATACCGACCGCGAAGCGACCGAGGCGGCGCGCGGTCTGCGCACCGCCGTGCGCACCCACATCAAACACATTGCCGAGCGCTATATCATCGAGGGCGAAACCGCCGATGGTGCGCTGATGTTTCTACCCTCCGAGGCTGTTTATGCCGAGTTGCACGCCAATTTCCCTGAAATTGTGCGCGAGGGGTTTGCCGCGCGGGTTTGGATTGTCTCCCCCACCACCTGCATGGCCACGCTCAACACACTGCGCGCTGTGTTGAAAGATGCGCAGATGCGCGAGCAGGCCGGGAATATCCGGCGCGAACTGGGGCTGCTGTTCAAGGACGTCGAGCGGCTGTCCGACAGGGTCGCGAACCTCGACAAACATTTCGGACAGGCGGCCAAGGACATTGCCGATATCAAAATCTCGGCCGATAAGGCGGGGGGCCGCGCGCATCGGCTGGAAAGTTTCGAGTTCGACGATCCGTCTGACACGCCACCCATTGCCGCCGATGTATTGAAACTGAATCCCTAGATCCGATCTTTGCGCGCAATTCGACGCAGATGACGCTACGGAACTCTGTGCTATGTGAGCGGCAGCAACACAGGACCCACGACGTTCATGGCCAGCGCCCCGCTCGAAAACTACCCCGACCGTTTCAGCCTGTCGAACGAGTTGCACGCCCGCCCGTTCCCCGAACTGTCGGCGCCGTGTCGCGCGGTCTATGTGGCGATCAAACAGGAGAAAGGCGCTGCCGAACGCGACCGGTCGTTGGACCGTGCGCATTTGATCGCGCTTTTGGACCGTTACGGCGCGCCCCATCCGGCCCCCAGCGCGAACCACCACAGCTGCAAACTGGGCCGGGGCACGCTGAAATGGGAGCAGCACACCGAGTTCGTTACCTATACGATCTTTGCCGACGGGGTGGCGCAAACCCCCTTCGACGGCAGCCTGCACGCGATGTTCCCGCAGGATTGGCTGGCCGAGGCACCGGGCAAGGTCCTGACCTCTTGTTTGGTTCGCGTCGAGGAAGTGGCGGACCAGGCTGCGGCGACCGCCCGCGCGGTCAAGATCTTCAGCAACTGGTTCGTACCCGAAAGCCTGGCCTTGGCCGCAGTCATTGATGGGGCCGCCACCATCGGCGGGGACTTTCGGATCGACGAGAACGGCCATGTCCGCTTTGCGGTGCTGGCCTGCCAGGGCACCGGCCGCCGCCGTTTGGGCCGGATCGTGCAACGGTTGCTGGAAGTTGAAACCTATAAATCCATGGCCATGCTAGCCCTGCCGCAGGCGCGTATGGTCGCGGGCAAGGTGGCCGAGTTGGACCGCGAACTGGCTGGCATCGTCGGACAAATGGCCAGCAGCCAAGACGGTGACCAGGCGACACTGGACCATCTGCTGCGGATCTCGGCCGAGGTGGAGCTGCTGTCCGCGTCAACTGCCTTCCGCTTTGGCGCCGCGGGGGCCTACGAGACGATCGTCACGCAGCGGATCCAGGTTCTGCGCGAAGAGCGCGTGCAGTCGCGCCAGACCTTTGCCGAGTTCATGGTCCGCCGATTCGACCCGGCCATGCGCACCTGCCGCTCGGCCCAGGGCCGGCTGCGCGAACTCAGCCAGCGCGCCGAACGCGCGTCGAACCTGCTCAGAACCCGGGTCGATGTCGCCTCGGGCCTGCAAAACGCCGAGGTTCTGCGCCGGATGGACGACCGCGCCGCGCTGCAATTGCGCCTGCAAGAGACGGTCGAGGGACTTTCGGTCGTCGCGATCAGCTATTACGCGGTGAACCTGGTGGCCAATTTGCTGAAGCCGGTGGGTGCTTCGCTGGGCATTGGTGAGGGTTGGGTCTATGCGGCGATCACCCTGCCGGTTCTACTGATGGTTTGGATAATGGTCCGCCGGGTGCGTAGGCGACTGGCAAAACGGGACGGCTAGATGTGAGCGAACCTGGCGCTCAGCCCCCGGACATCACCTCGCACGGGGTTTGGCGGGCCGCCAGTCGGGCACAGGCGGTTTGCGCCGCCTCCTGACTCAACCCCACAAAGCGGGCGCGGTACCAACCCGGCTGGCCTGTGGGCTGCATAACCCGTTTCGAGCCTTCCAGCGATTCCATCTCTTGCAGTGCAGTGGTCAGCAATAGGCGTTCCGCGTTGGTGCGGTTATGCTGCCCCCCCAACTGCACGATCCAAGCGCCGCGATTGTCCTGTCGGATCGACTTGACCTGAGCCGGGAAGGCACTGCCACCCGAGGCATGCGCGACACGGACCGGGGCCTGCTCCAACCCCTGCGCGCGGCTTGGGGGACGCGTGGACACCGGCACGCGCGCCTTTGCGACGGGGACCGCAGGCGTCGTTACGATCTGTGGCAGGTCCGGTTGCTTGGCCAACGCCTTGGCGACATCCGCGACAATTGATTTCGCCGCGGGATCGGTTGCCTGCAAGGCGGCCACCAGACGCGGGCGCGTCACAGGCCGTGTGGCCGTTCTCAGTGCCACACTTGCCCGTGCCACTTGCGCAGCACCCGTGCCCGTTGGCATCTGGAAAGCACCAGGACGCCGTATGGATTTCGAGCGCGGCATGCGGCTGAAGCCCAGGTCCATCAATTCCGCCACCTTGCGGTTGCGTTGGGCAGAACTTGCGCCGCCAAACATCGAAACAATCACCCGTTTCTGACCCCGGCGGGCCGAGGACACCAGGTTAAATCCCGCCGCCGAGGTATACCCGGTCTTAATCCCATCCGCCCCCGGATAGGCCGCCAGCAGCCGCCGGTTAGTGTTGTAAACTGTCTTGATCTTGGCATTGGTCGAGGTCCGGCTGAACAGGTTGTAATATTCTGGAAAGTCGAAAAACAGCCGCCGACCCAGCAGCGCCATGTCACGCGCCGTCGACAAATGTCCCGATTGCGTCAGCCCCGAGGCATTTTTAAACGTTGTCCGCGACATGCCCATCGCCCGTGCCGTCGCGGTCATCCGGCGCGCAAACGCAGGCTCGCTGCCCGAAACCGCCTCGGCCAAAGCCGCCGCCGCGTCATTCGCCGATTTGACCGCCGAGGCGCGGATCAAGTAGCGCAACTCGATCGACCGTCCCGCGCGCAGCCCGAGTTTCGAAGGTGGTTTAGAGGCCGCAAAGCGCGAGATCGGGATCCGTTGATCCAGCGAAAGCCGTCCCCGTTCAATCGCATCAAAGACCAGGTACAGCGTCATCATCTTGGTCAGCGAGGCCGGGTGCAGCCGCGTATCCGCATTGCGCGAATGCAGCACTTCGCCATCACGCGCATCCATGACCAGCGCCGCATATGGCGCCGCCCGTGCCGCATCGGCGCTAAAAAAGAGCGGCCCAACAAGTATAATCAACGCGAGCGTCAGCCCACGACATGCCTGAAATATCATCGGTTGCTCCGACGTGAACCTTGCCTCACAGGACCCAATTTTTTGGTATCCCATTATTATTACTATACTCCTAACACGAGAACGCTTTCGAGAATAGTGTCTATTATCAAAGGTTGGTGAGGTGTTCTTAAGGCAACATATGACCGCCTCCGTCCTTTATGTCGCAGTGCAGCATAATCCTTGACGGCGGCCGTCACTTTCATTATGTTGCACTGCAATAGAGATCTAAACCGATGGAGCCCAAAATGGCCAAAGCCACCACCAAAGCCGCGACTGCTTCCGTTGAAGAGTTCGCCGCTGACGCCCAAAAAACCATGACTGAAGGTATGGAAAAAATGACCAAAGGCATCGAAGAGATGACATCCTTCTCGCAAGAGAACATGGACGCCGTCGTCAAATCGTCCGAGATCGCCGCGAAAGCCGCCGAAGGTATCGGTTCCGAAGTGACCGCCTTCTCGAAGAAAACCTTCGAAGACAGCGTCGCGGCCGCACAGGACATGGCGTCGGCCAAAAACCTGACCGAACTGATGGAAAAGCAAACAGCTTTTGCACAGACCGCGTTCGAAGGCTTCATGGCGCAAGCCACCAAGATGAACGAAATCTATATGTCGGCCGCGAAAGAGATCACTGCACCGCTGAACAGTCGTGTGACCGCCGCCACCGAATCGGTGAAGTCCTTCGGCGTATAATTTCGCCACCAAAACATGACTAAAGGAAAAGGGGGGCATCTGCCCCCTTTTCTAATTGGGGTTGGTGGATATATAACCTCTGTTCGAACCCCTACCAAAGTGGCCCCAAACAGTGACAGTGACGCGCGACCTTAGAATGTCCGACCCGACGGACGGCACTGAAGATGGCGAGGGTGACGTCGGCCTGGTGACGAAGACCAAGCCCAAGACGCAAAAGCCACCGCTCTACAAGGTCATGCTTCTGAACGACGACTACACGCCGATGGAATTTGTGGTGCATGTGCTTGAACGGTTTTTTGGGATCACCCACCAGCAAGCCTTCGACATCATGTTGACCGTCCATAAAAAGGGCGTCGCGGTTGTCGGGGTTTTTTCGTTCGAAGTAGCTGAAACCAAGGTGACGCAGGTGATGGATTACGCACGGCGCAATCAGCATCCCCTGCAGTGCACGATGGAAAAAGAGTAAGCACATCCTTTCGCAGCGCCTTCATCTACCGTTCGATCAGGGCGGGCTGACGCCTGTCACCGATGCGCCGGTGGTCGTGTTTGGGCCCAGTGATGTGGTGCGTTTGCAGGGCGCCGAGGTGCTGCATGTGACGGGATTTCGGCCCGATCACGATCGCATCGTCGCCGCTGGCGGCAAGGTCGCGCTGGACGCCCCCCTGGGCCATGCCGGGCTGGCCGTGGTCTGTCTGCCCCGCAACCGTGTCGAGGGGTTGGGCCGTATCGCGCAAGCATTGGCCGCCCTTACCCCGGGCGGCATTCTCTTTGTCGATGGGCAGAAAACCGACGGCATCGATACCGCCCTGAAGAAAATGCGCAGCGCACTTGCGGTGATGGGTGTCGCATCCAAGGCGCATGGCAAAATCGCTTGGCTGCAGCGGCCCGATCCTCTGCCGCCCGTGCTGGCCGAATGGCGGGCAAACGCAGCGCCCCGCCCCAATGCAGATGGCTTTCTCACAGCCCCCGGCATGTTCAGTGCCGACGGCCTCGATCCGGCCAGCGCCCTGTTGATCGAGAATTTTCCGTCTAATGCGACCGGCTTGGCCGCCGATCTGGGCGCCGGATGGGGCGCTTTGTCGGCGGCACTTCTGACGCAGGCGCCGGGACTTACGGGCCTTGACCTGGTCGAGGCGGATCACGCCGCCCTTCAAGCCGCACAGACAAATGTCACGGATACCCGTGCCCGGTTCCACTGGGCCGATGCCACCCGTTGGGGCGGCGGGCCTTACGACCTCATTGTTGCAAACCCGCCCTTTCACGTCGCCCGCACGGCCGAACCCAGCCTGGGCCAAGCGTTTATCCGCACCGCCGCCAATCTGCTGCGTCCAAAAGGACGGTTGCTGATGGTGGCGAACCGCCAACTGCCCTACGAAGCCAGTTTCGAGGCGGCTTTCCACAGTTGGTCACCGCTGACCACCACCACCCATTATAAGATCCTCACAGCGACCCGCCCGCGCAGTACGCGCCGCGCCGCCTGAGATCGGAGGCCCCGACATGCCCATCTCTCTCGACGGAAAATCAGTCATTGTGACCGGCGCCAGCCGCGGCGTCGGCTTGGCCATCGCGCGACGCTGCGCGAATTTGGGCGCGCGGGTCATGATGGCCGGCACCGACGAGCCACAGTTGGAGGAGGAATGCGAACTGCTGCGCAAATCCGGCCTTGAAGTCACGTTCTACGCCGGCGACATCCGCGAGAAACTGGCGATCACCAATTTGGTGGCCGCAACCGTCGATGCTTTTGACCGCATCGACATCCTGATCAATGCCAGCCGCGAGGTTCTGCCGTCGGACCCCCTGGATCCAGACGACAAAACCTTTGACAATTTGTTTGGGCAAAACGTGCTGCCGACCCTGCGGCTCAGCCAAGCGGTCGCGCGACGGATGATCAAATTGTCCCAAGACCCCGCGCCGGACGACCGGGGTGGGATCGGGGCGATTGTGAACGTAACCTCGATTGCGTCGCGCCGGACCTTGCCGGAACTCATGGCCTATTCCGTGACATCAGCGGCGGTAGATCAGTTGACCCGCTCAATGGCGGTGGCCTTTGCCCAATACGGCATCCGGGTAAACGCGATTGCCCTGGGATCGGTCCTGTCAACAAGCCTGAAATCGGCCCTCAAGGATCGCGCGGGCCTGCAGTCCGACTTGACTGCTGTTACCCCTTTGGGTCGCATTGGCGAAGCGGCCGAGGCTGCCGAGGCTGCGGTGTTTCTCGCCTCGGACAATGCCAGCTTCATCACCGGTCAAATCCTGGCGGTCGATGGGGGCCGTACAATGCTGGACCCGATGGACACGCCCGCGCATTAGCGCGACCCGACCCTTCTCAAGCGCGTCAGGTTTCCGGCTGATCATCCTCGTCATCGGACGAACTGGGCAAGTTAAACAGGCTGTCCGCATCCAGTGCGTCGCCCTCCTCCTCCCCGTCTGAACCGCTCAACGAGAAGGTCTCGAACCCGGCGATGTTCGACGGCATCCGCGGCTCGTCCTCCATCGCCAGCGACTGCTCTGTGCTGACCAGCTTCATTCGCTCGCTATCATCCACCGCCGTTCCGTCGCGCGCAGCTTTCGCCGCCGCCTTGGCCACCGCCGCATCCAACTCCACCTGTTTGGTTAGCCCCAGCGCCACGGGATCCACCGGTTGGATATTGTTAATGTTCCAATGCGTCCGCTCTCGAATCGTCAGGATCGTCGGCTTGGTCGTGCCTACCAGCTTGGCGATTTGGCTGTCCGCCAGTTCGGGGTGGAACTTTACCAGCCAGGCAATCGCGGCTGGCCGGTCCTGCCGCTTGCTCAGCGGTGTATAGCGCGGCCCCTTGCGCTTGGTTTCGCCCTCAGCGGCCGGGTTATACATCAGTTTCAGATTCGCTTTGGGATCCGCCTCGCAGCGCTTGATCTCCTCGGCGGTGAGTTGATTGTTGGCAATCGGGTCGAACCCTTTGATCCCGATCGCCACCTCGCCGTCCGCAATCCCGGTCACTTCAAGCTCATGCAGCCCGCAAAACTCCGAGATCTGACGAAAAGTTAGCGTGGTATTGTCGACCAACCAAACAGCGGTCGCTTTCTGCATCAAGGGCAAAGCCATGGCGGTGGATCCTTTCGATAACACACAAGCCCTCTCCGGCTGAAACCGCTTGGCCCGGGGGCCGATTGTGCGTTTTCGGGGAGGGAATTACCGCCTATATAGACATGAACACCATAAAGGAAAAGGGGCTTCATGCACCGCATCCTCGCCCTTTTGATCGCGCTACTCCCGCTCCCGGTGCAGGCCGAAGGCGAACGCGCGGGTGATTTCGACTACTACGTCCTCGCCCTCAGTTGGACCCCAAGCTGGTGCCTAGCCGAGGGCGACGCGCGCCGGTCCAATCAATGCGATCCCGACACGGGCTTTGGCTTCACGCTGCACGGCCTTTGGCCGCAATTCGAAAGCGGCTGGCCGTCGTGGTGCCGCAGCGCCCAGCGCGACCCTTCGCGGGCCCAAACAGCCGCGATGGCCGACATCATGGGCAGCGGTGGTCTCGCCTGGCACCAATGGAAAAAACATGGTCGCTGCGCGGATCTAAGTGCGACGGACTATTTCGCCGCCGCGCGGAATGCCTACGAGGCGATCATCCGCCCCGACCTGCTGCGCCAACTCACCGACCCGGTGACCCTGCCACCCAGTGTGATCGAAGCCGCTTTCCTCGAGGCCAACCCAACCCACACCGCCGACAGCATTACTGTCACCTGTCGCAATGCCCAGATCGCCGAGGTCCGCTTGTGCCTTACCCGCGACCTCGCCCCCCGCACCTGCGCGCCAGATGTGCGCCGCGACTGCACCGGCACAGCCACGCTTACACCCCTGCGTTAATCCCACGATCGCTAGGGCCAAACCGGCCCCCTCAGCAGTGCGGAATACACCGCTGAAACCTGTTCAGCCTCAACGGAACAGACCGCCCCTCGCCGTGGGGCGGCGGGGCCCCATTCCCGCCTTGCGGGAATGGGGGATATAAACTTGCCCCGAAGGGGCGCCTTTTGGTCAGACCGTTAGTACAATCTTCCCAATATGGGTCGAGGCTTCCATCCGTGCATGCGCGGTCGCCGCCTGGTCCAGCGCGAAGCTTTGATCCATCACCGGGGCAATGCGCCCCGCCGCCAGCAGGGGCCAGACCTCGTGCTCCAGTTCGGCGGCCATCGCAGCTTTGGCCGCTACGGATTGCGGGCGCAGGGTCGAGCCGGTGATGGTCAGCCGTTTGACCATCGTGGGCGCCAGGTTCAGTTCAACCTTAGGCCCCTGCAAAAAAGCGATCATGACCAACCGCCCATCCTCGTCCAGCAATTTTAGGTCCCGCGCGATGTAATCGCCACCCACCATATTCAGGCTCAGATCGATCCCATCCGCCGCCGCGCGCAGCGCCGCGACATAGTCTTCCTCGCGATAATTCACCGCCACCTCGGCCCCCAACGCCACGCAGGCCGCGCATTTCTCGGGGCTACCTGCCGTCGTGAAAATCCGCGCGCCACGCAGGCGTGCCAATTGGATCGCCGTCGTCCCGATCCCGGACGAGCCGCCATGTACCAAGAACCGCTCACCCGCTTGCAGACCGCCACGCTGCACGACATTGCTCCAAACGGTAAAAAACGTCTCGGGCACCGCCGCCGCTTGTTCCATCGAAAGCCCATCTGGCACCGGCAACGCATGCGCCGCGGGCGTCACCGCATACTCGGCGTACCCCCCGCCTGGCAGCAAAGCACAAACCGCGTCACCAATGGCCCAACGGTTGACGCAAAGACCAACAGCCGCGACCGTGCCTGCGCATTCCAAGCCAGGCAGATCCGACGCGCCAGCGGGCGGATCATAGGCCCCCGCGCGTTGCAGCGCGTCGGGGCGGTTCACACCTGCGGCGGCAACTTTGATCAAGATCTCGTTCGGACCGGGCACCGGGACCGGACGCTGGGTGGGCCGCAAAACCTCCGGCCCCCCGGGTTTGGTGATCTCAATGGCCGTCATGTGATCGGGGATGGTCATTCGGCGGCCTCCGGCATCTGATGGGCAAAATCCCAGTAAAGTGCGCGCGCCCGCTGGCTCACCAGACCATAAGGCAGGTCACGCGCCTCGAACCGGGTCACGGGCATCACTTTCGCGGCATTGCCGGTCACGAAGATCTCATCGGCCACTTCGAAATCCGCAACGGACATCGCGGTCTCAAGCACCTCCAGACCATCGCCGCGCAACAACTCGATAATCCGCGCCCGCGTGATCCCCGCCAAAAACGTCCCGTTCGGCACCGGTGTTGTGACCACCCCGTCACGCACGGCAAAAACATTGGTCGAGGCGGTCTCGGCCACATGCCCTTCAAGATCCAACGACAGCGCATTGTGAAACCCCCGCGCGCGGGCATCGCGCACGATGCGCGCGTTGTTGGGGTACAGACAGGCCGCCTTGGCCTCGGTCAAAGCGGTATCCTGACGGGGGCGGCGGAAGGGTGAGACGGTGAGGGCCAAGCCATTGACCGGGTCCGGCATCGGCAGGTCCTCAATGCAAATCGCCATTGCGGTCGAGCCGGGCTGCGCATCGATCAATGCCTCAGTCGCCTCGGTCGACCACATCATCGGTCGCAGGTACAGCTCCGAACCAGGTGCAAATCGACCAACACCTTCGCGGATCAGTGCCGCGATCTCGGGTCCCTGCATCACAGGGTCCATTCCCATGGATGAGGCAGATCGCACGATGCGCGCGGCATGCAACTCAAGATCGGGCATCACCCCTTCAAAGGCCCGCGCGCCATCGAACACCATGGTGCCCTGCCAGGTGCCGTGGTCTGCCGCGCCCATGATCGGCGTATTTCCCTCGTGCCAGGCACCTTTGAACCAAGTTACCGCACGTTTACCTAATACCACTGCTCAGCCCCCTGACACCACCGCGTTGTCCAGCGGTAGCGCATTTTTCCAATGCTTCGCAATCTGTATCAAGGGGCTGTGCCATCCGTCCACACGGCTTGGTCTAGTGCCGCCAGCGCCCCGGCATATCCTCGGGCCCCGATTGGGGGCGGCGAATACGCTCCAGCAAACGGCCTGGGCCAATGTCGAACATGCGGCCCACGGGTGTGTCCTTGAGATCGGCTTTCACCTTCTCGAATTGCATCACATTAGCGATCCGCCGGGCGATGAAGGCGCGCGTCATTTCCATATCCGGACTGTCGTCACCCAGCCAATACAAAACGGCAGCAGAATAGACGCCCGACAGCATCACCCGCTTCGTATACCAATTCACATCATCCGAAGTGTCGCCCAGAGCATTCCAAATCGTATCGGCGGTCTGCCAAATCGCCCGAGCGCCATCGGCCGCATGGATTGGCAACGCAAACAGCGCGGCAGCGCGGCGAACGGCTTCGCGGTGGTCCGCGATCAGTTCCAGCCGGACTTCGATCGCGCGTGCCACGCGGTCAGAATAGCGAAGCGAGGTAAGATCCTCGGCCGCCAAGCGGTCCGCAAGTGCTGCATCGTTCATCTGATGAAACGCCAACGCGAGATCGACACCTCCGCGCGGAAAGGCCAAATGCGACAGGCCTTGGCCAATGCCCGCGTCTTGAACTGCTTCGGCCAAGACATGGTCGGTCCAACCGTCAAAAACGACATTGGGTAGGGCCGCTGCAACAACTTTGATTTTGGCGTCAGCGATAAAGTCTACGCCCTCGTCAGGCGCCTCTTGGGTATTTTTCGTCATGGTCACTCTCTCATATTCCACTCTATCCGGGTGTGGACAGGGCGGCATGACGTTGCTATATAGCCCGCTCCTGCGAGATATCGAAACAAATCAACACGAAAGGTGGTGAAAACCAGTGCAGGTACAAGTTCGCGACAACAATGTTGATCAGGCGCTTCGTGCGCTTAAGAAAAAACTTCAGCGCGAGGGCGTGTTCCGCGAGATGAAGCTTCGGCAACATTTCGAGAAACCCTCCGTAAAAAAGGCCCGTGAAAAGGCCGAGGCCGTGCGCCGTGCGCGTAAACTCGCGCGTAAGAAATTGCAACGCGAAGGTATGCTGTAAGACCGGAACGGTCTGCGCCACCACTGTATGATGCGACGGGCCCCGGGTGATATGCTGCGGGGCTTTGTCATGTCTGGGCAATGGGTCAAGGGGCTTGAGCGATGTTGAACACCGCAGGTCGTCGAATCTATGCCATCGGCGACATTCATGGGTGCATCGACGATCTGACGGCCATGCTAACCTTAATCGACCTGGATCTGGCGGCGGATCCAACATCCCATCCTCTGCTGATTTTCGTCGGCGACTATACCGACCGTGGCCCCAACAGCCGGGCGGTGATCGACGCTCTGATCCAGGTACAACACGGCCCCATCCCGGCGGTGTTTTTGCTGGGCAATCACGATCAGATGTTTTTGGACTACCTTGTCGATCCGACAGCGCCAGCCACCGCCAAATATCATTGGCTCGAGGCGCCCTTGGGTGGCGGCGCGACGCTGGCCTCCTACGGGGTGCCTGGCGCAGATCCTATGAACCCGGAGGCCACTTGCAAGGCGTTTGCTGCGGCGGTCCCCTCCGGTCACCGCGCATTCCTGGAACAGGCCTCGCTGTGGTTCAGCCTGGGGAGCTATGCCTTTGTACATGCGGGGATCCGCCCCGGTGTTCCCCTTCAGCAGCAGGCCAAACAGGATCTGATTTGGATCAGGGATCCCTTCCTGCGTCACGCGAAACCGCACGACAGCATCGTCGTTCATGGCCATACGCCGGTGCGCGAAATTGAGCATCATGACAATCGCATTAACATCGACACGGGCGTGGTTTTCGGCAGGCGTCTGTCATGCCTGGTGCTTAAGGGTGATCAGGCCTGGGATTTACGCCCGACAGGTCTGGTCCCTGTCCACCCTAGATCTCAACAGACCTAACGTGCGCCACGCAAGACGCGGATGAACGAAATAGCGTCATCCACCGCGCCAAAACGGGCCAAATTCTCGTGCCCTCCGCCGGTATAGACTTCCATGAACTTTGGCTGAACAGCTGCGGTGAACACGCGTTTTCCCAACTCTAGTGGTACGCGTTCGTCGATATTGCCGTGCAAGACCAAAACCGGCGCGCCAGCCCGGCTGATCCAGCCGATCGTATCATAGCGCTGCCCCGAGAAAACCGCACAGCCAGGCGAGAACCGCAGCATACCGGCTTTGATGGCACAAAGGTCCGTATAAGGCGCTTCAAGGATCAGGGCCAATTCCTCTTGCTCGGCCGCTAGACGGGCCGCCAATCCTGTCCCCAGCGAGAAGCCATAGATCACCCGATCCGTATCCGAAATCCGCCGCCCGAAAAGCTGATCCAACCCTGCATAGACCCGCAGGGCATCGCGATACAGCGCTTCCTCGGACGGCTTACCGCTTTGCCCGCCCCCGCCCCGATAAGCCATGGCCACCACACCAAAGCCCGCGCGCGCAAAGCGGCGCAGCCGTGGTTCATCCACAGACAGACTGCCGCTGTGGCCCATGAAATAGATTACAACCGGTTGGCCCGGTTCCGGTTGCGTGACCCAAACGGTCAGCGCCGGATCCGCCCCAAACGCCGGAATTTGCTTCACCTCGGTCCGGGGCATATCGATGGGCCGGGCCGGTGTGGGATCAAAAACATAAATCAGGCTGATGCGGGCGATAAACACGCCCCCCAGCAAGACCGCAAAGCTGAGAAGAACAACTATTAAGAACCGAAAGGCGACCGACATCAACCGGTGGGGACCGCCTTTTCACGGTCCTCCTCGTAGCGGTAGCGGTCGATGACGCCAGGCATTTGCGCGACCCGCCGCCGCAGCGCCTCGGGGAAGAACGAGCGCCCCAAATCGACACCTGGCAAACTGTCGTTCAAAACCCCAAAGGTGTGATAGGTGCAGAACATCTTTGGCGAGGGGCCTTGCGCCTGCGTGCGACGCAACGCTGACTCGGCCACTTGCGCGGTCACCGGGATCCGCTGGATATGAACGTAATGCGAAAAACGTGCGTGATACCGCTCGTAATAGCTGACCATTCGGTTCGTGGCGCCATAGTGAATGTCGCCTCGCTCGATCAGGTCTTCGTGCTGGAACGTGCCTGCGGGATCGTAAATCACCCGCTCGGACGCATTGATGATCAGCGCTGTATGTGCCGCCCGCTCGCTTCGGCGGTCCACCATTGAGACGACTTCGACATAGGGCACCTCGGCCGAGGCGAAACGTGCGGCGGCGATACTTTCTTTGGTGGCCCCAACCTCAACCGCGCAGGCAGAAGCCAGGGTCAGACACCCTAACAGTATAGCTGCCCGAACCGCTTTCATCGCCCCTCACGCCGTCTCACCCGCTGGCTGCGCGGGTGCACTGTCGTTCCGCTCGATCGTACTCTGATCCAAATTGTTCGTTAAAGGCTACAATCGTTGGATCATCGAACTCTGCGCCAGTGGATAACACGTTCATAAGGTTCATCAACGCCCGGACGCCGTTGTTGCCAAATCTGTCTTCAAAGCGTGACAAGATGCACACGGCCCGGTCGCGCTTGGCGCCGACGGGCAGACGTTGAACTTGCGAGCCTGGGAGTTGCGATTGGAACCGCTCGGACAACCGCAAGAAGCGGTCAACCGTGCCGTTGTCAACGGCAAGGGAGGCGGATGCCGTCAAAAAGAGGAAGCAAAATGACGCAGCCATTAAGCTGCCGCGCCACCAGGTCATCAGGAGTTGAAAATCGCCAGAAAGATCAAAATACCGGCGCTAATCCCAAAGAGCCAAATCCAGAATTTTATGAACCCTTCAAACACACGCTCTTGGTCACTGATGTCCATCTTACCATGTTCGTGTTCACTCATTGTCGGATGTCCTCTGGCGTTACGACTCTCTTACTGTTCAACTACAAAAAGGTAAACAGATTGTCACGCGCTACGCGATCACTGACAAAGGTTTGACGCCCAGTTTACCGCTTACACAACTGCCTGATAAACCCAAGCCCCATCGCCGCGGCGCGTGCGGGAAACCCGGTTGTGGGCCCAAAGATGGTTCAAATGTCCCACTGCCTCGGCCAAGGCCAGACCGTATTCCCCGTCGCCAATTGTGCGCTTGTAGAGCGGCGCAAAGCAGTCATGCGCTGTGCGCGGGGTGGTCAAATGCTCCAGCAAGCGCGCCAAGGCACCGTGGTGGTTTTCGGCCAATTGGTCCAGCCGCAGGGGTAGACCTGTGAAGGGCAGCTTGTGGCCCGGCAGGACCATCTGTTGCGCGGTTGCGAGACCTGCGAACCGCGTGCAGCTCTCGATCCAGTCGCCGACGCTGTCAGCCTCGGGCTCGGTCGGATAGACGCCCAGATTGGGCGAGATCCCGGGCAAAATCTGATCCCCCGCGATCACAAGCGCCCCGTCTGTCGACCAGAGCGTCGCATGCTCGGGCGCGTGCCCGTGGCCGATGTGCACCACCCAGTCCCGGCCGCCCGCTGTCAGCCGCTCCCCTTGGACGATCCGTCGATAGCCCACCGGGATCGGATAGACGATATCCGCGAAATTCAGCGGCCTTGCCGCCACACGCGCCGCATAGACCGCCGGATCCATCCCGGCCGAGCGATAATACGCCAGCGCTTGGTCGCTGGGCTGGTCCTGCACATCCAAAGTCAACATCCTGGCCATCAGCCAGGCCGTCCGCGTGGCCCAGATCTCGGCCCCCCGTTCGGCCAGCCACCCGGCCATACCGACATGATCGGGGTGATGGTGGGTCAGGATCACCCGATGCACCGGGCGCCCGCCCAAGGGACCGGCGAGCAACTGCTCCCACACCGCCTCGCCACGTTTGGAATGCATGCCGCAATCCACCAATGTCCAGCCATCGCCATCGTACAACGCAAAGGCGTTCACATGCTTCAGCGGCCCAGGCAACGGCAAGCGGATCCACAGGACCCCTTCGGCGACCCGCAGGGCTTGCCCATCCTCGGGCGCAACCTGGTGCGGGAAGTGCAGCCCCGCCGCATCACCGTCCACGGCTAGGAGGCCAGCGCGTCGGCATCCAGGGCATAGAGGTCCCCCGCGCCCTCGACCGCCACCCGGCACAGCGCGGGAACCTCGGGCAGCAACTGCCGCAGCGCAAAGCGGGCCAGGGCCAGTCGGTCGGCATTGCCATCAGCCAGCGCGCCCTTCAGCAGGTAGTGCCCACCCAAGGTCAATCCAAAGGCGCGCAAATAGGGGACCGAGCCCGCGAAACGGTCGTTCATCTCGGCCGCCTCAAGCAGGCCCTTCGTGGCGTCCGACACCGCCTCATGCGCCCGTCGCAAGTCATCGCCCAATTCGGGATGCGCCGCCTCGCCCGCGGCGACTGTGTCCCGGACCTCGTCCAACAAGGCGCGGATCCCAACGCCGCCGTCCATCATCTTGCGGCCCACCAAGTCCATCGCTTGGATCCCGTTGGTGCCCTCGTAAATCGTGGCCACCCGGACGTCGCGGTAGTACTGCGCCGCCCCCGTCTCTTCGATATAGCCCATGCCGCCATGCACCTGCACACCGGTTTCGGCGACCTCGCAGCCCACATCCGTGCCAAAAGCCTTGGCAATGGGCGTCAGAACGGCCGCCCGAGTCGCCCAGTCATCGCCCTCGCCGGCGCGGGCCATATCCAAGCTCAGCGCGCAATCCAGGCAGATCGCGCGGACCATGCTGGTCAGGGCTTTCATGGTCATCATCATGCGGCGCACATCCGCGTGATCCAGGATCGTCCCGGTCCCCCCTTCGATCGGCACCTTGCCCTGCTTGCGCTCAAGCGCATAGGCCAGCGCCTTTTGATACGCCGCCTCAGCGATGCCCAGGCCCTGCACGCCGACGCCCAGACGCGCGTTGTTCATCATCGTGAACATCGCCGCCATCCCGCCCTGCGGCTCACCCACCAACCAGCCGGTGGCACGGTCGTATTCCATCACCGCCGTCGGGCTGCCGTGAAGGCCCATCTTATGTTCAAGGCTGATCGGGCGCAGGCTGTTGGCCACGCCCAGCTTGCCATCTTCGTTGGGGATGATTTTGGGGACCAGGAACAGACTGATCCCCCGCGTCCCTGGACCACCTTCGGACAGGCGCGCCAGGACCAGATGGCACACATTCTCGGCCATGTCGTGATCGCCCCAGCTGATATAGATCTTTTGCCCGCTGACAGCATAGGTGCCATCGCCATTGGACTCTGCCCTGCTGCGCAGAGCGCCCACGTCGGACCCCGCTTGCGGCTCGGTCAAATTCATCGTGCCGGTCCACTCACCGCTGTTCAGCTTTGGCAGATACAAATCCCGCAACATGTCGCTGCCATGATGCTCCAGCGCTTCGATCTGGCCCTGGGTCAGCAGCGGGTTCAACCCCAGCGCCAGGCACGACGATGACATCATCTCGTTCACGCAGGTGTTCAGCGTGAAGGGCAGCCCCATCCCGCCCCACTGTGGATCGCCCGAGATCCCCACCCAGCCGCCCTCGGCAATTGCGCGAAAGGCGTCGACAAAACCGGGGCTCGAGCGCACAACACCGTTTTCCAGCACCGCACCCTGCTGATCCGCACCCCAATTCAGCGGCGCCATGACATCCTGGGTCAGCTTCGCGGCCTCAAGCAGAATTGCCTCGGCCGTTTCGGGGGTGGCTTCGGCGAAACGCTCGGTCTCGGCCAGGCGTGGGGCACCCAGAACTGTGTTGAGCAAGAACTGCATCTCGCCAACCGGTGCTTGATACGTCATCTGAACCCTCCCTTCGTGCTTGTGTCGCGCGGTGTTTCATCTCATATCGCTGGGGCGAACCCTAGGGGCGCACGACCTGCGCGGCAAGGGATACACGAGGATATGAGCCTGAGCGCCGATGACAATACCATCAGGTTAAGCGACAGTCCCCGGGGCATCCGGGCGGCCGCAGCAATGCTGGGCGCGGGTCAATTGGTCGCCTTCCCGACCGAGACGGTCTATGGCCTGGGCGCCGACGCCCGTGCATCCCGGGCCGTCGCAGGGATCTTCGCCGCGAAGGGGCGGCCGCGGTTCAACCCGTTGATCGTCCATGTCGCGGATCAGGCGGCGGCGGAGCAATTGGCCGAATTCTCGCCCCAGGCCAAGGCGCTGGCGGCCGCGTTTTGGCCTGGGGCTTTGACGCTGGTTCTGCCGCGCCGGGCGGACAGCGGTCTGGCAGACCTGGTAACCGCGGGCTTGGACAGTGTGGCGCTCAGGGTCCCGGACCACCCGCTGGCGCAAACGCTGCTGCGGGCCTTTGGCGGCCCGATTGCAGCCCCCTCGGCCAACCCATCGGGCCGGATCAGCGCGACGCTGGCGGATCATGTGATCCAAGGATTGGGTGGGCGGATCGCGGCGGTCTTGGACGGCGGGGCGACCGGGGTGGGGATCGAGTCCACGATTGTGGGCTTGACCGAAGGCCCTGCGTGCTTGCTGCGCCCCGGTGGGCTGCCGGTCGACACCATCGAACAGGTTCTCGGGTCTTCCCTGGCCGCGCCCGAGCAAGGGGCGGTAACGGCGCCGGGACAGTTGGCCTCGCATTACGCCCCCCAGGCCTCCCTGGTTCTTGAGGCGACCGAGGGCGCACCAGACGCGCTTTGGCTGGCCTTTGGGCCGCTGGCAGGTCGACGCGGGCTTAGCCTGTCCGAAACCGGCGACCTGCGCGAGGCGGCGGCGCGATTGTTCGGGCATTTACATACCCTGGACGAGATGGCGGCACAGGCCGGCGGCGCGCAGATCCTGGTTGATCCGGTGCCAAACCATGGGCTGGGCTTGGCCATCAACGACCGGCTGCGGCGGGCCGCGGCGCCCCGGGGCTAAGCGCGCCCGCCCTCGGCCGAGAGCAGGCGGGGGTCGATGCCGATGCGCTCAACGGCCCCAGTCCACAAACCCTCGGGAGCGCTGTCAAAGATTAGCGCTTCGTCCGCGTCGCAGATCAACCAACCGTTGGCTTGTAGTTCTTGCTCCAATTGGCCCGGCCCCCAGCCAGCATAGCCCAAGGTGAGGAGCGCCGCACGGGGCCCGCTGCCACGTGCGAGGTCGCGCAGAACCTCTAACGTGGCAGTCATCCCAAAGCCGCCCTCAATCTCCATCGTGGCCCCTTCCGACCGGTAATCGCCGCTGTGCAACACAAACCCCCGACCGTGTTCGACAGGGCCGCCGAAGTAAACGCGCCGCAGCTGCGGGGTGCCCTCAATTTCGATATCCAACTGCGCCAACAGCGCTTTGAAATCAAGTTCGGTGGCGGGTTTGTTGATAATCAGTCCCATGGCGCCCTCGGCCGAATGCGCACAGATGAACACCACCGAGCGGTCGAAGCGCGGATCCTTCATGCCGGGCATCGCCACCAGCAGTTTACCATCCAAGAATGTCGCGGTTTCGTTCATACAACCGACAGTGACTGTCCCATCGCTGGGGATCAACCCCGTTCTCGCCGGTTTGTGACTTCCCTTGGCTCTGCTCACACAGGTACAATCGATCACATGAAGCTGGGATATCTCCTTTTTGTCATAGCACTGTTTTCAGCCAGCCCTTTCACGGCGTTGGCACAGTCGCAGGTTAGTCTGTTGCCCGGATGGCAGGCCGAGGATGGCACGCGCTATGCAGGGGTGCGGATCACGCTTGAGCCGGGGTGGAAGACCTATTGGCGCTCGCCCGAGGGAAACGGGATCCCACCACAATTCGATTGGACCGGCTCGCAAAATCTGGTCAATGCGCGGATCCATTGGCCCGAGCCGCTGGTGTTCACCAATTTCGGGCTGCGCTCTATTGGCTATGAAAACCAGGTGATTTTCCCGGTGGAGATGACGCCCAAGGACCCGAATGCGCCTATCGATGTGCGCCTGGGGTTGTTCTACGGCGTGTGCGAGGCGGTGTGTATTCCGGCCGAAGCAGGCATCAGTGCTGCCTTCGCGCCAGGTCAGGAGGTGGCGGCGCAGGATATTCGCCTCGCCTTGGCCTCGCGCCCCCGAACCGCCTCCGAGGCGGGGATCATGACCCATTCGTGCCGCATTCGCCCGCAGGACGAGGGGTATGCGGTGACCGCTAAGTTGTCCACCAGCGCACCATTGAACGCGGATTTTGCGGTGTTCGAGACGGGCAACGAAGATCTGTGGATCAGCATGAAGGCGATCCAAAGCCACGCGGATGGACTGACGATCAGCGCCCAGATGGACTACTATGGCAGCGGCGCCTTTGCCTTTGATCGCAGCGCCTTGCGGCTGACCCTCTTCGGTCCCCAAGGAGCGGTCGAGGTACGCGGTTGTCCGGCGGCTTAACGCCGCCGCACAACGCTGGCACCCAGTGCCAGCCCTGCCACGAAGATCGCTAACAGGCATAGAAACATTGTGAAAACAACCGCCACACCATCGGGCAGAGCCGGGAGTTGCCCCTGGACCCAGCGTACCATCCCCGAGGTTTCGCCATTGCGGATCCACACGCCCACCGTACCAGCCACCACGATCAGACTGGCTAAACTGGCCGTAACAACCCCTGATCGCAGCGCCAGCGACCGCCCTCCCAGCACCGCGCGCCGGGTCGCCCGACCAATGCGGCCCACGTCCTGCTGCATCGCGATCACCGCCGGTACGACCAGCAACACCAGGATCATGCCGACGCCGAGGCCATAGACCAGCGTAATCACCGTGGGCTTTAGAAACTGCGCTTGCTGACTGCTTTCATACAGCAGCGGCGTCAGGCCCAGAACGGTGGTTAGGGTGGTCAGCAGGATCGGCCGCAGGCGATGGGCTGCGGCATCGATCAGCGCGGGCCCAATTCCACGTCGCTCGGCGTAATCGTCGACTGTGGTGATCAACACGATGCTGTCGTTGATGATGATCCCGGTCATCCCGATCATCCCGACCACGCTGAACATCGACAGCGGGACATCCCAGGCCCAATGTCCCCAAATGACGCCGATAAACCCAAAGGGGATGACCGACATGACCACCAAGGGTCGCGCCCAGCTGGCGAAAATCCAGGCCAGGGTCAGATAGATCCCCAGCAGGCATAAAGCGAAACCCAACGCTGCATCTGACAGGAAGTCCTGCTCCTGCTCGGCCAGCCCGGCCAATTGCCAGTCCACACCGTATCGCGCCGCGATATCGGGCAGGATTTGATCCCGCAGGTCGTCCATCACCGCCGTGGCGCGCACCGGGTCATCCTCGGAGATATCGCCCGTGACCGTCACCACCCGCAGACCGTTCTCGCGCCGCACGGTCGAAAAGCCCAGCGCACTTTCGACCGTGACGATATCGGCCAGTTGCACATAGGCGCCCTCAGGCGCGCGCAGCCGGGCGGTGGTCAAGAAATCCGCGGTAAGCGCGCCTTCGGGCAGCGTCACCTCGACCTTGGCGCTGCGCAGGCCCACCGGGAATTCCGCCGCTTCGATCCCGCCCAAGCGATCGCGCAGCTCGCGGCCCACGGCATCAATTGTGAAGCCCAGGTTGCGGCCCAAGGGCGTAAGCTCTAGCACCAGGTCGGTTTTGTCATAGGCCAGGTTATCCTCGACCGCGCTCACCTCGGGGAAGGGCATGACGGCAGTTTTTAGTGCTTCGGCCGCCGCCTTTAGCGTCGTCGCCTCTGCACCAAAGAAGCGCACGTTCAGCGCATCGCCCCCCGGCCCCGAGCGCCAGCCCCGAAAGCTGAGCGTTTCCAGTTTAGGGTGATTGACCACCTCGCCCTGCAAGGCCTCAAGAAAGGCAAAAGAAGAATATGGACGCAGATCCGCGTCGATCAGCTCAATGGCGATGGAGCCCAGTTGATCCGGCTCTTTGGTATCTGACCCAGCCAGCCCCCGCCCTGTGGTCCCGCCAACCTCGGCCAGGGCAAAGGTAACCGGGTTTGTCCCATGCTCGGCCTCGTATTGCGCGGCCACCGCATCGACGGCACGCTGCACCTCGCGGACCATTTCCAACGTGTCGACGCGGGTGGCGCCCGGCAACATCGCAAAATTCCCCGAGATCGAGCCACGCTCGGGCGCGTTGAAAAAGCGCCACGTGACGTCACCTTTCAAGAACAGGCCAGCGGACAGCGACAGGACGACCAACGCCCCCGCCAGGACCGGACAGCGCAGGGCGATAACCCAGCCGATGAAGGGGCGGAACAGACGTTCACGGATCCAGCGAAAGCCGATGTTCACCACCCTGCTGGGCCAATCGTACCACCGCTCTTTGGCCTGGGCGGCCAGCGCGTGGGACATATGGTTGGGCAAGATCAGGAAGCATTCGACCAGCGAGGCGATCAAGACCGCGATCACCGTTAGCGGAATATCCGCGATCAGCGACCCAAAGCGCCCGCCAATGCTGGTCAGCGCGGCAAAGGCCAAAACGGTTGTTACCGTGGCGCTGAACACCGGCAGCGCCATGCGCCGGGCGGCATTCTCGGCCGCTACAACCGGTGGCTCGCCCATGTTGCGGTTGCGGAAATCGGCGTGTTCACCCACCACAATCGCATCATCCACCACGATCCCAAGACATATAATCAACGCAAAAAGCGAGACCATGTTCAGCGTCAGCCCGCTGGCATACATGAACCCCACAGCGGCAAACATCGCGACCGGGATGCCCGCCGCGACCCAGAAGGCGGTCCGGGCAGATAGGAACAAAAACAGCAACAGAACGACCAGGCCCAACCCCATCAGCCCGTTGTCAAACAGGATATCTAACCGCTGGGTGATCGCCTCGGCCCGTGTGCGGATCAATTCGATCTCGACACCCTGGGGCAACAATGGCTCCAACTCGGCCGCGACCCGTTCGACCGTCTCCTGCATGGCGATCGCATCGCCACGCGCATCGCGGTCTACGCGAACGGAAACGGCAGGGTTGTCCCCCTTGAAATACGACCGGCCGCTGTCCGCGCCCTCGACAATAACGCGCGCCACATCCGCGACCCGCAGTTTCGAGCCATCTGGATTGGCGCGCACCACCACATCCGCGATTTGATCGGCGCTGCGTTTTTCAACCCCTGCCCGTACCCGCGCGCTGCCGCCCGCGACATCACCTGCGGGGTTCGCATCCGCCTCGGCCCCGATGGCGTCGGATATATCGCGCAAGCTGATGTTGTGTTGGATCAGCGCGGCCTCGGTCGCTTCGACCCGGATCACCGGGGCCGCCACACCGCGCACAGTCGTTCGGGTGATGCCCGCGCGAAACAGGCGGGCGGTGAACTCGTCCGCGAAACGGCCCAACTGCTCGGGGCTGACCGGCCCCGAGATCACAACATCCGTCACCCGATCCCGCCAAGCCGAGCGGCGTACCTCGGGGGTCTCGACGTCCTCGGGCAGGTTGTTCACACCCTCGACCGCGGCCGAAACATCCTCGGCCGCGCGGGCCATGTCCCAGTTTGGCTCAAATGCGATATCGATCCGCGCCGACCCCTCGCGCGCGTTCGAGGTTGTGCTTTCGATCCCTTCGACGCTGAGAAGCGCCGGTTCCAACAGGGCGATAACCCCATTGTCGACATCTTCGGGCCCGGCGCCATCCCAGGTGACCGAGACATTTACGCTGTCCAAGATGACATCCGGGAAAAACTGGCTGCGGATCTGCGTCGCGGCCGCGGCCCCAAGCACCACCATCAGCACCAACAGCAGGTTGGCCGCTGTCCGGTGCCGGGTGAAATAGCTGAGCAGCCACGCCATGCGCTTAGCCCCCCATCCGGCGTTCCAACCGCTCGACGACCTGCGCCGGAACGCGATCCTCGCCCAATTGGGCCAACAGCCGCGCTTTCACCTCGGCGGGCATGCGGGTGTTCCCCTGAACAAAGGCGATCAGCTTGGCGCGGCGTTCAGGATCCAGGTCCAATGCGGCCGTCTCGGCCTGGGGCGTGGGTTCCTCCCCCGGTCGCAAAGGCCGGACCAAAACGCCCGCACCCAGCTGCGGGCTACGTTCGCGCACGAACTCCCGCCCCGCAGGCACATCCGTGACAATCACCTCGTCGCCCTGTCGCCGCAGGACCGTGACCCGCGCAGCCTCCAGACGATCTTCGCCGCCCAGCACCAACATCTCGCCCGCCGCATTCACCGCCGCCGCCGGAATTACCGCGACATTCCGCAGCGCGGGCTCGGCAATCGTGACCGTCATGAAATCCCCAGGCCGAAGGGCCGCGATGCCGGGGCCATCCAGCCGGGCATAGAGGATCCGGCCCGTTTGCCCATCGCCAACCTCGGCGCCCGCGCGCTCAACAGTACCGGCGACCGAGATCGGGATGTCGTCCAACGCCAGTACCGCTTCGATCCGTGTCCCGCGCAGGGTGTCGCGCAACCGTGCGTATTGCGCGTTCGACATCCGAAACGCCACTTCCAAAGCGCGCATGTCCGTCAGCGTGCCAATCGCCTCGTTGCTGCCCATCATGGCCCCCGGCACCGCCGCAGCCGCGCTGAGGAAACCGTCGAACGGGGCGGTCACCACCGTCTCGGTCAAGGTCCGCTCGGCCTCGCGCACCGCAATGGCGCGCCGTTCAACGAGGATCGCCGCCAGATCGCGCGCGGCCTCGGCCTGGGCCAGGGCCTGCCGCCGCCCGACGACCGCCTGATCGGCGGCCGCCAAGGCAATCTCGGCCTCCTCAACGGCAGCCGCCGTGCCAGCACCCCGGGCCTGGATATCCGTCTGACGGTCCAGCGCGCGTGCGCGCAGCAATCGTGATTGTTGCGCGGCGTCCAGATCCGCCGCCGCCAACTCCAGGCTGGTCTCGGCCTCAACCTGCTGCGCTTCCGCCTCGGCCCGCTCGGCACGTGCCAGGTCCAAGGTCGCCTGAGCATCCGCCGGGTCGATCCGCAACAGCACCTCGCCTGCGGTCACCTCGCCGCCATCGCGAAAGGCTTCCGCCAGTTCCAAGACGCGCCCAGGCGCCTCGGCCCGGATCTCGAGGCTGCGCCGACTTGCCACCTCGCCATAGGCCAGGATCACCGGCACAGCGGTGCCGGGTGCCAGGGTCTCGACCGTCACCGCGAACACACGCTCACGCGCCGGGCGCACCCGCTCTGCCTCCGCATCCCGGACCTGCAATGCCTGATAGAAACTGTTCACCGCCAGGGCCAACAAGCCCAGGGTCAACGAAAATATCAGCACCCCGGCCAGGGACCTGGTCAAAAACCGCATATGCATATGCCTTTTGTTCGCGTGGCCCAAAGGACCGCACTGACTATCTAACGCGTCTTTGCACGACTTCCGTCGGTTTATTTTACATCTTTGTAGATAGATAGTCGGCAATCACGGGTTTCAAAACCGCTGGCATCGCCAATTGCAGGACTTGATCAGGGGGTGAAAAACCCAAAACCTGCCCCCTCACCCAGACGTAAGGTGGCGGGGGGGACATCGATTTCAGCCGTAAAGATGTAAAGCCGCCCCCGCCGCGGCCCGTCCGAGACGACCCAAGCGAAAGGGGTCAACGCTTCGGGGTTAAACGCTACCCCGATCTCCTCTTGCACCTCGCGCACTGCAGCCTCGACCAGCGTCTCGCCCAATTCGACCCCGCCGCCAAACAGGCTCCACAATCCGCCATGCGACAGATCTGGGTTGTTGTCGCGCAAATGCAGTAACAAGCGCCCCCGGGGGTCCCGCATTAGAACCAACGCGCCGCGCCGCTGCCCATAGCCGGTGCTCGGGCCGAACAGTCGAAACACCTCGGCACTCATTTGCGGCGCTGGTGCTCGTTCAGCCGTGGCATGATCTCGACGAAATTGCAGGGCCGGTGGCGATAATCCAACTGCTTGGCCAGGATCTCGTCCCAGCCGTCCTTACACGCCCCGGGCGAACCTGGCAGCGCAAACAGATAGGTGCCGCCCGCGACCCCGCCGCAGGCCCGGCTTTGGACCGCGCTGGTGCCGATCTTGGCCATCGAGATATGCGTAAAGACGGTGCCGAAGGCGTCGATTTCCTTCTCGTACACATCGCGATGCGCCTCGACCGTCACATCGCGGCCCGTCAAGCCGGTGCCGCCGGTCGAGATCACCACATCCACACCAGGGTCGGCGATCCAGACCCGCAGTAGATCGGCGATCTCGGCGCGTTCGTCGCGCAGGATCTGCCGGTCGGCCAGGATATGCCCGGCGGCCTGCAATCGGTCGACCAGCACTTGGCCGGACTTATCGTCCCCGACCGCTCGCGTATCCGAGACGGTCAGCACCGCGATCCGCACCGGAATAAAATCAAGGCTTTCGTCAATCCGGCTCATGCCCGCCTCTCATAATTCAAACCAATTTACCATAGGGCCTAGGTTGACCACCCGACTGTCGCCGATCGGCCCCTCGACGCCCCAACTGTCGTGAATATGTCCGCACAGCACGAGGCGTGGCTGGATCCGCTCGACCGCCGCCCGTATTGCCGTTGAGCCCACCGAAACCCCGCGCGAGGTTACATCCGCAACACCCTTGGGCGGCGAATGCACCACCAGAATATCGGCAGCATCGCAGTCATTTAGCATGCGCTCCGCTGTCGTCTCGTCCAGATCGCAAGACCAAGCGCCAAAGGGCGTGACCGGCACCCCATATCCCAGGCCGAACAGCCGCAGCCCTGCCAATTCAGCACCAGATCCATGCAGCACGGTCCAGCCCGCGTGGGCGGCCTCTTGCAACTCTTCAAAACTCTCGGCGTTGCCGGGTACCAAAGCAAAGGGCGCGGTAATACCTGACAGCAGGTTCATAGCGCCAGGCAGGGCTGTGCGCATGTTGCAGAAATCCCCCGCGCCAATCACCAGATCGGCCGAAGCGCTGGCCGCAACCAATGCCTCGGCCCGGTCGCGGGCATGGTGCAGATCGGAAAAGGCAAGGATGCGGGTCACAGCCGGGCCTTCAGCGCCAGCAGATCCGCCCAGGCCTGTCGTTTTTTCAGCGGATCGCGCAGCAGCGCGGCGGGGTGGAACATCGGCAGCAACGGCACCGCATCAAACGCGTGCCACTGGCCCCTGAGCCGGGTGATCCCGGTCGAGGTTTGCAACAGTGATTTCGTCGCCGCATTGCCCATCGTCACCAGAACCTGGGGGGCTGCCAATGCGATATGACGTTTCAAAAACGGCATCATCATCGCCAGCTCATCGCTTGAGGGATCGCGATTCTGCGGCGGCCGCCAAGGCAACGCATTGGTGATATACAGCGCCTGCGCGGGATCCTCGGCGGTCCGGCTGAGGCCGATTGCCTGAAACATCCGATCCAACAACTGCCCCGAGCGGCCCACGAAAGGTCGCCCCTGCGAATCCTCGTCCCGCCCCGGCGCCTCGCCCACGATCATGACCCGCGCGCCTGGGTGACCATCGGCGAAGACCAAGTTTCGTGCGCCTTTCTTAAGCGCGCAGCCTTCAAAAACATCGATGGCCGCGCGTAACTGGTCCAAATCGGCGGCGGCCGCCGCCAAAGCCTCGGTCCCCGCCTCCACCGGCGGGGGCGCGATGGCTACAGGGGCGGGTTTGGTGGCCGGTTTCCGCGCGGCCGCCGCTTCCGCATAGCGATCCAAGGGCGCTTCGAGGATCGCTTCGTCCGCGCCCAGCTCTAGCTGCCAGGTCAGCGCGGCAAGCGCCTCTTCATGGGTCATATGATCCAACGGTTCGGCCATGCGCGGATCCTAGCGACATCTGCTTGCCGCATCCAGCCACAAGCTGCGCACGAAGGGCGGACACCCCATTGCTGACCTGACGCCCCGCCGTTAAAACGCCCTCATCGATCCCTTGCCAAAGGCCCGCCCATGTTCCCCCACCGCCATCTTCTTGGGATCGAAGGCCTCAGCCCCGCTGATATCACCACGTTGTTGGATTTGGCCGAGCGCTATGCCCAGGCGAACCGATCTGGCGTCAAATCTGATCCGGTCCTCAAAGGCCTAACTCAGATCAATATGTTCTTCGAAAACTCGACCCGCACCCAATCCAGTTTCGAGATCGCGGGCAAGCGCCTGGGCGCGGATGTGATGAACATGGCGATGCAGGCCAGCTCCATCGCCAAAGGCGAAACGCTGATCGACACCGCGCTGACCCTAAACGCCATGCACCCCGATCTGTTGGTCGTTCGCCACCCCCACTCAGGCGCCGTGAACTTGCTGGCATCCAAGGTGAATTGCGCCGTGCTCAACGCCGGTGACGGCCGCCATGAGCACCCCACCCAAGCGCTGCTCGACGCCCTGACCATTCGCCGCCGCAAGGGCCGCCTGCACCGTCTGACCATCGCCATTTGTGGTGACATCGCGCATTCGCGCGTCGCCCGATCCAACATGATCCTGCTGGGCCTGATGGAGAATCGCGTCCGCCTGGTCGGCCCGCGCACCCTGATGCCCGCAGGCGTCGACCATATGGTCGCCGAGATGACGGATGATATGGCCGAAGGCCTAAAGGATGCCGATGTGGTGATGATGCTGCGCCTGCAGCGCGAGCGCATGGATGGCGGCTTCATCCCCTCGGAACGCGAATATTATCATAGGTTTGGGCTGGACGCCGAGAAACTTAAACACGCCAAACTCGACGCCATCGTCATGCACCCCGGCCCGATGAACCGAGGCGTAGAGATCGACGGCTTGCTGGCCGATGACATCAACGTCAGCGTGATCCAGGAACAGGTTGAGATGGGGGTGGCAGTCAGAATGGCCGCGATGGAACTGTTGGCGAGAAATCTGAAGACTGGGCCGGCAGTTGCTGATGCAAATGCCCCTTGAGAGCCTGCTGAGCCCCGGTGAAAAACTTTTGTGGTTTGGGCTGCCAGCACCCGAAAGCAGATTTGCCCGTTTCGAAAGGAACTTCTTTGTTGGCGGCTGGGCTATGCTGGCCGTAGGCGTTTTCTTGACGCTTCAGTTTTGGGTAGTGAGCAACCCCAGTTATTGGGGTGGTAATCGCGCAGGTCTGGCAGCAGTGACAGCCCCGATGATCGTTGTTGTAGTGGGCCTAACGTGCTTGTTCCCCAGGTCTTTTAGGTGGAAGCTCCTCAAAGACCGCGCCTATGCAATCACAGATCGACGGGCGGTTGTCGTTGATCTTAAAACCGGACAAATCTCGCAATTTTGGCGCCTGGCCGGTATCCCCAGCCCCAAGGTCGAGCCCTCGGCAATTCTGTTCGAACCCCGAACAGCCGGACGGCTTCACACCGCACCAGGGTTCGTCGGCCTCCTAGACAGCACCGAACCGGCCGAAATAATAGCCCAGGTACAAAATGACGCGGGAGAAACGAACACATGATTTTATCGGGAAAACTGGTATCGATGTCACAAAAATCAATCGGCATCCACTGTCGCGGTAACAAGGTTTGTCCCCGGGCCGGTAACCTGCCATTTGTAAGCTTGTTATGACAACGACACTCATCAACGCAAAACTCGTCAACCCCGACAGTTGCACCGAAAACTTGGGCTGGGTCAGCTTCGATAACGGTACCATCACCGCCACCGGCACAGATACCCCCCCTGCTGGCCCCAGCATCGATGCGCAGGGCAAGTGCCTTGCCCCGGGCATTATCGACATTGGCGTCAAGATCGGTGAGCCGGGGGAGCGGCATAAGGAGAGCTATAAGACCGCGGCTGCGGCCGCAGCCGCCGGAGGTGTAACCACCATGGTCACGCGCCCGGACACCACGCCGGTCACCGACACGCCCGAGACGTTGACCTTTGCGATGCGCCGGGCGGCCGAGGCTTCGCCTGTGCATGTCCTGCCCATGGCGGCCCTGACCAAAGGCTTCGAAGGGCGCGAGATGACCGAGATCGGGTTTTTGCGGGACGCGGGCGCCGTCGCCTTTTCAGATGCTGACCGCCCGGTACAGAACCCCAAGGTACTGAGCCGCGCGATGCAATACGCCGCCGGGCTGGACGCGCTGATCGTCGCCCACCCACAGGAGCCGACGCTGTCCAAGGGGGCAGCGATGACCTCCGGTCCTTTCGCGGCCAAACTGGGCCTGCCCACAGTAAGCCCGATGGCCGAGCGGATGCAGCTTGAGCGCGACCTGGCCCTGGTCGAGATGACGGGTGTCCGCTACCACGCGGATCAGCTGACCTGCGGGGTCGCGCTGGAGGTGCTGAAGCTTGCCAAGGCACAGGGCTTGCCCGTGACCGCGGGCACTTCGGTCCATCACCTGACGCTGAACACCTTTGACACCGACGACTATCGTACCTTCTTCAAAGTAAAGCCGCCGCTGCGATCCGAGGAGGATCGGATGGCCACGGTCGAGGCACTGGCCGAAGGGCTGATCGATGTCGTCAGCTCCATGCACACGCCGCAAGACGAAGAAAGCAAACGCTTGCCGTTCGAGGAAGCCGCCTCGGGCGCTGTCGCCTTGGAAACCCTGCTACCGGCCTGCCTGCAATTGGTGCACGCGGGCCATCTGGATCTGCCCACGCTGTTCCGCGCCCTGTCACTGAACCCCGCACGCCTACTGGGTCTGCCTGCTGGGCGCCTGACCCCCGGCGCGCCAGCCGATCTGATCCTGTTCGACCCCGATGCGCCTTTTGTGCTGGACCGCAGCACCCTGCGCTCAAAATCCAAAAACACCCCCTATGACGGGCGCCGGATGCAGGGGCGCGTGCTGCGCACCTTTGTGTCGGGCGTGGAGGTATTTGCCCGATGACCCTGATCTTGGCCCTGCTGGGCGGTTATCTGCTGGGCTCGGTCCCCTTCGGCCTGGTGATCGCACGTACTTTGGGGCTGGGGGATCTGCGCCAAATCGGCTCAGGCAATATCGGCGCCACGAATGTTCTGCGCACAGGACACAAAGGGGCAGCGCTGGCTACCCTGTTGCTGGACAGTGGCAAGGGCGCCATCGCCGTGCTGCTGGCCCTTTGGGTGCTGGGGCCGGGAACCGCCTCTGCGCTGGCCGGGCTGGGCGCTTTCCTGGGGCATCTCTATCCGGTTTGGCTGCGATTTCAAGGTGGTAAGGGGGTGGCAACCTATCTGGGTATTCTGCTGGCCATCGCCCCGGTGGCGGGCGTGCTGACCTGCGGCACATGGCTGGTCGCGGCGGTTATCGGGCGCATGTCTTCGCTGGCGGCTTTGGTGGCGGCCCTCGCTGCTCCGGTCTGGCTGCTGATCACAGATGCGGGTCAAGCGGTCCTGCCGACATTTGTCATGACCCTGCTGATCTTCTGGAAACATCGCGAAAATATCGTCCGTATCCGCACGGGAACCGAATCACGGATTAATCTTACTGGGCGGAAAGACCCCGATGACATAACAAAGCCTTAATCTTTTGGCCTGTGTAATGCGTTGCAGCATAAGGAACAGATTGCGTCATGGGATTCGGCACTGCAGTCATGACCTGCATCGAAAAATTCATGATCTTCCAAGGCCGCGCGGGCCGGGGGGAGTTCTGGTGGTTTTTCCTGTTTACCCTCATTGCAGGGATCGCCACCGTACCGCTGGAAATCCTGCTCAAGACCACAATGATATCGACCGGTGTCAACGTCGCCTTCCTATTGCCCACCTTGGCCGCGGGCACCCGGCGTCTGCACGATACAGGGCGCGGCGCGTTTTATTTGCTGACGCCACTGCTGTCGCTGCCCCTCTATTTCTTCGGGCCGCAGATTGGCGGGATCGCAACGCTTCTGACGATCACTTTGTTGCTGCTGCTGCTCTGCCTGCCCGGCAACCGCGGGCCCAACCGCTTTGGCGCCGACCCGCGGGTCACGGCCGATGCGGGCGTGTTCGAGTGACGGTTTCTCGGGCTTAACCACTCCCAAAGGGTTTTGCGGGCACACTGTTGCGTTCACGATGAGCGGAGCATTGAGGCTATGATCGGCCTGCAGATCCTGACCCTTGTGCTGATCGCACTGTCCGCAAGCCTTGCGGCCATTGTGACCTGGCTGCTGGTCCCAAAGCCCCCGCGTAGCGGCATATCGGGTGCCGCCGAAGCGCCGCGGCCCGTTCAGCCGCAGCTCTCGTCGGCGGCCGAAATCGCCACCTTGAAGCACGACATCGCTGCCCTGATCGACGGACAGGCCGAACGTGACAGTCGCCTGTTGATGGAGATCCGCGCCACCGCCCTAACCAAAGACCCCGCCGTGATCGACACGCTGCAGCGGATCGAAACAGCCTTGGGTATCGCCACCCAAGACAGGCCGCAGGACAAAGCTGGGGAGGAAGGTAGCAAAACCGACCCGACCGAGGATCCACCACCAGATCTTGTCACCAACCTGGACCCACCCGCCGACCCAGACGCCGCTCCGGCCAAGGTAGCCGAGGACGCTGAACCCGCAGCCCCCGTGCGCAATATTCGAATGGGCTAGCTTGGGGTCATCTGCGGATAGTGGCGAAATCCTTTGCTGAGAAAAACGGAGGCACCTGTGCCAGTCGACCTTACTCAGAAAATCATCATGCAAGTTCTTGATAAGACCTCTGCATAACGGCGGGATTTCGTGATTTGGTTGGATTTGGTATGGTTTTATCAGGTTTTCGCAGGCGGTTTGATGGGCCTGTTTTTGCGCGAAGCGGTGGATCGGATTGGCGATGACGATGTGCTGGCAAAGATCGATGCCTTGATGGATTGGCGTGCCTTTTCGCCGATCCTGACGCGCGGTTTGGGTCGGTCCGGGAATGGGCCTCCGGGTTATGAGCCGCTGGTTCTTTTCAAGTGCCTGTTGATCGGCCAGTGGCACGGGCTGAGCGCCCCGAAGTTGGAGCGCGCCTTGAAAGTGCGGCTGGATTTTATGATCTTTTGCGGGCTCGACCTACACGCGCCCGTGCCGGATGAAACCAGCCATTGCCGGTTCCGCACTGCGCTGGTTCGGGGCGGGGTTTACGATGACCTGCTGGGTGAGGTCTGTCGCCAGATCGAAGCCCACGGGCTGAAGCTGCAAGAGGCCGCCATTATCGACGCCACTTTGGTGGACAGCGCGGCCCGGCCCGGCCCCCATATCGAGGCGCCGCAGGACCGGGCCGCGGGCGCAGCCCCCGACGATCTGGAGTTACATTTCAGCGCCGATCCAGACGCTCGCTGGGTCAAAAAAGGGTCCAAATCGACACTCGGTTACAAGGCGTTTGCCCGCGCTGACGAGGAAGGGTTTGTTGATAAGGTTCACACCACGCCCGCCAACCGCGCCGAAAGCCCGGAGTTCGGGCATATGATCGAAGGCTCCAGCGCACAGCGCGTTCTGGCCGACAAGGCCTATGCGGCCCGTGCCAACCGGGAGATGCTGCGCGGCAAGCATCAGGACGGGATCATGCGCAAGGCCGCGCGGGGCCGCCCCCTGCGCGCCTCCGAGAAACGCTTCAACCGCCTGATCTCGAAACGCCGGTTCCGCGTCGAACAATGCTTCGGCACGATGAAACGGCTCTTCGGTCTGCACCGCGCCCGTTATTTCGGGCTGGCCAAAACCCACGCCCAACTGGCGCTTGCGGCCATCGGGCAGAACCTCCTGAAAGCCGCCAACTAAAACGTTTCGACTTTACTTTGAGACATGTCTCATCACCTAAAGCGTTGAAATCTATGATTTCAGGCAGCGTTAGGTGATTCAAGTTAAAGGCGAAGCGCTGTAGATCACCCTAAAAACGCAAACACCGGCAATCGCATAAACCAAACCGACAAGACCGATCTGCCCGCTGAAATGCCAGCGGGCAAAGCAGAACCGCCAAATCAAATCTGCAACTGAAAATCACGCCGCCGCGCAGTGGTCTTAGTTAATCTGAGACTGAAGACACTCGTGGTCTCGAATTAAGCGCCCTACCGTTCAAGAACCACCGCTGTCTTACAATTAAGTGCCAAGTGACAGCGGGGCCAAAGATTGACGTGGTTCAAGGCCAACGCACAGGCCAAAGAAAGCGCCACAGCTCCGCTTCCGCCCCGCGGAAGCGGAGAGAGTAAACTTGGCGCGGCACGCGCCTCATTTTGCTAAGCGGCCAAGGCCTTAGAATTGCTGCGCCAAATCGCGGCATTCAAAGCACCCGCAAAGCTGACCCAGACCACATAGGGCGCGAACAGCAGCCCCGCGATCAGATCCGCCCGCCAAAACAAGACGGTGGTCATGACCACGCAGACCCACAGGCCAATCAACACCACCAGGGCCACACCCAGTTTGCGCAGCCCGAAAAACACCGGCGACCATAGCGCGTTGAACACAATCTGCGCGGCCCAGAACGCAAGCCCGGGCGCAGCCACGTCAAGGGGCGTTTGTGCGACGCGATAGGCGGCCCAGACCATCGCGGCGTAAAGCGCCGTCCAAGCCAAGGGAAACAGCCAATTGGGGGGGGTCCAAGCAGGCTTGCGCAGCGCTTCATACCACGGCCCGGGCGAGAACATCGCACCGGTCGAGGCCGCACCAACCGCCGCCGCGCTCAAACCCACCAAAGTCAGCCAATCCATCGCCGCCTCATTCTTCACCCATCACTCTCATATGAACCGCCTTCAGGCCCCCGCTCAAGTAAAACAGCGGTCAGCCCCGTTACGCGCGGTCGCGGGCTTCAAGCTCCAAAAGCAGATCGGCGAGGTTGGTCAGCTTGTCGTCCAAGCGGAACCGCACGCTCTGGCGTTGCGGCGCACGCTGCGCCGCTTCGACCAGAAAGGCGGTCTCGGGCAGCGCCGCACCATAGAGCACGGCCGAACGGGGCATCACAGCCGTCGCCCCAGCGGCCAGCATCGACACCCCCACCAGCCGCAGCTTTTCCGCCGTGCCGGTATGGGCGCGATAGGTGACGCTGTCATAGTCGCGCGCGCGCACCTTATGCCCAATCGCACCATAGATATGCCGCGCCGCGAAAATCGCCGGACGACATCCCAGGGGCAGCGCACCGATACCCGCCTCGGACCGCCAATACAGCCGTTGCGCCTCGCCCAACAGGCGGTGCAGCACCTGCGCCAGGGGACGGCTAGGTTGGGGGTTGGCCAGAAAGGCCTCGGGATCCATACCCGCTTCGCGCATCCAATCCTGAGGCAAGTACAGCCGCCCCTCGCGCGCATCCTCGCCCACATCGCGGGCGATATTGGTCAGTTGCATTGCCACGCCCAGGTCGCAGGCGCGCGCCAGTGCATCGCCATCGCGCACACCCATCAGCACGGTCATCATCGCGCCCACGGCTGCAGCGACGCGGGCGGAATAGGCGCGCACCTCGCCGACGCTGTCATAGCGCCGCTCCATCGCATCCCAAGCAAAGCCCTCAAGCAGCGCTTCGGGCAACGCGCGGGGCATATCGTAGTCGCGTATCATTTGCGCAAAGGCTCGATCTGCCGGATTATCATGCGGAGCACCGGCGTAAGCGGCCTCCAACCGATCCCTTAGCCGCAGCACGGCAGCGGATTTCTGGTCCACCAGATCCACAGCGTCATCGGCCAGACGGCAGAACGCATACAGGGCCAATGCCGGTTCCCGCACCCGGCTCGGCAGTAATTTCGAAGCTGCGTGAAAGCTTTTCGAGCCATGACGGATCGCGACCCGACAGGCCTCCATATCGCCAGGATGCATCATTCGGCGGCCCTCAAAACGGTGTTTCGCGCGGGCATCGCCGGGGCGTCAGGGACCAATTTCGCCAGCACCTCGGCGCTCGACAAAACCCCTGGCACGCCGGCGCCGGGGTGGGTGCCAGCGCCCACCAGAAACAGGCCTTTCGCCTCCTCGCTTATGTTGTGCGGCCGGAACCACGCGCTTTGCAGGATACGCGGTTCGATCGAGAAACCGGCGCCATAGGGGCTGAGATACCGGTCGCGGAACGTCTCGGGGGTGAAAACCTCCTCGGTGACGATATGCTGCTCGAAGCCTGGAATGGTGCCTTGCAGAACTTTTGTCATCTTGGCTTTGTAGCGGTCGCGCTCGGCGGTCCAATCGACCGGGTTAGCATGGCCCAAGTGCGGCACGACCGAGAGCACATAAAAGGCATCGTCGCCTTCGGGCGCCGCGGTCGGGTCGTTGACTGTGGGGCGATGGATATAGAGGCTCATGTCCTCGGCCAGCCGCCCGTTGATGAAAATATCCTGCAGCAACCCCTCATAGCGCGGCCCCGAGAGGATCGTATGTTGACCCACATCCCCCCATTTGTCGCGCGTAGCTTTGGTGCCAAAATACCAAACGAACAGCCCTGAGGACCAGCTGCGGCTGCGCAGCTTCTTCGACGTCCAGCGGCGCTTGCGATGGTTGCGCAGCAGACGCTCGTAGGTATGGCCAGCATCGGCGTTGCTGATCACCAGATCAGCGGCAAGCGTGGTGGTATCGGCCAGACGCACGCCCTGGGCGCGGCCATTTTCGATAAGGATCTCGTCGACCTCGACGCCCAGCTGAGCCTTGCCACCCTGATCCTCGACTATGTCACGCATGGCATTCGCAATTGCCTGCACACCGCCCACGGCGCAATGCACGCCATAGGTTTTCTCAAGATGGGCAACCAGACCGTACATCGAGGTCACCTTCATCGGATCGCCGCCTATGAACAGCGGGTGGAACGATAGGGCCATGCGCAGGCGCTCGTCTTTCACGCGGCGTCGGGCCAAACCTAGGATCGATTTGTCAGCGCGCAACAAGGCGAATAGCGGCAGCACTTTGATCGTGTCCCACAACCGGTGCATCGGAATATTGACCATGCCCTCGAAACCAACGACGAAACGTTTGCGACTGTCCTCAAGGAAGCGTTTATAGCCAGGGACGTCCGCAGGGCTGATCTTGGCGACCTCGGCGATCATGCGGTCGGTGTCGCCAGTGGCCGAGAAGATAGTGCCGTCCGTCCATCGAATTTCGTAGAACGGGTCCAGTGGTCGCAAGTCTATGTCCGCGCGAAAATCGCGGCCGCAATCGGCCCAAAGGGCCTCGAACACCTGCGGGACTGTGATGATCGTCGGCCCCAGATCGAAGCGATAGCCGTCCCTTTCGATCGAGGAGCCGCGCCCGCCGACCCGGTCCAGCTTGTCGAGCACGGTCACCGCATAGCCCTTGGCGCCCAGGCGCATGGCCGCTGCCAACCCCCCCAGACCCGCACCGATCACCAGCGCCTTGGGCCGCGGGTCAGCGGAATCGGCAATCGCGGCCTGGGGCTTTGCTTGTGTTAACATAGAGCGACGCTAGCAGTGTCTAATTTAATTTACAATCGAGGATGGAATCTCTTTTAACATGCGCCATTCCTCGGCATATTAATTCTATGACAGTGCAAGAACCGCCCATGTCGACCCAGGTCGTCACCCTGTCTTTCTTTCGCTTCGCGCGATGGCGTGATCGGTTGTGGGCTTTCGCGCAAATGGGCTTGGCACGGCCAGCCCTGGCCCGGATCCCTGAGCTGCGGTTCTTCAAGCTAATGGGGGCCGGAACCGGCGAGGGGTTCACGCCGATCCCCGATACCTCGGCCGTCGCGATCCTGACCACCTGGCCCGATCTGGAAACCGCCCGTCGGCGGACCCACGAGACTGCCGTGTTCGCACGGTATCATGCCCGCGCGACCGAGGCTTGGAGTATCCATCTGATGCCCCGCTCGGCCTGGGGGGCTTGGGCGCGGCGGATGCCCTTCCACCCGACCAAGGGTGACTATGGCGATGCGGTCGTGGCCCTGACCCGGGCGACGATAAAACCCACGGTCTTGCTGAAGTTCTGGCGCCGGGTGCCCGATATCTCGCGGGCGATCGGGGATGATCCTAACGTGATATTCAAGCAAGGTGTGGGCGAAGTGCCCTGGCTGCACCAAATGACCTTTTCGATTTGGCCGGACGAGGCCACGATGGCCCGTTTCGCCCGCGCCGATGGCCCGCATGCCCGCGCCATTCGGGCGGTGCGGGCGGGCAACTGGTTCGCCGAAGAGCTGTACGCTCGCTTCGCAATTCTGGCCAGCGAGGGGCAATGGAACGGGGGCGATCCCCTGGCCAACCGCCGCGCACCCGTGGCACAACACGCGGCAGAATAAGCCCACCAAAGGACCCCTCGGAATGACCCAAGCCTTCCCGTTTTCGGCCATCGTCGGCCAGGAAGAGATGAAACAAGCGCTGACCCTGACCGCCATCGACCCGACCATCGGTGGCGTTTTGGTATTTGGCGACCGGGGCACCGGAAAGTCGACCGCCGTCCGCGCGCTGGCGGCTTTGCTGCCCAGCATCCAGGCGGTCGCGGGATGCCCCTATAATTGCGCCCTCGACGCACCTAACCCCGCCTGCCCGCATTGCGCACAGACACCCCCCGCCAAGGCCGAGATCCGCGCCACACCCGTGATCGACCTGCCCTTGGGCGTGACCGAGGATCGGGTGGTCGGCGCGCTCGATCTTGAGCGCGCTTTGACCCGGGGCGAGAAAGCCTTTGAGCCTGGGCTGTTGGCGCGGGCGCACCGGGGGTTTCTGTATATCGACGAGGTGAACCTGCTGGAGGATCACATTGTCGATCTGCTGTTGGACGTCGCCGCGTCAGGTGAGAATGTGGTCGAGCGCGAGGGGCTGTCGGTGCGCCATCCCGCCAAATTTGTCATCGTCGGCTCTGGCAACCCCGAAGAGGGGGAACTGCGCCCACAGCTGCTGGACCGCTTTGGTCTTTCGGTCGAGGTGGCCTCACCGAGTGACGTGAAGCAGAGGGTCGAGGTGATCCGCAGGCGCGATGCCTACGAGCGAGAGACGGCGCCGTTTCTCAAGCGTTGGCGGGCGGCGGATACGCGGCATCGCAAGAAGATCATCGCCGCAAGGGAGCGGCTGGCCGGGGTCGCGGTGCCCGATGCGACCCTTGAGAAGATCGCCGAGCTGTGTATCGCGCTGGGGGCCGATGGCCTGCGCGGCGAATTGACATTGGTGCGCGCCGCCCGGGCTTTAACGGCCTTTGCTGGGGCGACGGAAGTGGATCAAAAAGCGCTGCGCGCGGTGGCTGGCATGGCGCTGCGCCACCGCCTACGACGGGACCCACTGGACGAGGCCGGGTCCACAACCCGTGTCGCCCGCACGGTGGACGAGGTTCTGCCCGCGTGACCGACACCTCGGCGATCCCTTTGTCCGATTGGGCCGCCGCCTTGCTTGCAGTTGATCCGGCATTGGGTGGCATAGCGCTCAGCGCCCGCGCAAGCCCGGCGCGCGAGACTTGGGTGGAGGGGTTTTTGACACTTACGGGCCGGGCGCATCGCCGGGTGGGACCTGGGGCCGGGGATGATCGACTGTTCGGGGGGGTGGATCTGACGGCAACGCTGAGGGCGGGACAACCGGTGATGGACCCGGGGTTGCTGGCGTGGATCGACACCGGGACGTTGGTTTTACCGATGGCCGAGCGCTTGAGTCTGGGCCGGGCCGCCCGTCTGGCGCAGGCCTGGGACGCGGGCGCGGCGTTCGCGGTTCTGGCGCTGGACGAGGCCAGTGAAGACGATGACCAGATCCCGCCCGCACTGCTGGACCGGCTGGCGTTTCGCATCAGCCTGACCCCCCAAGCGCAGCGCGATGCCCTGCCACCGCATACAGCCTTTGTACCTGCGGATATCACCGCCGCGCAGCAAAGGTTGGCGCGCGTCGAGGTGCCGTCTGGCGTGATCGAAGCGCTGACGGGGACAGCCGCCGCGCTTGGGATCCCCTCGCTCCGGGCGCCAGCGCTGGCGTTGCGCACGGCGCGCGCGGCGGCGGCATTGATGGGGACCCCTCAGGTGACCCGCGACACCGCAGAACTGGCCGCTGCTTTGGTGCTGGCGCCCCGGGCCATACAACTGCCACCAGCCGAGGAGGAAGACACAGCACCGCAACCAAACGACCCGCCGCCCCCGAAAGATCCGAGCGATCCGACCTCGGACCCGGGCGAGACCACCCAGATCCCCGAGGATCTGCTGCTTGAGGCGGCCCGCGCGGCAATCCCCGCCGATCTGTTGGCACAACTGGCCGCACGTGCGGCGCTGACCCGCAGCGGCGCGGCCCCGGCCGGGGCGGGCGAGGATCAAAAGGGCGCGGCCCGGGGCCGACCCGCAGGCACGCGGCCTGGCGACCCCCGCAGCGGCGCGCGGTTGGATCTGGTTGCCACCTTGCGCACCGCCGCCCCTTGGCAGCCCCTGCGCCGAAAAATGCTGGGCCACGACCCTGGGCGGCTCCTGATCACGCCCGAGGATTTTCGGCTGCGGCGTTTTAAACAGAAGGCCGAAAAAGTGGTGATTTTCGTGGTCGATGCCTCCGGCTCGGCCGCCCTGGCCCGGCTGGCCGAAACCAAGGGTGCGATCGAGTTGATGTTGGCCGAAGCCTATGTGCGCCGCGAACAGGTGGCGCTGATCGCCTTTCGGGGCGCCCAGGCCGAGGTGTTGCTGCCGCCCACCCGTTCGCTGGTACAGGCCAAGCGACGCCTGTCAGGCCTGCCGGGCGGCGGGGGCACGCCGCTGGCCGCCGGTCTTGAGGCAGCGCTGGCGCTGGCCGACCAGATCGGCCGCCGGGGACAAAGCGCGCATTTGGCCGTGCTGACCGATGGCCGGGCGAATATCGCCCGCGACGGGGCGCAGGGGCGCACGCAGGCGCTGGCCGACGCGCAGACAGTGGCCCGGGTGGTCCGCGCCAGCGGCATTGCCAGCCTGGTGATTGACACTGGCAACCGCCCGGCCCCCACCGCACGCACATTGGCCGAGGATCTGGGGGCGGCCTATTTGGCGCTGCCCCGCGCGGATGCCCAGGTGCTGGCGGGCACCTTGCAGGCGGCCTTGGACCCGCAGGCGGCCTGAGCGGATGAACTGGGCACAGGCCAAGTCCAACTGGCCCCATGCGGCACACAGTCGGTTTGTGGACACAAGGGCGCATCATTGGCATGTTCAACAAGCGGGCGACGGCCCGGGCATTCTGCTGTTGCACGGCGCTGGCGGGGCCACGCACAGCTGGCGGGGGATGTTCGGCCCCCTGAGCGCCCAGGCGCAGGTGTTCGCGGTTGATCTGCCGGGACACGGGTTCACCCGACGCAAGGCACAATCGCGCACACGGCTGCCCGATATGGCCGAGGATGTGCAAGCCCTGCTGGATCAGGAAAGGTTCGCGCCGCATCTGATCATCGGCCATTCGGCAGGCGCAGCGATTGCGTTGCAGATGGCGCTGAACGGCACCAGCGCGCAGCACATTCTGGCGCTGAACCCCGCGCTAATGCCCTTTCAGGGCTTGGCGGGGATGCTGTTTCCACCTTTGGCGAAGCTATTGGCGCTGAACCCGTTTTCGGCACCCTTCTTTGCCCGGACCGCCGCGAGCGATAAGGCGGTGCGCAATCTGATCGACAGCA
The DNA here is from genome assembly GCA_938049225.1 of uncultured Paracoccaceae bacterium. Classification (GTDB taxonomy): domain Bacteria; phylum Pseudomonadota; class Alphaproteobacteria; order Rhodobacterales; family Rhodobacteraceae; genus Halovulum. Next base: position 67,348 of record CALICM010000007.1, read on the forward strand.
CCGGCAGTGTACTCGACGCCGAGGGCATGGCCCTCTATCGCGCGCTGATCGGCGATGCGCGGCATGTGGATGGCGCGTTGCGGATGATGGCCCGCTGGAACCTGAACCCGCTGCTGGACGCCCTGCCGCGGATCACAACCCCCGTAACACTGGCCGTGGGGCTGAACGACAAAACCGTCCCCCCCAAGACGACCCGTAAACAGGTGCCCAGGCTGCCCAGTGCAACGCTGATCGAAGTCCCAGACCTGGGCCATCTGATGCATGAAGAGCAGCCTTTGCGATTTACTGCGATGGCGCTTGACCTGCTACCCTAACCGTTCTCGCGCAGCACGGTGCCCGCCAGGTAGAGTGAGCCGCAGATCAAGACGCGGGCATGGGGCACCTGAGCCTGGATTCGGGTGATCGCGGCCTCTACACTGGGCTCGGCCCCGGCGTTTTCGATGCCAACAGCTTGGGCGGCTTGCGCGGTTTCCTCGGCAGGCAGCGTCGCCGTCTCGCCCGGGATAGAGACGGCGGCCAAACCTTGGATCAGCGGTGCGAGGGGGCGCAGATAGCCCGCGATGTCTTTGGTCTTGAGCATGCCGCAAATCAGGTACAGCGGGCGGGGGGGCAGCCGCGTTACGGCTTCGGCCAGAGCCTCTCCGGCAGCAGGGTTGTGACCCCCATCCAGATAGAGCTCGGCCCCTTTTGCTATCTGAACCAGAGGGCCGAATTTTAGGCGCTGCAGACGGGCAGGCCAGACAGCTGTCGTCACTGCGGTGATAGGATCGCCCACCCCCAGCAGGCGCAGCGTTGCCAGGGCGGTGCCCGCGTTCACCACCTGGTGGGCGCCGATCAAATTGGGGCACGGCAAGTCCAACAAGCCAGCGTCATCTTGGAAGGCGATGCGCCCATGCTCCTCCCACACTTGCCAATCGCGGTTGGCCCAATGGGCAGGTACGGATTTGCGGGCGATCACAGCGTCGATCACCGCCTCGGCCTCGGGCACCTGCGGGGCGATGATGGCCGGAACGCCGGGCTTCAGAATACCCGCCTTCTCCCCCGCGATTTCGGTCAATGTATCGCCCAGGAATTGTTGGTGATCATACGAGACCGGGGTGATGACCGATACCACTGGGGTCACCACATTGGTGGCATCCAGGCGCCCGCCCAAGCCGACCTCAAGGATGGTGTAATCCGCCGAATGGCGCGCAAAGGCCACAAAGGCCGCCGCTGTCGTGATCTCGAAATAGGTGATCGGACGGTCCCGATTGGCGTCTTCGCAGACCGCCAAAATATCCGTCAGCGCCTGCTCGGCAATCACCTGGCCTGCAACCGTGATCCGCTCGTGAAACCGTGCCAGGTGGGGCGAGGTATAGGCATGCGCCGTCAGCCCAGCCCCCTCAAGCCCCGCGCGGATCATCGCCTGGGTCGAGCCCTTGCCATTGGTCCCGGCGATATGGATCACCGGCGGAATGTCATTTTGTGGATTGCCCAGCGCCCCCAAGATACGGCGCATCCGGCCCAGCGAAAGGTCTATCACCTTCGGGTGCAGCGCCATCATCCGACCAAGGAGGATATCGCTGGAGGGGCCAGTCACGCAGGCGGGTCCTGGGTCGGGGCGGGCGGCTCGGGCGCGACCTCGGTCGGGACAGGCAGATCGCCATGCACCATGGGTGGGGCTTTCATCAGCATATGCAGGATCGTGCCCAGTTCGATCCGCATGTCCTTGCGGTTGACGACCCGGTCCAACATTCCGTGGTCCAGCAGGTACTCGGCGCGCTGGAACCCCTCGGGCAGCGTCTCGCGGATGGTTTGTTCGATCACCCGGGGGCCGGCGAAACAAATCAGCGCGTTGGGTTCCGAGATCTGCACATCGCCCAGCATCGCGTAGCTGGCAGTCACACCACCAGTGGTGGCATGGGTCAGGACGACCACATACGGCAGCCCCGCTTCTTTCAACATTTGCACCGCGACGGTCGAGCGCGGCATCTGCATCAAGGACAGGATCCCCTCTTGCATCCGCGCGCCACCCGCGGCAGCAAACAGGATCAGCGGGCAGCGTTGGGCAACCGCGCGCTCGGCCGCGGCGATGATCGCGTTGCCAACATACATGCCCATCGAGCCGGACATGAACTTATAATCCTGCACCGCGACGATGGTTTTCATTCGCCCGATGTCGCCCTCGGCCACCAGCATCGCATCCTGGCCTTCGCTCTCGCGACGGGCGTCTTTCAGGCGATCTGTATAGCGCTTCTTGTCGCGAAACTGCAGCGGATCGACCAGCGGCTCAGTCACGGGCACATCCGTATAAAGCCCACCGTCGAACAGCGCGGCAAAGCGCTGGCGTGGCGGGATGTACATATGGTTGTTGCAGTTCGGACAGACATGCAGCGCATCCGACAACTCGCGGTGAAACAGCATCTGGCCGCAGTCGTCGCATTTGGTCCACAGGTTCTCGGGCACCTCCCGGCGCGAGAAGAGCGAGTTGATCTTGGGGCGGACGTAGTTCGAGATCCAGTTCATGGGCAGCCTGTGTCAGCGATTTGAGCGTTACTTAAACACGTCCTCGGGCTGTTGCAATCGCAGGTCCCGCCCCCGCATGATCAGCAGCCAGCCGACATAGCCAGCCAGGATCACCCCGATGTTGATCAGGATCAGCGGCCGGACCGAGGCCGCGTCGGCCAGATCAATAGGGTGATGAAACAGGCTAACCACGCCAAAGGGCCCGGGCACGGCGACCAGCAGAATGCCCAGCACGTTGTTGGCCATATGCAGCCCCACCGCCCCGCCGATGCTGCCCGTGCGCGCGGTCACATCGGCCGCAACGATCCCCACCAAAGTAGGGGCAAGCAGCACCAACCAGGCATTGGCCCCAAAGGCCGCCGCGTTGGCGATGTGGGCCGCCCCGAACAGCAGCGCGGGCACACCGATCCAAATCAGGGGCGACCGGAAACGGGACGCCAGGTGGGATTGCAGATAGCCGCGGAACAACAGCTCCTCGGCAAAGACCTGCAGGAAGGTCACCGCCAGAACCGGCCCCGCCCAGGTTAACCAAAGCGTCCAACTAGCGTTGCGCACATAGTCCTGAAACGGCAGCGAGGTGACCTGAGCCGCCACCCCAATCGCAATCACCGCAGCAAACCCAAGGGCCAGATGGCGCCAGTTCATCCGCCCGGTGACCCCAAGCAGCCATCGCGCCGATGTTTTATGCAGCCATGGCATGGCCAGCCAAACCGCCAAAATCGTGCCCGCGAATGTGACTAATGCGGCGACCAAGGCTTGCGGGCTGCCAAGATTGCTAATCAGCGCAAGCTCTTGATCGAAGGGACGCCCCGTGATCCACGAGGCTACAAGCGCGAATGCAGCAAACAAAACGACGGTCGCCAGGATCTGGCCCGTAATGGCCATCGCCATCACTAAAACCATGCGCCAGATCTGCGCCCGGTTGGTAAACCGGGATTGCGCGCTGACATACGGATCGAATAAGAGCGTCATCTGGTGGGGAATAGCAAAAACTCTCGGTCATCGGCAAAAAATCACTTAAGGTGACCTTAGGTCAACATTTGGGGTGCGGTATCCGTGGCAGGACTCGAAGTCATTGCACATCAAGATCAACGTTTAAGCGCGTTTTTCAAAGCCTGCGCCAAAGCCGCCTGGGCGGAACCTTTGTGGTTGGCAGCGGTGAATTACTTTTTGGAATCGGGTTTTGCCCGCATCTCGTATCTTCACCTGCCGCCCCTTGGCGCCCCAGACGAAGGCAAGGTGCGTGTGTCGGCGCATGGCTTCCCCGAAGCTTGGGTCCTGCAATACATTAAGGAAAAGCTCTACCGCGAGGATCCCCTTTTTGCCACCGCAAGTACGACCGAGGTTCCGTTTCACTGGCATGACATCCGGGATTTGCGCGCCCTAACCGAGAGCGAAGATGCATTCATGGCGCGGCTGGCCGCCGCCGGTCTGAGCGACGGCATCGCGATCCCGGTTTTTGGCCCAAATGGACGCAACGGGTATTTTGGTTTGGGCTACGACGGCCCCAAGCCGGATGCACCGACCATGTATCGTTGCCAGGCCGTAGGGCAAACAGCCCATCTGCGATACTGCCATTTGCAACGCAACAGGTTGCCCGCAATCCAGCCCCTGTCCGACCGCGAGGTCGAATTGCTGCATTGGGTTGTGCGCGGCAAAAGCAATGGGGTTATCGCCGATATCATGGATATCTCGCCCCACACGGTCGACGCATATCTGCGACGCGTTTTCTTGAAGCTTGGAACTTCGAATCGAATCTCGGCGGCGGTTCAGGCTTTGGGCAGCGGTCTGATCCGGGGGTACTAGGCGGTCGATGTGCGGATCGTCACGATTTCAAAGAACCTGCGCCAGAATATGCCCATAAGTATAAGGATTTGACGCCACGTTAGCCACGTGACCACGGGTCCGCACCCTCGCTCTTTTTTTTGACTGCCCAGTCAATATCTGTCGCCTCGGAGTTGAATGAGGCGCGGTTAACGTGCCCTGAGACTCGCCCACTTAAGGTTAGATAGACCAGCTAGAGGTCGCTGCTGCCACGTCAACAGCCGAAGAGCATGTAAGCCTCGGTACCCCCCCACTGCTGACGTGGCAGCGGTAGCAGGCGTCTCGGCAGGTATCGAAGCCTCAGGGCAATACTGGTTTACGCCTGCACCGGCGAAAGCCAGGCAAGGCTGGGTTCGGACACGCCCTTGCGGTGCGCTGAACTTCAGATGCGGGTCCCCGAACCCCAACGGGGACCCGCATCTGACCCAGCTTGTGATTCCGTACACCGTCGCCTATGGCTGCAATCGTATCCAGATCACCGCAGGGAGGTCCGAAAAATGGACGTCAGCCGCTTCGACAAATCCAAATTACCCAGCCGCCATGTAACCGAGGGCCCCGAGCGGGCGCCACATCGGTCTTACTACTATGCGATGGGTCTGAGCGAGGCCGAGATCCACCAACCCTTTGTGGGTGTCGCAACCTGTTGGAACGAGGCCGCCCCTTGCAACATCTCCCTGAACCGGCAGGCGCAGGCGGTCAAGCTGGGTGTGAAAGCCGCGATGGGCACCCCGCGCGAGTTCACGACGATCACTGTGACCGATGGGATCGCCATGGGCCACGAAGGCATGCGTTCCTCCCTGGTCTCGCGCGAGGCGATCGCGGATACGGTGGAATTGACCATACGCGGCCATTGCTATGACGCGATTGTGGGGCTGGCGGGGTGTGACAAGTCCTTGCCGGGGATGATGATGGCGATGGTGCGCTTGAACGTCCCTTCGGTGTTTATCTACGGCGGTTCGATCTTGCCGGGCCGTTTGGATGGCAAAGACGTCACAGTCCAGGATGTGTTCGAGGCCGTGGGCCAACATCAGGCGGGCAATATGACCGCATGCGAGTTGGAAAAGCTGGAAGCCGTGGCATGCCCCTCGGCAGGGGCCTGCGGCGGGCAGTTCACCGCGAACACGATGGCCTGCGTGTCCGAGGCGATTGGCTTGGCCCTGCCCAATTCGGCTGGCGCACCCGCGCCCTACGAGAGCCGCGATCAGTATTCCGAGGCCAGCGGCCGGGCGGTCATGCGGCTGCTTGAGCGGAACATCCGCGCACGCGATATCGTCACGCGCGAAAGCCTTGAGAATGCCGCGCGCGTGGTCGCCTGCACCGGGGGCTCGACAAATGCTGGGCTGCATCTGCCCGCGATTGCGCATGAGGCGGGGATCGATTTTTTCCTGGACGATGTTTGCGAGATTTTCCGAGATACACCCTATTTCGTCGATCTCAAACCCGGTGGCGCCTATGTGGCGAAGGATCTTTACGAGGCGGGCGGCGTACCGGTGGTGATGAAAGAGCTGCGCAAAGCGGGGCTGGTCCACGAAGATTGTATGACTGCAACCGGCGAGACCATTGGGACCGAGATCGACAAGGTCGCGCGCGAGGCGGATGGCCGGGTGATCTATCCGGTCGAGGCGCCGATCACCAAGACCGGTGGTGTGGTGGGGCTGAAGGGCAATTTGGCACCCGATGGGGCGATCGTGAAAGTGGCGGGCATCGATCCTGAGCATCAGGTCTTCACCGGGCCCGCGCGGGTGTTCGAGTGCGAGGAGGATGCCTTTGCCGCCGTCCAAGCCCGCACCTACAAGGAGGGCGAGGTGCTGGTGATCCGCAATGAAGGCCCGTCGGGCGGGCCGGGCATGCGCGAGATGCTGGCCACGACAGCGGCGCTGAGCGGTCAGGGGATGGGAAAGAAGGTGGCGCTGATCACCGACGGGCGGTTCTCGGGCGCGACACGCGGGTTCTGCGTGGGGCATGTAGGCCCCGAGGCCGCGCATTGCGGGCCCATCGCACTGGTTCGCGATGGCGATGTGATTACGATCAACGCGATCGAGGGGACATTGAGCGTGGATCTGAGCGATGATGAACTGGCGCAGCGCAAGGCCGATTGGGCCGGTCCGCGGGCGACGATCTATGCCACCGGCGCGCTGTGGAAATATGCGCAGTTGGTGGGCGCCACGCATAAAGGGGCGGTGACGCACCCCGGCGGTGGCGCCGAACTACATGTCTACGCCGACCTCTAGGACCGAAAGGACGCCCGTTCCGGGCGACGCCATCTCTCCCCACACCTGCTTGCGCAGGCGCGGGGCCCGTGGACATCTTGGCTGGTCTGGGCGCATTGGGGCCCTATGGTGGGGGCTGGTTTTAACGGGGCTGCTGCTGTCGGCTTGTGCGGCCAGCCTGACCCAAGCGGATCGCGCGGTGTTGCGGATCGAGGGCGCGCGGGTCACCATTGTGGCCCCGCCTGGGCTGTGCGTGGATCCAGCCAGCCCGGATGTACGGCGCCAGGGCGGCTTTTTGTTGATCAGCGATTGCACCTTGTTCGCGGCGAACCCAGGGGGTGTGCCGCGCTTGAACGGGGTGATCGGCGTCACGGTCTCGACAAGCGGGTTGGACGAGGATTTCGCGGCACTTGAAGGCTTTTTGACCGGTCCCGGGCGGGCCGCGCTCAGCCGCAGCGGACGGGGTGATTTGGTGACCGTTCTGGAAACCCGGCGGCAGCAAGACACTTTGGCGTTGAAGGTGCGCGACCCCGGCCCGTCGCCAGTCCCCGGAACCGCCCCGGAGTTTTGGCGGATCTTTTTCATGGCCGGACCACGGCTGGCCAGCGGCGCCCTGTCGCAATTCGAGGGTGGTGGAATGACGGATGCCGAGGCCCTGGCGTGGCTGGACGGGTTAGCGACCGCAACGGCGACGGCCAATTCTGCCCCTGCGTCGCCCGTGACAGAGGCTGCTGGTTCGGGCTAACTGCAATGCAACAAATGCTTTTGGGGGCTTTATGACACACGATCTGTATCCGCACCTGTTCCAACCTTTGGACCTGGGGCATGTGACGCTGCCCAATCGAGTGTTAATGGGCTCGATGCACACATGTCTTGAGGAAACCGGGGACTGGGATCGGATCGCCACCTATTTCGCTGAGCGCGCGCGGGGCGGTGTGGCGCTGATGGTCACGGGCGGCATGGCTCCAAACGAGGAAGGGGCGGTGTTGCCGGGCTCTGCAGGGCTATTTGATGCTCAGGACATCGCGAACCACCGCGGCGTGACGGATCGGGTTCACGCCGAGGGTGGGCGGATCGCGATGCAGATCCTGCACGCTGGGCGCTATGCGTACAGCCCGAAAGCGGTCGCCCCCTCGCCGGTCAAATCCCCGATCTCGCCCTTTCCGCCGACCGCGTTGGACACGGCGGGCATCGAAAAACAAATCGCAGACATTGCGACCACTGCGGCGCGGGCACGCGAGGCGGGATACGACGGGATCGAGGTGATGGGGTCTGAAGGGTATTTCCTGAACCAGTTTCTGGTCACCCACACCAATAAGCGCACCGACGAATGGGGCGGGTCGTATCAGAACCGCATGCGCTTGCCAGTCGAAGTGGTCCGCCGCTGCCGTGCCGCCGTGGGCAAGGATTTTATCATCATCTATCGGCTGTCGATGATCGATCTGATCCCCAATGGTTCCACCTGGGAGGAGGTCGTCACCCTGGCCAAGGCGATCGAGGCGGCGGGTGCCAGCATCATCAACACCGGCATCGGCTGGCACGAGGCGCGGGTGCCGACCATCGCCACGTCGGTCCCCCGCCGGGCCTTTACCCATGTCACCCAGCGGATGATGGGCGAGGTCGGCATTCCGCTGATCACCTCGAACCGGATCAACACGCCCGAGGTCGCCGAAGCCGTGCTGGCCGAGGGCTGTGCCGATATGGTTTCGATGGCGCGCCCTTTCCTGGCGGATCCGGCATTCGTGGCCAAGGCCAAGGCGGGCCAGGCGGCGCGGATCGCGCCCTGCATCGCCTGCAATCAAGCGTGCCTGGACCATACGTTCGAGATGAAAGTGTCGACCTGTCTGGTGAACCCGCGCGCTTGTCACGAGACCGAATTGCAATATCCGCCGACCGACACGCCGCGCCGTGTGGCCGTTGTCGGGGCCGGACCCGCGGGTCTGTCCACGGCCTTGGTCGCTGCCGAGCGGGGGCATGATGTGACCTTGTTCGAGGCGGATACCCAGATCGGGGGGCAGCTGAACATGGCCCGGCGGATCCCGGGGAAGGAAGAGTTCCATGGGCTGGTGGATTATTACACCGCCGAATTGGCGCGGCTTGGGGTTACCCAGCAGTTGGGCATGCGGGCGGGCGCGGCGGATCTGGCGGGGTTCGATGCGGTGGTTGTCGCCACCGGCGTGCAACCGCGCGACCCACAGATCCCGGGCCAGGACGGGCCCAATGTGCTGAGCTATATCGACGTGCTGCGCGGCGACGCGCCGGTAGGCCAACGGGTGGCGATCATCGGCGCGGGCGGCATCGGCTTCGATGTGGCTGAGTTTCTGGCGCATCAGGGCGAAAGCCCGACCGAGGTGCCGGATCTGTGGGCGCAGGAATGGGGCGTCAGCACCCCGTGGGAGGTGCGCGGCGGCCTGGCCGAGGCCGGTCCCGACCCCGTGCCCGCCGCGCGGCAGATCACCTTGCTGCAGCGCAAAGGCGGCAAACCAGGCAAGGGGTTGGGCAAGACCACGGGCTGGATCCACCGCTCAAGCCTGCGGATGAAGGGGGTGACGATGCGCGGCGGCGTGAACTACGAGCGGATCTCGGATGCGGGTCTGCACCTGAGCACCGGCGAGGATCGCCAAAACCCCGAGGTGCTGGAGGTCGACACCATCGTGCTGTGCGCGGGCCAACTGCCCGAACGGTCGCTGGCCGATAGGCTGGAGGGGGTCGAGACCCATGTGATCGGCGGCGCGGATGTGGCGACCGAGCTGGACGCGAAACGCGCAATCAATCAAGGCGCACGTCTGGCGGCGGGACTGTAGGTCCAGGTAATACCATCGGGCGGCGGGATAGGTTCGACGTCCGTAAAGCCAGCAGGAGCGATGGTTTTCCACACACCGATCCGGTTTCCCGCTTCGATCCAGCCACGCCAACGACCAAAAAACTCATTGTCGTCAGCGGCAGGCCTGTCGAGCCATTGAGCAGGTCTTCTGACACGGGCCGGCAACGCGACCGTACCGTCCCCAAATGTGTTGAGCAGGAAATGCTCGCTTATTGTACTTCTCGTTATGTTCGCGAAGCGTATTGCACCGCCCTCATTCGTTATGCCTCCAAAATCGGTAGACGATAGAACTTGTTTTAGACCCTCATCGCCACCAAGGAAACAATACTCCATGTGTGGGCTGCTAAGCTGGGTACTTCGAAGATCGGCTGCATACATAAATGTTGCTCGTAACCCAGCCCCGACCAGTATTGCGCCTTTTATGTCAGCTTTTTCCAAGCAAGCCTCCACGAGGTCCGCTTTGGTAAGATCTGCGCCATTCAACACTGCCGATAGCAAGTCAGCCCGCCGAAGGCCAACTTGCCTTAGACTTGAACCGCCTAGGTTTGCGCAATAGAGGTTTGCTCGAGACCAATTTGCCAAATCGATTTGGGCCTTCAAGAGTTGCGCGCCTTCAAGGCTAGCATCAGGCGCATCCGACTCACGAAGCCAGACACCCCGCAGATCAATCCCCTCCATTTGGGCACGATCCAATCGGGCATAGTCTAGATGTCTGCCGCTTGGACCAGCGTTGCGCAAACAGCTGTCCCTCAGATCCAGACGGAATCCGGCCTTGCGGTCCCCAGGCTTTGATAGGCTACTTTCGTTCTCTTTCTCTCTTTGAAGTTTGTTACGCCTTGAAATCACTTCCAGTATCGCACGGATGTCCTCGCGCGGGCCTTTGCAGGCCTTCAGCCATTTGGTCAGGCACGGGTCGTAGAAAGCTTCTTCGCGACCCACGCGCAGTTCCGCCACCTGGAAAGCCACTCGTTTGCTTGCAGCCACAAAATCTGGATGTTCCGCGATCCCCTCATCGCTGATGTCGGGGTGTTCACGCTCCAGCCGCCGCAGCACGGTTCCCGGAAACACATCCCCCGGTCGGGCCGGGGCGTGCTCGCGGACATAAGCGCAGAGGGTCTCCATGATTTGGACGTGGTAGTCCAGGTTGTCGCGGGCGAGGCGTTCGAGGGCATAGATCGCGCCGAGGCGTTGTTCCAGGATGGGTTCTCCATCGCTTCCGGTTGCGCCGAGCAATTCGATGGCCTTGATGAAGCTTTCGTTGGTCGTGCGTTTCTCGGCCTGTTGCAGGTTGCCTTCGGCGGTGATCGCCTGCCGCTCGAAACTGCGGTTGCGGCTGTAAAAGAACCACGAGCCCAGGGGGCCCAGGATGATCGTGCCCAGGGCGATGATTTTGTTCAGGCTCTCTTGTTCCAGGGCGTCCAAACGCGCGATCACGGCCAAGACAAGGGCCCCGGCGATAATAAGCCCCAGCGACTTCTGTTCTTGACTGAATTTCATCTCTCAAATCCGCTTAAATCTGTTGCCGCCAGCCTGCCCCAGCCCCGACCCTTTGGGCAAGCTTGCATTGGCCCGGGGCGGGCGGTATCCCCGGACCCGTGTTTGCATGGTGAAAGGCGCGCCGCGATGCCCAACAGTGATCCGCAGCTTTTGGTCTCGACCGACTGGCTCGAGCGCCATTTGGGGGCGCCCGATTTGCGGGTGCTGGATGCCAGTTGGTATCTGCCCGCGATGAACCGCAATGCGCGGGCCGAGTACGACCGCCAGCACATCCCCGGCGCGCGGTTTTTCGATATCGACGAGATCTCGGACCAGAAATCCGATTTGCCGCATATGGCCCCGCCGGTGGAAAAATTCATCAGCCGGATGCGCGCTATGGGCATCGGCGATGGGCATCGGGTGGTGGTCTATGACGGTGCGGGGCTGTTCTCGGCCGCCCGCGTCTGGTGGCTGTTCCGGCATTTCGGCAAGACGGATGTGGCGGTCCTGGACGGCGGCCTGCCCAAATGGCTGGCCGAAGGGCGCCCGGTCGACGACGAGGCGCCAGTGCTGCGCGACCGGCATTTCACCGCCCGGCGCGATGCCAGCCTGGTCAAGGACGTCACCCAAGTGGCCGCCAGCAGCAAACTGGGCGATTTTCAGATCGTCGACGCCCGCGGACCCGCACGGTTCACCGGCGACGAGGCCGAGGCCAGACCGGGGCTGCGCGCGGGCCATATCCCCGGGTCGCGGAACGTCTATTATCGGGATCTGCTCAATCCCGATGCCACGATGAAAGCACCACAGGCGCTGCGCGCCGTGTTCGAGGCCGCGGGCGTGGATTTGGATCGCCCAGTGATCACAAGCTGCGGATCCGGGATCACAGCGGCCATTCTGTCCCTCGCGCTTGAGCGGCTGAGCCATCGCAAACACGCGCTTTATGATGGCTCGTGGGCGGAATGGGGAATGTATGGCGACCTGAAGGTCGCAACGGGTCCGGCCTGAACGAATGTTCTATTTTGTTTTTGGGATCAACAACTCGGGCACGACCGTGGTCAGCCAGTACCTGGCGGCACAATCCGATGCCTATCTTCCACCCGGACGCACGCATGAGGGGCAAAAAATCCCCTCGGTTCGGTCCATCTTTCGAACCCAACCCTGGCGGGAGCACAAAGCGATCGATTGGCCGTTTGTGCGCCAAGAATGGGAAGCGCTGATGCACGCCGGCGGGAAGCACATCTTCGTCGAAGGCTCGCCCCCGAATTTGATCCGAGTGGGTGAGGTCCGCGACGTATTTTCCGACGGTCACAAGGGTATGCTGCTGATCAGCGATCCCTATATGCAAATCGCAAGCTGCCTGAAAAACTACACGCGACCGCCGATGGATGACGCGCTGATTGAGAGTTTTTGTAAACGCTGGATCCGTAAAGCGAATTTTCAGCGCCGGAATGATCTTGAGTTCCCGGATCTTCCGTTGATCACCTACGAGGCATTCTGCGCCGACCCAACACTCGTGAACCATGCCTTCGAATTGCCCATTAGGACCGATGTTCCCGCTGTGGCAGGTAAAGTGAGTTGGCGGGCCCGCGCGATGCAGAGCATCGTGCCGGGCATCAAGGACCTATCGACCAGGAACGTCGCCTTCTTGGCATGGCCCGAAATCGAGCGGATCAGCCAAGTGCTGTCGGCCCAATCAGACCTCCTGGATTACTTCGGCTACGCGCTTTTGGACAAAGCGGGGTTTGACGCGCGCTTGGCCAAGGACCCCGATCAAGCTGATCAGGGGCGCCGGGCACGCCAAAAGTGGGAACGTTCGCGATGACGGGGGGCTGGCTTCAGCCCGGCGACACGGTCGAGGTCACCGTCACCTATCTGCGGATGGACGCCCGCCCCAGTTATGACCGGCCCAGCCTGCCGGTGGGGCCACCCACCGCCCTGATCGCGGCGCAGAAACCGCCAGTGTGGTATTTCCTCAGCCTTTATCGCGCCGTGGGCGAGCCCCATGAATGGACGGATCGCCTGAACGACCGGCCCGAGGTGCTGGCCAGCTTCCTGCATGATCCAAACGTGATGTTGTACACGCTGATGCGCACGGGCTGGCCTGCCGGGTTCTTCGTGCTGGACCACCGCACGCCGGGCCAGTGCGACTTGGCATACTTCGGTCTTGTCCCCCAGGCGGTCGGCATGGGGTTGGGTGGCTACCTTTTGCGCACCGCGATCCACACTGCCTGGGACCACAGCAACACCCAAGCGATGACGGTCGAGACCTGCACCCTGGATCACCCTCGCGCTTTGGGCTTATATCAAAAGGCGGGCTTCACACCCACCGGTCAGAAAACCAAAACTTGCGTTCTGACCCGGCCCCGCGCAAAATAACGGCAGTTAGTGCACAATCTTTATGCAGTCGGTACCGGGAAATAAACGTGTTCTATTTTGTCATCGGACCGAATAATTCTGGCACCACTGTTGTATGCCAGTATCTGGCCGCGCAGGCCGATGCCTATCTGCCCCCCTTTGGTCATAACGAGGGGCAGTTCGCGCCACAGGTCAAAGCAATGTTGCGCAAGGATCCTTGGGATCCCCACAAAACCATCGATTGGCCGTTGGTCCGCGACGCTTGGACCGAGCTTCTGACCGCCTCGGGCAAATCCATCTTTGTCGAAGGCTCGCCCCCCAATCTGCTGCGCGTCCCTCAAATCTTCGAGGTCTTCGCGCCAGACTACAAGGCGATATTCCTCATTTCCGACCCCTATATGCATGTCGCTTCGAACCTGAAAAACTACGCCACACCGCCCTTGACCGATGCCCGGATTCGGCAAAGCGTCGCGGCCTGGGCTATGAAAGCGGGGCACATGCGGCGAAATCATGCCGAATGGCCAAGGGTGCCGCTTATTCGCTATGAAGATTTCTGCGAACAGCCTGATCGTGTGAACGTCGCTTTTGACCTGCCGGTACGTGCAAACCGGACGGATATTGCCGGTAAGAAAACCTCCGGCATCACGGAAATCCGTGACCTTTCGGTGCGCAACTTGGCGTTTTTATGTCCCCCAGAGGTCGCGGTGATCACGCAAGCTTTGCAGGACCATCGCGATCTGGTCGAACACTTCGGCTATCGCCTGCTTGACGAAACGGCCTTGGCTGAAAAGCTGGCCCAAGCCCCGGATCTTGCCAGTGCCGGGCAGCTTACCCGCCAGCGCTGGTCCAAGCCAAAACCGCTCGCCTCGGGGTTGCGGTGGATCAAACAACGCAAGGAATCACTGGTCGGCACCTTTGGGCGGTAAGCCCCATTTTTGCTCCGACCCTGCTGGACCCCGCACCCCACAAAGGCGTATAGCAAATCGCCGGAGAGGTTCCGGCGATCCCGGGGCGCCCCCTCGCATCACGCAGGCGCCCATCTGACCAAGGCGTGCCCGATATGCTCAAAAACCTGACCCCGCAGCCCCCCGATAAGATCATCGAGATGATCGGCCTGTTCCGCGCTGATACACGTACCGATAAACTGGATCTGGGCGTCGGCGTGTACAAAGACGACGCGGGAAAGACCCCGGTGATGCGGTGTGTCAAAGCTGCTGAGGCGCGGCTGGTGGCCGAGCAGGACAGCAAGTCCTATGTGGGGTTGCTGGGCGATCTGGGGTTTGTCGACCTGATGCGCGACCTGGTCCTGGGCGACACCGTTTCGGCGAACCGCGTCGTGGGGGCACAGGCGCCGGGCGGGACGGGCGCGATCCACCAATTGCTGGAATTGGTCAAACTGGCCCACCCGAACGCCACCGTTTGGTACTCGGACCCGACCTGGCCGAACCATCCCGCGATGGTCAAGCATATGCAGATGAAGGCCGCCACCTATCGGTATTTCGATACCCAGACCCGGGGCGTAGATTTCGATGGGATGATGGGCGATCTGGCCGGGGTGGCCGCCGATGATGTGGTGATCTTGCATGGGTGTTGCCACAATCCCACCGGGGCGAATTTGAGCGCCGATCAGTGGGAGCAGGTCACCGACCTGTTGCAGGCCAAGGGTGCGACCCCCTTCATCGATTTCGCCTATCAAGGCTTCGGTGACGGGCTTGAGCAAGACGCGGCCGCCGTACGCCAGATGGCGGCGCGGGTGCCGCAGATGTTGTTGGCCGCCAGCTGTTCCAAAAATTTCGGCCTGTACCGTGACCGGGTGGGCATGGCCTTGGTGCTGACCCCGGATGCGGAAACTCATGGGTTGACCAAAGGGGCGCTGGCCTCGCTCAACCGGTTGAACTTCAGCTTTCCGCCGGATCATGGGGCCAAAGTGGTGCAGATGATCCTCAGCGATCCCGAACTGCGCGCCGATTGGCAAGCCGAATTGGAGGAGATGCGCCTGCGCATGCTCGACCTGCGCACCGGCCTGGCCGAGGCCTTGCGGCGCGAGACAAATAGCGACGACTTTGACTTCGTGGCGCATCACCGTGGCATGTTCAGCCGCCTCGGGCTGCCGGGGGAGCAGGTTCAAGCGCTGCGCGACGACAGCGGGATCTATATGGTAGGCGACAGTCGGATCAATGTGGCCGGCCTGCCGGCCACAGGGATGGACGCTTTGGCAAAGGCGATTGTTGCAAGTCGGCCATGAGCCGGGCCCCCTATATCACTGCCGAGGACGTCGAGGATGCGCTGGAATGGGGCGCGGTCGCCGATGCCTTGGCGGCAGGGCATGACGGGTCACGCCCCAAGATCGGGGATCAGTTCCTGAAAGACGGCGACAACGTACTACTTAGCCGTGCGGCCTGGTGGCCGGGACAGGGGGTCGCGGTCAAATCGGTGACGGTCCTGCCGGAAAACGCGCCCATGCGGCCCACGGTTCATGGCGCGATGGTGCTGTTCGATGACACCACCGGTCAGGTGCGCGCGGTGATCGACAGCGGCTTGGTGACAAAATGGAAAACGGCCGGGGACAGCCTGTTGGGCGCGCGCCTGCTGGCCCGGCCCGACGCTCAGCATATGGCGATCATCGGGGCGGGCGCGGTCGCGGCCTCGCTGATCGAGGCGTATCGCAGCCATTGGCCGGACCTGCGGATCAGCCTGTGGAACCGAACGGCCGCCAAGGCGCAAGCGCTGGCCGATCAAACCGGGACAAAGGTTGCGACCGATCTGGAGGCCGCTGTGCGTCAGGCGGATATTGTTGCCACCTGCACCATGTCCCACACCCCTGTCCTAAAAGGCGCCTGGCTGCCCGAGGGTTGCCATGTCGATCTGATCGGCGCCTTTACCGCCGAGATGCGCGAGGCGGATGACACCGCCCTGCGCCGCGCCCGGATCTTTGTCGACAGTCTGGACACCACGCTCGATCATATTGGCGAGCTGAAAATCCCCTTGGCGGCAGGCGTGATCAATCGCGAGGATGTTCTAGGCGATTTGCACGATCTGGTGCCCGGGCGGGTGGGGCGGCAAAGCGCCTCGGATATTACGCTGTTCAAAAACGGCGGCGGCGCGCATTTGGATTTGTTGACCGGCCGTGTGATTCTTGCGGCCTGGCAGGCACGCGACAGCGTCTGACCTCAGCGCCCTTGCAGCTTTCGCCGCAAATGCGCCAACCCACCCGGTGCGACCGGGGTTGCCAGCAGAAAACCGGTCGCAAATCCCGCGATCTCGGCAGGTAGCGGCTCCCAATAGCCGTTCATGAGGCTGAAGACCACCTGAATGCCGACCAGCAGCCCGATCAGCCGGAAAGCGGCATAGGGGTTTTTGCCCATCCGCTCGGCCATAACCCACAGGCTCCAGGTATACAGGCCGATCAAGCCGTAAACCGCTGGATAAGCGCCAAAAAGAACCCCACCGCCTGAGATGACGAACCCAAAGGCCAACGCACCCATCGCAGCCGAGGCTAAGAACACCAGAACAATCGCTGCAGGATGAAACAACCGCGCGGTGTAATTGCCCATCGCCAGCAACAGCACGATGGCGATCAGCGTGTTGACGAAACTCTGATGAACAAAGGCATAGCTTACAAACCGCCACAGCCCATCCAGCGGCCATTGCCCTGTCACCAGCATCTGCTGAAACAGGTCGTCGAAAAAGGCAAACCGCTCCCACGCGGCAGTGCGCCACCCGATGGCCTCCGGACCGCCAGCCAAGCCGCGCGCACCGGCTTGGAACACCAATTCCGGCAGCGCCAGCAGGCCTGCTAGCAGCCAGACAACGGGCGGTACCGGGTTAATGGGCGAGGCATCGTGATCGGGATGGTGCATGCGCGCCCTCTGGCGGACCTCGTGTTGACCTGCGCCCAAGGGGGGGCGATAAGCAGCCCCGGTTTAAGCACAGCTTTGGAATGAATGCCATGACGGAAGTTCCTCACCCCCGCCGCGTTTTCTCGGGCATTCAGCCGACCGGCGGGCTGCATCTGGGCAACTACCTGGGCGCGGTAAAACGCTTTGCCGAGTTGCAGGCGATCGATGCCGAGCCGATCTATTGCGTCGTCGATCTGCATGCGATCACCGCCGGTTGGGCGGGACGCACCCAGATGGCCGAGGACACGCGCGAGATTGCGGCGGCCTATCTGGCCTGTGGAATCGATCCTGAACGGTCGATCCTGTTCAACCAAAGCCAGGTGCCGGTGCACGCACAACTGGGGTGGATTTTTTCTTGCGTGGCGCGCCTGGGCTGGATGAACCGCATGACTCAGTTCAAGGACAAGGCTGGCAAGAACGCCGAGAAAGCCTCGCTTGGCCTTTACGCATATCCGGCGCTGCAGGCGGCTGACATCTTGGCCTATCACGCGACCCATGTCCCAGTGGGCGAGGATCAGCGCCAGCACCTTGAGTTGAGCCGCGACATCGCGATCAAGTTTAATAATGACTTCGACGCGCCGGGGTTCTTCCCTGTCCCTGAGCCGATTATCGAAGGCGTTGCCACCCGCATCATGAGCCTGCGCGATGGGTCCAAAAAGATGTCGAAATCCGATCCGTCGGACATGAGCCGGATCAATCTGACCGACGACGCGGATACGATCGCCAAAAAGATCCGCAAGGCCAAAACCGACCCCGAACCCCTGTCCGAGACGTTAGACGGCCTGGCAGATCGCCCCGAGGCGCTGAACCTGGTCACGATCTACGCGGCCTTTAGCGGCCAGACCCCAGCGCAGGTGATGGTCGAACATGGTGGCCAACCCTTCTCGGCCTTTAAGCCCGCGCTGGCGGATCTGGCCGTCGCCAAAATGGACGGGATCGCAGATGCGATGCGCCGCTACCAATCCGACCCGGCCGAGATCGACCGCATCTTGAGCAAAGGCGCAGACCGCGCCGCCGAGCTCGCCGAGCCGGTGCTGAAACAGACTTACGAGATTGTCGGGTTTATTCCACGCGGCTAAGCCACCAGGCCAGACCAATGCATCGCGAGCCGGACCAGCGCTGGCCCGGCACCTTCGGCTTGCCCCCGGGCAACGTGGGCCTTCTTCCAAGGTCCGCCCAAGCAAACGCGGACCACTGATCCTCGAAATCCATTTGCCACGTGCGCTTCCCTATCTCATCCCGTAAAACGCCTTCATGACCGACACCCCTGCCCTGTCCGAAGACCAAGCCGAGGCCTTTGACACTGTCGCAGCCGCCCTTGTCAGCGCGGGCGTTGACCTGGTGAACGAGACATTGACGCCCATGGCCGAAGGTCAGCAGAGCACACTGGCCGTGCTGGGCAAGGCGGGCTCGGGCAAAACCATGCTGCTGGCCAGGATCGCCGACGCGCTGACCGCCGCTGGGGTCGAGGTCGTGTCGGGTGACTACGAGGGGCGGCGGCGCAAGGACCGCCGCACGCTGGCCATCCTGGCGCCGACCAACAAGGCGGCCAGCGTGCTGCGTCAACGGAACGTTCCCGCCACCACCATCCACCGCATCCTTTACACCCCAGTCTACGACCCCGAATATGAAAAGATCGCCGTTTGGCTGACCGGCGAAGGCACACGGCCCGAGGTCGAGGGGCTGACCGATGCCGCACTTGATCGCGCCCAGGCCTTTTACGCCGGGGTCAAATCCATCCCCGGAGCGCTGGCCGCCGCCGGTCTGCGCGGTTCGGACTTCATTACAGGCTGGAAACGCCGCGACGACCCACTGGATATTGGCTTTATCGACGAAGCCTCAATGTTGGACGACAAGCAACTCGAAGACCTGCGCGAGATCTTCTCGACCCTGATCCTTTTCGGCGACCCCGCCCAGTTGGCCCCGGTTGGCCAATCGGGGGCGATGAGTTTCGACGCCCTGGCCGCGCCGCGCAAGCTGCACCTTGATCGCATCCACCGCCAGGCTGCCGACAATCCAATCCTTGACCTGGCCCACGCCCTGGGCGACCCCCAGGTGGAATTCCACGACTTCGAACGCCGCCTGGAAGCCGCCGCTGCCCAAGACGACCGCGTCGTTATCGCCCAGCGTGTGGACGCGGCCCTGATGGCCCGCGCGCCGGTCCTGGTCTGGCGAAACGCCACCCGCATACGCCTGATCCACGCCTTTCGTGGCGCTTATAACGCGCCCGAGGCCGAGCTTCTGCCGGGCGAGCCGCTGATCTGCGATGGGATAGAACTGCCCCTCAAACACCGCAAGAAACGCATCGACCTAGAGGCGCGCGGCTTGATCAAAGGGGCACAAACCATCTTCCTTGGCCCAGGCCGCCGGGTGGGGTTTAGCCGCTTGCATGTCATCGGCGCCGAGGACCCGCAGGTGAATGCCGCCACCATCATCAAAATCGAGCGTCCGGGCGAAGAGGAACCCTTCATCCCCTCGGCCGCCACCATGGGTGCCGCGTTCCTGCACGGCGCGGCTTGTACGATCCACAAAGCGCAGGGGTCGCAATGGGAGCAGGTGCAGGTTTTTGCCCCGGATCTCTATGCCGCCTCGCGCGCTGGCCGGACCGAGGCGGGCATCCCGTTGTGGAAGCGTTTGGCCTATGTCGCGATCACCCGGGCCCAGACGCGGCTGCATTGGATCACCCAATATCGCCTTAGCCGCCCTAACGCAGAGTTGAGTGTCGGTGACCTTAATGTGGCCCGCCCCACCCTTGAGCTAACATCCGAAGACCGGTAGCCAATACCCGTACCTTTCAACTGTCTTGATGGTTCAAACGAACGTCGCGGCGGGCCTGTGCCAGCCGTAAAACCGTCTATTATTGGAGAACGACATGACTGTTAAAAACCTCGCTATCGCAACCGCGCTGTTGGGTGTTGCCACAACCGGCGCCGTCGCGAATGCCGACAAAGTGCCCGCGCTTGAAGCCGGTATTTTGACCTGCGAGCTGGACGGAAGCACCAACTTGGTTGTGGTGTCCGAGACGAAATACCGATGCCTGTTCGACAACTCGGTTGCCGGTATGCCGGATGAAATTTACACCGCCGAGATTGATAAGGTCGGCCTGGATCTGACGGTCAAGAACACCGAAACGCTCAGCTGGTTGGTGGTGTCGCTGACCGGTGAGTATGGCGCAGGGCTGATCTCGGGCAACTATGTCGGTGCCAGCGCGGATGTGGCTGTGGTCGCTGGCGGCGGCGTGCGCGGCTTGGTGGGCGGTGCGAGCAACAGTATCAGCCTGCAGCCGGTCAGCCTGTCGGGCAACACCGGCGTTGGTGCTGCCATCGGATTGGAGCGCCTGAAGTTGGAATACATGGGACCCGCCGCCTAACAACTACTATCAAGCAGCGAACCGTGTGGCCGCCCCCCTCCGTGGGTGCGGCCATACTCATTTTGGGGCCTGCGCCATCACGCACAACAGCTCAAACAGGATCGACGCGCCCAACCATGCAGTGCCGCCCGAGGGATCGAACGGCGGTGACACCTCTACCATATCTGCGGCGATGATGTTCAGCCCAGCCAAGGCCCGCACCACCTGCTGCGCCTGATACGAAGTCGGCCCACCAACCTCGGGCGTACCGGTGCCGGGCGCATAGGCCGGATCGACAAAGTCGATATCAAAGCTGCAATAGGTCGGCTTGTCCCCCACGACCGAGCGCGCTTGGGCCATCACATCATCGATCCCGCGCGCGAACATCTCGTCCACCGTAATGATCGTGACACCCTGCGCGCGACCCCAGGTGATATCCTCATCATCATACATCGTACCACGGATGCCGATCTGAATAATCCGGGTCGGATCCAACAACCCCTCCTCGATCGCCCGGCGAAATGGGGTGCCATGGGTGTACATCGTACCGCCGAAATAGCTGTGGAACAGATCAGTATGCGCATCGAAATGCACCATCCCCAGCGACCCATCTTGCGCCAAGGCCCGCAACACCGGCAGCGAGGTCAGATGGTCCCCACCTACCGTCAGCGGCCGTGTACCTCGCGCCATCACCGCCTGATAAAACGCCGTGATCCGCGCCATGCTATCCTGAATGTCCGCTGGATTTGGTCCGACATCCCCCAGATCGGCGCAGTTGCACACTGAAAACGGCGCCACGCCACTGACCGGATGCACCGCCCGGATCATGGTCGAGGCGTCGCGCAAGGCCCGCGGGCCATGCCGTGCACCAGGCCGGTTGGTCGTGCCGCTGTCCCAAGGGACGCCGATCAACCCGATCTCGACCTCGGCAACGCGGGGGTGGTCCGGCGGCAGATAGGGCAGGCGCATGAAGCTGGGCACACCGGCAAAGCGGGGCAGGTCGAACCCCGAAACGGGCTGAAAGAACGGGTCGCTCATGGTATCCTCATCAAGAACCGACGGAGGCCGCCGTGCCAAAGCCATTATTGCAGGCCGCAACGACGCTTGTCCTGTGCTTTCTTGCGCAGGCTGTCCCCGCGCAAACCAAAGTCGACCTTGAGTTGGTGCTGGCAGTCGACACCTCGCGCTCGATGGACCATGACGAATTGACCCTGCAGCGCGAAGGCTATGCCGCGGCGCTCGAGCATCCGGCTGTCACCTCGGCCCTGTCGATGGGCGAATTGGGCAAGACGGCTATTATGTATTTTGAATGGGGCGGCCCGGGTTGGCACCGTATCCTTGTGCCCTGGACGGTGGTCGAAACGCCCGAAGACGCAGCCGCCATCGCCGCAATCCTGCGCGCGAAACCCATAGCCGGGCAGCGCGGCACCTCGATCTCGGACGCAATCGAGCAGGCGGCGACCCGTATCGAGGCGAATGACTTTGAAGGCGCGCGCAAGGTCATCGACATCTCGGGCGACGGGCCGAACAACCAAGGCCGCCCGGTGACGGAAGTGCGCGACGAGGTCGCCGCACTGGGGATCGAGGTCAACGGACTGCCATTAATGGTCAAGGAACCGGGCGGATCCTATTCCATCCCCGATTTGGATATCTATTACGAGACCTGCGTTATCACCGGGCAAAGCGCCTTTGTGATCCCGATCTTCGAGATGAGCCGGTTGGTCGCGTCGATCCGCCAAAAACTGGTGCTCGAGATCTCCGGCCTTCCGGGACCGCCAAACACCCGACTAAGGCGGGCGTCGTCCGCGACGGACTGTCTGATTGGTGAAAAGCTGCGCAGCAGACGTCTGTGGGAAAACTAGACGCACTTTGCTTGGCCATAGAGCACCCCACCAGGGGCGCTACCGCCGCAACAACCGGAATATTTCGGATGCCAGCCAGCCCGCGAAAAGGGCGACGGCCAGGGACAACAGCCCGTAGTACAAAGGCTGTTCATGCGCCATCGCATAAATCCAACGCTCAAGCCCCTCTTTGCGGACGATGATCTCGGTGTCCGAAATGCTGACCACCTCCCGATCGCGCAGCAAGAACATACGGGTGCGATAAACCCCTTCGGTCAGATTTGCCGGCAGGGCAACATTGGTCGCAAACAGCGTTTCGTCGCGCAAATCGACAATGCCGTCCTGCTGTTTGTAGAGGCCGTTATCCTGCCGAATGCGAACGACGGCTTCGGAAAAGCTGCGCGGACTGTCGACATCGTCCGGGGCGCCAACGATACGCACCGCTTTGTCAAAGCCGATACGGTGCCGCAGCCGGGCTGTTTCGCTCATGATCTCGGTCAGCGGACCCGTGCTGGCGATGGCGTAAAAGCTGGGCGCCTCGTCTACCAGAACACTGTCCCGATTAACCCAGATGCCCAAGGTACGCTCTTTGCGGCGGACCACGACCGCCTCGGAGGGGCCCCGGATCGTGATCACCACATGCAAAGGCCCAGCGTCGTCGGGGATCGGAGCTTCTCGTTTGACCGCACCAAAGACAAAGATCTCGGAGCCGTCGAAATTCGCAGTAATGGCAACGCGATTTTGACTAAGCGCGCCGACGACCTCCTCGGCGGTCGCAGGAACGGCCACGAGTGTCAGCGCTATGAGCAGGCGGATCAATGCGCCACCCCTTGACCTAATGAATAGAGCTCGGACGGTTGGACCACCAAATCAAACGCCAACTTGCCGCAGACCCCCAGCACCATGAGTGCCAGCAAGATCCTCAGCTGCTCGGCCTTTAGCCGAACGCCGATCCGCGCCCCGATTTGCGCACCAACGACCCCGCCCAGCAGCAAGAGCAGCGCCAGGATCGCGTCGACCGTATAGTTCTGCGTCGCATGCATCAGCGTTGTGAAACCGGTTACAAAAATGATCTGAAACAGCGAGGTGCCGACAACCACCTTGGTTGGCATACCCAGGATGTAGATCATCGCGGGCACCATGATGAACCCGCCGCCGACCCCCATTATCGCGGCCAAGATCCCCACAGATGCCCCAATCAGCAACACCGGGATCGCGCTGATATAGAGCTGGCTCTGTCGAAACCGCATCTTAAACGGCAACCCATGCACCCAATTGTGGTGGGCGCGGGGGCGTGGGGCGGGGCTGGGTTTACGCGAACGGCGGATCGCGCCGAGGCTTTCGATGAACATCAGCGCGCCGACGACACCCAAAAACACCACATAGCACAGCGTCACCAACAACTCGACTTGGCCCATCGCTGTGAGGATCTTGAACACCTGCACACCAATGGCCGAGCCGATCAGCCCCCCCACCAGCAGCACCGTGCCCATTTTCAGATCGACCGTTTTGCGCCTGAGATGCGCCAAAACGCCAGAAAAGGACGAGGCCACGATCTGGTTCGCCTCGGTCGCCACGGCGACAGCGGGGGGGATGCCGATGAAGAACAGAAGCGGGGTCATCAGGAACCCGCCGCCCACACCAAACATCCCCGATAAAACGCCCACCATCCCGCCGAGACCGAGAAGCAGAAACGCATTCACGGAAACCTCGGCGATCGGCAGGTAAATTTGCATAAGGGGCGACACCATTTGGCGGATGTCTTCCCTGTCTAGCCCTTTGAAGGGGTTATTGGAAAGGGGACAAACCGGCGCAAGACGGTCTGGCCTTATTAAACGGTGGTGCTTAGGGCCAGAATGACGCTTACGCGGCCCGATGTGACTAATACCTCTGGCTCAATTGCGGTATGACTGAGAGGTGGTCGCCGCTTATGCTTGATGGGAGTTGAGCAGCATCTATCGCTGGTATTATTCGCCCCGCATCCGCCAGCGCTATCGCATGGGTTTCGTAGTCTTGGATGTCACTCTGTGCCAGCAACGCCGCCAGCGGGTGTCGGGACCTGTTGATTTTGCGCGAGCGTCGTGATTCCCCGCTGCGAAAATGAGCGGTGAGCATGTCTGATCTTTTCTGGTTAAGCAACGCCCAGATGTCGCGGCTTGCCCCCTACTTCCCCAAGTCCCATGGCAAGGCTCGGGTTGGCGACAAGCGCGTCTTGAGCGGGATTATCTTCATCAATCGCAATGGCTTACGCGGGCGCGATGCGTCGGAGGAACATGGCCCCCACAAGACGCTCTACAACCGTTGGAAGCGGTGGAGGTGAGTGGCAAACGCCACTGGTCCGAGTGCAGCCGCGAACAGGGCATCTTCGCTCAGATGATGGCCGGTCTTGCTGCCGATCACGGCGAAGAGAAAACAGTCATGATCGACGCGACCTACCTGAAGGTCCATCGGACAGCGACCAGCATGGGCGTTAAAAAGGGGGGCGTGGACGTCTGATTGGCCGAACCAGGGGCTGCATGAACACCAAACTGCACGCGATCTGCGACAGCCAGGGCTGCCCGTTGAACCTGTTTGCGACCGCCGGACAGGTCAGTGACTATATCGGTGCACGGGCACTTCTCAGCAGTCTGCCCAAGGTGGGCTGGCTACTCGGAGATCGTGGATATGACGCCGACTGGTTCAGAAAAGCTTTGCAGGACAAAGGGATACGCCCCTGCATACCCGGTCGGAAGCAACGCAAGACAACTGTCAAATACGACAAACGCAGATACAAACAACGCAACCGCATCGAGATCATGTTCGGCAGGCTCAAGGATTGACGGCGTGTGGCAACCCGGTACGACCGTTGTCCCAAGGTCTTCCTGTCAGCAATCGCCCTTGCTGCCATAGTCATCTACTGGCCTTGAAACTCAATGAGTCCAGAGAGGTGGCTCGGACGTTGCCGCCGGTTGGCAAAGGATTGGGGGGGCGTCTATCGCATCCGCAGATGCCTGGGTTCTCGTTGCAGCAATAAGAAGATCAACCCGCTATATCGCAAAAAAGTCAGGCAGGAATTTTGAGGCAGACTCTTATAGGCAATATAACCTATGTCGCAGCCGCGCTTTTGGCGTATGAGTTTTAGCAGACTACAAAAAGTAGCGGAACAGGGGACGTTCGATGAGTAAACAAGTCGCAGAGTTCTTGGGGACATTTACATTGGTGCTGTTTGGCTGCGGCTCTGCCGTGATCGCGGGGGCCGACATCGGTCTCACCGGGATCAGCTTCGCTTTCGGGCTGGCGTTGATCGGCATGGCCTACGGCATCGGGCCGGTGTCGGGATGCCACATCAACCCGGCGGTGTCGCTGGGGATGGTCGCGGCAGGGCGTATGACACTGCCAGAGGCAATCAAGTACATCATTGCGCAAGTCGCTGGTGCCATAGTAGCAGCACTGGTGCTGTTGCTGATCGCGACCGGCAAGGCAGACTACAGCGTGGCCACCAATGGGTTGGGGCAGAACGGCTGGGGGGCTGGCTACTTGGGCGAGTACACAATGGTCGCGGCCTTCGTGTTCGAGGTGGTTGCAACCTTCCTCTTTATGGTGGTCATTCTGGGGGCCACAGGCGCGGGCGCGCCAGCAGCAATGGCTGGGTTGTCGATCGGCCTGGCGCTGGTGGTGATCCATTTGGTTGGTATCAATGTAACAGGCGTTTCGGTGAACCCGGCGCGCTCCATCGGGCCAGCGCTTTTTGTTGGTGGGACGGCCATCACACAGCTTTGGCTTTTCATTGTCGCACCGATCATCGGCGCCGTGCTGGCTGGGGCCTTGTTCAAGAGCGGGATGCTCGACGGGCCGACCGAAAGCTGAGACCTGCCGGGGCGTTTGGCGCGTTGTGGCACCAGACGCCCCGGAAGTGGCCGATTGACAGCCGGGCCCGGGCTTGCCACCAATGGCTTAAAAGCTGTGAAGGGCCGCCCATTGACGCGCATCGGCGCCATTGAGAACGGATTTGCGGCCCAGGCCGACGCGGCTTGGGGATCCGCAGAGGGCGACGGGATGCGTCGCGTTGGCGTGGTCGACGTCGGGTCGAACTCAGTCCGCCTTGTGGTTTTCGATGGGGTCGCGCGCAGCCCCGCCTATTTCTATAATGAGAAGATCCTGTGTGGTTTGGGCAAAGGCCTGCAGGAAACTGGCCTGCTGAACCCGGACGGCCGGAACCGCGCCCTGGCGGCGATCCGGCGGTTTGCAGCCCTGGCCGAGGTGATGCAGGTAACCGCCCTGACGGGCGTTGCCACGGCCGCCGTGCGCGAAGCCGATGATGGCCCAGCGTTTTGCGCGCTTGTCCAGGCCGAAACGGGTCTGGCCCTGAAGGTGGCCACTGGGGCTGAGGAGGCCCTTTTGTCTGCCAAAGGTGTTCTTTTGGGCTGGCCGCAGGCCACCGGGTTGGTCTGCGACATTGGCGGCGCCTCGATGGAACTGGCGCGGGTCGATGCTGGGCAGATCGGGGCGCGCGGCACGTCGCCCCTGGGGCCGCTGCGTTTGGCAAACCTGGCGTCAGGGGGCGATGTAGATGCCGCAATTGACCGCGAGATCGGGGTGCTGGCCGAAACCGTCGGAGGGTCTGCCGCGCGGATCTATTTGGTTGGCGGCTCGTGGCGGGCCATCGCGCGCCTGGATATGGAGCGGCGGGCCTATCCGCTGAAGGTGCTGCACGAATACCGAATGGCGCCTGATGATGTGATCGAGACCTGCGACTGGCTTGAGGGCGAGACGGTCGCCGGGATGAAAGCCTTGGTCGGGATCTCGTCCGCGCGATTGGAATTGGTGCCCTTGGCGGCCCGGGTCCTTAAGGGCCTTGTGCAGGCGTTGCAGCCCGAGGCGCTATCTGTCTCGTCCTATGGTCTGCGCGAGGGGCTGCTGTACGAGCGCATGCCGGCCAGCCTGCGGGCCCGTGATCCGCTGCTGGAGGCGGCACGCCATATGGAGCAATCCCGCGCCCGCTTTCCCGGTTTTGGCGCCTCGCTTTATGCTTGGCTGACGCCGCTTTATGCCCGCGCCGACCGTGCGCAGCTGCGGCTGATCCGGGCGGCCTGTTATCTGCACGACATCACCTGGCGCGCGCATCCCGACTACCGGGCCGAGGTCTGTTTCGAGACCGTCACCCGGGCCAATCTGTCAGGTCTGGACCACCCGGGGCGGGTGTTTCTGGGGGCGGCAATTCTAAGCCGCTACAAAAGTGCTGGTGAGGGGTTCGACCCCGCAGTGCTGAGCTTGCTGACCCCCGACCAACGGGATCAGGCCGAGATCTTGGGGCGCGCGTTGCGGCTGGGCGCGATGCTGTCGGGGGCCGCCCCCGGCTCGCTTGAGAATACGGAATTGGCGATGGACGCGGATCGGTTGACCCTGACTCTGCGCGGCAAAGCGCGGGCTTTGCGGGGCGAGGCTGTGGATCGGCGGCTGGCTTCCCTGGCCAGCCGTCTGGGTTTGGACAGCAAAGTGCAGTTGTCGGCCACCTAAACCCAAGACTGGCCCACCCGGTAGGGCAGGCCAGCAATGTCGTCTCCCTGGACTTGGGCTTAGGCCCTTTTTATATGGCTTGCCGCGCTGCCCGGGCTTGTCCCGCCCGATGCGCCGAAACGTCGCGGCGCGGCGTGCCCCCATAAAGCACCAAACCGCCGTCATTGCAATTCCGATTTTCGCCAAACAACCCAAGGTTTTGTCCTGGCATTGCGTGCCCCGTTGCCATGGCCTAAACCCATCGCGTACCCGCCGCGCCAAAATCGGACCCACCCCATGCGCCTGACCCGCTACTTCCTACCCATCCTTAAAGAAACCCCGGCCGAGGCCGCGATTGCCTCGCACCGCTTGATGTTGCGTGCTGGGATGATCCGTCAAGCGGCGTCGGGCATCTATTCCTGGCTGCCGCTGGGCTTCAAAGTGCTCAAACGGCTCGAGCAGATCGTCCATGAAGAGCAGCAGCGCGCGGGGCATATCCCCTTGTTGATGCCCACACTGCAACCTGCAGATCTGTGGCGTGAGAGCGGGCGCTATGACGACTATGGGCAAGAGATGTTGCGGATCCGCGACCGGCACGACCGCGATATGCTCTATGGGCCAACGAACGAAGAACTGATCACCGACATCTTTCGCAGCTCAGTGCGCAGCTACAAAGATTTGCCGCTGACGCTGTATCACATCCAATGGAAGTTCCGTGACGAGGTTCGCCCCAGATTCGGGGTCATGCGGGGCCGCGAATTCTATATGAAGGACGGCTATAACTTCGACCTGACGAAAGAGGACGCGCTGCACGCCTACAACCGGCATTTGGTGAGTTACCTGCGCACCTATGAACGCATGGGGATCCAAGCCATCCCGATGCGCGCCGATAGTGGACCCATCGGGGGGGAGGACACGCATGAGTTTCTCATGTTGGCCGACACGGGCGAAAGCGAAGTGTTTTATGATAGTGCGGTAACCGAACTCAGTTTCGGTGACCGGATGATCGATTATGATGATGTGGCCCAATGCCAGGGGATCCTGGAAGAATTCACATCGCGATACGCCCGTACCGACGAAACCCATGACGCGGCGGAATTTGCGAAAGTCCCCGCCGAGCGCCAGCGCCAAGCGCGGGGGATCGAGGTGGGGCAAATATTCTACTTTGGTACCAAGTATTCCCAGGCCATGAACGCCGTCGTGAACGGTCCCGACGGGGCACCCACGCCCGTCCATATGGGCAGCCATGGCATCGGCGTCAGCCGCTTGGTTGGTGCGCTGATAGAGGCCAATCACGATGACAATGGGATCATCTGGCCCGAGGGTGTCGCGCCGTTCAAGGTTGGTCTCGTGAACCTTAAACAAGGCGACAGCGCCGCAGACACCGCGTGCGAGGGCCTCTACCAGGGCCTTGCCGCCCGCGGCCTTGACCCCCTCTATGATGACCGCGAAGAGCGCGCGGGCGCCAAGTTCGCCACCATGGATCTTGTCGGCTGCCCCTGGCGGATCACTGTCGGCCCCCGTGGCCTGGCTGCTGGAACGGTGGAACTCACCAGCCGCCGCACTGGCGAAAGCGAGGAATTGTCGCCCGAAGCCGCACTCGCCCGCTGCGCGCAAATCTATGCCGGGGTCTGAAGTGAGGTTCCTCCACTTTGTCCCAAAAATATCCCCGCCGGAGGCCTCCGGCGGTGACAACCGGCAGGCCGCTTGAATGGCCCGCACCGCCCCCTTCGCTGGTTTCGAATGGATGATCGCCTGGCGCTACCTGCGCGCCCGCCGACGCGAGGGTGGGGTCAGTGTCATGTCCGTCATCTCGGTCGTCGGAGTGGCGCTTGCTGTCTTCGCTTTGATTGCCACTTTGGCCGTAAGATCCGGCTTTCGCACGGAATTCGTCAACACCATCATCGGCGCCAACGCCCATGTCACGCTTTATGCGACGCCTAGCTATGATGAAAATGGCGTGCTGACCCGGGGCTTTGCCGACTTCGATTCGCTGACAGCGAAGGTCTCTCAAGTCCCTGGTGTCACCCGTGCAGCGCCACTTGTAACCAGCCAGGTCATGGCCGCGGCCCAAGGTCGCAGCACCGGTGTCGAGGTGTTTGGCGAGCGCCTGGACGACGTCAAAACCATCCCACTCATTAGCACCCCCGAGCAGGCCCAAGGCGATCTTGAGCGCTTTGACGAAGGGGTTGCAATCGGCTCGGGCGTCGCGCGCGAGTTGGGCATCGGGGTCGGCGATAACATCCGCCTAATCTCGCCTGACGGCACGCCGACACCTTTTGGGGTTACCCCCCGCATCACCGATTACGAGGTTGTCTATATCTTCCAAGTGGGCCGTTACGACATCGACCGAACACGGATCTATATGCCGCTGGCCGAGGCGCAGAGTTATTTCAACCGCGAAGGGCTGGCAGACGCTTTAGAGGTTTTGGTCGAGGATCCCGAGGCTGTTGATACGGTCGTCCCCGGCATCGTCGGTGCCACCGGGGGCGCGCTTTATGGGTTCACCTGGCGCGACCAATGGCAAAGCTTTTTGCAGGCCCTGAAGATGGAGGACAACATCATGTTCGTAATCCTCTCGATCCTGGTGCTGGTGGCCTCGATGAATATCGTCTCGGGCCTGATCATGCTGGTCAAGAACAAGGGGCGTGACGTGGGCATTCTGCGCACGATGGGCCTGTCCGAGGGGTCGATCTTGCGGGTGTTTTTCATCTGTGGGGCGTCGATCGGGACGGTTGGGACAATCATTGGTGTGTTGATGGGTTGCCTGTTCGCCATCTACATCGATCCCATTTTCAACGCAGTGAATTTTATTCTGGGGGGCGGGGTATGGGATCCGTCGGTGCGGTATCTGTCAAAACTGCCGGCCGAGTTACGACTGGACGATGTGTTGAGTGCCGTTGCTCTGTCGCTGGGTCTGTCTTTTACCATCACCTATTTCCCAGCGCGCCGCGCGGCGCGGCTGAACCCGGTCGAAGCCTTGCGCTATGAATGACGCGCTACATCTTGAGGGGATTGAGAAAACCTATAATCCCGGGCGACCGAACGCGGTGCATGTCCTGAAAGGGGCAAGTGTCGCCATTGCCAGTGGCGAGGTTGTTGGGTTGCTGGCCCCCTCGGGTGCGGGGAAATCCACCCTGTTACACATCGCAGGCCTGTTGGAGACGGCGGATAGGGGCCAGATCCGCATTGGCGGACAGACCGCCAGCGGGGTCAGCGACCGCATCCGCACCGGGCTGCGCCGGGACCGGATCGGCTTTATCTACCAATTCCATCACCTGTTGCCCGAGTTCTCGGCGCTGGAAAATGTCATGCTGCCGCAGCTGGCCGCCGGCCAGTCCCGCACTGCGGCAGCGACACGCGCCGAGGATTTGCTGACCCGCGTAGGGCTTGCGGACCGCATCACCCACCGCCCCGCCGAGTTGTCGGGGGGTGAGCAACAGCGTGTTGCCTTTTGCCGCGCCCTGGCGAATGCGCCCAGCCTGCTGCTGGCGGACGAACCGACAGGGAATTTGGACCCAGAAACCTCGGACACGGTTTTCGCCGCGATGCTAGAGGTGGTTCGCGAAACCAACCTGGGCGCCTTGATCGCCACTCACAATTTGGCGCTGGGCGCCCGGATGGACCGGGTGCTGCGGCTGGAAAATGGGGTGTTGGTGTCAGCGTGAGGAGGCCAACATGGAGATTCTGATCTTTTGTGGTCTGCAAGGCTCGGGCAAGTCCAGCTACTACAAAACCCATTTCGCTGACACCCATCTGCGCGTGAATTTGGATATGCTGCGGACGCGGCGCCGC
This sequence comes from uncultured Paracoccaceae bacterium, assembly GCA_938049225.1. Lineage (GTDB taxonomy): Bacteria > Pseudomonadota > Alphaproteobacteria > Rhodobacterales > Rhodobacteraceae > Halovulum. Next base: position 98,901 of record CALICM010000007.1, read on the forward strand.
GAGCAAGCGATTTTCGAGGCATGTCTGCGTGTTGGCCAGCGGCTGGTGGTGGACAATACCAATGTCTCGCGGGAAGCGCGGGCGCTGTATTTGGCTGCGGCGTTGAAGGCGAATTTCCAAGTGGTGGCCTATGTTTTTGATGTTCCCTTTGACATTTGCGCGGCGCGCAATGCGGCAAGGGTCGGCCGGGCGCGGGTGTCGGATGCTGGGCTGCGTAGCATGGCAAAGCAGATGCGCGCACCAACATTCGATGAGGGGTTCCAAAGAATAATAACGGTGGACTCGACAGGCGAGATTGCGACGACCTTGGAGGCTGAGTGATGATGTTCGATGATCTCGACAAGAAGATGCGGGCGTTTGAAAAGAGTGTGGATCAGTTTCACTCGGACGGCGCCTATTTGATAGCGCGTCTGGACGGGCGCGGATTTACCAAACTGACCAAAGAAACACTGAACCTCGAGCGGCCTTTTGATGATCGCTTTCATGCTGCGATGGAAAAGACCTGCGAACATTTGATGTCGACAGGGATCGCGGTGCGTCTGTGTTACACGCAAAGTGACGAGATCTCGCTTTTGCTGGATCGGGATCGACCGTCCTACAATCTGAAATCACGAAAGCTATTGTCGGTGCTCGCCGGTGAAGCGAGCGGTGTGTTTTCGTTGGCGGTAGGGCATCCTGTTTGTTTTGATTGCAGGATTTGCCCGATGCCAGGGGCTGGAGAGGTATCGAATTATTTTCGATGGCGCGCCGAAGACGCACGGCGTAACGCGCTGAATGCCTATTGCTATTGGACGCTGCGGCGACAGGGGCTATCAGGGGGTGCTGTTGATCAGAGGTTGTCAGGCGAGAGTTTAGCTGACAAGCGGAGTTTTCTTGCCGGGAGTGGGATTGATTTCGACACCGAGGCGATTTGGAAGACCAGCGGCGCCTTTCTGTTTTGGGATGTGGTTCGACACACCGGTCAGAATCCACTGACGGGTCGGTGTGTTGAGACAACGCGGAACCGTCTGAGTTGGACTGATCCCACGCCGGTGGGAGATCAGATTGCGACGCTGGTCCGAACCGTTTTGGGGTGAGGCGCTTGCACCTGCGTTACCGTATAACGGGGGCTAGCCATTGCAGATGTTTTGCAGGGCGACCCAGTCGTGGTCCGTGGTCAGCATTGGGGTCGGAGTGGCCGTGGGCGGGCCTGGCGCGAACTGGCTATTGCGCATGGCGCGGGCCATGCGGCGGGTGTCGCGGGGTTCGATCTGACCCGAGGTGAGAAACCGCAGGATATCGGGCAGCGAGCGGTCGGCGAGCCAATGCGCCAGCGGGGTGTTTTGTGGGGCGAGGCTTTGACCCAAGGCCACCCAGCTCGCGACCTGCTGGGCGGATGGGGCCGCCTCGATGGTTTGGCGGCTAAGTAGGACGGTACCGTCTGGCAAGGCGGCAACGGGCGGGCCCTCCCATGGCATCACGACCACCTCAACACCCAGACGGCCGCTGATCAACGCAAGCGCGCGGGTGCCGTCTGGCGCATCGCACGGCGGGGTGGCCAGCGCATCGCGGATGCCCACACTAATCAAACGGGCCTGTTCGGGCGAAACCAACGCAAGGGCACGGGCGCGCAGTAAATTGGGCCCCCAAAGCGCGGCCGCACCTGCGGCGAGCAGGACCAGGGTCAACAACAGGGGCACACGCAAGCCGCTTCTGCGCTTGGGTTCGTTGCGGATGCGGATGGTGGCCGTCACCGTCGCGATGGCTTGGATCATTTCGGCATCGGTCAACTCGAGCACCTCGCCACTGCCGGGATCGGCGGTGTAGCGGGTGGTTGCCCCGTTCGTCTCGGCGATCTCGACCGCCGCCAGGGACCAATGGGTCAGCGGATGGTCGTTGAAGTCGCTCAGCACCAGCGAGGCGTTGCCGAACGAGACCACAACCTCGCGCCATGGGTCTTGCGGACCCTCGCGCCAGCGGCCTTGGGCCTCTAGCCGGATGAATTGCTCTAAGGCGGTCAATGGGTACCAGGATACGGGTTAAGGTGGCAGTTTGCTGGCGCGACCCTAGCGGGGGTGGGTGTCTTGGCTCAAGCCCCCGGGGGCAGCCTATAGTTCATTTCGGTCAGCTTTTCGCGCAGGTGGCGTTTCGAGATCTTGCCCGTGGCAGTGTGCGGGATCTCGTCCATGAAGACCACATCGTCCGGCACCTGCCATTTGGCGAAGCGTGCGGCGATGGTTTCCAGAATGGTTTCGGGCACCGGATCGGTATCGGGTTTGCGGACCACGACAAGGATCGGGCGCTCGTCCCATTTGGGGTGGGGAACACCGATGGCGGCAGCCTCGGCCACATCGGGGTGGTTGAGGGCGGCGTTTTCCAGCTCGATCGAGCTGATCCATTCGCCCCCCGATTTGATCAGATCCTTCGAGCGGTCGGTGATCCGTACATAGCCATGCGGGTCGATGGTGGCGATATCGCCGGTGTCGAACCAGCCTTCGGCATCGGTGGATGCGGTGTCGGCATGCAGATAGCGTTGGATCACCGCCGCGCCACGGGCCCAAAGCTTGCCCTGGGTTTCGCCATCCCAGGGTTGCAGGGCGCCACTGTCATCCGTGATCTTGATATCGACGGAAAAGGGTGGATGGCCAACGGTTTCTTGCACGTCGACGCGGGCGGTGGGGTCCAACGCCAGAACCTCGGGCTTGAAGGTGCAGACCGTTCCAATGGGTGAGGTTTCGGTCATGCCCCAGGCGTGCAGAACTTGAACCCCGTAGTGATCCTGAAACCGCTCGATCACCGCGCGCGGGCACGAGGAGCCGCCGATAAACACCCGTTTCAAGGTGCTCAGGCTCAACCCTTCCGCATCCATATGGGCCAGCAGCATCATCCACAGGGTGGGCACGGCCGCGGTGGTGGTTACACCCATCTCGAGCATCTCGTGAAGCGCTTGGGGGCGCAGGTCACGGCCCGGCAGGACCATGGCGGCCCCGGACATGGGGGCCGCATAGCCGATGGACCAGCCGTTGGCATGGAACAATGGCACGACGGGCATCATCGTATCGGCGGCACTCAGGCATATCATATCCGCACCATTGGTGGCCATCGCATGCAATGTGTTGGATCGATGGGTATAGACCACGCCTTTGGGGTTGCCGGTGGTCCCCGAGGTATAGCAGATCCCACAGGCATCAGTTTCATCCCCAGCCACCCACTCGAAGTCACCATCCACGGCGGCGATCCAATCTTCGTAGTTTTGGGGCCCGGGCAGGGTGGTTTGTGGCATATGATCAGCATCGGTCAGGATAATAATGTGCTCGACCGTCTCGAGGCGGTCCCAAATACCTTCGATGACTGGCACCAGATCCAGGTCGATCATCAGCACCTTGTCGCGGGCATGGTTAATGACATAGACCAGTTGATCGGAGAAAAGACGCGGGTTCAGCGTATGCAAGGCAGCGCCCGCACCGGGGACACCGTACCAAACCTCCATATGGCGGGCGGTGTTCCAGGCCATTACGCCGACCACGTCGCCCCGGCGGATGCCCATGGCGTTCAAGGCTTGTGCCACATGCAAAGCGCGGGCGCGCACGACCGACCAACTGGTCTCGGTAATCGGTCCTTCGACCGTACGGGTGATCAAGGGACGATTGGGATGAAACCGTGCGGCATGGTCAATGATCCGGCTGACGCGTAGTGGCCACTGTTGCATAAGTTGATGCATCGCGATGATCCTCCCCTAGGGCTATTGGTGCCGCCTTTGCCTGTGGCGGCTGTTCTGGTTTGGCCCCAGACTAGCATGGGATTGCGACAGGCAAAGGGCTGAGTTGGGGTTGCTTGACCAAGATCAGCCCACGGCTTAGGGGAGAGGTCATGTTGCTGAAATCCAAAACCCTGCCCGCCGCTGGACCGTACAAAGCTTTGGTGGAAGTCTATGGCAGCGCGGGGCAGATGAACCATCACATACACGTGTCGGCGGCGCACCGATTTATCTATTTCTCGAACCCCAAAGTCGCGTGTTCATCGACCAAGGCGACGCTGAACTTGGCGGTGGCGGCACGCGCTGGACAAAAGGATTTCGCCATCCGTTCGATGGAGGAGGTACATGCGCGGGCGCATAATCTGTTGGACAAGCCGGGCACGGTCACGCGCCCGGTGTTCAACAAAATGATGCGTGATCCAAAGGTGTTTCGGTTCAGTTTCACGCGCGAGCCGGTGGGACGGTTTTGCTCGGCCTATTTGAGCAAGCTGGATGTGGGCAAGCGCGCCTCGGGCATGGCGCGTCGGCTTTGGGCACATTTGGGGTGGCCCGCAGATTATCCGCTGACGCTGGAAGAATTTGGCGAGCTGTGCGCCGCAGATCCGGCAATCCGGGATTTTGATCCGCATTGGAAGCTGCAGCGGACGCAGATTGCGTATGATCATGTCGATTATGGCTTTCTGGGCGAGCATCATCGTTTTGCCGAGGATTTTGCTAAGATCTCGGCCCGGATTTTTGACGGCGATGTGGTTCCGGTCTTCGACACACGGACCGAGTTTCAACGCGTGACCACCGCAAAGAAGGTCGCACAAACGGTGTCCGACAGCCTGCGCCGCAACATCGAGGCGGCCTATGCCGCGGATTTCGACATGCTGGCCGAGATCGAGGCCAAGGGCCTGAACCGGATGCCATGACCCAGGGCGCTGCGGCTGCACTGGTGGCGCATTACGGCAAAGCCGCGGTGATGAACCGGCGGATCCATGTGTCGCAAGAGTACGGTTTCGTCTATGTCAACAACCCCAAAGTGGCTTGTTCGACCATCAAGGCGACGCTCAATTTGGCTGTCGCCGCGCGGACCGGACGCACTGACTTTGGCTTTGCGACGCTGACCCAAATCCACGACCGCCACCACACGCTGCTGGCCCGTCCACGCGAAGTTGGGCGCGCCGCGTTCGATGCGATGATGATCGACCCGGGCATCCTTCGGTTCACTTTCACGCGCGATCCAGTGGCGCGGTTTTGCTCGGCCTATTTGGACAAGCTGGCGGGTGGGGCGGGCAGCTCGCGCATCGCGGGGCGGTTGTGGGCGTATATGGGCTGGCCCGCCGACAAGGTTTTGACGTTGGAGGCCTTCGCGGAGTTATGTGCGACAGACCGCAGCGTACTGACGATGGATCCGCATTGGCAACCACAGCGGGCACAGATCGCGTTTGACGTAGTTGATTACAGCTTTATCGGTGCGCAGGAACAGTTTGCGTTGGATTTTGCAAGCGTTTTGGAGCGGATTTTCCCAGGCCAAGGGATGCAAGCTGTCGATACGCGGACGATGTTTGGGCATCGCTCGGCGGCCCGGCAGGCCCTGGCGGACCTGCCGGATACCGTTCAGCAGGCGGTGCGGCGCGCTTATGCAGCCGACTACGATATGCTGGCCGAGATTGCCGCGCGGCGGCTGAATACGCACCCGTAAAGGACCGCCCCGATTAGGGACGGTCCCGGGTCGACCTTAGTGCGGACAACGCAGATCCGCGGCCACGGAAATGCTGTCGCGATTGTCCTGCACAAACTTCAACATATGGCCGATGGAATACGCGTGGCCACTGGCCCCCAGGGCGGTCCAGGGCTTGAAATCTGGTGCCGTGCAGACGGTGGATTCGTCGTCCAGATGCAGCAATCGCAGCAGCACCGTGGCGACGATGGTCCCGCCGACAGGGCCAAGTTTGCCGCCATGCGCCTCAGCCTCGTGCAGGCAATAGTACCATAGCGGGGTTTTCGTGATGCCGTGATCGGTCAACTCAGCCGGGGCCGGGATCGGGTCGATGTGCATCGCACGCGCGACCTGCTGCCCCGAGGCCAGTTCCAGCGCAAAGCGGTCGCGAAAGACATTGCGATGCGGCAGTTTGCGCGCCTCGGCCACCGGCAGCTCAACGCCGTCGATTTGCAAACCGCCGTTCACGAAGGGCAGGCTATAGATCGATGCGGCCAGTTTGCGGCTTATCGGCCGCGCTTTGTCAAAAGTGCCGCCGCCGGGCAGGTCGAACAGACATTCGAAAGCGATATTGTGTTCGGGCTTCTTCGCCCCAAAGCCCATCACGCCATCTTCGAACAGCCCGACCGAGCCCACATCGGTGTTCAGCGTGTAAGCGTTTTGCACAGTCGCATGGCCAAAACGATAGGCCGCGCCTGAGAACTCGATGGGCATGATCGGCGCGTGATCCGTGAACGGCTTGGGCAGATTGCCATGCGCCAAGGTGTGTTTCACGCCGTTCAATACCCCGGCGTCGACAAAGGCGGGCAGGAAGTCATTGGCCACCAGCCATTGATAGTGCAGGCGCACGATGCGGCGCGCGGCCTCAAAGGGTTTGGCCTTGGCGGTCAGGCTGTTGGCCATGGCGGCGGCCCGAATGCCCTCGAACGCCGTGTTCATCATCGCGGGGTCGCCTTCCAAGGCTGCCAAGACAATATTGTGCAAGGTGATAAAGGCGCCCTGGATCTGGCTAACAATCTGGTTCTCGTCATTACGTGGATCGCCGATCAGGGCGGTGTCTTTGCAATTGCGGGCCAGGTCGCGTGGGTTGTCGGCGGTGCCGAACAGCAAATACCCTTCGTGATCGGGTGAATAGAGATGCGGGCTGGCGTCGGGGCCATCGCCGTAGATGCAGTCCAGGTCCAGCGCCGGGGTGCGGATGTTGCGGATCGAGCGCGGATCGATCCGCGTGCCGATGGCCGAGGTCGCATCCAGCGTGATGTCATGGTCGATGAACTGACCGAAAAAGGTCATGCCCGCAGCCACATCGCTGGTGCGATCCTGGTCATCCTCCATAGCGTCAAGCGCCTGCGTGATTGCCGCGATGACCGAAGCCGCGTCTAAGGGCGTGCCATCGGGGCCGATCCCGGTGATCGGATTATGCTGGGCGATGCGGCCAAATGTCTGCGGCAAGGGCCGGGGCGGGTGATTGCAACCCTCGCGCACCAGCATGTCATATTTCGTTAGTCCATGCGATGAATGTGTCATCAAGTACCTCTTAAAGTTACCGACGCGCAGTCAGGGCGCGCGCAAACAGACCCTAGGGGCGAGAACACATTCAAGTATGTGCGGATGTTCACGGCGGTGGGGTTGTGGCGGCGCTGGCGCCCGGAACCCCAAGGGGAAGGTGGCGTTTGCCACACGGTGCTTGTGGTCGAATTTGGCGATTTGTACCGCTGGCAGGTGATTGGGCCCTTCCCACCATCGGAAGTCGCGATGCTTTTTAATAACGGCGGCTCTGATGAAGGTTTTTCGACGTGGGCCATTGTGCGCGTCTTGGGTCACCGACTCATAATTCTGCAACCAGATCCGGATGGCTGCGAGTTGAACGGATGCGAGGAAGTTGTCGTCTCGCTTGTCGTTGCGGGTGGCGATGGCGCGGAAGTGAATCACATGCCAGGTTCGAAGGGAATCCCGCTTATGGGGTCGGGATCTAATCGAAACTGTGCACCAGAACGGGGACATCGTCAGCGCCTGCGCGCCCTCGGCCGGACATCGAGGGGTTTTCCATGAAGAACCGGTGGCAGTTGAACAGATGGCCCTTGTTGGGCGCATCATGGCGTTTAAAGCCGCCATCCGGCTGCAGCACCCAGCTTTGGGCTTGGTCGGCCAGATTGGCGGCCATGATCTGACGCACGATCTGGCCATGCACCGTCGGGTTGGTGATCGGGACCAGGGTTTCGACCCGGCGGTTCAAATTGCGCCCCATCCAATCGGCGGACGAGATGAACACCTTAGCCTCGTCCGATGGCAGACCCTGGCCATTGCCGAAACAGACAATTCGGCTGTGTTCCAAGAACCGCCCGACGATGGATTTCACCCGAATATTCTCACTCAACCCCTTAATGCCGGGACGCACGCCGCAAATACCGCGCACGACCAAATCAATCTGCACGCCTGCTGCGCTGGCCGCATAAAGCTCGTCGATCAGATCAGGCTCGATCACCGCGTTCAACTTGGCCCAAACCGCTGCCGGGCGGCCTGCGCGGGCATGGGCGGCTTCCGCCCGCAAGTTCTCGGCCAGCGTTGCTTTGAGATTGTGGGGCGAGATCGCTAGCCCTTCCAGGTCGTCCGGCTTCACATAGCCGGAAACGTAGTTAAAGACCTTCGTCGCGTCGCGCCCCAGCGCCGCATCACAGGTGAAAAACGAAAGGTCGGTGTAGAATCGCGCCGTAATGGGATGGTAGTTGCCCGTGCCGAAATGGGTATATGTGACCAGCCGCTCGCCCTCGCGCCGCACCACGGTCGAGATCTTGGCGTGGGTCTTCCAATCGGTGAAACCATAGACCACTTGCGCCCCGGCGCGTTCCAGCATGCGCGATTGGCGAATGTTGGCGGCCTCGTCGAAACGGGCTTTCAACTCCACCAAAGCGGTGACGGATTTCCCCGCTTCGGCCGCCTCGCACAGCGCCGCGACAATCGGCGATTGGCTTGAGGTCCGATAAAGCGTTTGCTTGATCGCCAGCACGTCTGGGTCCTGTGCCGCTTGGTTCAAAAACCGTATAACCATATCGAAGGTCTCGTATGGGTGATGCAAAAGCATGTCCTTTTGCCGAATGGCCGAGAACATGTCCCCCTCGTGATCCTGCACCCGTTCGGGCGTGCGGGGGGTGAAATGTGGCCACAACAGGTCGCCGCGCGCGCTTTCGACCAGTTCGCTGAGGGCGGCGATCCCGATCAACCCCTTAACCTCGATAACCTCGTCGGGGCTGACGTGCATTTCCTCGCAGATCGTCCGGCGCAGATCCTCGGGCGCGTCCGAGCTGATCTTCAGCCGGATCACCTCGCCCCGGCGGCGGCGCTTCAGGGCGGTCTCGAACTCGCGCACCAGGTCTTCGGCTTCTTCCTCGACCTCTAAATCGCTGTCGCGCAGCACGCGAAAGGCGCAGCGGCCGGTCACATCGTAGCCGGGGAATAGCTTGTCGAGGAAAACCTCCAACAAGTCCTCCAACGGCAGATACCTAAGGTTGCCGCTCTCGTCGGGCGCCAGCCGCGTGAACCGCGGCACCTGGGCCGGCACCGGCAGCAGGGCCTCCAACGGCCGACCATCCGCGCGCCGCCGCAGTTGCAAGGCCAGGGCAAAGCCGGTGTTCTGGATAAAGGGGAACGGATGCGCGGGATCGATGGCCAACGGGGTCAGGATCGGGAAAACCTGCTCCATAAACATCTGATCCAACATAATACGATCCGCAGAGGTCAGTTGGTCTGGGCTCACGATATGGATGCCCTCGGTCCCCAGTTCGTCAGCCAGAGCATCCCAACATCTGGTTTGTTGTGCCATAAGCGCCCGCGCGCCCGCATCAATCTGCGCCAGCTGCTCGGCCGGGGTCAGCCCATCGGCCGAAGGGTTCGAGACACCCTCGCGCACCAACCCCCGCAGCCCCGCGACGCGGACCGAGTAAAACTCGTCCAGGTTCGAGCCCGAGATCGACAAAAAACGTACCCGCTCCAGCAACGGCACCCTGGGATTCTCGGCCTCCTCCAACACGCGTGAGTTAAAGGCCAGCCAGCTGAGCTCACGATTAAAGAACCGCTGCGGCGTGGTCGGATCCACCCCCTCAAGCGAGGCTGGCGCGGGGCGCTTTGCGGTCAGGAAATCGGCGTTGGTCATAGGCCCCGTCATGATCTGAGAGCGTTGCAGTTTGATGACATCTACGGGCGATGTCTAGGCCCGGCCGCACGGCCCAGACATCGCCGCCAGACTCACGGCGGAATGCCAAAACCCTGCGGCTGTAACAGTCAATGGTGGCCACGAGGTAAAGAAAGCCTCGCCGCATGGGGATATGCGTAATATCTGCGCACCAGACCGGGTTCGGCCGGTCTATCACCGCGTTTCCAAGAGCGGCTTATCGACGATTTCCATGAACCGCAGGCTCTCAGCGCTCTCGCCCTTCGGTTCATAGTACAGATTGGATCGCGACAACGTCAGCAACGCACACTGTCGACGAACGCTTAATTTGTGATCCTTGCTCACCATTTCTTGCCTCGCGTGCCGAGAAGTTGCTGCGAGGCATCGACCCCAAAAACCCGTCCCAAAACAGGCTGGCTGATCTTCGAATGCAGCTTGTCAACTTCGGCGGCACTGACCTTATCGGGGCGGAACCCCGGCGCGTGATCGCTTCAAGTGCAACTTTGGCTTTCAACTCCGGCAAATGGTGCTTTTGTTTCTTCATTCTGGATCACTTCTTTCGTCATGCGATCCGCCTTATACAACTGGTCCGAATTTCCGCGACCACCTCCTGATGCGGGTCAGGGCTGCGGTGGGGGCTGAACAAAGATCGCATGTGATGCAGGATTGGGCGGCGCGCATGAAGTTGCTGTTTATTTTGGCACATGCGCGATTTTAGGGCGCTGCGCCCCTTGACTCCGCTTTCCGGCGTGGCCGAGGCTCGGCGCAACCAAAACAAGTTCATCAGGGGTGTTTCTCATGTTCAAAACGTTCGCATGTGCGGCCATCGGCGTGGCGCTTGCCACAGGTGTTTCGGCGCAAACCAAAGTGCCTTTCGCCTTAGATTGGAATTTCGAAGGGCCCTCGGCCGCGTATTTCGCGGCGGTGGACAATGGGCATTTCGCCACAGAGGGGTTGGAGGTCGAGATCAGCGCTGGGTCCGGCTCGTTGGATGCGATCCCCAAGGTTGCGACGGGCGCATTTCCGATGGGATTTGCGGATATCAACAGCCTGATCAAGTTTTTGGATCAGAACCCGGGCGCGCCGGTAACGGCTGTGATGATGATCTATGACAAGCCCCCCTTTGCGGTGGTGGGACGTGCCAGCCAAGGCGTGTCGGAGCCTGGCGACCTGGAAGGTAAGATCCTGGGTGCGCCGCCGCCGGATGGCGCCTGGGCACAATTCCCGGCCTTTGCCAGTGCGAATGGGTTGGACACCAGCAAGATCACGGTCGAACCGGTGGGCTTTCCAACCCGCGAGCCGATGCTGGCCGAGGGCAAGGTAGACGCGATCACCGGGTTCTCGTTTTCGAGCTATTTGAACCTGGTGCGTCTGGGCGTGCCCGAGGATGATATCAAGGTCATTCTGATGGCTGACTACGGGCTTGAGCTGTACGGCAACGCGATCATCGCAAACACCGAATTTGCGGCCGAGAACCCCGAATTGGTCACCGGCTTCCTGCGCGCGGTGGCCGCAGGATGGAATGATGTGATTGCAGATCCCGCCGCAGGTGCGCAAGCGGTGGTGGCGCGCAACCCGGCCGCGGATGCCGCACTTGAGCAGCGGCGGCTGGAACTGGCGATCGACGCGAATGTGGTAACCGACTATACCAAGGCCAACGGTTTGGGCGGGATTGATGCGGCCCGGTTCGAGGCTTCAATTGGGCAGATCGCCGAAAACTACGAGTTTCAGACGACACCCGACACCGCCCTTTATTTCACCGATGCCTATCTGCCAACGGATGGCAGCCTGGCGCTGAAGTAAGAGTATGGCCGACGCGCCGCTGATTGCGCTGAACCATATCACGCATGCCTATAAAACACCGGCGGGCCCCCTGCCGGTGTTGGACGATCTGACGATCACAGCGGGCGAAGGGACGTTTACGGCCGTGGTCGGCCCGTCGGGGTGCGGAAAGTCGACACTGACCCGGCTGGTGGCGGGTTTGATGATCCCCGATCAGGGCGAGGTGATGCTGCATGGGGCGCGGGTCAAAAGCCCGCGCAAGACCGTGGGGATGGCGTTTCAGAACCCGGTGCTGTTGGAATGGCGGACGATCCTGGACAATATTCTGCTGCCACTCGAGATCGTGGGCTCGAAGCTGAGCAAAGCCGAGCAGAAAGAGCGGGTGCATGGGTTGCTGGAGTTGGTGGGGCTGACGGGCTTTGCGGACAAGCGGCCGTCGGAACTGTCTGGCGGCATGCGGCAGCGGGCCAGCCTGTGCCGCTCGATCGTGCACAAGCCCGAGGTGCTGATCCTGGACGAGCCCTTTGGCGCGCTGGATGCCTTCACGCGCGAGGATCTGTGGCAGACGATGCACGACCTGCGGCGGGTTGAGAGTTTTACCTGTATGCTGATCACCCATGATCTGCGCGAGGCACTGTTTCTGGGCGATCAGGTGGTGGTGCTGTCGGGGCGGCCCGCGACGGTGCAATACACGATGGAGGTACCGCTTGGGCGGGACCGCGTGTTGGACGATCTGTACACGCCAGAGAGCGCGGATAATCTGCACATCCTGCGGGATCAGATCAAGATCGCCCAGGGGCGGGCGGCATGAACGGGTTACGGCAGGCGGCGGTGCCACTCATCGCGGTGGTGGTGTTTTTACTGTTCTGGGAATGGCTGGTCTGGGTGAACGGCTGGCCAAACTACAAGATGGCCTCGCCCAGCGACCTGGGCCCGGCGTTTTGGAAGTTCCGCTGGCTGTTTCTGGAATATGGTTGGGACACGCTGTGGCGCACAGTCGTGGGGTTGCTGCTGGCGGTCGTGGTCGGCACTGGAATTGGTGTGATCATGGGGTTTTCGCGGGTGATGCGCGAGGCGCTATATCCGTTGTTGGTGGGGTTCAATGCGATCCCCAAGGCGACGCTGGTGCCGGTGATCGCACTGATGTTCGTCGGCCAGCATGATTTCAATACCGTGCTGATTGCCTTCATGATCTCGTTCTTTCCCATTGCGGTATCGATTAGCATCGGGCTGAGCACTTTGGAGCCGGAATACCGGGATATTCTGCGGGCGTTGGGGGCGAGCCGGTTGCAGATCTTCCTTAAGATCGCTTTACCGAAGACCCTGCCCGAGTTCTTTGGGGCGTTGAAGGTTGCCGTGACGCTGGCCTTTATCGGCACCAATTTGATGGAGATCGTCGAGCCGCATGGCCGCGGCCTGGGGCATCTGTTCGACAGCGGCAAGATCAGCGCGGATTATCCGCTGATGTTTGCTGTGCTGATCGCCTTGGCGTTTCTTGGGATCGTTCTCTACTACATCGTGGTTGCGCTGGAGCGGATCTTTGCAGGCTGGGCCGAGCGGTCCGAGACCTAAAGGTCCAACACCACCCAGGCCGGATCATGGTCGGACCCATCGCCGCCGTGTTTGGTGCGGCGGTCGATGTGGGCTGATATCAGCCGTGGCGCCAGGCTGCCGCTGAGCCAGATCTGATCAAACTGCTCATAGCGTGGGAATTCGGGGCCGGGCGGATTGAACCGATGCGTCCAGGTGGTGGTCTGCGGGCCGGGTCCCTGGCCGGGGGTTTCGGGTTTGGCTGGGCGGGTTTCAGCGGCGTCCACCAGCCCGTTGACCAGTGCGCGCCCATCCACGGTCAACATAGGCGCCAGGTCGGAGCTATCCGGTGGGTCGTTCATGTCGCCCAGGATGACAAACTTGGCCCCGGCGCGCAGCCGGGCCGAAACGATCTGCGAGATGGTTTCGGCTTGCCTGCGGCGTCGGGCATTGGCGTCAAGCGCGCCTTGAATCGGGTCCTGATCGAACGGCACAAAGTGGCTTTTGAGGTGGTTGTTATAAAGGGTCAAAAGGCGGGTACCTGAGGGGTTCAGCACCTCAACCTCGAGCAAATCACGGCCGAAGACGGGGCGCGCGGGATCGTCCGGATGGGCGGCGGTTTGGTGGCTGGTGATCGCGCCCAAGGGGAGCTTGGAGAGAAGGCCGACGTCGATCAGCCGACGGTCGTTGCCCTCGATCAGCGCGACATGGGGGTATAGGCCGCCCAGGTGGTCGCGGTTGAACTGGCGCAGGATCTCGATGTGTTCAACCTCTTGTACGGCCAGGACATCGACGTCCATTTCCAGGATCCGGCGGGCCGTTTCGGCGGTGTCAGCGGCATTTTTCGCGCGCACCAGGCGGCCCATGAAGGTGCGGACGCTGACGTCATCCAGGCCGAAGGTCAGCTCGATCCCGCCAGCCTGGTTTGGCGGCAGCGACTCCAGTTCTGCCTGGAAATTATAGCGCGAAAAGAGGTTATTGAGATTGAACGTGCCGACCGAAACTTGCATGTGCCCCCCTGTTACAGGTGCAGTATGTCACACGCGCCGTGTCGCGCCAGTGACACAGCACACATCTGGTGTTGTGCGGGGCAAGCCCCTATATCGGGCGCAACGTGGAGGATGGCATGAGTGAAGAGCGGTTTCCCGGCTGGCATGGCACGACAATCGTGGCGGTGCGCAAGGGCGGGTCAGTGGTGGTGGCAGGCGATGGGCAGGTCAGTCTGGGTCAGACGGTGATCAAGGGCAGCGCACGCAAGGTGCGGCGGATCAGCCCCGGCGGAAGGGATGTGGTTTGTGGGTTTGCTGGGTCGACGGCGGATGCATTCACGCTGCTGGAACGGTTAGAGGCGAAGCTGGAGGCGACGCCAGGGCAGTTGCAGCGGGCGGCGGTGGATTTGGCCAAGGATTGGCGCACGGATAAGTACCTGCGCAACCTTGAGGCGATGTTGATCGTGACCGATGGCGCTGAACTATATGTGATTACCGGCGCGGGCGATGTGTTGGAACCCGAACATGACGTGGCGGCCATCGGGTCAGGCGGAAACTACGCACTGGCGGCGGCGAGGGCGCTAAGCGAGACAGATCTGGACGCCGAGGCCGTGGCGCGGCGGGCGCTCGAGATCGCGGCCGAGATCTGTGTTTATACCAACGGTAATATGACGGTGGAGCGGATCGACGGTTGAAGGCCGCCCACAGGGGCTGCGGGCGGCCCGGACCCCGGGGCGGGGCCAGGCTGGCGCGGGGCCGTTAGTTCAGTTTGGCGACACCCAGACCTACACTAAACTGCTCGCACCAGATCCAAATCTCGTTATAAGCCGCGACGTCAATGCCCGCAGGCAGTTCAAACGACTGTGCGCCTTTGTTGGAGTACAGCAACCGGGTCAGCGTCTCGGGGGCGTAACCATCCTTGCCTAAGGCCGGGCGCGGATCGGGCGCGCCGTCGAAATCGAAATCCTCGCCGAGAGTGATGTAGTGTTTACCGTCTTTCTCGACGATGTAGCCTGTTCCGGTGGTCACATGGTTGTTGAGCCCAGTAAAGGTTCCCTGGGCGACGGTGGTGTTGGCGCGGATCAGGCCTGCGGGCATGACAAGGGCTGCGGTCATCAGGGTCAGGGATTGGCGGCGGGTGATCATGGCGATGCTCCTTTGCAAGCGGTGTCTCGTTGGGTGATCTACGCGCATCGCGGGGGCACGGTCCATGCCCCTCACGCGTTTGTGGTTGGGCGCGAGGGGCTTGTGCAAAGCGCAGGCGTTGTTAAGTGTCTGGCCAACTGAAAATTGCAAACTGGCCCCTGCCAGATCGAGTGAGGCGCCCCCTTAATGACCGACTTAACCCCGCGCGAGATCGTGTCCGAATTGGACCGCTTCATCATTGGCCAGGCAGATGCCAAACGGGCCGTGGCTGTGGCCCTGCGCAACCGCTGGCGGCGCCGACAATTGGCGGCGGATCTGCGCGACGAGGTCTATCCCAAGAACATCCTGATGATCGGACCCACCGGGGTCGGCAAGACCGAGATCAGCCGCCGGTTGGCCAAGCTGGCCCGTGCGCCGTTTCTGAAGGTCGAGGCGACGAAATTTACCGAAGTGGGCTATGTGGGCCGCGATGTGGAACAGATCGTGCGCGATCTGGTGGACAGCGCAATTGTCATGGTGCGCGATCACATGCGCGAGGACGTAAAGGCCCGCGCCCATGAGGCCGCTGAACAGCGCGTGATCGAGGCCTTGGCGGGCAAAGACGCGCGCGAGCAGACGCGCGAGATGTTCCGCAAAAAGCTGCAGGACGGCCTGTTGGACGATCACGAGATCGAGTTGGAGGTCACCGATACCTCGAACCCCTTTGGCACGATGGAGATCCCGG
Source organism: uncultured Paracoccaceae bacterium (assembly GCA_938049225.1). Lineage (GTDB taxonomy): Bacteria > Pseudomonadota > Alphaproteobacteria > Rhodobacterales > Rhodobacteraceae > Halovulum. The sequence goes on from CALICM010000007.1 coordinate 114,681, forward strand.
GTCAGCCCGGCATGAGCATGGGTGCGATGAACCTGGGCGATATCTTTGGCAAGGCACTGGGCGGCCGAACGACGCGGCGCAAGCTGCGCGTGGCGGACAGCTATGATGTGCTGCTGGCCGAGGAGGCCGATAAGCTGGTCGACCAAGAGACGGTCACTCAGGAGGCGATCAAGGCGGTCGAGGAGAACGGGATCGTCTTTCTGGACGAGATCGACAAGGTCTGCGCCCGGGCCGAGACCCGCGGCGCGGACGTCAGCCGCGAAGGGGTGCAGCGGGACCTGCTGCCATTGATCGAGGGGACCACCGTCAGCACCAAACATGGGCCGGTGAAAACCGACCATATCCTGTTCATCGCGAGTGGTGCGTTTCACATCGCCAAACCCTCGGACCTGTTGCCTGAGTTGCAGGGGCGCCTGCCGATCCGGGTCGAATTGCGGGCGCTGACCGAAGCGGACTTCGTGCGCATCTTGACCGAGACCGACAATGCGCTGACGCTGCAATACACCGCGCTTATGGGAACCGAGAGTGTCGAGGTTGATTTCACCGAAGACGGTATCGCGGCGCTGGCCCGGATCGCGGCCGAGGTCAACAGCAGTGTTGAAAACATCGGTGCGCGCCGACTTTATACGATCTTGGAACGGGTGTTCGAGGAGTTGAGTTTCACCGCCCCGGATCGCGCAGGCGAGGCCGTGACGGTGGACGCGGCTTTCGTCGAACAATACTTGGGCGAGTTGTCGCGCTCGGCTGACCTGAGCCGGTATGTGCTTTAGTTGGTTTTGCCACGAAACGCGACAAATTCCCCCAGCCACTGCCTTACGGCCGTCGCAGCTTCTGTGTTAGGCTCAACCTAATTTTCGTAAACATACAGGCGTAAATGATGAAAAACCTGCTTCTTTCCACCGCTCTTACCCTCACTCTCACCGGGGCGGCTTATGCGCAAAGTGGCTCGGCGCTCGAGGCGATGCTGCAGGCCGGGATCGAAGGGATGAATGCGGATGGGGCGAACATCACCTTTGATCAAAGTGAGGTGGGCCCCGACGACAGTCTGACGTTCACCAATCTACGGATCGCGCCAGACGACGCAGGGTATGTGATCGAGGCGGATTTCATTACTCTCACCCCTTCGGCCGAGACCGAGGGTGAGATCACATTGACCATGTCGGAAATCGTCAATGTGTCGGGGGCACCCGAGCCGGGCATGGACCCGATTTCTATCGTGATTGCCTCGACCGGATTTTCGCTGACCGGCAATTGGATCGAAACGATGGCGGGCTCGCCCAGTTTGGCGCTGGTGGCGGACAAGCTGTCGGTTACCGGGGGCGATGCGGATCATCCGATTTTGCAAAAGCTGCTGATTGCGCAGGACGATCTGGATTTGTCCTTTGTGTATGACCGCGCGGCAGGCACTACCGAGGGCGCGCTGTCGATGGGCATGTTGACGATGGACTATGTGATTGGCGATCCGTTGGAGGATATCACGGTCTCGTCACAGGGATCGTCTGAATCTATTTCGGTGACGTTTGAGGGGACCGGCCTGCCGGAGGACGAGAGCCAGTTTGAGGCATTTCTCGCCGATGGAACCTTTGCCGCGGTACTTGAGAACGGGCCTGGGTCCAGCACATTTTCGTCGAACGACCCCGAGATGCCGATCAGCGTGAGTGCCGTTGGATCTGATGGAAAAAGCGAGATCACATTGGAAGATGGCGACTTTCGGATTGTAGGGGTGACGGGCGAGGCCGCGTATAACATCACCCCAAACCCAGCGCAGCTGCCCTTTCCACCGTTTGACGTGACACTGGGCGGGGTCGCCTTAGATATCGCGATGCCATTGAGCCCATCGGACGAGACACGCGATGTGCGGTTTTTGATGGACTTCAACGATTTGGTCGTCAGCGAGAGTGCATGGAGCCTGATTGACCCACAACAGACCATTCCGCGCGATCCGGCGACGTTGACTTTGGATCTGACCGCCGACGTTGTGCTATTGACCGAGTTGAGCAAGGCTGAGGAAATCGAGAACCCGATGGAGGTCGCGCGCCCTGAAGCGGTTGAGTTGAACAAACTCCTGTTGTCTGTTGGCGGCCTGCTTTTGACCGGCGAGGGCGCGGTCGAGCTGGACACCTCGGGGCCGATCCCGGTGCCAAACGGGTCGGTTGATTTGTCACTATCGGGGGCCCAAACGCTGGCGGATGCGCTGGTCGCCCTGGGGCTGATCGAGCCATTGCAGGTGGGCATGGCGATGGGCATGATCTCGGCCTTTGCCGAGCCGGGCGACGAGCCCGACAGCTTCAGCAGCACCATCGAGTTCCAAGATGGCGCCATTTTGGCCAACGGGCAGCCTTTGCAGTAACGCGCGTCGGCCGACGCAGGGCGTCGGATGCGGGCACTTGCTGATTTTCTGAGGACAAATGCCCGCTGGCTGACCGCTGGCGGGCTTTTGACGTTCGGTTCGTCCTTTGGGCAAACCTATTTCATCTCGATTTTCGCGGGCGAGATCCGGGCCGAGTTTGGACTGAGCCACAGCGCCTGGGGCGGCATTTATGCGCTTGGGACCCTGGGCTCGGCTGCGCTGATGCTGCTGGTGGGCGGCATTGCGGATGGCTATCGGACACGCAGCCTGGCGGCACTGACATTGGCGGGGTTCTCGGCACTTTGTCTGGGCATGGCGCTGGTACCTGCAGCGGGGCTACTGCCGTTGGTGGTCTTTGGGTTGCGGTTCTGCGGGCAGGGGATGTTGAGCCATCTGGCCGTCGTTTCGGTCGGGCGGTGGTTCCGGGCGCAGCGAGGGCGGGCGGTTTCAGTCGTCTCGATGGGGTATTCACTGGGCGAGGCGGTGCTGCCGCTGATTTTTGTGCTGCTGATGGGCTGGCTGGGCTGGCGCGGGGCTTGGGGCGTGGCGGCGGTTGTGTTGCTGCTTTACATCCCGCTGGTGCGGGTCCTGCTGCGGGCCGAGCGCAGTCCGCGTGGGGTGGCCGAAGCGGATCAGACGACCGGAATGTTGGGCCGCCATTGGACCCGCGGCCAGGCGGTGCGGCACTGGTTGTTCTGGGCCTGTGTGCCGGGGCTACTGGCGCAACCTGTGTTCGGCACGGCGTTTTTCTTTCAGCAGGTGCATTTGGTCGATGGCAAAGGCTGGGTCCTGGAAAGCTTTGTGGCCCTGTTTCCAATTTACACGATGGCCTCGCTGGCGGCTCTGCTGACGGGGGGCGGTTTGGTGGATCGGTTCGGGGCGGGGCGCGTGATGCCGTTTTATTTGCTGCCCCTGGCCGCCGGTCTGACGGTGATCAGCCTGAGCGGCAGCCTCTGGTGGGCGGCGGTTGGAATGACCCTGCTGGGGATGACACAAGGGCTAAGCGCGGCGGCGATGGGGTCGTTTTGGCCCGAGTTCTATGGCACGCGGAACCTGGGTGCGATCCGCTCGGTCGCGGTGTCGCTGATGGTTTTCGCGACCGCGCTGGGCCCAGCGGCAACCGGAGCGTTGATCGACCTGGGCGTCGCCTATGACGTGCAGCTACGCGGGATGGCGGCGCTTACGGTGGCGGCGTGCGGCGTGTACCTTGTGGCGTTTCGCCGGGCGCGGGGGTTGATCGAGGCTGAACAGCATTGAACGGTGGGGGGTGGATCTTGTGGACAACGACTGAGTGTCAGCAAGGCGCTGTCTTACCCAGGCTGCACAGAGATCCCGGTCTGAATTTTACCCTTATGTAAGAAGCATGTTTTGTAGAAGAGGCTGAGCTCGAACGGATTTGGCAGACTTACACCCGTCAGAAAGGCAAATGATCAATGTTCTCAGATCGCCCGCCGGGGTCAGCCCGGTTGTGATATTCCCTGACATCGCGCACGCTCTCTGATCCCACAGCGAAATCGATTCAACCTACAACACGGCTTGTCAAAATCTGCGCTCGAAATCGGCGACTTGCTGATTGAGAGGCAGTGGATTTTGAGTCAGATTTATCGAATTTGCTCTAACGTTTCCGTTTGAGATACACATAATACGCGCCGCCGCCGCCGTGGCGGTCATGGGCGGGGGTGATCTGCAGGATCAAGCCGCCAAGCGGTGCCTGCGCCAGCCATTGCGGTACCGCGTTGCGCAGCACTCCGCGCCGTGCGGGCGCCATATGCGGATCGTCCGAGCGGCCCTTACCCGTGATCACCAAGACCAACCTGTGGCCGCGTGCGGCGGCATCCAGGATGAAACCGCGCAGCGCGCCATGGGCCCGGTCCGCGGTCATGCCATGCAGGTCGATCCGCGCTTCGGGTTGGAGTTTGCCGCGTTTCAAGCGGCCATGGGTTTTGGCGTCCATGCGTACAGCACCGCCCGCCGCCTGCGCCATGGGGTCAGGCGTCAGCGTGACGCTGGTTTTGGGTAGGCTTTGGTGGATCGTCGGCAGGGGCGAGGCAGGTGGAGCCGCGCGCTGTTTGAGCAGCCGGGTTATCGGTCCCGGCGGCTCAGGTCTGCGTGGGACCGGCTGCTGCAAACGTTGGATGCCGCCAGAATAGGCTTGCCACAACGCCCGGTCTTCGGGCGAGAGTTTGCGGGGACGGCGACGCATCGCAAAGCGTCAGCCGCCGGTGCCGACCAACAGCCAGTTGGGGTTGTCGCTGCCCATCACGCGGCTGAAGGTCCAGACGTCTTTCTGGCGCTTAATCTCGGAGGCATCGCCTTCGACCACCTCGCCATCGGGGTTGCGCACGACCGAGGTCAACTCACCCACGAAACGGATCGTCACATCGCCCTCGCGTGTGCTTTCGTCGAAGTCGGCGTCGGTGATTTTCAACTCACGAATACCAACAAAATTGGCGTCCACCGTCAGACCCTGGTCAGCGCGGGCGAAAACCGCTGTCGAGAAGCTTTCATAGACTTCGGGCGCCAGGAACTGTTGCAGCGTGTCCAACTCGCCATTCTCATAGGCCATCAGGATCATTTCATAGGCCTGTCGCGCGCCATGCGCGAACTCGGACACCGAAAAGCTGGGCTCGGCCCGTTTCATCGCCAGCAGAGCCCGGCCCGCGTCCGACTCGGGATCCACGTGATCAGCGATATCGCGGTCCACGCCGCCGCCATCGATCACCTCGAAATTCCGGGCCGAAGTGTCGTCCTTCTTGGTCACCGGGCCAAGCGGCTTCTCAAACCCATCTCGCGTGCCAAGCACGTCCCGCAGCTTGAGCACTAGAAACAGCGCCACACCGGCAAGAACAAGGATTTGGATCAGTGACGAGCCCATAAACAGACCTTCCTTTGAGTGCCGCACGCGGACGCGCCCGTGCAGCCCGACCGTAGCATAAACATCCCTAGGTCACTATGTAGGGGTCAGGCGGGCGCGTGTCCATTGGCCAAGCCCGCGCAATTTGACCCGGAGGCAGCCTTAGATGTGGCTTTTTATTCCATTTGTCTTGGTTCCGATCATCGAGATCGCTTTGTTCATCCAAGTGGGTGGCGCCATTGGCCTATGGCCAACTCTGGGGATTGTGGTGCTAACAGCGCTCGCGGGCACGCTTTTGGTGCGTGCCCAGGGCCTGGCCACGTTGCGGGATGTGCAGCGATCGCTGCGCGGGGCGGGGGACCCAGTGGGACCGCTTGCGAACGCCGCGCTGATCCTGGTGGCTGGCGTGTTGTTGCTGACACCCGGGTTTTTCACCGATGCGGTGGGATTCGCACTGCTGCTGCCGCCGGTCCGGGCGGCGGTGATTAAATGGGGTGCTGCGCGGATTTCGGTTGTTGCCGCGCGGCAAGCGACGCAAGGACAGGATCAGACCATCGACGGCGCGTATCGGGTGCTGGACCCCGAAGATATCATTGACCCCACGGCCAAACCGGGCCAGTCCGGCTGGACGAAACCGCATTGAGCCGCTAGAGGGTCTGCGACCGATTTTCACAAAAGAGAGATCAGATGGCCGAGAACGACACCGCCGAAGCCCCCGCGCCAACCGAAGAGCAGCCGCGCCCACGCCTGCAAGTCATGTCACAATACATCCGCGACATGTCCTTCGAGAATATCGCGGTGCAGAAGAACACCAAGGTCGAAGGGACGCCCGAGGTTCAAGTGCAAGTGGCATTGGACGCCAAGAAGCTGGGCGATGATCATTACGAAGTGATCAATAAGGTGAAGGTCGACAGCAAATCGGGTGACCAGCAGGTGTTTATTCTTGAGCTGGAATATGCCGGTCAGTTCAAAGTCGAGAACGTGCCGGATCAGCAGCTACACCCGTTTCTTTTGATCGAGTGCCCGCGGATGATCTTCCCATATCTGCGGCGCATCATTGGCGATATCACCCGCGATGGGGGCTTCCCGCCGCTGAACGTGGATAACATAGACTTCCTGGCGCTCTATCAGCAGGATCTAGCGCGGCGCCAGGCTGCTGCTAAGGCCGCCGAAAGCGCAAACGGCCCGGATCCAGCGACGGCCTAAGCCGACTTGTCCGAACTTTGATGCCTTGTTGGTTTGGGGGGGCTTTCGCCCCCCTTTTTTGATGTTCAACCCTTGGGGGCCGTTGCGGTCATGCTGTCGCGGGCGGAAAAGTTTTTGTACCACGTCGCAAGCGCCGGGCGGGGGCTCCGCCAATCGCGGTCGGGTTGCCGGAAGTCCAGGTACCCCAGGGCGCAGCCGGTGGCGATCAGCCCTGCGTCCAACGGGCCCGCCAGATAGCCCATCCAACGGCTTTCCAATGCATCGAGGGCGCGGGCGACTTTGGACCATTGCGCTTCGACCCAGACCGGGTCTTGCTTATCCTCGGGGCGGGCGCGGAACTCATAGACCATCAGAACGGCGGCATCCATGATGCCGTCCGCCGTCGCCTCGAGCGTGAGGGTCTCATAGAGGCGCGGCGCCGCTGGATAGAGCGCACCGCCCGCCAGGTCACTCAGATAGCGGCAGATCACCCGGCTGTCATACAGCGCTGGGCCGTCGTCGCGCTCCAACGTGGGCAGCTTGCCCAAGGGGTTTTGAGCCACGGGCATCGTGCCGACATTGGTCGGATGACCGGTGGCGGGGACCAGGGTGACAGCGCCCATTTGATCGGTTTCATGCAGACATACCATGACCTTGCGCACAAAGGGCGAGGCATCGGCGTGGTAGAGTTTCATGCGGGGGTTCCTTATGCGGCCCTGGGTTCAGTCGACCCGTCGGAACCGAACCCTGCCCAGGGTGGTAATGTCAACCTCGACCCCGGGGCCGCGCCCCAGGCGGATAGTGCGTTTGAGGCGAGCGGCGGCATGGGCATTGGCCTCGTCCGGGGCGCGTTGGGTGGTGACCTCAAGCCCCTCGGGGGCGTCATCCAGGGCCCGCTCACGCCAGATATGCTTGGGCGCCTGGCGGGTGCGGCGGCCAACGTAATAGGCGCCGGCAGCCACGGCGCCAATGCGCAGGGCGGTCCAGGCAAGGGGCGCAAGGGGGGCGGGCATGGCGATCCTCCAGAGTGGCTTTATGGGGAATGTAAGGCCTTTGGTGGCGCCGTTCAAATTATTCCGGCTCTGGCGGGGTGGCCATCAGGGCGGAAAGGGTAGCGGTTTCTTGGCCGATGGCGCTGGTTTTCATAGCCTTTGCGGCCGCCTGCCGCGTCGTGTCTGACTTGTTCTGGTTCAGCTTCCAGGTGCCGTCGATCTGGGTGATGTCCATCGCGATGGGCACGATCATGCGGCGCATGCGGGCAAGCGTTTCGGGGTCCATTTTGCCCTCGGTCCAGAGGCGCTTTGGGTGGAGCCGTTCTTCGAATTGCGCACTCAAGGCGGCCGCATGCGGCGGCAGCGACTCCGGGGGGAGGCGGCGCAGGACCCCCCGCAGATGGATGGCGACGTAGTTCCAAGTGGGGACCTGATCGGCCAGGTCGTACCAGTCTGGCGAGACATAACCATCGGGGCCCGAGACGACCAAAAGCGCAGGTTGCGGGGTGTCAAGCATGCTCAGAATGGGGTTTGAGCGGACCAAATGTGCCTCTAACGCCGTTCCCTGTTCGTTGAGCACGAAGGGGACATGGGCGGCCAGCGGGCCGTCGGGACCGGCGAGCGTCAGAACGCCAAAAGACCGATCGCGGGCGAAGGCGATGTTGCGGATCTGGGGCGTTTGGCGGAAAGCGGGGCTGGGGTGCATGTCGAGTCCTGGGGCGATGTGTAAGTGCAGCTGGATGTCCGTGGCGGGATGCTTCTAGAAAGCCGCGAATGTGTTAGGCCGACAGATGCGTAGCATTCGCGCCGCATATCCTCGCCTTTCGGATCGTACCGCTGGCCACAGGGCTCGCGAAGTCGACCTGCGCGAAGTCTGGGGTTCGACCCATGGTCGGGGTTTCCATCAGGACGGGCAAAGTGCGCCCGATCTGAGACATAAGGTGCTTCTCGACACCGACAGCACCGGCAGCCCGCAGGCGCGCCGCGCGGTCGCGGATCGTGGCCTTGTCGAGTTGGGGCATACGGGCGGCGGGCGTGCCCGGGCGTGGGGAATAGGGGAAGACGTGCAACCAGGTCAGGCCGCAGTCTTGGATCAGGTTGAGGGAGTTTTGGAACATCGCCTCGGTTTCGGTCGGGAACCCAGCGATGATATCGGCCCCAAACACAATTCCGGGGCGGGCGGCACGGACGGCTTCGCAAAAGCGGATTGCGTCATCCCGCAAGTGGCGGCGTTTCATGCGTTTGAGGATCATATCATCGCCCGCCTGCAGGCTAAGATGCAGATGGGGCATCAGGCGATCTTCGGTGGTGATCGCCTCGATCAGCGCGGGGTCGGCCTCGATACTGTCGATCGAGCTGATGCGCAGACGCGGCAAATCGGGGACCAGTTTAAGGATTCGCTGAACCAACGCGCCTAGGCGCGGCTGGCCGGGCAGGTCGGCCCCCCAACTGGTCAGGTCAACGCCAGTCAGAACAATCTCGTTATAGCCCTGGTCGGTCAGCCGGGCGATCTGCTCGACCACCACACCTGCGGGAACCGAGCGGGAATTGCCGCGACCATAGGGGATGATGCAAAAGGTGCAGCGGTGGTCGCAGCCGTTTTGCACCTGGACATAGGCCCGCGCGCGGGTGCCGAAACCATCGATCAGATGGCCGGCGGTCTCGGTCGTGGACATGATGTCGTTGACGTGGATCTTTTCGGTTTGGCCGATGAAATTCGCAGGCTGGGTCAGGGAGGCCCAGGTGTCAGGCTGCAGCTTTTCGACATTCCCCAGAACCAAGTCAACCTCGGCCATTTCGGCATAAGTCTCGGGTTCGGTCTGGGCCGCGCAACCGGTGACGATGATTTGCGCGCTGGGGTTCTCGCGCCGCAGTTTGCGGATGCGCTGGCGCGACTGCCGCACAGCCTCGGCCGTTACGGCGCAGGTGTTGACGACGACAGTATTTTCCAGACCTGCCTTCGTGGTAAGCTGCCGCATCGTCTCGGTTTCATAGGCGTTTAGACGACAGCCGAAGGTTTCAAAACGGGGCGTGGTCATGTGAGCTGGCTAAGGTCGAGGGTGCCTTGAAACACCGTCCTGGTGGGGCCGGTCAGCCAGACGCCATCTTCGCGCCAGTCGCCCATCAGGGTGCCACCATCGACGATAATCTCGGCCTTGCGGTTCGACAGCCCCTTGCGGTGGCACGCGACCAGCGCAGCGCAAGCGCACGAGCCCGAGGCCAAGGTGATGCCCACGCCCCGCTCCCATATCCGCAGGCGCAGGCGGTCGGGGGATAGCACCTGTACCATCTCTACATTCGTCCGCTGGGGGTAGAGAGGATCGGTCTCGAACCGCGCGCCGATGGCAGCGATGTCGGCGGCTTCGGCATCATCCACCACGAAAACGCAATGCGGGTTGCCCATGCTAAGCGCACCCGGGGCGCCAGGTAGAGGCAGGCTGACTGTGTCGGTCGCGATGGAAAGGGGCACCTGATCCCAGGCCAGCGCAGGGGTTCCCATATTGACCCGGGTCAGCCGGTCGCCCGCATCCTCGGCGATCAGCGTGTCGAAGGCGGTGCGCAGGGTGAGGCGTGTCGCGCCAGTTTCGTCCATAAGGTGCCGTGCAATGCAGCGTGTGGCATTGCCGCAGGCGCCCGAGGTCGAGCCGTCCGCGTTCCAGAACACCAGGCGCACATCATCCTGAGGGTCATCCAAGACAACTGCCAGCTGATCAAAACCCACCCCCCGGTGACGGTCGCCAATAGCGCATGCCAGTGCGGGCGTAATCGGATCGGCGCCACCGCGTGCGTCGATAACGACAAAGTCGTTGCCCAGCCCGTGCATCTTTAAAAAATGCAATGGCGGTGCGGTGTTGGCTGCCTGGTTCATCGGCGCCTATATAAGCAGCGACTGCCGGCGATACCAGGGGATTGATGCCATCGCGCCGCGGTATTGCCCCTTGACCAAAGCCCGCCCTGCGTCTATCCAGCCGCCTTGCGTGGGCCGTTAGCTCAGTTGGTAGAGCAGCTGACTTTTAATCAGCGGGTCGCAGGTTCGAATCCTGCACGGCTCACCAGCACATTTTATTTATAAGATGACACGTGGTTTGTCTCTTTTGACACGAGTTTGTCTCTTTTTCCGGGATACCTGACCGTTGCGGGCATTAGCCTCGAGGCTTTTGATGAAGGCCACTCTCGTCCAAAGGCCTCTTGTAGCCCGATTATAAGAACCCAAATTACGTCAAGATTTCAGGTTTTTGGGGGCTCTCGCTACCCCGCGCGCTGGATTGCTTACATTTAAGAAGTGCTTCGACAAGTGAGACTCTGATTGCCGTGGATTCGACACCCGGGGCGGGAAGCCGACCTTCGCTACAGGTGCGAGGAGTTTAGAGAGGCATGCAGAAGCGGACATGGCGTATCTGCGGCGAATCCAGCTTGGGAGGTTTCGAACATCGTTAGTGTCGATGTTGAAACCCCAAGGCCACAGGAGGACCACCATGAAACGCTACGTTGGAATTGATGTCGCCCAAGAGCAAAGTGCGC